>JBBQLB010000041.1:0-23436 GCA_038327465.1 Sphingomonadales bacterium | reverse complement strand
AGTGAAGACCGTTACCAACGAGATCGTCACGCAGGAGGAGCTGGGCGGTGCGGTGACGCACACCACGAAGTCGGGGGTCGCTGATGTCGCCTTCGAGAACGATATCGAGGCGCTGCTCGCGGCCCGCGACTTCGTGGACTTCCTCCCCGCCAGCAACCGCGAGGCGCCGCCTGAGCGACCTTCGTCCGACCCGTGGGACCGCCTGGAGGAGTCGCTCGACACACTCGTGCCCGCAAGCGCGAACCAGCCCTATGACATGCACGAGCTGATCCGCAAAACCGTCGACGAAGGCGATTTCTTTGAGGTTCAACCGACGCATGCCGGGAATATCCTGATCGGTTTCGGGCGGATCGAGGGGCGGACAGTCGGCTTCGTCGCCAATCAGCCGATGGTGCTCGCCGGGTGCCTCGACATCAATTCGTCGAAGAAAGCCGCGCGGTTCGTTCGCTTCTGCGATGCGTTCGACATTCCGATCGTCACCTTCGTCGATGTGCCGGGCTTCCTGCCGGGGACGGCGCAGGAGCTGAACGGCATCATCAAGCATGGCGCCAAACTGCTCTTCGCTTATGCCGAGGCGACCGTGCCCAAGATCACCGTGATCACGCGCAAAGCTTACGGTGGCGCGTATAACGTGATGGCGTCGAAGCATTTGCGCGGCGATCTGAATTATGCCTGGCCGACCGCCGAAATCGCGGTGATGGGCGCGAAGGGTGCGGTCGAGATCATCTTCCGCGGGAAATCCCCCGCCGAGATCGCCGAACAGACGGCGGAATATGAAGCGCGCTTCGCCAACCCGTTCGTCGCAGCGAGCAAGGGCTTTATCGACGAAGTAATCCAGCCGCATTCGACCCGGCGTCGGATTGCTTTGGGGCTACGCAAACTGCGAGGGAAGCAGTTGGAGAATCCGTGGAAGAAGCATGACAATATTCCGTTGTGAGCCGTCTCGTTACGGGCTCTTGCACGGAGGCGGGCGCACCTTATAATCACATGATAAGGAGCGCCTCCGATGCAGACCGAACGTGTGACCTTCCTCACCAGCCCCGACCAGAAGGCCAAGCTCGATGCCTTTGCCGTAAGCCAAGGGCAATCGGTCGGTCACATCGTGCGCGAGGCGACAAGCCGCTATATCGCCGGGGAAAATGATGTTCCGACCAGCGAGGAAGAAGCGGAGCTCGCTGCGCTCGTTGCCGAGGCGAATATCGCTATTCCGAAAATGAACGTTGCGCTCGACGAAATGCTCGCGACCTTGCGTGCGACGCGTGAAGACATCGATCGTAGTTTGCGGGCAATGGGCGCACGCGCATGAGTGCAATGAGTGATGCGCTCGCAGCGCTCAAAAGCGTTGTACTGATGCAGGAGCGGATCGACGGTTTGCGCCGTGATATGACCGGTCTCGCGGGCGATCTTCGTGCCCTTACAGAAAAGGTGCATACGCTCGACACGCGTGTGGCGCGCATGGAAGGCATGTTCGAGGTTGGCATGCGGCGCGGCGACCAACCCCGCATCGAAGGCTGACGCCGCGTTTGCGGGCTTCCGATGGCCCGCCAATCTGGTAGCAGGGTCGGCGTGACCATCCGCCTCCCCCTTCTCGCCGCGATCGCGCTGTTGCTCAGCGCCGCCGCGCCCGATCCCATGCCTCCCCGTGCGCCGTTGCGGCTGGTCGAGACGATTTCGCCGCAGGGACTGCAGCAAGTGTCGCCCGGCGCGATCGTATCGACCTCGGCGATCCACAAACCCGATTCGGTCATCCTCGCGGGCGACATCGTGCTCGATCACAAAGGCGAGTGGCGTACCTTTTCGCGGGGCACGGTGATTCAGGCGGGCGGGCCAACCGGGGTGACGGGCGCACCTGAGGCGATCTTCTGCGAGGCGATCCACGGAGCATCGATCGGCAAGGTGCTGACCGGGCAGCTCCCGTTCGGCGTGATCGGCGCGCTTCGGCCGACGCAGCTCAACGCGCGCTATTGCCTGTTCGATGCCGACCAGGATTCCAAGTTCGACCACGCGTTCCTCGTTGGCGCAAAGGGCGCAGGCGCCGCGCCGTTCGCGATCCCGCCGGTCGGATATGGCGTGTTCAAGGGAAAGCGACTGGCCGACGATAGCGTCGCGCGGCTGCGCTATGCCGGACCCGCCGGAACCCCCGACATGATCGCGTTCGATCTCGAAGCGTTCGCGATCGGCAAGTTGCGCAAAGTGCCGCACGCGCGCACCTTTATTCCCATCACCAAACTGCCCGCCTACGGCATTATCGGGGTCGCGGTGGTGACGGTGCTGAAGTACGACCCAGAAACCCGCGTCGCGACGATCCGGATGGATCATGATCTCGCGCCCGGACAGATCGACTTGCCGGAGCTTGCGCGTGCCTATTGATACCCCGCTCGATCGTTTCAAATCGGTGCTCGGCGGCACCGCGCGCGCGCTGGCGGACGAGCCCGAGATCGAGCTCGCCTTCACCGCCGATGCGCCGACGCAAAGCGGCAAGCACATCAAGGTGCCGATGCCCGCGCGCAGCCTGCCGCCCGAGCAGGTGGCCGAGGCGCGCGGCTTTGCCGACGGCTTCGCGCTGCGGCTGAAGCACCACGACACCGCGCTCCACAACCGCACCGCGCCGGGCGAAGCCGTGGCGCGCGCGGTGTTCGATGCGGTCGAGAGTGCGCGGGTCGAGGCGCTGGGCGGGCGCGGCTATGCCGGGATCACTGCCAACCTCGATGTCGCGCTGGAAATGCGGATGCGCGCCGATCCGATCACCCGCGCCAAATCGCGCGACGAAGTGCCGCTATCGACCGCGCTCGCGCTGATGGTGCGTGAGCGGCTGACCGGGGCCGCCCCGCCGCCCGCGACCGACCAGGGCATGGCGCTGGTGCGCGACTGGATCGAGCAGAAAGCGGGGAGCGACCTCGACGCGCTCGGCCTCGCGATCGACGACCAGCGCGCCTTTGCCAGCCTCGCCACCAAATTGCTCGAGGATCTCGATCTGATCGAGGGCGACATGCTGCCCGACGAATCCGACGAGGGCGGCAATGAGGATGAAGGCACCGAGGAGCAACAGGACGACCAAGGCGACGAGGGCGAGGAAGACGGCGAGCAGGGGCAGGGCGAGATCGAGGCGCGCGGATCCGAACAGGATTCCGAAAGCGAAGACGGCGAAGGCAGCGAGCAGGGCCAGGATTCGTTCGACGATATGGACGGCGAGCCCGGCGATGAAGGCGAGGAAGGCATGCTGCCGACGCGCCCCAACCGGCCCTTTGCCGACCCTTCCGGCCAGTTCGATTATAAGGCGTGGACGACCGCGCATGACGAAGTGATCGCCGCGACCGATTTGTGCGACGCCGATGAACTGGTGCGGCTGCGCTCCTATCTCGACCAGCAGCTCGTGCATTTGCAGGGCGTAGTTACCAAGCTCGCCAACCGGTTGCAGCGCCGGTTGATGGCGCAGCAGAATCGCAGCTGGGATTTCGATCAGGAGGAAGGCATTCTCGACGCCGCGCGGCTCGCGCGGATCGTGGTCAACCCGACGCTCTCGCTCAGCTACAAGATCGAACGCGAGACCGATTTCCGCGATACGGTGGTGACGCTGCTGATCGACAATAGTGGATCGATGCGCGGGCGGCCGATTTCGATCGCGGCGATCAGCGCCGACATCCTCGCGCGCACGCTCGAGCGCTGCGGGGTCAAGACCGAGATTCTGGGCTTTACGACGCGGGCGTGGAAAGGCGGTCAGAGCCGTGAGACGTGGCTGGCGGCGGGGCGTCCGCCGCAGCCGGGGCGGCTCAATGATGTGCGCCATATCGTCTATAAGAAAGCCGACGAACCGTGGCGACGCGCAAAGACCAGCCTCGGCCTGATGATGCGCGAGGGGCTGCTCAAGGAGAATATCGACGGCGAGGCATTGCTATGGGCGCACAGCCGCCTGATCGCGCGGCCCGAGGATCGCAAGATCCTGATGGTCATCTCGGACGGCGCGCCGGTCGACGATTCGACGCTGTCGGTCAATTCAGGCTCGTATCTGGAGCGGCATTTGCGGCAGGTGATCGGCTGGATCGAAGGCAAATCCCCGGTCGAACTCGCCGCGATCGGGATCGGGCATGATGTGACACGCTACTATGCGCGCGCTGTGACGATTATGGATGTCGAGCAGCTTGGTGGGACGATTATTGAGCAATTGGCGGCGTTGTTTGATGCGCCGTGAGGCGGCGGCGGCAACGGTGACGAAAGTTCCGAAGTCGGAAGGCGAGAGTATTATCTTCGTATTCTCATAATATACGGAACGAAAATAGTCCTGCCATGTATCGTATCAATATTTTTAGGGCGAAGTCACCTATAGATGGCGCTTCTGAAAACTGTCAAACTTCGTCTTCCGGCTGCCACGTGTTCGCATCAAGCGCCTTAACACGGTTGATGAAAACACGATAAAGCTCATTCAGGCGTGCAGCAAGCCAATCATGTTGGCGAGGCCAGTCTCCTTGATCCTGTGGATCAATATTGTTGAGCGCTATCAATATGCGCGTATCTTGTCCCTGAGGCAATTCGTCCCATTCAAGTCCATACCCTAACTCTTCTTCAATCTCTTGCTTTTGCGCATGCAGCAGGTGAAAGAAAGCTTTCGCTTTCGGGTTCGAGATATAGACTTCCGCTCGTACCTGACGCTTTGGTCGTGCCATGGCGGCGTTGATACCGAAGCCGCTTCGGCCAACCGAATAGGGCATCCAAGATTGCGGTTGGGCTTTGCGCTCCTTTGCAAGCGGACCTCCTTTTGACACTAAAACAGTGCCCAGCGCCGTCCAGTAAGCGAGTTGCAGCGCTTTGATGCCCGTGAGTTCAGTCTCGTCGATGGCCCGCGCCGCTTGGGTCACAAGCTTGTTCCAGTTATTCGGCTTGGACACGATGTTGAAGCGCGGTGCGGCGGGGGATTCGCCGATCCGCCAAAGCTCTACCTCAACGCCGAAAAACCGGAATGTCTCATCGGTGATCCTGTTAAGCCAATCAAGCGTGGATCGATGCTCCTCCGTAAAGCGGGCCGCAATCCACACAATCGTTACTGCTTCCAGACCCGAAGCGTACGTAAGCAACTGCCCAAGGTGGGAATGGTCCGTCCGCTCCAACTGATTCTCGATGAGAACCCATGCATTCGTGCCGACGTCTTTACATAGGATATCGGCGCGAAACGGCCCGACGGCCTTTTCTTGCGCCTCAAGTTCGAGCTCAAGACCCAGCGTTTCGCCAAGCGTCAGCAGATTTTCTTCACGCGCGAGCCACGGCGTGAAATGTGACGATTCACTCTGCCAAATATCGCGAAGCTCGATTCTTTCGAGCTTTCCGAGATTATAAGTGCTCATGCGTCCTCCACCAAAGCACTAGTAATAAACGGTGACCCATTCGATGACCAGAGGGTGCCATCTTCTTTAACCCCTGCTACCCTCGCCTCAAATGCCCATAACCCCACCCCCCGACGGCTTCCACGGCCCGGTCAAACGCTCGGTCACGATTGCGGGGCACGCCACCTCGATCAGCCTCGAGCCGGTCTTCTGGCGCGTGCTCGAAGCGGCGGCCGCCGTCCGCAACCTCCCGCTCAACGCCTTGATCGCGGAGATCGACGCTTTGCGCATTCAGGCCGAGGACCCGCCCAACCTCGCCAGCGCACTCCGATCGTGGCTGCTCGCCGAGGCGGTGTTTGTTAATGAAAATCACTCGCAACAAGCTTGACGTTGCGAATGCCTCTCAATAGAGCATCCCTATCGCGAGTCATTCGCAATTGGGAACCGATTTCATATGCGTGCTTCGACCTTGTCTGCGACCGCTGCCCTCTTTCTGGCGGTTCCGGCTAATGCCTTGCCGAACGACCACGTCGACGCTGCCGCTGACTCGCAAGACGGCACCGAGATCATCGTAACCGGCAGGATCGATCGTTATCGCACCGTACAGACGAGCAGCGCGACCAAGACGAAAACCCCGCTGATCGACGTGCCGCAAGCGGTAACCGTGCTCACCCGCCAACAGATTGACGATCAGGCGATCCGATCGGTCGCCGATCTTGTCCGCTCTGTGCCCGGCGCTTCGGCCGGACAGGGCGAAGGCAATCGCGACCAGATCACGCTGCGCGGCAACAACAGCACGGCAGATTTCTTCGTCGATGGCCTGCGCGACGACGTCCAGTATTTTCGCAGTTTCTACAATGTCGACCGGGTCGAGGTGCTGAAAGGCCCCAACGCCATGATTTTCGGGCGCGGCGGCGGCGGCGGGGTGTTCAACCGGGTGAGCAAGGGGCCGATCATCGGCAGCACGCGTGCGGCGGCGGAGATTGGCGGCGATACGTTCGGCAGCTGGGCGACGACGGGTGATCTGAATGTCGCTCTGGGCAGCGGCGCCGCTTTACGCGTAAACGGGGTTTACGAGGAACTCGACAATCACCGCGATTTTTATGAAGGCGCGCGCTACGCGGTCAATCCGGTGATCGGCACCGAGCTGCCCGGCGGCATCAAGCTCCAGCTTGGCTATGAGCATGTCGGCGATGATCGGGTGACCGATCGCGGCGTGCCTTCGCAAAATGGTCGGCCGCTGACCGGCTTTCGCGACACGTTTTTTGGCGTGCCGGGGATCAACAAGACCTATTTCGAGGCCAATGTGGCGCGCGCGCGTGCAGAGGCCCCGCTGACCGATCGGCTGACGGTCAACGCCCAATTGCTCTACGGCGATTACAACAAATCCTATCGCAACGCGTTTCCGGCGAGCGCCGTCGCGGTGAACGCGATCACGGGTGCCCGAACCTTGGGGGTTGAGGCCTATTACGACCTTACCCAGCGCGAGAACTTCATCGCGCAGGGCAATGCCGAATGGCGCGGATCGACCGGCGGGATCGATCATGTCGTGCTGGTCGGCGGCGAATATACGCGGCAGGATAGCGGCAACGAACGCCGCAACGGTTTCTTCAATCCCGCCGCACCGCTGACGGCGGCCAATCGCCGCGTAACGGTGGCGCTCAGCGATCCCTTCGTCGTTCCGCCGATCACCTTCATCGCTGGCCCGACCGGCGACAGCAACCGCCAGACGCGCAGCACGCTGACGCAGGGATCGGTCTATCTGCAGGATCAGATCAGCATCGGCGATCATGTCGATGTGGTTGCCGGCCTGCGCTATGATCGGACCGATCTGGTCGTGAGTAATCGTTTTACCGGTGAGCGATTTCAGCGCAGCGACGATCTCTGGTCGCCGCGCTTCGGGCTGGTGCTGAAGCCGGTCGCGACTGCATCGCTCTACGGCAGCTTTACGCGCTCGTATTTGCCGCAATCGGGCGATCAGTTCCTGTCGCTCACCGCCGCGCTTGCGGCCTTGGCACCGGAACGGTTCGACAATTATGAGCTGGGCGTGAAGTGGGACGTGACACCGGCGCTCCAGGCGACCCTCGCCGTCTATCAGCTCGATCGCACGAACACGCGCGCCAGCGGCCCGACGCCGGGCACGATCGTGCTAACCGGGGCGCAGCGGTCGAAGGGTGTCGAGTTCGGCGTGACCGGCAATGTGACCAAGCGGTGGCAGACCAGCCTCGGCTATGGCTATACCGAAGCCGAAATCACCGGCACGACAGTCAACGCGCCGCAAGGACGCCGCGTTGGGCAAGTGCCGCGTCACCAGTTTTCGCTGTGGAACCGGTATCAGCTGCTGGATCGGCTCGGTGTCGGCGTGGGCCTCTATCATCAGACGGACCAGTTCGCCTCGATCAGCAACGCCGTGACGTTGCCCGCTTATACCCGTCTCGATCTCGCGCTGTTCGTCAAACTCACCGACCGGATCGATGCCCAAGTGAATGTGGAAAACGTCACCAACGAACGCTATTTCCCGGTCGCGCAGAATGACGTGAACATCTCGACCGGTGCGCCCACCAACGCCCGGTTCACGCTGCGCGCCCGGTTTTGAGGGGATGAGATGACGGCAAACGGGATCCGGCGCACGCGCGCGCCCCCCTTCTGCTACCTTCCCAACAACACCCGCGCCTGACCCGCAATCTGCGCCAGCATCGCGGCATTGGGCGCAGGCGCGAGGCGGGCGCGATCCACAACCGCTTTGAACTGCGCGACGCGGCCGGCATTTGCGGTGAGCCAGCCCTCGACCAAGGTCTGCGGATCGCCCCCTGCCCCGCGCCCGAGGAATTCCAGCCGCAATTGCTGGAAATCACGCGCGAGGCCAGCAATCAGCAGCCGTTCCCACGGATCGCTTGAGGAGATGCGCGCGGCGTTGGCTTGCGCCCAATCGAGTCCGAGCGCCTGACCCAATCGCGTAAACGCGCGCGTCAGCACCGTTTCATCGAGACCAAGCCGCGCGCCGAGATCGGCAAGCCCGACCGCACCATCGAGTTCGAACAGCCGGACAACCTTTTGCACCAGCTTCTTCGGTGCGCCCGCCGTCTCCAGCGTATCGGCGATCCGTGCGCTCTGGGCGCTCGCCTCGGCCAGCAATAGCGCCTTGGTCTGCTTGTCGAGCTGCGCGATGCCCTTCGACAGGCGCGCCAGCGCCGCGCCCGGTCCGGTGCCACTGCGCGTGACGCGCAGCAAATCGGCGATCTGGGAACGCGTCGCCACCGCGACTTCATCGAACAAGGCGATCCGCGCCGCCTCGGGCATCGCTGCGGTCTCGATTTCGCGCCATAGCGTCGGCAAATCGAACAGCCGTTCGGCAACCACAAACATGCCGGCGATGTCGCTCATCGCGGCACCCTCTTCCTCGGCGAGTTCGAACGGGTAGAGCACGCCCATCCGGTTGACGATCCGGTTGGCAAGCTTGGTCGCGACGATTTCGCCGCGCAGCCTGTGCTGGTCGATCGCGGTGCCGAACTTCTTCTGCATCGCGCGCGGGAAAGCGGCGTGGAGATCGGGCGCGAGATCGGGGTCGACGCCGAGCCCCGAGCGTTCGATCGCCGCTTGCAGCGCGAGCTTCGCGGTCGCCAGCAACACCGCCAGTTCGGGGCGAGTGAGACCACGTCCCTCGGCCGCGCGGCGCAGCAGATCGTCATTCGCGGCGAGCCCTTCGACCTTGCGGTCGAGCGAGCCCGCGCCCTCGAAAATCTCGATCAGGCGGACATAGCTCGGCACCGCTTGCGCGCCGTCGGCTTCGGCGATCGACAGAGCGAGCGTCTGGAGGCGATTGTCCTCCAATACGAGCTGCGCGACATCGTCGGTCATGCCGGCGAGGAAGGTATTGCGCTTTTCGTAAGCCAAGCGCCCTTCGATCATTTCGCGGTTGAGCGCGATCTTGATGTTGACCTCATTATCCGAGCAATCGACCCCGGCCGAATTGTCGATGAAATCGGTGTTGATTCGCCCGCCGTGCGCCGAAAAGGCGATGCGCGCGGCTTGCGTGACGCCAAGGTTCGCGCCCTCGCCGATCGCGGTCACGCGCAGATCCTCGGCATCGACACGCAGCCGGTCGTTCGCTGGATCGCCGACCTGGATATTATTCTCGGCGCGCGCCTTCACATAAGTGCCGATGCCACCGAACCAGAGGAGATCGACCGGGCTTTTGAGGATCGCCGAGATGAGCGCGCCGGGCTCAAGCTCGCTCTCCTCCACGCCGAGCACAATGCGAATTTGCTTCGACAGTTTGATGACCTTGTCGGTGCGCGGAAACACGCCGCCGCCCTTGGAGATAAGCGACGCGTCGTAATCCGCCCATGACGAGCGCGGCAGTGCAAACATACGGTTGCGCTCTTCCCAGCTTGCGGCAGGATCGGGGTCGGGATCGAGGAAGATATGGCGATGGTCGAACGCCGCGACGACCTTAAGCGTCTTCGACAAGAGCATGCCGTTGCCAAACACGTCGCCCGACATATCGCCGCACCCGACGACGCGGATCGGCTGGGTCTGCACATCGACGCCGCGTTCGGCGAAGTGGCGCTGGACGCTGAGCCACGCGCCCTTGGCGGTGATGCCCATCGCCTTGTGATCATACCCGACCGATCCGCCACTGGCGAAGGCGTCGCCGAGCCAGAATCCGCGCTCGAGCGCGATCGCATTGGCGACATCGGAGAAGGTCGCGGTGCCCTTGTCGGCGGCGACGACGAAATAGGGGTCCTCGCCATCATGGATCACGACGTCGGCGGGATGCACCACCGCGCCCTCGACGATATTGTCGGTGATCGACAGAAGCGCGCGGATAAATAAGCGGTAGCTTTCGGTCCCCTCGGCCAGCCACGCGTCGCGGTTCGATGCGGGCGGCAGTTGCTTGGGATAGAAACCGCCTTTCGCGCCGGTCGGTACGATCACCGCATTCTTGACGCGCTGTGCCTTCATCAGCCCCAGAATTTCGGTTCGGAAATCGTCACGCCGGTCGGACCAGCGCAGCCCCCCGCGCGCGACCGGGCCGGCGCGCAAATGGATGCCTTCCACGCGAGCGGAGTACACCCAGATTTCGCGCCAAGGCACGGGTGCCGGAAGCCCGGGGACGAGATGGCTGTCGAGCTTGAACGCAAGCGCGGCTTGTCCGGCGGCAGCAAAAGCGTTGGTGCGCAGCGTGGCCGCGATCACGCTGCGGAGGCTGCGCAGGATCCGATCGTCGTCGATCGCCGACACCGCATCGAGGCCCGCGTCGATCGCCGCGTCGGCGACATCGAGGCCCTTCAGCTTGCGCGCCGGATCGTGCGCGGCGGTGAAACGCTCGATCAGGGCGGCGGCGACTTTTGGCGCGCGGCGCAAGGCATCGACTACGGTGACGATGCTATAGGCCGATCCCGCTTGGCGCAAATAGCGGAACCACGCGCGGAACAGCAGCACCGATTTGGGTGCGATCCCGGCATCGACGATCAGCCGATTAAACGCGTCATTCTCGGCCTTGCCCTCCAGCACCGCCTGGATCGCGTCCTCCAGCACCGTCTCATCGGCTGGCACCGCGCTCATTTCGATCAGGAATTCGTGAACGAACGCGCCATCCTCGTCGATCAGCCGCGTTGGCTGTTCTTCGATCACGCGGAAGCCGAAATTTTCCAGCACAGGTACCGCGTCGGACAGCGGCAGCGCGCCGCCGAGCCGGTAGATATTGAGTCGGGCCGCGCGCGTCTGTACCCCGGCGTTGCCATCGCGGTACAGTCGGACCGAGCGGTCGTCCGGGGTCTCCAGCCGGGCCAGCCGCAGGATGTCGAGCGCGGCTTCCTCGGGGCTGTTGGCGTTGCGATAGCCATTCGGGAAGGATGCGGCGTGTTTCAGCGCGAGCCGCGCCGCGCGCGCCGGATCGACCAGTTCGCCAAGCGCGGATTCGACCGCGGGCACCCAGCCGCGCACCATCCGCGCGATCCGGGCGTCGAGCACTGCCGCATCCGCAATCGTGCTCGCGTTGCGGATGTCGATCGTGAAGCGCAGCAAGGCGACGCTATAGTCCATCGCGATCGCCCAGTTGAGCACATTGGCATTCGTCGCCTCTACCAGCATCGCGCCGATCGCGACGCGCCGCGCGGTGGTCAGATCGTCGCGTGGCAGCCACACAAAGGCGTAGAGATGCCGCTCGAGGACTGAGCGTACCAGCACCAGCTTGGGGCGCGGCCGATCCGCCAGCGACATCGCGGTCAACGCCACTTCTTCAAGCGCCTCGGGCGTGAACGCCGTGATCAACTCGTGCGGCAAGGCGCCGAGCGCGTGCGTCAGCGCCTTACCAGTGTGGCTACGCGGATCGAACCCGAACTTTGCCTCAAGTGCTGCAAGATGCGTGCGCAGCATCGGCACGCTTTGCGGCGCGGCGTTGAGCGCGGCGCTGGTCCACAGGCCGGCATGGATCGACAGGCCGACGATCTTTCCCGCAGCGAGGACCGGCACGACCGCCAGATCGAGCGGGACTTGCCGGTGGACCGCCGACGTCAGGCTCGATTTTAGCAGCAGCGGGGCCATGCCGCCCTTTTCGAACCATTGGATCGCCAATGCGCGCGAAGCCTCCGCCAGGATCGGCACCGGCTGCGGGTTGCGCGCGATACCAAGCGTCGCTTCGGGCCGCGCCGAACCGGCGTGCCAGCGCTCATACCCGAGCAGCGTGAAGTTGCGGTTGAGCAGCCATTTCAGCATCGCCGCCCCTTCGCCTTCGGGCAACGTCGCAATGTCGGCGGCCATCGCATCCTGCATCGCGGCCCAGTCGCCGACCGCCGCGCGCACATCCACCAGCGCCTTGGTCAGCGCTTCGATCAAGTCGCGCCGATCGCGCGCATCGGCGCGTTCGAGCTCGAGATAGATCATCGATTCAGGCGTGCCGGTGTCGTCCACCTTGGTCAGCACGCCCGCGGCATCGCGCGTCACGCGCAGCACCGGGTGGATGATCCGGTCGATCGAAATGTCATGCGCCGTGATTGCGCCCGCAATCGAATCGACCAGGAAGGGCATGTCGTCGTTGATGATCGCCAACCGCATCAGGCGGCGCGGGTCGGTGCCGGGCAGCGGTTCCAGCACGATCACCGCGGCACCGGGCAAGCGTCGCTCAGCGGTGGCGGCGACGAAGGCGGCGGCCTCGGCGCGCTCGGCCTTGCCGAACCCCTGCAATTCGCCCGGAAGCGCACCTTTGGTCAGCCGGACGGCAAGCGCATCCGACAGCGATTTCAGCGTAGTTTTGGCCATGCGTCACGCTATGCGCCGGACGCGTTACGACCTCAAGACTTGTGGCGCTGCAACATACGGCGCGCGATCAATCAGGTGGTCGCGTAGCGCATCGCGCGCTCGGTCAGCGTGGTGTCGCCCGCCATGGTTGCGACGATATCGAGCATTGCACCATCCCGCACGCGGGCGAGCAGGACGACATAGTCGCCGCTCGGCGACGCGGTTTCGAGCGCGACGCTGGCCAGTGTCGGGCGCTCGGCGAGCAAAGCGACCGGATCGGGCCGGGGCTTGGCGACGGGCGCACGCGCGAGCCGCTCGGCCTTGACCACGCCCTTGATCCCACCGTCGACCGTTTCGAGAAAATCACTGAGCGTGCCGACCTCCACGCCGACGCGGCGCGCATAAGCGAGCACGGCGGCATATTCGGTCAGCCGCGTCTTGTCATGATCGACGCCGAAGACGAGCTTGACGATCGGCGTCATCGGCGCGCGGAGTTGCACCGCGATTCCGGCGAGATCGAGCAAGCTTTCATACGCGACCGGGTCCGCATCGGCGGCGGCGGCGAAGGTGTGTGCGCGGTCGAGCGCGCGGTACAGCGTCGCGCGGCTGCGCGTGTCGGCGGCGCGGACGGCGGCGGCGGTGTTTTGCGCCAGCGCAAGCTGCTCGCCCAGGCTCGCGCCCGCAGGGGCAGCCGTCTCCTCTTCAAGTTCAGCCTCTGCGGCGACCCCGGCGTCCGCAACATCGCGGCCAGCGCTCGGACCGTCGGCCCAGACCGGCGCGGTGACGACGGGTGCGGGTGCGGCGCGCAGCGCAGCGGCGACTTCGGCGTCGAGCTTGGCCTGCGCTTCGGCATCGACCAATTCCTTCCAGTTGATCACGCCGTAGATGAAATCGATCGAATCCTCATCCGACGAAAACGGCATCAAAATGCCGCGGTACATCGTGTTGAACCCGCGCGTGCCGACGAATTCGGCCTCGAACCCGATTGGCGCGCGGTTCGCGATGATCTGCAGATAATGGTCGGTCAGGCGCGACAGCAACGACCGGCTCGGCACTTGCGAGATATGCGTCGTCGACGAATCGAGACTGCATTCCTCGCGCAAAGCCTTGCCGAGATAGGCGATCGCCGGATTTTCGATCCCGGCCGAAAAATCGAGCAAAACGCTGTGCGGCCCGAAATCGGCGATATTGGCGGGATCGAGATCCGCGATCGAGGGATAGGCGCGTCCCCCAAGCAGCGAGACCCAATGATTGTAAGCGCGCACGTGCATCCGGCGTTCATCGGTGCCGACCTCGATCTGCGTGTCGGCCACCCCGCCGTCATCGGCGGGCGCGATATCGCTGTCGTCCAGATCGGTCCGATCGCTCTCGAATCCGCGAACACTGTCCATGCGCAAACGCCCTACCTCGCTCGGCCCAGCCCAATACGGGCCGCCGTCACGAAGGCGTTGTGCACGCGCCGTGGTAAACACCGGGTAAACCGGCGGAGGTTTCGCCTCGTGTTCCCGCGCACCCTCGCCCGTCCGCGCTTGTCAGCCCCGACACGACCTGATAAGCGCCCGCCCTCGCCACCGTCCGCATGCGGACATGGCAACGCCGCTTTAGCTCAGTTGGTAGAGCATCGCATTCGTAATGCGGGGGTCACAGGTTCGAGTCCTGTAAGCGGCACCATTTCAACCTGTTGATATTTATCTATTTTTTGGTTCGTTCGCGTCGCGTTCGCTCCAAGGTCGATGACGTTGGTATCGCGCTGGTATCGCAGGTGTGCGTTAGTGAGCTTGCCCACGTCATGCCAAAGCGCCTCAACTCCGTCGATGAAGTCCGTCAGGTACTCGGGTCGGATGTGTCGATAGTGCCTTTTGTTCGTCCCATCACCTCGGTGACCAGCTGCGGTTTCGATCTGACCTTCGGGGACACCGCGTCGATGAAGCTCGGTGCTGATCGTGTGCCGCAGCGTGTTGGGAGAGCCGAGGCCGACCAGCTTGGGACGCGGTACCGTTTCTCCAAGCTTGGCGCGAGGAGGCAACCAGATTTCGTTGCCCTCGCGATCTAGGCCGTGGTGGCAGATGCCGGCCGCGACTAGCGTTTTCTCGAAGGCGGTTCTGATGCTGTCGACAGGCAGACGCGTGAATTGAGCTTCACCCGTCGCGCGGTCGAGGCTTCGCTTATTCCACTGAATTGCTCGACCCGAATGCTCAGCCAGCCATGGAGCAAGGGTCGGACAGATAGGTACGACCGCTCGGCGCTTCTTGGTCTGCTTGCGACCTGGCGCGTTGAAGAAAATCAAACCGTCGCGGACCTGAATGTCCTTGTCGAGTTCCAGCACCGCTTCGACGCGCGCGTTGGTGCTCAGCATGATCATGGTGAACATGTGAATGTGGTGACGCTCTTCGAGCTCGAGCGACGCTTCCAGGAGGGCGGCGATCTGATCGACGGTGTAGATCAAATCTCTAGGCTCGCCTTTGTCCTTCACGTCGGGAATGAAGGGACTGGAAGCGATCATATTTCGCTTCCAAGCCCAGTTTAGCGGTTGGCGGAGGGCCGCCGTATCGCGAGAGATTGTGTGACCGCCGACCCCTTGGGAGGCACGCCAAGCGTGAAAACGCTCAACGAGTTGAGTGTTGATGTCCGCAACTGTTGGCGCACCTTTAAGATGTCCTTGTCGTTGCTCGATCTGGAAGAACGCCTGCCAGTGAGCGATCCCATTCGCGTATCGCACGGGGTCTGAAAGGTTCGGCTCGGCATACTGCACGAGCCAGTCTGCCATCAGCTTCTCAACGTAAACGGTCGCGACCGAAGCCTGAACCGGCTGTTGCGCGGTTAGGTAGTGCTCGGCGAGGGCATCGATTGCCGCTTTCGGCGGGTCACCATTTTGACCGCCTCCGATGCCAAGCGACTTGCGGCGCGTGCGACGTCCGAGTCCATCGGTGCCATCTGCGTACCAACAAATGGCCCAGTCATCGCGATCGGTCCGATGCCACAGCCAGAATTGCCCAAGCTGGTGACGCTGTCCTGGCGAGGATGCTGCGCTTCGGTTGGCTCGTTGTCTTGTTGGCATAGGGCGTTCAGTTCTTCGGATTCTAGAGCTGCAAGCACGCTGTAGACGCGGAGCGAAAGCAGAGCTCGGACGTGAGCGGGATCGAGATGAAGGCGTGTGCGATTACGCGCCGCACGTCGCAGCCTCTCGTTGAGATCGGCGTAAACGCTCATCGGTCGACCAGCGGCACGACGTTTTCTGGGCACTCCAAGGCATAGTGGCGACGGTGCGCTTGCTGCTCGCGAGATCGCTGACCAGCGTTGCGGTGTTGTGGGCTGCTCTTCATGCTGGTACCATTACTACACGCACTGACGCTTGTCGAGTGTAAATAAACACACACATGGACCTGAGCCTCATGAGCACCCCCAGCTTCCCCTATCGCGACACACAGGCAGCGATCATGTTGGGTGACGGCTTGCGGCGCCTGCGAACTCAAAAGAAAATTAGCCAGCGGGAGCTCGCCAAACGCTTAGGTTACAAGCAGTCAGTCGTTTTCAGCCATATGGCGAGCGGTCGCGCTCGCATACCTCTGGAGCATGCGGAGCTCTTCGCGAAGGAATTGGGCCTGGATAAGGTGGCATTCCTCCGCGCAGTGCTTGAGCAGCGATTGCCGGAAACAGACTGGTCAGCGATACTTGCACCAACGTCGTCCAATACCGTCGTGCAGAGCCTTGAAGAGATTGCGGCCCGCCCGTTAGAGTCATTCAATCAAGAGCAGTTGAGCGTGATGCGCGAGGTGGCCGCTGACGTTCATCCGCGGCGCCGCTGGCTTAGCATCCATGAGCTTGCGGCCGTGGAATTCATCAGGCGCGCGCGCCCGGAAGTCGTCTCCGCTGGTCTCTCCACACAAGACTATGATCTGATCGAGCGCGCGCTATTTTAACCAAAGTGCATGTTGACAAACACACATGCGTTGTTATCAGACTGCGTCCGAACCAAGAAGGAACCGCAGTGCCCTACAAAAAACTCTACCTCCCGCGTCTCTCGGACCTACCTGGGCCACGACGGGAAAAACCTCCCGTCCGTCAGTGGAAGCGAGAGCTTGAAACCATCATGGGACAGGAGCGTGATTTGCTCGCCTCCCTCGCGAGCGACACCGCAATCCGAGCTGCGATCGCCAAGGGCGCAGGGCTTAAGAGGACGCCGTATCTAGTATATACAGATTTCGACCATAGCTGGGACTTGGTAACCCTCGATCAACGGACCATTCCGGGCTGGGAGCGCCTCAGTGAACACATGAAGTTCATTGCAGGCTCTCTCGCTTCCGTGGAGCTCGGTGCCTATGCGTTCACTGCTAAGCTTCATAGACGGCTGGAGTCCGAATGGATTGCGCAGGGAAGGTCGATACCCTCGCTCATCCAGAAGAGGCTCAAGAAGGAGTTAGATCGTCAGGGCATTGGAGATCTTGCATATGCCTATGTCATCGAGGGAAGATCGCGATCAGGCAAAAGCAAGGTCGGGCTACATCTTCACGGCTACATGTGCCCGTCGGCAAGCACTGACATGGCCCGTTTTCAGGTCGCATTGGAACAGGCTCTGCTCGACGGCGATTTAAAGAAAACCGGACGGTCTCGCGGCATCAAGATCGAGCCTCTCCATGATCGCCTACACAATGGGCGGTGGGCATCTTATTGTGCAAAGAATGCCCTGCGGTACGACGCTCGCCTGCGCGAGCCACGGCTATACCGCAGCAACGCGCTCATCCAGGGCACAAGGGAATTCTGGTCATTGGTGCGGGATGAACCGCTAAACATTCAGCGACGACTGTCTTCCTGACGGGGCAGCGTAGATACCCTGGTTGCGTCAGGGTGTCAGATCGTTGCCTGTTTCGACCCATTGTGTGGGACCGCAGATGCCAACCGCATGCCACCGCATGGCAACCCTTGGTAATAATTGCTGAAGGCGGGGCAGTAGCTCGTCAGCTTCGCCCACTACGTGGTCAGCTCTCGTTTGCTGCGAACCCAGCCAGACGACGTCCATCGAGCGGCTGCGGTCGGGCCGCTAAGTTTGAAAGTGGGTGTTTGCAGTCCGGCCGCTTCCAGCGACGGGAATCGCCTAAGCTGCCGTTCGCCGGATCAGTCGAAGGTGTTAGCTAGGCCACAGTTATTGTCGTCTAACGATGAGGAGCCTGATCCGGTAAGCGGCCACTGGCATCGGGTTGACAAGGAGACCATGGTCATGGGCGCGCTAATCCGACAGAGCTGCCCACGGTCGCAACTTTGGGGTCTCAGATAGCAATGGCTTCCGCATCGCACACGACGTCCCAATTCCTCGACCGCGCGGCCACCGCCGCCGGCGCCGACTTCAACCGCTGGCTAGTGCCGCCGTGCGCGCTTGCCATCCACCTCTGCATCGGCATGGCCTACGGTTTCAGCGTGTTCTGGCTGCCGTTGTCGCGCGCGGTGGGAATATCGAACCCGGTCGTCTGCAAGGGCATGACACTAGCGCAGGCGATCACAACCACGAGCTGTGACTGGCGGATCAGCGACCTCGTCTGGACCTATACCCTGTTCTTCGTCGTGCTGGGCGCGGCGGCGGCGTTGGGGGGCGACTGGCTGGAGCGTTCCGGGCCGCGCAGGGCAGGCGTCGTCGCATCGTTCTGCTGGGCTGGTGGCATGGGCATCTCGGCGATTGGCATTTCGATCCATCAGCTTTGGCTGGTCTGGCTCGGCTCCGGCCTGATCGGCGGCTTCGGGCTGGGCCTGGGCTACATCTCGCCGGTGTCTACTCTGATCAAGTGGTTTCCCGACCGGCGCGGCATGTCGACCGGCATGGCGATCATGGGCTTTGGCGGGGGCGCGATGATCGGCAGTCCGCTCGCCGATATCCTAATGAAGTATTTTGCCAGCGCTAACGGCGTAGGCGTCTGGCAGACGTTTCTGGTGCTGGGGGCCGGGTATTTCGTGTTCATGATGGCTGGGGCACTTGGCTACCGGGTCCCGCCAGAGGGCTGGGCACCCGCTGGCTGGACAGCCCCTGAGACCACGACAACGCAGATGTCGCGGTTCAATGTCGATCTCAAGGACGCTCACCGGACGCCGCAGTTCTGGCTAATCTGGCTGGTCCTGCTGCTAAACGTGTCGGCTTCCATCGGCATCATCGGGGTGGCATCGCCGATGTTGCAGGAAATCTTCGGCGGCCGTTTGATCGACGCTCCAGGCGTTCTTTTTACCGCATTCGACGACGAGCAGAAGAAGGCCGCTGCGGCGGTCGGCGCGGGTTTCGTGGGAATGATCAGCCTGTTCAACATCGGTGGCCGCTTCTTCTGGGCCGCGCTGTCCGACCGGCTGGGGCGGAAGCGGCTTTATGCTGTCATCCTCGCGCTGGGTGCGTTGCTGTATGGCGTCGCCGCGCCTTCACTGACAGGCGGCACTATTGGCCTGTTCATCCTCACCTTCTGCATAATCGCCTCGATGTACGGCGGCGGCTTCGCGACCGTGCCGGCCTATCTGGCCGACATTTTCGGCACGAAGTACGTCGGCGCGATCCACGGCCGGCTGCTGACCGCCTGGTCGACGGCGGGTGTGCTCGGACCCTTGCTGGTCGCCTATATGCGCGACGCGCGAATCGCTACCGGCGTGCCCCGCGACCAGCTGTATCAGCCTATCTACCTGGTCCTGGCGGGCATGCTGGTGGCAGGGTTTATAGCTAACCTGTTGGTGCGGCCGGTCGCCGACCGATTCCACATGTCAGCCGAGACGGCAGACGGCGATGCGGCTTTACCGGCGGGCAGCGCCGCCGGCACAACCGGGGGATTGGATACGACCGCGCTGCTGGCCTGGGCCGCGGTCAGCGTGCCCATCGCCTGGGGAATCTATATGACCATCGCGAAGGCCATAATCCTGCTGAAATAGCGGCGGCGGTTCAGTCTGACGCCTTCCGCGGCATGACGATCTTGTACCCAAACGGCGATAGATGGTGGAATTGAGACAGTCAACTTTTAAGCACGACCATATGCGTTCGGCATAAATCTGCTTGCGGGACGCTCACATGCAGTGAAACCTCGGGGATCGCAATCCGAAACAATATGCTCGCCGTTACCGCACGATCCGTCCTCGACTCAGCGGCGGCGCTGGAGGCGGGGGCGCGTCATCATAGGTAGCGACCACTACGCAGTCCCACGGGATCGTGGCAGGGTCGGGCGGTCCGCTCGGCGTATAGAACGCCTGCGCTGGAGTGCATGTGCACTTGCTCAGTGTCGCCTTCGGGCCACCGAAATAACGCGCATTATAGACGGCCTCATTGCAGGCGAGACCTTTGTCCAGGCCATGGCCCTTGCCGTTGGTTTGCTTGGTCGCCGCTCCTGCCGGCTGAGCGGCGGGAGCGAGCAGCGCTATCACCAGCAATACGGCACCCACGCTGCGGCTACGAAACATTAGGTCCTTTGGCATACCTGCGTCCCCCCCGAAATCATCGCTCGGTTTTTTTCCACAATGTGGCGGCGTCGCGCAATATGTTAAAGACGAAGATCTGATGCAATCCTAATCCGACATTTCCCAGATGGTCCCCAAAAGAAGCCCGACTGGGGGTGAGATTGCAGCGAGCAAGGGCTTTTCGCAATCAGATTTTGCCGCGGCATCGCGTGTAGCGGAGTTTTGACGCTGCACCCAGGCGATTTGTCCCTTCGACCCGCGCAAAAAGCGTGATTATCACGGGAGATGGACGCAACTTGGCCGTCGATGCTGATGCAGGGCTCAGAGCTTGCGGTCAGCATGGGGTCGTGCTCGACAACGCAGATCAGCGATGTTGGCAAGAATACGGCGGAATAGGTCTCGGGGCACCGCTACCTCGGCCATCTGGAAGGTCGCATAGCGGGCATGGTTGACCAGCTTCGCGCCGATCTTCACGAGTTTATCGCGGATACCCCATGTTTCAGGAAACCGAAAATCTGCACTGACCGTCTGGGGTTGGGGCGGGAACGGTCTGGCCGTTTTTGATCCCAGAAGCTGCCGGTCGGCTTTCAGGCAGGTCGCATCGATCGATGACACCGGAACGGCGATAGATGGTGGTTAGTTCTCGGTCTGCTTTCAGGCTGGCCCTTCAGCAAAGCGGACACTGATCGCCCGGCAGCGGCCTTTAGGCGATTTCGAAGGGAGCGCGGGATGCTCCGGTTCAGGCGAGTGAAGACGGGCAAAAAGCCGCTTCGGTCCACGCCAACTTCCATAATTGCTTCAACCTTGAACGCTACATCGTCGAACGCTACATCGTCGATCGCCAAACCTTCAAGCTACGCTGCTGGGCCGCACTGGCCGAGTGGCAGTCGCTTGCCAGCTGAACCTCCGGACCAAAGTCCGATCAGCGTCATCGAAAGAAGGGTTCGCACAAGACTGACAGCACCCTATTGCGGGGCGAGCGCATTCTCGAGCCACGCCGCCTCGCTGCCCGCCAACAAGCTTCCGGCGGCCGCAGCCGTGAGATACATATTGTGCAGCAGTTTGATTGCCAACAACGCCGCGCCAATCATCGCCTCACCATGGATGGCGATCAAAGGTGCGGCGTCTGGCGGCAGCGCGATCGCGTGATCGGTAAGCGCGCCCGGCAGCTCGCCTGCGGCTTGGCGGATACGGCTTGGGGCGATGCCGATTAGGCTGCTGGCGACGGCGCGCAGTGCTTCCGGTCGCACGGCGGCGAGCGGCGCGCTCGCCAGCGCGGCGCGAGCGGCGAGTGCCACATCACCTCCCTCGCGCAAGACTGCCAGTAAGCCGCGATGCACATCGACAAAGGCGTCGGCCCAGGCCGGCGCGGCCGCAAACAGGCCCAGCGTGAGGGGTGGATCGCTGCGCAGGGCCCAGCCGCCAGACGGGGCCAATATCTGGGGGGTGGCCTCGTCAGCGATCGGTGCGACGATTTCGACATAGCCGGGCGTGGCAATGACAATCGCGCGACCGGGCAGATCGGTCGCCAGCAGCGCCGCGACTGCAGCCGGTTCAAGGTTGGCAATGGCATGGCCGATCCAAGCACCCTGTGTACTGCAACGCGGTCTCGCCAGTGCTGGCACGACCGCCGGCTGAACGATCTCGAGCGCCGCGTCGATCGAATCCCCTGGATGCAGGATCAGCGTACGGCCATCGGCGGCGATCAGCACGTCAGGATCGCTTGTGGCGAGCACGTCCTGCGCGACGCTGTCGAATGCGCCGACGACGTGGTTGCCCGTTTCCGCGCCCAGTCCCAGTTCGGCGAACCAGGGCGCGCCGCCCATCGCGTAGGGAACGACCCGCCGCGCACCAAGAATTGCGGCCAATTGCCCAAGGTCCCCCGGGTCGAGCATGATACGCTGCACGCGATCAAGCTCGGCATCGGGGACGTAACACAGATACTGCGGTACCGACGTCGTCAGATATTGCGGCGGATGCAATCGCCATGACCGGTGGTTGGCGAGGATCATGTCGATCGCCCCGAACCGGCTGCGCAGCATCCGCCCCCAGTCTTCGATGCGTCCGCTCCAATCCGATCCGCTATCGGCCATCAATAGCGTCGTGAAGCCGGTGGCATCGGCGATGTGATAGATATTGCCGCGCATCCGCCCTTCGTGCAGCGGTGCGGCGCCTGGACCCAGCGGTTGCTCGCCGTGAAAGGGCATTGCGGTGATGTGGTAGCCGTTGATCGCGACGCCTTCCCCCCAATCGAGTTCGTGGACATTGGTCATGCCAAGCTGACCCGCGAGCGCCGCGAGATCGAGCGACAATGGCGTATGACCACGGTGGCGCGGGACGTAGATCGGCGTATCGGCAGGAAAGCGTAGCAATGATCCGGGATCGAAATGATCGGGATGACCGTGTGTGATGAGAATGGCGTGGTGCTGTTCCAGCGAATCCGCAGGATGCCCAGGCTGAAATGCCGGGTCATAGCGGGGCGATTTGGGGCGTAGGAACGGGTCTGCCCATAACCGGGTCACGCCGTCGCTCAACGTGACACAGGCATGGCCGACCATTCCAAGACGTTCGGGCGACGTTCGCCGGATACGAACCCAGCCGCTGTCGTCCAGCGCGGCTTGCGCGCGCGCGAGAATGCGGTCGATGCCAAACGGTGCCGGCCCCTCGCCCGCGAGCAACCTCCGGGCCAGCGCGAAGTTCGCTTCGTCCGCCGGAAACATGGCGTGATCGCCACCTTCTACGAGCAGCAGCAGCGTCTGCGGCACAACCAGATCAACCGGCGCTTCCCAAAACAGCGGATCTTCGATTAGCCGTTTGTGCCGTAAGCGACGGCGATCCTCGCGCACCAGACCAGCGGCGAGCGCCGCGCTCAGACGGCGCCGATGGGTCGGCGGTTTGCCCATTTCATCCGCCAACGTCGCGCTGGTGCGAGGATAAAGCGTGTTGTGCACCGTCGCCTGCAACCGGCCCGAAATCGATACGCCGTGCGGCGTGAGATCGTCCCACAGCACGCGGACATCGACCGCGTCAGCACTCATTCGGCGAGTTCGGGGCGTAGCGCCGCCAGCGCCGCGACGCAGATACTGGCCTGATCCCCCTCTGGAACGGCCCACATATTGAGGATCAGGTTGAACGTCTGCAAGAATGCAACCGACGCCGTGAAACCGGGGTCGAGCATCGTCGGCCATGCGGCAACCAACGCGGACGGATCAAGCAGGGGCATGGCTGCCGCGCCCTCATGATACGTTCGCAACCGGGCAAAGCGTGCCAGCGCCTCATGCCCGATCCAATGGTCGCGATATGTCCGGACCATCAGCGCCGCCACCGCATCAGCCCATTCGGCAATGGTCGCGGTCCGCGCGCCCTGCCCAGCCAGAAGGGCATCGGCGGCGCGGGTGAGCAAATCATCGCATTGCGCGCGGTGCGACAATGGCCGCAGTTCCGCCTGGTCGAAAAAGGCGGCGAACCC
>JBBQLB010000040.1:0-23573 GCA_038327465.1 Sphingomonadales bacterium | reverse complement strand
GTCTCGACCCAGATCGAAGCGGAGGATCTGCTGCGGATGGTCGCGGCCGGGCTTGATCTCGCGAGCGACGGCCTGACCAAGGCACAGTTGTTGGTCGCTATCGAACGCGGGCTGCACGCTACCGCGCGCGCCGGACGGCGCACGCTGCTGATCGTCGATGAGGCGCAGGCGCTGCCGGTGTCGAGCCTCGAAGAACTTCGGATGCTGTCGAACTTCCAGACCGGCGGGCATGCCTTGTTGCAGATTTTCCTGCTCGGTCAGCCCGAGTTTCGCGAGCGGTTGCACGGCTCGGACCGGCTCGAACAATTGCGCCAGCGCGTGATCGCGATGCATCACCTCGATCCGATGGAACGCGAAGAGGTCGAGCCCTATATGCGCCACCGCTTGGGCGTTGTCGGCTGGACTGGTCGCCCGCATTTCACCCCCGCGGCCTATGCCGCGCTGTATGCCGGATCGGACGGGGTGCCGCGGCGCTTGAATCAGCTTGCCGGGCGCGTCTTGCTGTTCGGCGCGATCGAGCAAATCGATACGATCGACGAGCGCGCGGTGGCGGCGGTGATGGCGGATATTGCGGGCGATATGCCGGGTGTGAAGCCGATGGCCGAACCGGCGCCTTGGCCGGGTGCCGGTGGCGTCGAGCGCCAACCACAATACGCTTCAGAACCCGGGGCGGAAGCGCCGCGCCCGCTGCCGATCGCGAACACCGCCCCGCCAGCCGAACCGCGCCCGATCCGCCGCCCGCGCGACGAACCGGTCGGCGATGGCCTCAGCGACCGTTTCGCCGCGCTTGAGGCGCGGATCGAGGAACAGGACATTGCGCTCCGCCGCGTGCTCACGCTGCTGGTCGATTGGGCCGAGCGCGAGCAGAGCCCGAACCTCGCCCCCGCGCGTGCCGCAGGGGGGAGCTGAGGTTATGCAACCCCATCAACCCCTTCACGGCATGTCCGTCGATATCGAGGACTGGTTTCAGGTCGGCGCCTTCGAAAAGGTGATCGCAAAGGCCGATTGGGATTCGCTTGCGCCGCGCGTCGAGCGCAATACCGATGCCGTCCTTGACCTGTTCGCCGAAAGCGGCACCAAGGCCACCTTCTTCACGCTTGGCTGGGTTGCAGAGCGCTATCCCGCGATGATCCGCCGGATTGTCGCCGAGGGGCACGAACTGGCAAGCCATGGCTGGGATCATGACCGCGTCTTTACCCTCGACGCCGCGCGCTTCCGCGCCGACATCGGACGCGCGCGCAAGGCGCTGGAAGATGCCGGCGGCGTGGCCGTGACCGGATACCGTGCGCCGAGCTTCTCGATCGATGCGCGCACGCCCTGGGCGCACACCGTGCTGGCGGAGGAGGGCTATGCCTATTCCTCCAGCGTAGCGCCGCTACGCCACGATCACTATGGCTGGCCCGAGGCGCCGCGCTTCGCCTTTCGCCCGCTACCCGACGCCGATCTGGTCGAGCTGCCTGTCACCGTCGCAGAACTGGGCGCGCGGCGGATGGCGACGGGCGGCGGCTTCTTCCGCTTGTTTCCAGCGGCGCTGACCGATTATGCCGTGCGGCAAGTGGCAGGGCAGGGGCAGCCCGCGATCTTCTACTTCCATCCATGGGAAATCGACCCGGGCCAGCCCCGCGTCGCCAACGCGCCCGCCAAATCGAAGCTGCGCCATTACAGCCGATTGGGCGCGATGGCGGGCAAGCTGCGCGGGCTGTTGTCGCGGCACGAGTGGGGCCGGATCGACGAAATCGTCCGCGATCTGAATCCGGTCGCCGCCCCGGTGGCGCTCGCCGCATGACGATCCAGCCGCTCTCCAGCCTGATCGCGGTGCGCGCGGTCGATCTGCGCGATGCAAACGAGCGCGCGCGGATCGATGCGTTCGTCCGCGCCCATCCGGCGGGAACGCCCTTCCACCTGACGGCATGGAGCCGCGCGGTCGCGCAAGGCTGCGGCCAGATCAGCCACACGTTAGTCGCCGAACGCGCCGACGGGTCGCTCGCCGGATTGTTACCACTCACCGAGATTCGCTCAGCCTTGTTCGGCAAGGCGCTTGTCTCGAATGGCTTCGCGGTTGGTGGCGGGATTTTGGCCGAAAGCGATGCGCCGATTCCGGCGCTCGCCGATGCAGCCTGGACGCTCGCGCAGCGGCTTGGCTGTCCGACGCTCGAACTGCGCGGCGGTGCACTGCCCGCAGGCGATTGGCAGGTCGATCGCGACACCTATCTCGGCTTCGCCCGTCCGCTGGCTGACAGCGACGAGGCCGAATTGCTCGCCATTCCGCGCAAACAACGCGCCGAGGTTCGCAAGGCGCTGGAGACAGACCTCGCTATCTCCGTCGGTTGTCACCGGGACGACATCAAGGCGCATTATGCGGTCTATGCGGAGTCGGTGCGCAATCTTGGCACCCCGGTGTTCCCGGCGGCGCTGTTTCGCGCCGTTTTACAGCACTTTGGCGAATCCGCGGAGATCCTTACGGTGCGGCATGAAGGGCGCGCGGTGGCCAGCGTGTTGAGTCTCTATTTCAACGGCACGGTCTATCCCTATTGGGGTGGCGGCAGCCACGCAGCGCGGGGTTTGCGTGCCAATGACCGTATGTATTTCGCGCTTATGGCGCATGCTCGGGCGAAGGGTAGTACCCGCTTCGATTTCGGCCGATCGAAAGCCGGGACCGGGCCTGCCGCTTTCAAGAAAAACTTGGGTTTCGAAGGTGTTCCTCTGCTATACGCCAAACGCACGGCGTCGGGCGAGGCGGTGCGCGAGATTAATCCTACCGACCCACGCTACGCCAAAAAGGTCGAGCTGTGGAAAAAACTGCCGCTCTGGATCGCAAACCGGGTCGGACCGCATATCTCCAAAGGTCTTGGATAATGGGTGACATTCTTTTCCTCGGGCACCGCGTGCCGTATCCGCCCGATCGGGGTGACAAGATTCGCGGGTTTCACATCCTGAAATTCCTCGCGGCCCGCAAACGCGTCCATTTGATCGCGTTCGCGGACGATACGCGCGACATGAAGCGCAAGGGCGGCCTGACGAAGCTTACCGGCAACCGCTCGATCATCTGGCGCTCCAAATCTCGGTTTACCGCGGCGGTTCAGGCACTCGTGTCGCGCAAGCCGATCTCGCTGACCGCGTTCGACAATGCCTCGCTGCGCGAGGCGGTCGACACGATCCTGTCGCGCCATTCGATCGACACGATCTACGTTTTCTCCAGTCAGATGGCGCAATATCTTCCGGCGCGCCCGCGGCAGAAGATCATCATGGATTTCGTCGACATGGATTCGGCCAAATTCGAATCCTATTCTAAGCAATCGGACGGCCCGATGGGCTGGTTCATGGGCCGCGAGGCGCGGCTGCTGCTACAGCACGAGCGCGCGGTCGCGCACCGCGCCGATGCAAGCCTGTTCGTGAGCGAAGCCGAGGCGCAATTGTTCCGCGATAAGACGGGTGCGGAGCGCGTCTATGCCGTCGAGAACGGCATCGACACCGACTTTTTCGATCCCACCGCGCAGTTCAAGCGCATCGACACGACCGGCGCGTTGATCGTCTTTACCGGCCAGATGGATTACCGCCCCAATGTCGAGGCGGTCACGTGGTTCGTCGAAACGATCCTGCCGCACATTCACGTGCGGCATCCGAATGCGCGCTTCGCGATCGTCGGGCGTGGCCCGACCGATGCGGTGAAGGCGCTCGCCAAGCAACCCGGCGTCATTGTGACGGGCGAAGTCGCCGATGTGCGCGGCTGGATCGCGGCGGCGTCGGTCGTGGTCGCGCCGCTGAAAATGGCACGCGGGATCCAGAACAAAGTGCTCGAGGCGATGGCAATGGCGCGACCGGTGGTGGCATCGACCGCCGCTGCCGAGGGCATCGATCATGCCCGCACGATCCGCGTCGGCGGGACCGTCGGCGAAATCGCCGAGGAAGTGATCGCATTGCTCGATGATCCAAAGGGTGCCGCGCAATTGGGCCGCGAGGCGCGCGCGCAAGTGCAGGGGCGCTATAGCTGGGAGGCGCGGCTCGCCCCGCTCGACGCGATCCTCGGCATCGGCATCAAAGCGCCACCGCGCCGCAACGTGGCCTGATGCTATGACGATCCCCGTCCCTGCGGCGGCATTCGCCCGAGCAGGATTGACGGGCCAAGTGGCGGACGCTGGTGCCATGTGGCGGCGGCACAGCGCGATCCTGGGCGGCGTCGCGCTGCTGCTGATCGCTCTGTTCCGGCACGACGTCACGGCGCTGACGACAATCTGGTGGACCAGCACGACCTTCGGGCATTGCCTGTTCATCGCCCCGGTGCTGGCCTGGCTCGTGTGGCAACGCCGCGCGGAACTCGTTCAGCTCACGCCCGTAGCCTGGGCACCGGGGTTGGCGCTAGTTGCGCTCGGCGGGTTTGGCTGGCTGCTTGGCGATGCGGGTGGGGTGGCGCTCGCGCGGCATCTCGGCATCGTGCTGATGTTACAGGGCGCGGTGCTGACGATCCTCGGCCCGAACGTGGCGCGCGCGCTGCTGTTTCCGCTGGCCTATGCCGTCTTCCTCGTGCCGTTCGGCGAGGGGCTGGAGGAGCCGCTGCAAAGCGCGACCGTCGCGATGACGATGCCGCTGCTCCATCTGTTCGGTGTGCCCGCGCAGGTCGATGGCGTGTTGATCACGATCCCGGGCGGCTATTTCGAAGTGGCCGAGGCGTGTTCCGGCGCAAAGTTCGTGATCGCAATGATCGCCTATGGCGCGCTTGTCGCCAATGTCTGTTTCGTATCGTGGCGCAGGCGCGCGATCTTCATGGTCGTGGCGGTGGTTGTGCCGGTGATCGCCAACGGCCTGCGTGCCTTCGGGACGATTTATGCCGCCTATCTCACATCGGTCGAACGCGCGACTGGGTTCGATCATATCGTCTATGGCTGGGTGTTTTTCGGATTGGTGATGGCGGCGGTGATCGCGATCGGCTGGCGCTGGTTCGATCGCGCACCCGATGCGCCGGTGTTCGATCCGTCGCGGTTGCAGAGCGAGCCGAAGTTTCGCCTTGATGTGCTGATCGCGGCGGCCTTGGTGCTGGCGACGGCAGCTGTCTTCCCGGCCTGGTCCGCCGCGATTGCAGGCCGCGCGCAAGTGCTGCCGTCGCAAATATCCCTTCCAGAAATTCCCGGCTGGCACCGCGTTGCGACGAGCACGCGCGCGGCCTGGACGCCTAACTATCCCGGTGCCGATCACTTCCTGTTCGGGCGCTATGCTGATGCCAGTGGCGACACGGTCGATCTCGCCATCGCGGTCTATGGCAGCCAGCGCGAGGGCAAGGAACTCGTTGCGTTCGGCGTCGGGCCCTTACGCGAGGATGATCGCTGGGTGCGCGTTGACGATTTGCCCGATCTTGCCGGAGGCTCGGCGATGCGGATCACCGCGCCCGGCCCGGTCGAGCGGCAAGTCGTAACGTGGTACCGCGTCGGCGATTTGGTGACGCATCGGGGCGTTGTCGTGAAGCTCGAAAGTTTGAAGGCCAAGCTGCTCGGTGGTCCGCAGCGCGCAGTGGCAGTGCATGTCTCTGCCGAGACAACGCCCGGCCGCGACCCTCGCGCCGCGATGGCGCGCTTCGTCGCGGCGCTCGGGTCGATCGACCACGTCGCCGACCACGCGGCAGGGATGGCTGAGTGACGGCACACCATATCCGTCACCCCGGCCTTGAGCCGGGGCCCATCGTGCAGCGAATCCAGCCGGCGATGCGTGCGCGGAACCATGGGCCCCGGCTCAAGGCCGGGGTGACGCTTATTGTTCAGGTGACGCGCTAATGTGCGGCATCGCAGGTCTCTATTATCCCTCCACCCCAAAGCCCGTCGATCCGGCGCGGATCCAGGCGATGGCGGACGCACAGGCGCATCGCGGGCCCGATGGATCGGGCGTGTGGACCGCGCCTGGTGTCGGTCTCGGCCATCGCCGCTTGTCTATCATCGATGTTGCAGGCTCCCCGCAACCGATGGCGAGCGCGGACGGTGCGCTGACCGTCACCTATAATGGCGAAATCTATAACTTCGCTGCATTGCGCGCCGAATTGCAGGCGTTGGGCGCGGTGTTTATGACCGCAGGCGATACCGAGGTGCTGCTCCACGGGTGGGCAGCGTGGGGTCCGGCAATGCTCGATCGGCTCAACGGCATGTTCGCCTTCGCGCTGCACGATGCGCGGCGGCAATGCCTGTTTCTCGCGCGTGATCGGCTCGGCGTGAAGCCGCTCCATTATGCCGAGCTATCCGATGGCGCGGTCGCCTTCGCGTCGGAACTGAAGGGCCTGCTCGCGCATCCACTGCTGCGCCGCGCGCCGCAGATCAGCGCGGTCGAGGATTATCTGGCGTTCGGCTACGTCCCCGACGACACCTGCCTCGTCGCGGGCGTGAAGAAGCTACCCGCTGGCCATGCGCTGCTGATCGAACGCGGCAAGCCTGTGCCCGCACCCTCGCGCTGGTGGGATGTCGATTTCAGCCGCCGCGCGACCGGATCGGTCAAGGCGCTCGAAGAAGAGTTGCTCGCCTTGCTGCGCGATGCGGTTACGTCGCGGATGGTGTCGGACGTCCCGCTTGGCGCATTCCTGTCGGGCGGGGTGGACAGCTCGGCGGTCGTCGCGCTGATGGCCGAGGCGTCGCGCGGCGCGGTGCGCACCTGCACGATCGGTTTCGACGAAGCGAGCCTTGATGAGCGCCGCTATGCCGACGAAATCGCGCGCCGCTTCGCCACGCAGCACCGTGAGCGGATCGTCGCGGCGGACGATTTCAGTCTGATCGACACGCTCGTGCACGCGTTCGACGAGCCCTTTGCCGATGCATCCGCGCTCGCCACCTACCGCGTATGCGAACTCGCGCGCGAGGATGTCACGGTCGCGCTGTCTGGCGATGGCGCTGACGAAGCCTTCGCCGGCTATCGCCGCTACAAATTCCAGGCGGCGGAAGAACGCGTGCGCGGCCTCGTGCCGGCGTCAATCCGCGAGACCGTCTTCGGCACGCTCGGCCGTGTCTATCCCAAGGCCGAGTGGGCACCACGCCCGCTCCGCGCGAAAACCACGCTGCTTGCGCTCGCCGAGGATGGCGCCGAGGGCTATGCTCGTTCGGTCGGTGTCACCACGCCCGCCTTGCGCGCAGCCCTGTTCAGCGACGCCGCCCGCACCGCGCTCGGCGGACACCGCGCCGAGGATCGCTACGTCCGCTCGATGCGCGATGCGCCCGCGCGCGACGCGCTCGACCGCGCGCAATATGCCGATTTCCAGCATTGGCTCCCCGGCGACATCCTGACCAAGGCCGATCGCACCAGCATGGCGGTAAGCCTCGAGGCACGCGAGCCGCTGCTCGACTATCGCCTCGTCGAATTCGCCGCGAAACTGCCGGTGGGCATGCGCTTGAAGGGTGGGCAGGGGAAGTGGCTGCTCAAGAAAGCGATGGAGCGCTACCTTCCCAAGGACATCCTCTACCGCCCGAAAATGGGCTTCGTCACGCCGATTAGCGCCTGGTTCCGCGGCCCCCTTGCCGATGAAGCGGCGGCACTCGCACGCTCTCGTACACTGATCGGCACTGGCTGGTTCGACCCCACCACAATCGCGCGCCTCGCCGAGGATCACCGCTCAGGGCGCGCCGACCATGGTCGGACGCTCTGGCAATTGGTGATGCTCGACCGATCGATGGCGCGGCTGTTCGGTTAGCGTCGGAAGGTCGCCGCCTTATGATGTGACGGTGCGGTAGGCAGCAAGCGCGAGCACGGGCAACATCGCTGCATCGACAATCGCGATCTGGCGCAGCGCCGACGTCGCTCCACCGATCCAATAGAGCGCGAGAAATCCGATGATGCTCGTGCCCAGGACGGAGATACCCAGCATGCGTACGTGCGGATCGAACGCCGACCAGGACGCGACCAGGACGATTGCGAGGAAGAGCAGCCCGCGGTGCCGCATCAGCACGGAGACGTCGCCCGCCGGGGCGATTCCATAAAGCCGGGTCAGCATCGCCGGATTAAACGCCGACAGGATCGGCATGGCATGTCCCGCCGCAAGCAGCAGCCACAGAATTCGATCGAGCAAAGGTCCGCCCATCAGCCACGATCCTTAGTCGCGCGTGGGAGTGGCACCATAGACGACAGATCAAGTACCGAAAATCGGATCGACGCGAGTCTCGCTCTTTCCATGATCATCTCCCCGTTCAGCAGATGCTGACTCAGCGGAAAAGGGTTGTCAAAGAAAACCTATCTCAGGCCTCGGTCGATCGCTGGCGCCGCTCTATCCGGTCCGTGCAGTCGCAGGGGCGCGTGGCTAGTGGAGCAGCGCGATCGCCGCGTGTAGCGTCAGCGCCATCAGGCACAGTGTCGATAGGCTGAAAATTGCAAAGCGGACGATCACGCGGTTCACCGTCGCCTGCACCAGGCTGTGCACAATCCGAAGGCCGACATAGACCCACGCGATCGTCGCATTCATCCCGTCACCCCAGCCGATCATCGCGAGGCTGAGCGCGATGGCGTAGAAGATCGTCGGCTGTTCATGCAAATGGTTGTAATTGTCGGCCGGCCATTGCGCCTTCGCTGGAATCGCCGCCCGCAAATCGGCCGCACTGCCGCCGACCAGATTGCGAGAATCGATCCCGACGCGCTGCATCGCCGGGATGCGGGTGATGTACATCCACACCCACATGACGAGTGACCAGGCGACAAGCGCGACGACCGGCGCGATGATCTGAGCGTGTTGCGGCATGAAAAATCCCCCCGGAATGACGTTCCGGGGGGAGGGGTGGCGCAGTCTGTTTCGTTTTGCAACCGATCAGTCGAAGCTGGCACCCCAGCGGCGCTTGACGCGGTTCTTCCACAGGCCGCGATGGTAGGCGTCCGACGCCAGCAGCGGCATCACCGATCCAGCCTCTGCGAACACCATCTGTTCGATCCCCGTGTTGACCTTGCCCCAGCTCGCCGCCTCTTGCAGCGTCGAGGACGAGCACGCACCATCGCGCACGTCGGCGACAGTGATCTGCACCGCGTACTTATGAACTTGCACATCGTCATGGCCGAGGATTTCAGCGCAGACGACCGTATCCTGAATGAAGTTCTTCGGCACGCCGCCGCCGATCATCAGCAAGCCCGTCGTGCCCGCCTTGATCTTGATCTCGGTCAGCTCGCGGAAATCGGCGATTGCGTCGAGCACCATGTAGGGCTTGCCCGCCTTCACCGCATCGACCTGATACTTGACCAAGCCAAAGCCCGCCGAGGAATCGACGAACGCCGGGCAGAAAATCGGCACGTCATGCTCATAGGCGAGCTTGACCAGGCTATTCTCCTTCTTGCCGTGCACGGTCAGATACTTGCCCATCTCGCGGATGAATTCGCGGCTCGAATAGGGCCGCGGTTCCAGCGTCTCGGCAATCTCGAAGATCGTGTGGTCGACGTGCTGGAGCTGCTCTTCGTCGATGTACGTGTCATAAATCCGGTCGATCAGCAGCGAGCGCAGCGTGTCGTCATCGGGCACTTCCAATGCCTGATAATGTTTGTGGCCAAGGCCTTCGAAGAAATCCATGTCGACGATCGTCGCGCCGGTGGCGACCACGCCGTCGATCATATTGTTGCGCAGCAGCTCCGCGTACAAATCCATGCACCCGCCCGCGCTGGTCGAACCGGCGATGACGAGGAAGATCGAGCAATCCGGATCGGCGAGCATCTGGTTATAGATGTCGGTCGCACGGCCAAGGTCGCGGCTGGTGAAGCTCATCTTCTTCATCGCGTCGACGATCGGGCGCGCGTCGAAGCTGGTGATGTCGATATGCTCGACGAGGGTCGAGAGCAGCTCGGCCTTGCGGTTGGTGTTGAGGGCGGTGTCGGTCATGATTTCTTCCTTATCCCCCTCCCGCCTGCGGGAGGGGTTAGGGGAGGGCAGTCGAACCGCGCTCCCTAAAACAGCGTTCCCTCTCCCAGCCCCTCCCGCGAGCGGGAGGGGGGAAGAAGGTGATAGTGATAGCGCTTCGTTACAGCGTGACGACGTTCGAAGCGACTTCGCGCTCTTCGTCTACATACAGCGACGCCATCGGCTCATCCGCGACGATCACCGTCTCGTCCGACCCAAAGCCGTTGAACGCGGTCCGCATCGCCGAGCCATAGGCGCCGAGCATCCCGATTTCGAGATAATCGCCGGCCTGCACGTCCGCCGGCAGGTAAAACGGCCCCACCATATGGTCCATGTCATCGCAGGTCGGGCCGTAGAGGCTGAACGGCATATCCTTCGAACGGCTCTCGCTTTCGCGGAGCAATTCGACCGGGAAGCGCCAGCCGAGATGCGCCGCATCGAACAGTGCGCCATACGCTCCGTCATTGATGTACAGCTCATCGCCGCGACGCTTTTCGACGCGCACTACGATCGAGCTATATTCGGCGCACAAGGCACGACCGGGCTCGCACCACAATTCGGACGAATAGCTGACCGGCAGCGATTCGAACGCACGGTGGATCGTCTCGAAATAGCGTTCGAGCGGGGGCGGCTCCATGCCGGGATAGGTCGAGGGGAAACCACCGCCGACGTCGATCACGTCGACCGTCACCGCCGCATCGACGATGGCGGCGCGCACGCGCTCCATCGCATTGGCATAGGCTTCGGGCGTCATCGCCTGGCTGCCGACATGGAAGCAGATGCCGAGCGCATCCGCCGCCTGGCGAGCACGGAACAGCAATTCCTTGGTCTCGCCCGGTGCCGCGCCGAACTTCGACGCGAGGCTCAGCTTCGAATGCTCCGACGACACGCGCAACCGGACGCACAGCGTAAGATCCTCGGCATGGTCGGTCGCCCGAACGATCTTCTCCAGCTCCTCGATGCTGTCGAGCGAGAAGGTCCGCACGCCATAGTCGAAGTAAGCCGAAGCGATCGCCTCCGGTGCCTTGACCGGGTGCATGAAGCACAAGGTCGCACCCGGGAGCGTGCTCGCGACCAGCCGCACCTCGGCAATCGAGGCGACGTCGTAATGCGTGATACCGCTATCCCACAAAATCTGCAGGAGGGCGGGGGACGGATTCGCCTTTACCGCATACATCGAACGACCCGGGAACTTCTCGACGAAGAAACGGGCCGCACGCGATGCCGCATGCGGACGAACCAGCGTGACCGGCTGAACCGGCCGCTGCTTAGCGATGTCGAGTACCGAGTTGGTAGTCGAAGGGGTGGTCGCTAACCCCAGCGCGCGATGATGCTTGTGCAATTCAAGGGACCTCCAATGTCCGTAGACAAGTTCACGAAACACTGCCTTGCGGTTGGAAGTCCCATGGGGCAGCGGATGGGCGCAATACGGTCGCACTTTTCCAATGTAAAGCGGTTTTAGACCCCCGGAGCCAATACGTGACAATTTTAAGACAACCGACCCGCGCCGGGGTGCGCGATGCCGCCGCCAAGGTCGCTGCGATCGTGCCGCCCTCACCGCTTTTCGTAGCGGAAATTCAAGAGGTTATGGTCGCCTTCAAGGCCGAGTGCCTGCAACCGATGGGCGCGTTCAAATTGCGTGGGGCATGGCATCGGCTCACCGCAATCGAAGCCGAATCACGCGGCAGAGGCGTCGTCGCTTTCTCCTCGGGCAACCATGCACAAGGGGTCGCCTGGGCAGCAAAACGGCTCGGCATGCCCGCGCTGATCGTGATGCCGTCCGATGCCCCCAAAGCGAAGCGCGAGGGCACGCTAGCGCTCGGCGCCGAAGTCGTGACCTATGACCGCGCGACCGGCAGCCGCGAGAAGATCGCCGCAGCCCTCGCCGAGGCGCGGGGCGCGGTGCTGGTGCCGAGCTTCGACGATCCGTGGGTGATCGAGGGGCAGGGGAGTGCGGGGGTGGAAGCAGCGGCACAGATGCAGGCAGTTGGCCTCGGAAGTCCGATTCGCATCGTCGTGCCGTGCGGTGGCGGTGGGCTGGCGGCGGGACTGGCGCTGGCCTTGCCGGATGCCGCGATTACCGTCGTGGAGCCGGAAGGCTGGGACGATATGCGCCGCTCGCTCGAGGCCGGCTGGATCGAGGAAGTTGGCGATTCGCCCCCGCCAACCGCGTGCGACGCGCTGCAGACCAAGCGCGTGTCGGAGCTGACCTTCGACGTGCTCTCGCGTCGTGGCGCGACTGGCGTCGCCGTGAGCGAGGCAGAGATTCGCGTCGCACAACGCTGGGCGGTGGAGCGGCTGCGGCTGGTGGTCGAACCCGGCGGCGCGGTCGCGCTCGCGGCGCTGCTGGCGGGCAAGGTGGCGGTTGAGGCTGGGATGCTGGTGTTGCTGTCGGGCGGGAATGTCGATTTGGCGGCGTACGGGAAGGTGCTGGCAGGCACTTAATCCTCCCCGGAACGGGGAGGGGGACCATTTGCCTCTTCCGGCAAATGGTGGAGGGGGCGTGCCGCAAGCGCTGCGCCTGCGGAGAGCCCCCTCCACCGTTCGCTGAATGCTCACGGTCCCCCTCCCCGTACCGGAGAGGATTGCGTAATGAACCGCTATGACCACCCTCGAATCGCTCGCCCCCGCCATCGCGATGCTTGCCGCCTTCGCCTGCCTCATCGGCGGCTATTTCCAGATCGCGCAGCGGCATGACGTGAAGAAGGGCGCGTTGATGTGGGTGATGGCGGTGGTGCTGGTGGGGAATGTGCTGATCTGGACGCTGTGAGAACACGCGATCGGCGAGATATCCCTCTCCCGTCGGGAGAGGGTTGCGCAAACTTGGGTCCGCTTCTTCAGCGGGCCTTAGTCGGAGCTGGGTGAGGGGATCACCCTCATCATAGGGCGTCCCCTCATCCAACCTCCGCTAGGCAGCAAGCTGCCAAGCTACGGTATCCTTCTCCCTCTAGAGTAGGACCGACGATAATTGCCTTACGTTTGTCGCGCCACAGGACTTGGCTCACCGAATCGGCGAATTCGGATCGAGCCGCATATCCAAATACTTGTCCACGCTCCCCATCAACTGCGGCATTTCATGCTCGAAGAAATGGTTCGCCTTGGGGATCGTGTCGTGGTGGATCGTGATGTGCTTTTGCGTCCGCAACTTGTCCACCAGCTTCTGCGTCGCGAGCGGGGGCGAGACTTCGTCATTCTCGGCCTGGATGATGATGCCGCTCGCCGGGCAGGGTGCCAGAAACGTGAAGTCGTACATGTTGGCGGGTGGCGCGACCGAGATGAAGCCGCGAATCTCCGGGCGGCGCATTAGAAGTTGCATGCCGATCCACGCGCCGAAGCTGACGCCGGCGATCCAGGTGGTCGAGGCTTCGGGGTGGAAGCTCTGCACCCAGTCGAGCGCGCTCGCCGCGTCGGACAGTTCGCCCACGCCATTGTCGAACGTGCCCTGGCTCTTGCCGACGCCGCGAAAATTGAAGCGCAGCACCGCGAAACCGCGCCGCTGGAAGGTCTTGTAGAGTTCCATCACGATGTGATTGTTCATCGTGCCGCCGGCCTGCGGGTGCGGGTGGAGGATCATCGCAACGGGTGCGCGCGGGCGCGGAGCGGGAATGAAACGGCCTTCGAGACGGCCGTCGGGGCCGGGAAAAATGACTTCTGGCATCGGACCTGCTGACTTAAAAATACACGCGCGGCCCAAGATATTTGGGCGCGGGAAGTTGCGCGCTATATAGGCACAACGCTCCCTTTCGCAATCATTCCGGAACCGCCCGCCTTTTGACCGACCGCCCCGCCCCACGGCTCTATCTCGATCATGCCGCCACCACGCCGATGCTGCCCGCAGCGATCGACGCGGTGGCGGAGGGTATGCGGCGCTGGGCGAACCCGTCCTCGCCGCACGCCGAGGGCCGTGCCGCACGCGCCGCGCTGGAGGAGGCGCGAGCGCGAATCGCTTCGGCTTATGGCTGGAGCGGCGAGACGATCATGACGAGCGGCGCGAGCGAGGCGCTGGGCATCGCGCTCGGGCGCAGTGTGGCGACGCGGCGGCTGATCTCGGCGGTCGAGCATGACGCGGTGATTCGCGCGAGCGGGGCGGCGGACGTGCTGCGCGTCGGCAGCGACGGACTGATCGATCCCGCGAACCTGCAGCGCGTCCTCGCCGGGCAGCCGACGCTGGTCGCAGTGCAATGGTGCAACAGCGAGACCGGCGTGCGCCAGCCGATCGCCGCGATCGCCGGGATCGTCCATGCAGCGGGCGGTCTGTTGCTGATCGATGCCGCGCAAATGCCGCCCGGAGCCGACGCGGACCTCGCGCAGCAAGCGGATTTCATCGCGATTTCCGCGCACAAGCGCGGCGGGCCGCCGGGCATCGGCGCGCTGCTGGTGCGCGATGTGGCGACGCTTAGCCCGACCGGCGGTCAAGAACGCGGCTATCGCGCCGGGACCGAGAACCTTCCCGGCGCGCTCGGCTTCGCCGCAGCGCTGGCCGAGCCGGAGGACGTCGCCGCGATGCTGCCGCTCCGCGTGAAACTCGACGACGCTATCACCCGCTCCGGCGGGCAGATCGTCGCACCCACCGCACCCCGCCACCCCGCGATCGGAGCGTACCGCATGCCTGGCCTCGCCGCCGCGACGCAACTGATCCGCTTCGACATGGCGGGGATCGCGGTCTCGGCGGGGAGCGCGTGCTCGTCGGGCAGCATGAAGCCGAGCCATGTGCTGGGCGCGATGGGCTGGAGTGTGGAGGCCTCGCGCGAAGTCGTCCGCGTCAGTTTCGGGCGTTCGACCAGCGAGGCCGATGTCGATCGCTTCGTGCGAGAGTGGCGCGCGATCTCGCGCTCGGCGCGGGCGTTTGCGGCGTGATCTACCTCGATTATCAGGCAACCACCCCGCTCGCGCCAGAAGCGCTGGACGCGATGCTGCCGTGGCTGCGCGACCAGCACGCCAACCCGCATTCGGCCCACGCGCCGGGGCGCAAGGCGAAGGCAGCGGTAGAGTTCGCGCGGGAGCAGGTCGCCGCTTTGCTGCCGCCCGGCGGGCGCGTGGTCTTCACTAGCGGCGCAACCGAGGCGCTCAACTGGGCGATTAAGGGGAGTGATCCAGGTCGTGTCATTACCTTCGCGACGGAGCACGCTGCGGTGCTGGACAGCGTCAAGGGTCAGGACTGGACCGCATCGCTGGTTCATCCCGACGGTCTTGCCGACGTCGAGCATTTCTGGCCGATCATCAAGCGCGGTGCCGGGTTGGTCGCGGCGATGCTTGTCAACAACGAGATCGGCGTGATCCAGCCTGTCGCGAAGCTGGCGGAACTGGCGCACCGCGGACGGGCGTTGTTCCTGTGCGACGCGGTGCAGGGCTATGGCCGCGTGCCCATCCCCGATGGCTGCGACCTGATCGCGATCTCCGCGCATAAAATTCACGGCCCAAAGGGCATCGGCGCGCTCTGGATCCGCGACGGCGTGACGCTCGAACCGCTGCTCCACGGTGGCGATCAGGAGGGCGGTCGCTCGGGTACACTCTCGCCTGCGCTCTGCGCCGGGTTCGGTCGTGCGGCGGCGTTGATGGCGGAACGGGGAGAGGCGGATGCGGCCCATGTCGAGCGGCTCTGGACGCTCGCCACCGATCGCCTCGCCGGAGAATGGCACATCAACGGCTCCACCCAGCACCGCTACCACGGCAATTTCAACATTCGCCGCGTTGGGCTCGACGTCTCCCGCCTGATGTCCGACCTGCGCGACATCGCTTTCTCCGCAGGCTCGGCCTGCGCGAGCGGCTCCGGGCGCTCCAGCCACGTGCTCCGTGCTTTGGGCCTCAGCGAAGCGCAAGCGCGCTCCAGCATCCGGCTCGGCTTCGGGCGCTACACGACGCAAGCCGAGTTGACCGAGGCGATCGACCGCATCATCGCCGCCGCCGACGCGCAACAGATCACAGGAGACATTGCGGCATGATCCAAATCCGCTTCATTGGATTGGACGGCGAGATGCGCACCGTCGCGGCCAAGCCCGGCGATCGCCTGCTCGAGGTCGCGCAAGCCGACGGCCAACCGCTCGAGGGCACATGCGAGGGGCAGATGGCGTGCTCGACCTGCCACGTCATCGTCGCGGCCGAGGATTTCGCGCGGCTCCCGCCGCCGAGCGAGGATGAGGAGGATATGCTCGATCTCGCCGCCGGGGCCACGCGTACGTCGCGTCTCGCGTGCCAGATTGTGCTGACCCAAGCGCTCGACGGGCTGACGGTCAGGATTCCGGGCGAGGTACGGAACATGCAGGGCCGCTGATCATTTCGCTTACGTGCCGCCAGACGACACGTTTCAGGAGATGATCCCATGAAAATCGCAGCCCTGCTCTCCGCCGGTCTGATCGCCGCCGCGGCGATGCTTCCCGCCACCGCGAGCGCGCAAATGGCCGAGCGCCACGATCGCGTCGTCGAGCGCAGCCGCACCGTCCACACCGTGCGCGATCGCTATCGCCCGCATTTCCGCCGCGTGTGCACCGTGAAGTATCGCTATCACAAGCGCATCCGCATCTGCCGCACGATCCGCCGCTAAGCAGGCCTTGATCCCGCCGCCCGACCCCGCCATATGCGCGCTGGGAGTCGGGCGGACGGGGTCGTCGCCAACCTGGTCAGGGCCGGAAGGCAGCAGCCACAACGATTTCGCCCCGGGTCGTTCCGGCTCCCACCGCGCATCGCGCACGGCGCTGGCTGCGCCAGCACCGAGACGCGCAAGCGCGGCCGGCGGGCAAAGCCCGTCCGACGACCCGGCTTTGCCGGGTCGCGCCCCTCAGCCAGAAACCGGAGCAAACACCCGCAACCGATGCCCATCGGGATCCACCCCGACAAACGTCCGCCCAAAGCTCATCTCGGTAGGCGCCTGCAAGATGCCCACCCCGCGACCCTGCCAAGCCGCATAAGTCGCCTCGACCGCCGCCCCATCGGCAACGGCAAACGCCACTTCATTCGCCCCGGATTGCCCGCTGCTCACCGGTTCGACATCGTCGCGATCCCACAACCCCAGCATCACGCCGTCGCGCAGCGGCAGCATCGAAAAACCCGGCTTCTGTTCGATAATCGGTAGGTCGAGCAAGCCCGAGTAAAAGCTCGCACTGGCCGTATTGTCTTGGACGTGCAGCAGCAGAAAACTGAAATCAGCCATGGAAGGTCTCCTCGCTTCGGCGACGCGGGAAATCGCGTGCCGGTGAGGACCTTGTACGCCGCACCACTGTCAGTTTATGTCAGCAGTCAACCGGTTCGCTCATCACTGCTCGGGAATCCCCCGCAGCGTCCGCCACTCCTTGAGCATCACGGCGCGCCGCCGCGGATAGCGCTCGTCCGTCACCGAAATCGCGGTGATCCGGTCGGTCCGGAAATGCCGATACCCCTCGCGCAAGGCGCACCACGCGACGACCACGCGCACGCGATCGTAAAACGCCAGCGCGAACGGCCAGATGGTGCGCTGCGTGGCACTGCCCTGCTCGTCGGCATAGGCGATCTGCACCATCCGCTCGGACCGGATTGCCTGGCGGATCGTCGGCAGTTCGGCGTCGCCAGCGGCGATCGGCGCACCCGGCCCGATCAGCAGGCCCGAGGCTTCGATCCCGTCCTTCAGATCATCGGGCAGCACCGCGCCGATCTTGGCGAGCACGTTGCGCGCGGCCTTGCCCAATAGCCCGTCCGCGCGCTCCGAAACCCAGCGCGACCCCAGCACCAGCGCCTCGATCTCGTCTTCGGAAAACATCAGCGGCGGCAGCATGAAGCCCGGCCGCAGGACATAGCCGACCCCCGCTTCCCCGTCGATTTGCGCGCCTTGCGCCTTCAACGCGTCGATGTCGCGATACAGCGTCCGCAACGACACGCCGAGCTCCTCCGCCAGCACTGCCCCCGCCACCGCGCGCCGATGCCGCCGCAACACCTGGATCAAATCGAGCAACCGCTGCGCGCGGGACATGGGGGTCTTTCAAGGAGAGTCGGAATCGACAGCGCATGCTGCCACAAAATGACAGTATGATTTTCACCAGTCTCCGGCAATGGGCGATCGCTTGGGCGTCACCGGCCAGTCTAATCGCCCAACCAATCGATTGCGATCTCGCCCTTATGCCCCTCCGGCGCCAGCGCGATGCGCAGGGCTTCCAGCAGCGGCGGCAGTGCTTGCGTGAAGGCGTAGGGCGGGTTGACGATATAAAGGCCCGCGCCGTTATAGATGCCGGGCTGATCGCTGTCGTACAGCCAATGCTCCACCCGCAGCAGTTTCGGGATGCCGAGCTTGCGGAGCTGCTCCCGCCACTGCCAATGCGTGGTGCGGTCTTTCAGCGGATACCAGATCACCGTCACGCCATGCGCCCATTTGCGGTGCGCGACGGCGAGCGTGGCGGTGATCCGTTCGCGTTCATCCGTCTGTTCGAACGGCGGGTCGACCAGGACCACGCCGCGCGCAGTGCGGGGCGGCAGCATCGCCAGCCAAAGTTCGTAGGCGTCGCGCTCATGCACGGCAGCCGACATGCCGCGCATCACGCCGCGCAGGGTATAGGCGTCCTCGGGATGTTTCTCATTCAGGATCAGCACATCCTGCGGGCGCAGCAGCTGCGCCAGGATTCGCGGCGAGCCGGGATAGAGCTGCGGCGCGGCCCCGCCATTCACCGCCCGTACCGCGGCGCGATAGTCGTTCAGCAAGGGGTTCGAATCGGCAAAGACCCGCAATACGCCCTGCGCGGACTCGCCGGTCCGCTGCGCCTGATCGCCCTCAAGGTCGTACAGCCCGCTACCGGCATGCGTGTCGATCAGCGTCAGCGCGCCCGTCTTTTGCTGCAAGGCCCGCACGAGGGCGATCAGCAGGCAATGCTTCACGACATCGGCGCTATTGCCAGCGTGGAAGGAATGGCGATAATTCATCGTGATCGAAAACCCTGACGATCTGCCTTTATAGGAGCGGCCGGGCGCGAAAGCCGAGCGCGAGGCGGTGGAAGCAACCAATCCGGTACGAGTATAAAGTCGTGCGGAAACCTTCAACGCACATTTGCGCGCGGCCTTAAGCCTGCCGTGGCGAAGCAAGGCTTCAACCGCAACCGCCCCAATTGCGGTCGTTTCAGCAACCTGTGTCGTTGACTATAAGCAGTCGTTTGTTCAGGCGAGCCAAGCGCTAAGCGTTGGGACGGCGGCGCTTAGAATGACGCGATCGTGATACGAGGGGCGCCGCTCGAATGAAGTCGTTGGCGGCAATCTCCTCAAGTATCCATCTGGCCATCGCGTCATAGGATACCGGCGTCAGGGAATTTACGGCGCCGCGCCAATCATCAGACGCGACGGGAGCCTCATGTGTGCCTCTGGGATTGACCCCGGCACGCACCAGAGTCCACCGTAGCCGAGCAAATGCACCGTGGCCCAGAGCATCCGCCACCGCCAGCAACTCTGCAGCCCCACGCCCGATCTTGCCAGGCAACATCGCGAAGAAACGCATTGCCTTGCTGGCAGGCGCACCGGGGCGATTTGTCAGAAGCGAGTTCACGATGAGGAGGCGATCTACGCCTGCGGCCAGCATTGACGCCTCGACTGTGACAGTGTTCTTGGAAATAAGTGCCGAGCTGTCGAAGCTCGTTGTGGTAACTCCCAACGCAGCGATCACGGCGGCTGTGCCAGTGAGGGCGGTTGTAAGCGCGTCTCGGTCGGCCAGCGACTTAACAACAACGACGCGGCATCCTTCGGGTATGTCAGAAATGCGTTCGGGTCGCGAGCGGACAACAGCGGTGAATGAGATGCCTTCCTCCCGGCAGACCCGGAGGATGCCTTGACCTAGACCACCCGCAGCCCCGAGGATGGTCACATGGGGAGGTAGTCGGCGCTGCATCGGCTGACCATCTTCACATTGAGTCATCGGTCGGACCCGAATGCGCGGTTCGTCTTTGATCACGAAGCAACAGCACCGCGAGACCAAGTGCCGCAACGACGTCGTATGCGCCACAAAACGCCGGCCACCATTCAGGCGCACCGGGCGCGTTCAGGTAGCTGTGCCGAACGAAATCAAACACACCGTGGAGCAAGAGTCCAAAGGCCACGACCCAGAGGCTCCTTGCGAAACCTGTTGCAGCCATGCCCGCGAAAAGGGCGAAAAATGCGATCTCGGGGATCAATGCATCACCGCCCGCCATTATGGCGAAAAGCGGATAGAGAGCGCCGATCACGGTCAGAACAACAGCATAGAACGACTTTTCACGATCATATCCAATGACATGGGCGAAAAGCGCTACGATTGCTGCCAGCAGCGCTCCCACGCCTAGCGCCGTGGCCGAGGTGTCTCCAATCATCATCTCTCGAAGTCCAATGGGTTGGTCGCATAACGTTCTGATGCTGGCCGTAAGAGGTTAGGCCGGGACGGCGAAGCGCTTGATCGAGCGACGAGTTTGATCGTCACCCGACAGACACTCCGCCGCATAACCGTCAGTTTGCGCAGCCGCAGTGCGGGACACACTTGCACAACGGTCCGCATTTGCAGGCGTTGGGTTTGGTACCGCACTTGCAGGTCGGGGAGCAGGTGCAGGGGTTGCATTTGCAGGTCTCGGTCATTGATGAACTCCTTTGTTCGATTTGTGGAGTTCATGGGATACGATGCGAATCGCGCGGGCAATTGAACGTAGCGGCTAATCTCAATCGACGCGTCGCGCGTTGAAACTTTCCGACCGCGCAACAACCCGAGCGGGGTGAGGCAATGGCCATCATTGGCAAAGGACGCATCGTCGTGTGGGAGGGGGCAGCCCTCTGGATGTTGGAGGGCGAGAAGACTGCAGACCTGCGCCCACATGCGCACCACGCGATTCAAGTCACATTTCGACTGAAGGGCTGGTTCGAAATCAGCGTCGACGACGAAAAGCTTGCAGGGCCGGTTGCCGCCGTGGGGTCGGACGCGCGCCATAGCTTCCGCGCGAGTGGCGCTGTCGCTTTTCTGTTCATTGCCCCAGAGAGCTCGGTGGGCATCGCGCTCGCGAAACATTTGTTTGCGCCGCAACGGTGGAGGAACATTACAAGCGGTCCCTTGGCGACCGCGCTCGAACCGCTGCGCCAGTGTTTCGAGCGTGGTGGTTCTGACGAAGAGCTCCGGCAGCTGGGCAAGAATATTATGACCAGGCTTCCATCGGCCGATTTACCAAAAATGCTTGACCCTCGCGTGCTTGCGATGATTGCCTATGCGCAGCAAAATCTTGAAGCCAGCTTGACCCTGCCCGGGGCGGCGGGAAGCGTTGCGCTATCGCCCAGCAGAGCGCGTCACCTTTTCGTTGCCCAAACCGGGCTGCCATTTAAGACCTACGTTTTGTGGCTTCGGATCGAGCGTGCCGTAGCGCTATACGCAGCAGGTAGTTCGCTTACCGAAGCGGCACACGAGGCAGGATTCGCAGATTCAGCGCACTTCAGTCGGACGTTCCGGCGTACCTTCGGCCTGCCCGCCGCTGGCCTGCGCCTTGATTATGATTGAGGCGGGCGATGTACGTCCTGCGGATACCGTCAAGCTAAACCAACTACGAAAATGTCTCCTTCTACCGCTGCATCCGCAAAAGCCGACCGGTGGGAACCACCACTTTTAGACATGTCTGTCCTACATCAGCGCAACCTGCCAAACTGACGCTTGCTCTTTCTCATCGCTGTCGCTGTCACCCGCCGGGCGCGCTGATCCGGCTCGGCGTGCTCCACACAGCGCGCCAGCAGCAGCGCGCAAAGTCGGTCTACCCCTAACCTTAGCCGAACCTTCTGCCCACCGACGCCCCGCACAAACACCGCGATGGTGTGACTCGTGTGACTTTAGCCACAAAAACAGGCATCTCCAACACGCGTGCACCGCCGCAACCAACCCTTCGACAATCCCCCGCGCTGCCCCTAGATAGGGCGCAATGTCCGACTCCTCCGATCTCCTTGGCGGCCCTGCCGACGACACCCCCGGCTTCGACCTGGACGAGCCGCCCGCTCCGCCGAAAAGCGAGGCCTACCGCGTCCTCGCCCGCAAATACCGCCCGCAGACCTTTGCCGAACTGATCGGGCAGGATGCGATGGTCACCACGCTCGGCAATGCGATCCGCCGTGGTCGCCTTGCGCATGCCTTCCTGCTCACGGGCGTACGCGGGGTTGGCAAGACCTCGACCGCGCGCTTGATCGCCAAATCGCTCAATTGCATCGGACCGGACGGGCAGGGGGGCCCAACGATCAATCCTTGTGGCGTTTGCAATCCGTGCGTTTCGATCGCCGAGGGGCGCAACATCGATGTGCTCGAGCAAGACGCCGCATCGAATACCAAGGTCGAACAGATGCGCGATCTGCTCGACACGGTCCCCTATGCTTCTGTGGCTGAACGATTCAAGATATACATCATCGACGAAGTTCACATGCTGTCCAATTCGTCGTTCAACGCGCTTCTTAAAACGCTCGAAGAGCCTCCCGCCCACGTGAAGTTCATTTTTGCCACGACCGAAGTGAACAAGGTGCCGGTGACGGTGCTGTCGCGCTGCCAGCGCTTCGACCTGCGCCGTATCCCGGCGGAAAAGCTCGCCGATCATTTCGCACGCGTCCTTGAGGCAGAGGGCGTCAGTGCCGAACCCGAGGCGCTCGGGCTGATCGCGCGCGCGGCGGAAGGCTCGGCGCGCGATGGCCTCTCGATCCTCGATCAGGCGATCGCCCATGCCGATATGGACGGCGGCGCGGTCAGCGCGGCGGCGGTGCGCGACATGCTCGGCCTGTCGGACCGCGGCGCGATCCGCGATCTGATGGCACTGGTGCTCGGCGGCGATGGCATCGGCGCGCTTGCGGCCTTGCGGCGGCAATATGATCTGGGCGTCGATCCGCTCGGCGTGCTGCGCGGTCTGCTCGAAACGGTCCACGCGACCACGCTGGTCAAACTGGGGGCCGCCGCCGAACCGGGGCAAGCGACCGAGGAACGCGAGGCGCTGCAGGGCTGGGCCGCGTCGCTGTCCTTCGCGGCGCTGCACCGGTTGTGGCAGCTCCTGCTAAAGGGACATGAAGAGGTCGGCCGCGCCGCAATGCCGATCGAGGCGTGCGAAATGGCGCTACTACGGCTGGTCCATGCCTCGACCTTGCCCGATCCGGGCGAGCTGGCGCGGATGATCCAGAACGGCGCGCCGCTTTCGGTCGTGGCACCCGTTGCCCCGGTGGCGGCGTCGGCGGGCGCTTCGGCGGAGGCGGGATTGCCGACCACGATCGAGGAGATCGTCGGCCTGCTCGAACGGACCCAGAATATCGGCCTGTCGCTGCGCATCCGGCATCATGCCAGCCTCGTCAGTCTCAGCGGGACCGATCTCGTGCTGAGTTCGGCGCGGCCCTTGCCGTCCGATCTGATCGGGGAATTGGCGGCGGCGTTGAAGAGCGCGACTGGACTGACCTGGCGGATTACCACCGCCGAAACTCCCGGCGCGCCGACGCTGCGCGATGTCGACGCCGCGCACTATGCGGTGTTCAAGGCGGAAATTCTGGCGAGTCCGATGGTTCAGGCGGCGCTCGATGCGTTTCCGGGCGCGGAGATCGCCGACAGCGAGATCGAGAGTTTGATGAAACAGCGGAGTAAGAGCGTATGAAGAGCATCGAAGAGATTATGGCGATGGCGCAAAACGTCCAGGCCGAATTGACCAAGGCGCAGGATGGGCTCGACAAGATCGAGGTCGAAGGTGCCGCTGGCGGAGGCCTCGTCAAGGTGCGTGCGTCGGCCAAGGGCCGGATCATCGGCATCGAGATCGACGAATCGCTGCTCCAGCCAAGCGAGAAG
>JBBQLB010000039.1:0-25200 GCA_038327465.1 Sphingomonadales bacterium | reverse complement strand
TCAGGAATTCACGATGGCGCGCATTTGCGAACTGACCGGCAAGGGCCGGATGGTGGGAAACAACGTCTCCCACGCCAATAACAAGACCAAGCGCACGTTCCTGCCGAATCTGCAGAACGTCACGCTCATCTCGGATGCGCTGGGCACCAGTGTGAAGCTGCGCGTCTCGGCGCACGGGCTGCGTTCGGTCGAGCATGTCGGCGGGCTGGACAATTGGCTGGTCAAGACGACCAACGACAAGCTTTCGCTCCGCGCACGCCGCCTGAAGCGTGACGTGTCCAAGAAGCTGACCGCCGCAACGCAGGCCGCCGCTTAAGCGCTATCGCTTCCGGTCCTGCTTCGGCGGGACCGGCTCCAGCCTGAACTTCAGCAGCAGCGTGCGCTGAACCGGCAGCTGATTGTCGTCCGACACCAGCCAGATGATGGTCGCGCGCCCTTCGCGCGTAGCGGTCACCCCTTCGAAATTGTCGTGGATCAGCGGCGCCGCAAGCGTCGCGATGTCGCGCCCGCGCACCGTCGCGCCGGGTCGCACCTGCGCCGGATCGACCACGCTCAGTACGCTGGAGAAGCGCGCCCAGCTGAAACGCCGGTTGAGGATGAGCCAGCGCCCGTCAGGCAGCACCGTCATGTCGCTCGGATCATAGCCGTCGGGCGGCAGATAATTGAAGCGGAAGCCGCGGCGCGGGTGGAGCACCGGATCACCGTAAAAGACCACGCCCGCGCGCCCCGGCGCACCTGGCCACGGGTCCTCCTCGCCGATCACGGCCACCCCGCCGCGGGGCAGCAGCGTCATTGCCTCTGGCCCCGCATTTTCCGGCCAGTCGCGCATCACGGCCGGGCGAACGCGTGCCTCGGCGCGGGCGAAGCCGGGGGCATAGCGCCACAGGGAATTGGCATTTTCGAACCCGACCCAGATCGCTTTCGTCTTCGCATCGACGCTCATCGATTCGCTGTCACGACTGCGCTTGGACCAGCCGGTGCCGGGCCCGCCGGGCAAATCGCCGAAACTGGCCGCGTGCAAGCGCCAGTCTCGCCCCAGCGCGAATCGCACGATATTGCCGCCGTCGCTCAGCAGCGTGAAGCGGTCACCCGCGACGGCGATCGCGGAGAAGCCGCCAAAGGCCGGGTCCCGGCTCGAAAGCTTGACCCCGCCCAACCACACCAGATCGCCGACACGGGCGAGATGCGGATCGTCACGGTCGAGCGCGACCGGCGTTGCGCGCACGTCCGCGACCGCGCCCAGCACCTGGCGATGCACCGGCCGCGATCCTTCGGGGACGAACAAGAGCACCAGCAGGAGCGACCATCGTATCCGCATCCCTTGCCCCTGCGGGAGACGCGCGTATCGCGCAACCGTCCTTCTTCGCGAATGCAAGTGATGAACGGCGGCTAACAACCCCATTCAGCCTCGTCTCAGTGCGACTCGACGATAACCGCAACATCGGACACCCCAACAGGCCCGAACAGGAGACGCAACATGATGAAGAAGCTCACGCTCGCTGCCACCGCGATGGCCATGACCGCTACCGGTTTGGCCGCAACCCCCGCCGCCGCGCAGCGCTACGACAATAGCCAGTCCTACGCCTATGATCAGGCGTATCGCGACGGCTATAATCGCCAGGACGATGGCGCGTATCGACGCGACGACCGGCGCGATTATCGCGATGACCGTCGTTACGAACAGCCGCGTCAGTATCAGAACCAGTATCAGCGCCAATATCAGAACCAATATCAGGACCAGTATCAGTATCAGAACCAATATCAGGATCGCCGCTATTACAGCCAGTCGCGCAACCGCTGCCGCAGCGACACGGGCACGATCATCGGCGCGATCGCCGGCGGTTTGCTCGGCAATGTGATCGCCGGACGTGGTGACCGGACGCTGGGCACGGTGCTGGGAGCTGGCGGTGGTGCGCTTGCTGGCCGGGCGATCGAGCGGGATGGGTGCCGTCGGTAAGGATGGGTGAAGGGGCGGCAATGTCCGCCCCGGTGCTCGCGGACGCGAGCATCACCCAGCCCGGACGGCGGGGCCGCGCGAGCGGACCCGTCCGACGGCGGCTTTGCCGACCGGCGCTGAACAGTTCCAGAGTTACCCCCGTGTTGCGTAGCCGGGGGTGGGGTCGGCCTTTCCTTGGGGAGGTCGGCCCCTAATTGTATCGGCGGGTTAGCCGTCGGCAAAGCCGTCGGCCGGATCGGGGCGCTGCCCCGTCCGCCGTCCGTGCCGGGCGCTCGCGCGGCGCGCGACCGGGGCGGACGTGGCCGCCCCTGCGCCCGTCAGTACATATGCTGCCCCCCGTTAATCGACAGCGTCGACCCGGTCACGAACCCGCCCGCATCGCAGCACAGGAACGTCACCGCGCGCGCGATCTCTTGCGCCTGCCCGAGCCGTCCGACCGGGATTTTCGCCACGATCTTCTCCAGCACGTCGGCCGGGACCGCCGCGACCATGTCGGTATCGATATAGCCCGGCGCGATCGCGTTGACCGTCACGTTGAACTTAGCACCTTCCTGCGCCAGCGCCTTGGTAAAGCCGTGAATCCCCGATTTGGCGGCGGCGTAATTGACCTGGCCATATTGCCCGGCCTGCCCGTTGATCGACCCGATATTGACGATCCGTCCCCATTTGCGCTCGCGCATGCCGGGAAACACGCCCTTGGCCATGTTGAAGCACCCGCCGAGATTGGTGTCGATCACCTCTTTCCACGCTTGGTAGGTGAGCTTCATGATCGTACCGTCGCGCGTGATGCCGGCATTGTTGACCAGCACATCGACCGGCCCGAGATCGGCGGCGACGCGTGCACAGCCGTCCTGACAGGCGTCAAAATCGGCCACGTCCCATTTATAAGCGGCGATTCCGGTGCGTTCGGTAAACTCGCGGGCGCGGTCGTCATTGCCGGCATAGGTGGCGGCGACGGTCATCCCGGCCTCTTTCAGAGCAAGGCTGATCGCCTCGCCAATGCCGCGTGTTCCCCCGGTTACGATTGCGACGCGTGCCATATCTCTCTCCTCGGTGGATCTTTGTCCGTGGCGCTTACGCTAGGCGGGCGCGACCCACCCTTCAAGTTCCCGTGCGAGTAAAGCACGCAACATGGCGATTCCGACATCGCTGTCGTTGAGGCACGGAATATAGGCGAAGTGCGTGCCGCCTTTCTCCTCGAAACTCTCGCGCCCGCGAATCGCCAGCTCTTCCAGCGTCTCGAGGCAATCCGCTGAGAAGCCGGGTGCGAAAATGGCGATTTTGGTGATGCCCTTTTCGGGCAATTCCTCAAGCGTGGTGTCGGTCGCGGGGTCGAGCCATTTCGCGCGGCCGAAGCGTGACTGGAACGAGACGATCAAAGGCTTGGCGAGCCGCTCGCCGAGCAAGCGCCCGGTCTTCTGGCAATGACAATGATAGGGATCGCCCAGCTCGAGCGTGCGCTGTGGCATGCCGTGGAAGCTCGCGACGATCGCCTGCGGCTCGAAATCGAGCTTCGCCACCGCGGTCTCGATCGATTCGGCAAGCGCCTCGATATAGAGCGGGTCGTCATAATATGGCGGAAGCGTTCGAACAGCGGGCTGCCAGCGCATCTTGCCGAGCGTTTCGAACACCTTGTCGTTGGCGGTCGCAGTCGTAGCACCACAATATTGCGGATAGAGCGGCGCGATCAGGATGCGGTCGCACCCGGCATCTTTCATCGCCTGCACGCGCTCCGGGATCGATGGCTTGCCATAGCGCATCGCCCAATCGACCATAACGCCTGACCCGAATGCGCCTTGCAACGCGCTGCTCTGCGCTTTGGTGATCGCGGCGAGTGGCGATCCGTCGTCGCTCCACACTTGCGCATAGGCCTCGGCCGATTTGGCGGGCCGGGTGTTGAGGATGATGCCACGCAGGATCGGCTGCCACAGGACCCACGGGATTTCGACGACGCGCTTGTCCGACAGGAATTCGAGCAGATAGCGTTTCACCGATTTCACGTCGGGCCCGTCGGGCGTACCGAGATTGGTCAGCAACACGCCGACCTTGCGCTGGGGCACTGGCGGATGCTCGGGCGGGAGCAGAGCAGGCGCGAGGGCGGGCGGGAGAACAGGCGGCATCAGACGGTTCCGGGAACGAGCGGCAGGCTCCGCAAGCGTCCCCCCGTAGCGGCTTGCAGCGCGTTGACAATCGCCGGTGCAACCGGTGGCACGGCAAGTTCGCTCACCCCGCCGGGATCGGCCTCGCTCGGGATCAGCTCGACCGTAATGTCCGGCGTATCGGCCAGCCGCGGCAGGCCGAGCGCGCCAAAGCTGCGGGCCTGCGCCAGATTCGCTTTGAAGGTGGTCGCGCCGCCAATGGCCGCCGCCATACCGAACAGCAGTCCACCTTCGATCTGTTGCTTGACGACATCGGGATTGACCTGCCGCCCGCAATCGACCGCCGCGACGATCCGGTCGACGCTGACCGCTTGTCCTTCGCCGACATGCGCCTCGACCAGCACCGCGATGTGGCTGCCGCGAAAGCTGTGGCACGCGATGCCCTGTCCGCTGCCCGCGACGCCGCCTTCCCACCCGCCGAGCGAGGCGGCGGTCGACAGGCACCGTGCAAGCCGCGCATCGCCGCCGAGCATCCCGATGCGGAACGACAGCGCTTCGGTGCCAGCGACATGCGCGAGTTCATCAAGGAAACATTCGGTGAAAAACGCGGTGTAGCTGTGCGCGCCCGATCGCCAATGCCCGGTCGGCACGCCGATATCGGCCGGGTGGTGATCGACCGCATAGGCCGGGATGCGATACACCGGCTTCGCCCCCGCGACCGCATAGCGATCGCCCGAGGGCGTCAGCGACAGTGCGGTGCTGAAGCCGCTATCCTGCGCCAGCAGCCGCCGCGCGAGTTGCTGCCCGGTGGCGGGTGCGGCGATCTTGGCCAGCCAGCCGAGGATTTGCCCGTTCGCGCCGAGCCGCGCCGCCATCCGCGCTCGCGCGGGGGCGCGAAACCGATCGTGCAGCAAATCCTCCGCGCGGCTCCACACCAATTGCACCGGCCGGTTCAGCTTCGCGGCAAGCACCGCCGCCTGCGCCGCGCACTGCGTTTCCAAATTCGCGCCGAACGATCCGCCGATCAACATCGGGTGAATCAGCACCGCATCTTCGGCCAGACCGATCGCTGCGGCTGCGGCACTGCGCGCAAGGCCGGGTGCTTGCGTCGGCAGCCATAGCTCAAGGCGCCCGCCGCGCAGCTGTGCGGTCGCGGTCATCGTCTCGATCGTGGCGTGCGGCGTGAGGCCGACCTGATACTCCGCCGTGATCAGCTTGGCACCCTTGAACGCCCCCGAAAGATCGCCGCTTTGCGCGATTCGCGTGCCCGGCCCGTCGAGCGCGGTCTTCAGCGCGCGGCCGATGCTGGCGTCATCGACGACACGCCCGTGCGTTTCGAAGCGGGGCGCCATCGCGTCGAGCGCCGCGTTCGCCGCCCACCAATTGGTGCCGACCGCCGCGACCCATTGGTCGTTGGTAACGACGTGCCGCACCCCGGGGATCTTGTCCGCCGCCGCACGATCCACCCGCACCAGCTTGCTGTCGCCGACCGGGCCTTGGCGGATGCTGGCGAAGAGCATGTCGGGCAAACGCACGTCGCCCGCGAAATTGGCCGATCCATCGACCTTCGACGGCGCATCGAGCCGTGGCAGCGACTGGCCGAAGAGCCGTTTGGCGGTCTCGCCGCGTAAGGGGAGCGGGTCGGGTAACGCGCCGCTGCCAAAGTCGCGTGCGGCTTCGGCTGCCAGTTCGGCAAAGCGCAGCCGGTCCTTGCCATGCACGACGAAACCATCCGCCGTGCCGCACGCCTGCCAATCGACTTTCCAGCGCCGCGCCGCCGCCTTGCACAACAAAACGCGCGCGCCCGCGCCCGCCGCGCGGAGTGGATCCTCGAAATTTCGCACCGAGCTCGATCCGCCCGTAAACATCAGCCCGATTTGCACCGCATGGGCATCGCGCCACGCTTTCAGCACCGCGTCGTCGGCACCCTCGAACAATTCTTCCGCACCGAAGGGATTGGCGTAAAGCGGGTTGAGGGGGGCTGGCTCAACCGCGACCGTGCGCCAATCCGCGCCAAGCTCGTCGGCGACGATTTGCGGCAGCGTCGTATAGACGCCCTGGCCATGCTCGGCCTGCGGTACCGCGACCGCGACATGACCGTCATCGCCGATCTTGAGCCATGCGCCGAACAGCGTCTCGCCTTTGTCGGCGGTGAGATTGGGGAGATAGCGCCGTGGCCACAGGCTCCATGCCACGATCAGTCCCACCCCGGCCCCGCCGCCGATCAGCAGGGTGCGGCGGTCGATCCGGGGAAGCGCAGTGTCAGGCATCACGCTGCTGTATCGCGGGTGTGGAGGCGGCGAAAGGGGGGCGCTTCGTGCGCGGGCTTAACCGCCCAATTTGCCGAAGGCGCTTTCATAGCCGACCTTATCCCCGGCGGCGAGCAACTTGGCCTGTTCGATCCAGCGATCGCGCGCCATCCGGCCCTGAAACGCACCGAGCTTCGCATCGAGCTCTGCCGCCATCTGCGACGTAAGCGCGGCAATCTGTTCGACGCGGGTGATGCCCAGGTCTGCGAGCGTGGCGGCGAGCTTGGGGCCAAGGCCTTTGATCTGGGTCAGCTCGGTTGCAGCGGGTGCTTCGACAGCGGGGGCGTTTGCTACGGGCTCGCCCGGCGTGTCGCTGACCGCGCCATCGCTCGATAGCGCAGTCGGCCGGGTTGTCGCGCCATGCTCCTCGGCAATCGCGAAATCCGCCTCCATTTGCTTCTGTGCGGCGTCGCGGCGGCGTTTCAGCACCATGCCCCACCAAATTCCGACGATGACCGCCACCGCCAGGATCAGCATCAGAATGACGTGGGTGATCGTGATCGGCACCATCATATCGACCGCGTCGTTCGGATTTTGCGGGCCAGCGGCCATGGACATGCTCCTGAATCTACGGGGGGATTAACCCTTAGTCCCATACATCGGCAACAGCCAGAATGGTGGTTAGCTGCCGTTAGTTCGACGCCGCCGCTCGGTGAACTGAGCAATGATCAATGCCAAAAAATATCCGATAACGGACAACGGAAACAAAGCGAACGCAGGGATCAGGACAATGCCCAATCCGGGTGGTCCTCCACCGTCATCTCCGGTGCCGTAGGATAGTAGCAACAAGCTCAGCCATCCTACTGCCACAACACTTGGCAGAAAAAGGAGATGCCGCAGCCATACAGGGCGAAGGTCATAAAGAGGCTGCCAGAACAGGATTGCGACCGTGATCGGGCCGAACGTCGCGCCGACCCAAGCTACTAACGCCACCGCAGTCGAGATTATTGAAGAGATCACGCCCGAATATCGCACCTCGCCTCAATGGCCGCAACTGGGCGACGGCGGTCATCTGTGTCGAGCTAGCGCAAGCGATTAGCCTGCGTCGCGCGCAATCTCGCGCCATCCGATATCGTTGCGGTAAAATCCGCCCGGAAAATCGATCGCTGCGACTGCGCGATAGGCATCGGCTTGCGCATCGGCGATCGTCGCTCCGGTCGCCGTCACGGCGAGCACGCGCCCGCCCGAGGCGACGATCTGCCCGTCTTCCAACCGGGTTCCGGCCTGAAAGACCGTTGCGCCCTTAGCCTCGGCAGCGGCGATTCCGCCGATCTTTGCGCCGGTTTCGGGCATGCCGGGATAGCCCTTGGCGGCGATCACCACCGTCAAGGCGGTTGCGTCGCGCCATTTGACCGCGCCCCGTTCGCCCAGCGTGCCCGTCGCCACCGCCAGCAGCAGATCGAGCAAATCCTCGTCGAGCCGTGCCATCAGTACCTGGCATTCTGGGTCGCCGAAGCGGGCATTATATTCGATCAATTTGGGGCCGTCCGCCGTCAGCATCAGTCCGGCGTAGAGCACGCCTGAAAACGGCGTCCCCGCCGCCGCCATTGCCGCAACCGTCGGGCGAACGATTTCGTCTAGCGCGCGCGCTTCGAGCTCGGGGGTTAGCACGCGCGCGGGGCTGTAGGCACCCATGCCGCCGGTGTTTGGCCCGGTATCGCCGTCGCCAACGCGCTTGTGATCCTGTGCCGATCCGAACGGGAGGATGTCGATCCCGTCGGTCAACACGAACAGGCTGACTTCCTCGCCTTCGAGAAACTCTTCGATCACCGCTTCGCCGCCGCGTGGCCCGAACAAATCGGCGAGCGCCGCCTCGGCTTCCTCGCGCGTTGTTGCGACGGTGACGCCCTTGCCTGCGGCCAGACCATCGGCCTTGATCACGACCGGCACGCCGAATTTATCGAGCGCCGCGCGTGCCTCGGCGCGGCTGGTGGCGTGGATATAGCCTGCGGTCGGGATGCCGGCGCGGTCGCACACCGCCTTGGTGAAGGCCTTCGATCCTTCGAGCTTTGCTGCGGCCTTGTCGGGGCCGAACACCGCGATGCCCGCCGCGCGCAAGCTGTCTCCAAGGCCATCCACCAACGGTGCTTCCGGCCCGATGACGACCAGTTCGACCGCCTCGCGTGCGCAAAACGCGACCACCTCGGCATGATCCGTGATGTCGAGTGCTACGATGGTCGCATGCGCCGCAATCCCCGGATTGCCGGGTGCGGCGAACAATGTATCGAGGCGCGGCGATTGCGCCAGCTTCCACGCGAGCGCATGTTCGCGACCACCCGAACCGATCAGCAGGACATTCAATGGCGGACCCTCAAAGCGACGTGTTGTTCGATGCGGCAGCGCGCCTGCTAGCCGACACGACGCCCGACGACAATGTAAGCCCCCCCGGCAATTCGGTGATGGGCGTTGGCGAGCTTGCCAACAAGCTCAAGCGCGTGGTCGAAAGCGAATTCGGCCATGTCCGGCTGCGCGGCGAGATTTCGGGCTATAAGCGCGTCGCCTCGGGCCATGCCTATCTGAGCCTTAAGGACGAGAACGCCGTGATCGACGGTGTGATCTGGAAGGGCAACGTCGCTGCGCTCGGTTTCACGCCGCAGGACGGGGCTGAGGTGATCGCGACCGGGAAAGTCACCACCTATCCGGGCCGGTCCAAATATCAGATCGTCATCGATCGGATGGAATTGGCGGGCGAAGGCGCGCTGATGGCCTTGCTTGAAAAGCTTAAGGCCAAACTGGCGGGCGAGGGGTTGTTCGCGGCGTCGGCAAAGCAGTCGCTGCCGTTTTTGCCCGCGCGGATCGGCGTCGTCACCTCGCCGACGGGCGCGGTGATCCGCGATATCTTGCACCGGCTCGAGGATCGCTGCCCGACGCATGTCCTGGTCTGGCCGGTCAAGGTGCAGGGGGTTGGTTCGGCCGAGGAGGTTGCCGCCGCCGTGCGCGGGTTCGATGCGATGCCGCCCGAGACGCGGCCCGATCTCGTCATCGTCGCACGCGGCGGGGGTTCGATCGAGGATCTTTGGGCGTTCAACGAAGAAGTCGTGGTGCGCGCAATCGCGGCGTGCCGCATCCCGATCATCTCGGCAGTCGGACACGAAACCGACACCACGCTCGCCGATTTCGCCGCCGATCTGCGCGCGCCGACCCCAACGGCGGCGGCCGAAATGGCGGTGCCGGTGCTCGCCGATCTTCGCCTCACGTTGGCGGGTTATGGCCAGCGCATCGAAAAGTGCGTTCGGCGCTATCATGAGCGCGGACGCGAACGGCTCGAGGCGCTGGTGCGCGTGCTGCCGCGCCGCGACGCGCTGCTCGGGCCGCAGCGACAGCGCGCCGACGATCTTGGCTCACGGCTCGATCGCGGGCTTGAGCGGCGCGTGACCGTGGCGCGCGGGCAACTCGATCGCTCGGGCGCTGCGCTACGGCTGTCCACGCTCGAACGTCAGCTCGAACGCGCGAAGGATCGGGTCGCGGCGACGTGGCGGCTGGTCGAAACGCTTGGGCCGAACGCGATCCTTGATCGGGGTTATGCCTTTGTCTCCGCGCGTCCTTCAGGAGCAGTGGTCGGATCGGCCGAGGCGGCGCGGGTCGCGGGCGCGGTTACGCTGCATTTCCGGGACGGTCAGGTCGACGCGAAGGTTGAGCGTAGCGGCCCTAAGGCATATGGTGCAGCCAAACCCGACCAACCGACTCTTTTGTAACGAGCCCATGCCATGCTGATGTCCAATACCGATCGCGCAGCGCGGCTCCATTTCATGGCGAACGGCTTTCGCGTGCTCAGCCCGGGCGACCATGTCGTGTGCGCGACATCGGGCGCGCGGATTGCGCTCGACGATCTGCGCTATTGGAGCGTCGCGCGGCAGGAAGCCTATGCCACCGCCGCGCTGGCCACAGCGGCGATGAGCGAATGAAACGGCGCGGGAGCCGCTCGAACCTGGCACGCTGGACGCTCGGCCTTGCTGCGCTGATCGTGTTGGGGAGCTGCACCACCGCGCCCGATCGCCCGCAAATTCAGCAACTCCCGCCCGTTCCGATCGAACGCAAACCGACCGTCCAGCCGCGCCAAGTGCCGGCGCGCGACAGCTTCAGCTATTCGGGATCGATGATCCAGGGCGGCATCGTCATCGGCATCGCGCCGAGTGGCACCAGTCTGCTCAGCTTTAACGGCGTGGATGTGCCGGTCGCTGCCGATGGCCGCTTCCTGATCGGGTTCGATCGCGATGCCGGGCCGACCGCTACGCTCGTCGCGACGCTCGACGATGCGCGACGGATCAGCGACAGGCTGACCATCGCGCCGCGCGGCTGGGATGTCTCGCGGCTCGACAGTCTGCCCAAAATCCCGCTACCCCAGCCTGAATTCGATCGGCTGCGTCCGGCCGAACTCGCGCAGATCAATGCCGCGCGGCGGGTCCATTCGGATTCGCAAGGCTGGCGGCAGCCGTTCCTGTGGCCGACCACGGGGCGCATCTCGACGCTGTTTGGGTCGCAGCGCATTTACAAGAATGGTGAGGCCGGGTCGTACCATTCGGGGCTCGATGTTGCGAAACCGACCGGATCGGTGATCCTTGCGCCCGCCGACGGCGTGGTCATCCTCGCGGCGGACCATCCCTTCACGCTGGAGGGCAATTTGCTGATGATCGACCATGGCGCTGGCCTCAACACCGCCTTCCTGCATCTCTCGCGGATCGATGTGCGCGTCGGCGAGCGCGTGATGCGCGGCCAGCCGGTCGCGCTGTCCGGCATGACCGGGCGCGCTACGGGTCCGCATCTCCACTGGAGCATCAAGTGGCGCGATGCGAAGATCGACCCGCTGCTTGTTGCCGGACCGATGCCGCGCACCGAGTGAAGCCGCTTAGGCGACCCGCAGTTCGAGCTTCCCGTCGCCCTCATCGACCTTGACCGTCGCGCCGCCCAGTACCGTACCGCGCAGGATCAGATCGGCGAGCGGATCCTGCAGATAGCGCTGCACCGCGCGCTTCAATGGCCGTGCGCCGTACACCGGATCGTACCCGACCCGCCCGAGCCATGCCCGCGCGGCGTCGGTCAGTTCGAGCCCGACCTTGCGCTCGTCGAGCAGCTTGGCGATCCGCGCGACCTGAATATCGACGATCGGCGCCATCTCGGCTTGCCCCAAACGGTGGAACAACACGATCTCGTCGAGCCGGTTGAGGAATTCCGGGCGGAAATGGCTGCGGACGATTTCCATCACTTGCGGCTCGACACTCGCGACATCCTCGCCTTCGCCGAGCGTCGTCAGCACCTGGCTGCCGAGGTTGGAGGTCAGCACGATGATCGTGTTGGTGAAATCGACCGTGCGGCCCTGTCCGTCGGTCAGGCGGCCATCGTCGAGCACTTGCAGCAGGATGTTGAAGACATCCGAATGCGCCTTCTCGACCTCGTCGAACAACACGACCTGATACGGCCGGCGCCGCACCGCCTCGGTCAGCACGCCGCCTTCCTCATAGCCGACATAGCCGGGAGGTGCGCCGATCAGCCGCGCGACGGCGTGTTTTTCCATGAACTCGCTCATGTCGATGCGGACCATTGCGGTGGGATCATCGAACAGGAATTCGGCGAGCGCCTTGGTCAACTCGGTCTTGCCCACGCCGGTAGGTCCAAGGAACAGGAACGACCCGAGCGGGCGATTAGGATCTTGCAAGCCAGCCCGCGCACGCCGCACGGCAGTCGACACCGCGCGGATCGCATTTTGCTGGCCGATCACGCGCTTGCCGATCGTCGCTTCCATCGCGAGCAATTTGTCGCGCTCGCCCTCGAGCATCCGCTCGACCGGAATACCGGTCCAGCGTGCGACGACGCCCGCGATGTCCTCGGCAGTCACTTCCTCGCGCAGCATCGCGCCCTTGGTTGCGCCCGCTGCGGCATCGAGCTTGCGTTGCAATTCGGGGATGCGCCCGTACGAGAGCTCGCCTGCTTTGGCGAGATCGCCAGCGCGTTGCGCTTGCTCAAGTTCCAGCCGCGCCGCGTCGAGTTGCTCCTTCAGCTTGGCTTCGGCCGAAATCTTGTCCTTCTCACCCTGCCAGCGCGTGGTGAGCTCGGCCGATTGCTGTTCGAGATTGGCAAGTTCGCCTTCTAGCGTCACCAGCCGGTCCTTCGACGCGGCATCGGTCTCGCGCTTCAATGCCTCGCGCTCGATCTTCAACTGGATGATGCGGCGGTCGAGGATTTCGATTTCCTCGGGCTTGCTCTCCACTTCCATGCGGATGCGGCTGGCGGCCTCGTCCATCAAATCGATCGCCTTGTCGGGCAGGAAGCGGTCGGTGATGTAGCGATGTGACAGCGTCGCTGCCGACACGATCGCGGCATCGGTGATGCGCACGCCGTGGTGGAGTTCGTATTTCTCCTTGAGGCCGCGCAGGATCGAGATCGTGTCGGGCACGGTCGGCTCACCCACAAACACCGGCTGGAAACGGCGCTGGAGCGCGGCGTCCTTCTCGACATATTTGCGATATTCATCGAGCGTCGTTGCGCCGACGCAGTGCAATTCGCCGCGCGCGAGGGCGGGTTTCAGCAAATTGCCCGCATCCATCGCGCCTTCGGATTTTCCCGCGCCGATCAACTGGTGCATCTCGTCGATGAACAGGACGATGTCGCCCTCGGCGGCTTTCACTTCGTCGAGCACACCTTTCAGCCGCTCTTCGAATTCGCCGCGATATTTGGCACCCGCGATCAGGCTGCCCATGTCGAGCGACATCAGGCGGCGGTCTTTGAGCGTATCGGGCACGTCGCCATTGGCGATCCGCAGCGCTAACCCTTCCGCGATCGCGGTCTTGCCGACGCCCGGCTCGCCGATCAGCACCGGATTGTTCTTGGTACGGCGTGCGAGGATTTGAATCGTGCGGCGGATTTCCTCGTCGCGGCCGATCACGGGGTCGAGCTTGCCGTCGCGCGCCGCCTGCGTCAGGTCGCGCGCAAATTTTTTCAGCGCGTCGAACTTGTCTTCCGCGCCCGCGCTGTCGGCGACGCGGCCGTTGCGAACTTGCTCGATCGCTTTGTTGAGCGCTTCGGGGGTCACGCCCGCCGTCTTGAGCGCCTTGCCCGCCGTCGTGTTCAGCGAAAGCGCGAGCGCAACCAGCAACCGCTCGACCGTCACGAAGCTATCGCCCGATTTGGTCGCGATCTGCTCGGCCTGATCGAGCACGCGTACGGCATCGTTATCGAGGCCCGGCGTTTGTTGCGCCCCGCCGCCGCTCACCGCCGGGATTTTAGACAGCGCGAGGTCGGTTTCGGAAAGCGCGCGCTTGGCGTCGCCACCGGCGGCGGCGATCAGCCCCGACGCCATGCCCTGCTCATCCTCGAGCAAGGCCTTTAGGATGTGCTCGGGCGAAATCCGCTGATGGCTCATCCGGATCGCGACGGTCTGCGCTGATTGAAGGAAGCCCTTGGCGCGATCGGTGAATTTCTCGATGTTCATAATGGAAGTGTCCCTCCTTCGTTGCACCGGATGTAGTGTTGCATATGTGCAACACAAGGGCCGGGAGGCGTTCGATCCCCACCGTCATGTTTCGGACGCAAAATCATCATCGGCAAGCCTCGGAATTTACGCAATGCTGCAACGCAGCATCGGTAGGCGCGGTGGCGGGACACAGGAACTGGTGTCGCCAAATCCACAAATGGGGTCACATCATGCACCGTTCTGCCTTTTGCCTGCTTGCCGGCGTCGCTCTATCCTGGCCGCTCGCTGCCTCCGCGCGCGACGTGCCGGCACCGCCCGCTCCCGACGCCGCGCCGGTCGCGGATGATTCCGCCAGCGACATCATCATCGTCGGCAAGGGCCAGACGCGTCAGGTGCAGGAACTCAACCAAGCCGATATCGCGATCCTGACGCCCGGCACCAGCCCGCTCAAAGCGATCGCAAAACTGCCCAGCGTCAACTTCCAGTCGGCCGATGCTTTCGGTGCCTATGAATGGTCGGAGCGCGTTTCGATTCGCAGCTTCAACCAGAATCAGATCGGGTTCACGCTCGACGGCATTCCGCTCGGCGACGGATCGTATGGCAACACCAACGGCCTGCATATCAGCCGTGCGATCTCTTCTGAAAACGTCGGCCGGACGATCGTATCGCAGGGTGCGGGCGCGATCGGGACGCAGGCGACGAACAATCTTGGCGGCACGGTCGAATTCCGCTCGTCCGATCCGACGTCTACCTTTGGCCTCCAGGCGAACGGTACCTATGGCAGCAACGATACCTATCGCACGTTTCTGCGGCTCGACACCGGCGTGTTGGGCGACATCGGCCCGTCGGCCTATGTCTCCTATGGCTATTTGACCACCGGCAAGTGGAAGGGCTTTGGCAAGCAGAAGCAGAACCAGGTCAATGCGAAGTTCACAGCACCCGTGGCGGGAGACGTTCGCCTGGTCGGCACCTTCAACTTCTCGGATCGGCGCGAGCAGGACTATCAGGATCTGTCGCTCAACCAAATCAGCCGTTTGGGCCTGAACCTCGACAATATCACCAATAACTTCCCGCTGGCCGTTCAGATCGCCGATGTCGGGGCCAATCGCGGCGACACGGGTGCGGCGAAGCTCAATCCGGCAGCGGGTACCGTCTATCCCGCACCTTACGGCGCGACCGGGACGGTTGATGATTCCTATTTCGATGCGTCGGGTCTGCGGCAGGATTATCTCGCCTCGTTCGGCGTCGAGACGCGCAAGGGCGCGCCGATCCATGGCGAACTCAAGGCCTATTATCATTCCAACCACGGCCAGGGCACGTGGTTCACGCCGTATGTTCCGTCGCCATCGGGCGTGCCGATCTCGGTCCGCACGACCGAATATGACATCCGCCGCAAGGGTGTGTTCGGCTCCATCGGTGGGAGCCTGGGCGCGTTCGGCGAAGTGACCGTCGGCGGCTGGTACGAGCGCAACGATTTCCGTCAGGCGCGCCGTTTCTATGCGCTCGACAGCCGCACGGTGCCGACCCGCAGTGCACTCCGATTCCAGGAACTCCCGTTCTTCACGCAACGGTACAGCGCCTACACCACCGATACGCTGCAATATTACGTGCAGGACAAGCTCACCTTCGGCGCATTGACGGTCGATCTTGGCTGGAAGGGTTTTCAGGTCAAGAACAAGGCGCGCCAGATCGTCGTAAGTGACACGGCGGTCGGCGCGATCGACGCGACCGACTGGTTCCAGCCGCACGCCGGCGTTGCTTACAAGCTGAGCAATTCGGTCGAGCTGTTCGCCGACTTCACCGAATCGAAGCGTGCCTTCGTTTCGGCCTGGACCAACGGTCCGTTCTCGACCGGACAGGCCGGGTTCAACGCGCTCATCTCGACCAATAAACTGAAGCCGGAGCAGTCGGACACGTTCGAAGGTGGCGCGCGGTTCAAGAGCGGTCGCTTCAACGGCTCGCTCGTCGGCTATTATGTCGACTTCAGCAACCGCATCCTCGGCACCACGGTCGGCGCTGGCATTGTCGGCAATCTCGCGACGCTCGCCAATGTCGGCTCGGTCCGGTCCTACGGGCTCGAAGCGGCGGCCGAGGTGAAGCTGCCGTATGGCTTCGGCCTGTTTGCGTCGTACGCGTATAATGACTCGACCTACCGCGACAACGTGCCGGTCGCGGGCGGCACGCCGATCGCAATCAAGGGCAAGACCACGGTCGACAGCCCGCGGCACCTCGCCAAGGGCGAAGTGACCTATGACGGCAAGGTGTTCTTCGGGCGGATCGGCGCGAACTATATGAGCAAGCGCTACTTCACCTACACCAATGACCAGTCGGTGGAGGGGCGCGTGATCGTCGATGCCACGATCGGTGCACACGTCACCATCGCCGATCGCAAGTTCGAAATTCAGGGCAATGCGACCAATCTGTTCGACAAAAAATATATCGCAACGATCGGTTCGAACGGCTTTGGTTATGCGGGCGACAATCAGACGTTGCTGGCGGGTGCTCCCGCGCAGTTCTTCGTCACGCTCAAGGCCGGCTTCTAACCGGATGACGGTGCCGTCCCGGTCGGGGTGGCACCGTCACAAGCCGCTCGCACACCGCGCGGTCCCGCGCTACAGCTCCCCCAAACGATAAAAGGTTGGGGCGAATGCGGGGCTGGTTTGGGCGTGGAATAGCCGGGTTGGCGCTTGTCGTAGCGCTGGCCGCGATCGGTCTCACAGTGTGGGAGCCGCTCGCCGCCACCTCGGTCGCGGCACCACCCGAACACACATATGACAGCGTCATCGCGCGTGATCGCTACGGCGTGCCGCATATCTTTGGCAAGACCGATCCCGATGTCGCGTACGGCGTGGCTTATGCCCATGCCGAGGACGATTTCGCGACGCTGCAGGAAGCGGTCGCGATGGCGCGCGGGCGCTTGGGCGCGATGTCCGGACCCGACGGGGCGAAGGTTGATTACACGCTCGCCTTGCTCGGCGCGCGCGAGACCGCGCACCGCGATTATGATAAACAGCCCGCCGACGTCCGCGCATTGCTCGATGCCTATGCGAGCGGGCTCAACGCTTATGCCCGGCGGCATCCGGGCGAAGTGCGGCTGTCGAAACTATTCCCCGCCAATGGCGAGGATATCGCGACCGGCTTTGTGCTCCGTACGCCGTTCTTTTTCGGGCTGGATCAAACACTCGGCGCACTGACCGGCGACAAGCCGCTGCCGCGCGAGGATGCAGGCGCAACCCCCGACAGCCCCGATCCCACCGCGCTTCCGGCAACCGGTGAGGCGATGCCCAACGGTTCGAACGCCTTTGTCGTCGCGCCGAAGCGATCTGCCGATGGCTTCACGCGCGTCGTTTCGAACTCGCATCAGCCGTGGAAGGGTCCGGTCGCGTGGTATGAACTGAGCGTGCAATCGGGCAGCGGCTGGCATTTCTCGGGGGCGACCTTTCCCGGCGTGCCGTTCCCGGTGATGGGACATAATGAGACGCTGGGGTGGACCAACACGGTCAACCGGCCTGATTTGACCGACGTCTACAAGCTCGTGACCAACACCGATGGCACGCAGTACCGCTTTGACGGGAAGTGGCTGCCGCTGGAGGCGAAGCGGGTGTGGCTCAAGGTCGCGTTCGGGCCGTTCGTGCTGCCGATCCCGAAGATGGCGTATCGCGCGGTGCAAGGCCCAGTAGTGGTCAACAAGAGTGGCGCTTATGCGATCCGTTACGCCGGCGCGGATCAGCTGCGCATGATCGAGGAATATTATCGCCTGACGCGCGCGCGGAATTTCGGCGAGTGGCAAAAGGCGCTGGCGATCCAGGGCGTGCCCGCGACCAATTTCCTCTACGGCGACGCGCAGGGCAACATCGCCTATGTCTATAATGCGAGCTTCCCCAACCGGAAGCCGGGGTTCGATTATAAGCATGTTCTGCCCGGCGATACCTCGCGTGATCTGGCGGCGGGGACGGTGCCGTTTGCGCAGGTGCCGAAGAATGTGAACCCGGTCTCGGGCTTCCTCGTCAACGCGAACAACACGCCGTTTCAGGCGGCGGGGGCTGGGTCCGAACTCAAACCGACGGACTATTCGCCATTGCTCGGGATCGAGACCGACACGACCAATCGCGGGACGCGCGCGGTGGAATTGATGGGGCAGGATTCGTCGATTTCGGCGGCCGACCTCGACCGGATCAAATATGATACCGGCGTCAGCCGACTGAGCTGGGCGGCGCGCTGGTACGGTGATGTTGTTGCGATCGATCCCAAGGATGACTCGCAACTGGCCAAGGCGGTGGCGCTGCTGAAGCGCTGGAACTGGGATTTCGACGGCAAGCATCCCGGGCAGGCGCTCGCCGCGATCCTGCTGCGGACGGGGCAGAAATGGCATTATCAGCGCCGGCCCGAACTCGATCCGCGCGATGCGCTCGCCAAGGCCGCGGCGTATCTCCAGCGGCATTTCGGTACGCTCGATCCGCCGCTCGGTACCGTGCTGCGGCTGCGGCACGGCGCCGCGGACAAAAATGGGGTCGATCTCCCGCTCGACGGCGCCCCCGATGTGCTGCGCGCGGCCTCGACCTGGACCGAGGCCGATGATGGCCGGCTGGTCGTCAACCACGGCGACAGCTTCATCATGTTCATGGAATGGGACAAGACCGGGCGCGTCGCGTCGCGATCGATCCAGCCTTATGGTGCGGCAACGACGTGGCCTGAATCGCCGCATTATAGCGATCAGGCGGCGTTGTTCGTCGCGCACAAGACCAAACCGGTGAACTTCTGGCGCGATGATCTGCGCAAGAATGTCGAGCAGGTGTACCGGCCCTGATTCTCCCCTCCCTAACAGGGAGGGGTTGGGGGTGGGTCGCTCTCAATAGGACCGCGGCGCCCGCCCCACACCAACCCACCCCTCAATCCCCTCCCTTCCAGGGAGGGGAGGAAAGATAAGGGGGAGGGGGGGGGCAGCGTGATTGCCTCCGCTATCCGCTCCGCTATAGTCCGCCAGCACAGTTCCATCCCCCCGCCTTCCCAAGAGGATCTCCCATGACCGTAAAGCTGTTCGCGCTCTCGGGCGTTGCTTTGGCGACGCTTGCCATGCCCGCTTTCGCGCAGACCGCCGCGCCCGCGCCCGCGCCGAAGCCGGTGCCGGTTGCGACGCTCGTGAAACAGGTCGATATCCCCTATAGCGAATTCCGCCTCGCCAACGGTCTCCGCGTGATCGTCAACACCGATCGCAAGGCGCCCGTCGTAGCGGTCAGCGTGTGGTACAATATCGGGTCGAAGTTCGAGCCCAAGGGCAAAACCGGCTTCGCCCATCTGTTCGAACATCTGATGTTCAACGGCAGCGAGAATGCGCCGGGCGATTTCTTCGAGCCGCTGAAGCAAGTCGGCGCGACCGACCTCAACGGCACGACGAGCTTTGACCGCACCAATTATTTCGAGACGGTGCCGACCCCCGCGCTCGAAAAGGCGTTGTTCCTCGAAAGCGACCGGATGGGCTATCTCACCGGCGCGATTACCCAAGGCGTGCTCGATGAGCAGCGCGGCGTCGTCCAGAACGAAAAGCGCCAAGGCGACAATCAGCCTTACGGCCTGGTTCAGTACAAGCAGGTCGAGGGGCTGTTCGGAAACGGCCATCCCTATGGCCACACGACGATCGGCTCGCTTGCCGATCTCGATGCCGCCAGCCTTGCCGACGTGAAGGGCTGGTTCCACGACCATTACGGGCCGAACAACGCGGTGCTCGTGCTGGCCGGCGACGTCGATCTGGCGACCGCCAAGCGGCTGGTGACGAAATATTTCGGCGGCATCCCGGCCGGCCCCGCGACAGCGCTGCCGACCGTCCCCGTACCGACGCTGCCGACGCCCAAGGCCGAGACGATCAAGGACCGCGTCGCCGCCACCCTGGTGACGCGGATGTGGGCGGTGCCCGGCCTCAACGACAAGGATTCGCCCGCGCTGTCGGCAGCGGCGAGCGTGCTCGGCGGGTTGGCGAGCTCGCGGTTGCAGAATGCCCTGGTGCGCGAGGACAAGCTCGCCGTGCAGGTCAGCGCCAGCAATCAGGCGTTTTCGCAGGTCGGCATCTTCCAGGTGACGATGGTTGTGCGCCCGGGCGTCGATGCGGCAGTCGCGAGCAAGCGGCTTGACCAAGTGATCGCCGATTTCCTCAAAACCGGGCCGAGCGCCGACGAATTGCAGCGCACCGTCACGACCAACGTCACGCGGCGCATTGCTGGGCTCGAATCGGTCGGCGGTTTCGGCGGCAAGGCGGTTGCGCTGGCGCAGGGCGCGCTATTCTCGAACGATCCCGGCTATTACAAAAAGCAGCTGGCGGCGCTGGCGGCCGCGACCCCGGCGAGCGTCACCGCCGCCGCCAACAGATGGTTGTCGCGCCCGGTCTATGCGCTGACGGTCGAGCCCGGTGCACGCGACGCGTCGACCGACGTCGCCGCAGCGCCCAAGCTTGTGAAGACCGCCGCCGACGTGCCGCCAAAGGGCACGCGCGGCGCACAGCCGAGTGTCGGCGCGGTCGCCAATCTGGTCTTCCCCAAGGTCGAGCGCACCAAGCTGTCGAACGGGATCGAGCTGGTCTATGCGCAGCGCACCGCAGTGCCGATTACGCGCGCGCTGATCAGCTTCGACGCCGGCGCGGTTGCCGATCCGGCGGCCAAGCTCGGCACGCAGCAATTGACGCTGGCGCTGCTCGACGAAGGCACGACGTCGCTCGACTCGAACGGCATCGCGCAAGCGCGCGAGCGCCTCGGTGTCAGTTTCAACGAAGGCGCGAGCTCGGATCGCACCTATCTCGGCATGTCGGCGCCGAGCGCCAATGCGGCGGGCGCGCTCGACCTGTTTGCCGATGTCGTGCGCAACCCTGCGTTCAAACCCGAAGAGGTCGCGCGGCTTCGCAACGCGCAGCTTGCCGGGATCAAGCAGGAACTGACGAGTCCGCAAGGACTCGCCGGCCGGGTGCTGCCCAAGCTCGTTTACGGCGCTTCGCCGTATTCCAAGACCGCCGGCAATGGCGGCGATCCGGTCGCGGTCGCGAAGCTGACGCGCGATGATCTGATCGCGTTCCAGCAAGCGTGGTTGCGCCCGGACAAAGCCAAGATCTTCGTGGTCAGCGATGTGCCGCTTGCGCAGATCAAGCCGATGATCGAGGCCAAGTTCGGCGACTGGAAGGGCGTCGGTACCGCCGGGGTCAAGGATTTCAGCGTCGCGCCGGTTCAGGTCGGGCCGAAGATCGTGCTGGTCGATCGCCCCGATTCGCCGCAATCGCTGATCGTCGCGGGGCAGCTCACCGCGCTCGACGGCGGGAGCGACCTTTTGCCGGAAACAGTCGCCAATGACGTGCTCGGCGGTGATTTCCTGTCGCGGATCAACATGGATTTGCGCGAGGCGCGGCATTGGTCATACGGCGCAGGCGGTGGTTTCGCCCAAAACGAACACGCCGTGATCTATGCGATCCGCGCGCCGGTGCAAGCGGACAAGACCGGTGACTCGATCGCTTCGCTGCAAGTGGACCTCAAGGACTTTCTCGGCGCCAAGGGCGTCACCCCGGCCGAGTTCGAACGCACGATCAATGGCGCGACGCGGGAATTGGCGGGCAATTTCGAAACCGCGAGCAGCGTGCTGAGCGCGATGCTCGACAACGATCAGTTCAAGCGCCCCGACGATTATTACGCGACGATCACCACAAAATATCGTGCGCTGACCGCGGGCCAGCTTGACGCTGCGGCACGCAAGGCGATCGACCCCAATCGCTTCATCTGGGTCGTGGTCGGCGATGCCAAGGTCGTCCGTCCACAGCTTGACAGTATCGGGTTGCCGGTTGAGGTGGTGAGCGCCGCATCCGTCACGGATGTGCGCTGAAGATTCGCGATAGGAGAGAGATCATGGCTGCAATCGACGGAACATGGAACACGGTCGTCAAGTCGCCGCTGGGTGACCAGAAGGCGGTTTTGATCGTCAAGACCGATGGCAATAGCTGGACCGGAAGCCAGGCCGGCGACCAGGGTACCGCAGAGATCACCGACGGCGTGGTTGATGGCGAGACGATCAAATGGTCGATGTCGATTGTCGTGCCGATGCCGATGACGCTCACCTGCCAGGCGACTGCCGACGGCGACACGCTGACCGGTTCGGTCGGCGCAGGCGCGTTCGGCAGCTTCCCGATGACGGGCACGCGCGCGTAAGCCTGACGCACCGAAAGAAGAAGACGGCCCGCGCTCCTTCCGGAGCGCGGGCCTTTTTTGTCCCAGCGTCGTCACCCCGGCCTTGTGCCGGGGTCCACTGTGCCGCACACTTTGACCGTTCGGGTTGGTGCCCGGTGGACCCCGGGACAAGCCCGGGGTGACGATGGGGGATAGTGATGTTGGTTAAATGGCTCATCGGCGCGGCAGCCTTGGCGCTCCTCCCCCTCGCCGTCCACGCGCAAAGCTATGACGAGCGCCCGGCCAAGCCGGTGCTCGCGACCGAAGGTTTCAATTTTGAACGGCGGATCGTCGAAATCCCGATGCGCGACGGGGTGAAACTGCACACCGTCATTCTCGTGCCGAAGGGCGCGAAGGATGCCGGCATCCTGATGACGCGCACGCCGTACAATGCCGATGGCCTCACCAGTATCCAGAAGAGCGGTGATCTCGGCTCGGTGCTCGACGGCTATGACAGTGCGCCCGATGTCGTGGTCGGTGGCGGCTATATCCGCGTCGTGCAGGACGTGCGCGGCAAATACGGTTCGCAGGGCATCTATATGATGAATCCGGCGCAGGCCGCGACGAAGTGGAACCCGACCAAGACCGACGATTCGACCGATACGTTCGACACGATCGACTGGCTGGTGAAGCATCTGCCTGAATCGAACGGCAAGGTCGGCATCCTCGGCATTTCCTATGACGGCTTTCTGCCGCTGATGGCGCTGATCAACCCGCATCCGGCGCTGAAGGTGTCGGTGCCGATGAACCCGATGGTCGATGGCTGGCGCGGCGACGACTGGTTCCACAATGGCGCGTTTCGCCAGACCAACATGCCCTATGTGTGGGAGCAGGTCGCGACCAAGGACAATAGCTCGCCGTGGATTTCCAACTATGCCGATGATTACGACCTGTATCTGAACGGCGGGTCGGCGGGCGCGATCGGCAAGGCGCACGGGCTCGAACAGATCGGCTTCTGGAACAAGATCGTCGCGCATCCGGCGTATGACAGCTTCTGGGCCGAGCAAGCGATGGACACGGTGCTGTCGAAGCAACCGCTGAAGGTGCCGGTAATGGTCGTCCATTCGCTGTGGGATCAGGAGGATATTTATGGCGCGCCGGCCGTCTATAAGGCGCTGAAGGCCAAGGATGTCGGCGGCGACATGGTCTATCTGACGATGGGGCCATGGCATCACGGGCAGGAGATCGGCGCGGCGTCGTCGCTCGGCGCGGTGAAGTGGGATGCCGATACCGCCAAGCAGTGGCGCAAATCCGTGCTCGCGCCGTTTCTGTCGCATTATCTGAAGGGCACGCCGATGGACGTGGCCCCGGTCACCGCGTTCCAATCGGGCGTGAACCAGTGGCAGCGTCTGCCATCCTGGCCGCTCGCGCCGGCGACCACACGGCTCTACCTTAAGCCCGATGCGACGGTCGGCTTCGATGCAGCGACCAGCGGCGCGGCGACGGCGGACTATATTTCCGATCCGGCCAAGCCGGTGACTTACGAAGTCCGCCCCAACACGCCGGTCGGCTATGAGGGCAATCGCTGGCCGACCTGGCTCGCGGACGATCAGCGGCCGGTGTCGAGCCGCCCCGACGTGCTGAGCTTCACCGGCCCGGTGCTAAGCGCGCCGGTGACGATCGCGGGCCAGCCAATCGTCCACCTCACCGCCTCGACCAGCGGCACCGACAGCGATTGGGTGGTCAAGCTGATCGACGTTTATCCCGATCAAGTGCCCGGCGACCGCGCGATGGGCGGGTATCAGCTGGCGGTGGCGATGGACATTTTCCGCGGGCGTTACCGCGAGGGGCTGGCGACGCCCAAGCCGATCGTCGCGAACGTCCCGCTGAAATATGAATATGCCTTGCCGCAGACCAACCACGTGTTCCTGCCCGGCCACCGCATCATGGTGCAAGTCCAGTCGAGCTGGTTCCCGCTCTACGACCGCAACCCGCAGACGTTCGTGCCCAACATCTTCTTCGCAAAGCCCGGCGATTACGTGAAGGCGACGCAGAAGGTCGTGGTGAGCGGCCCCGACGAAAGCTTCATCGCGCTGCCGGTGGTTCAATAACTCCCTCTCCCCGCTTGAGGGGAGAGGGCAAGCGAGGCGTAGCCGAAGCGAGGGAGAGGGGCAGTGTCAAGCGCGTCGCTCGCGGCACGGCCCCTCTCCCCGACCCACTCCCCGCAAGCGGGGAGAGGGAGTGCGGCTACCGCCCCAAGCGCGTGACATGCCCCATCTTGCGTCCCGGCCGCGTTTCCTTGCCGTAAAGGTGCAGATGCGCACCGGGTTCAGCGAGAATTTCCGCCCAGCGATCGGCATCATGGCCGATCAGATTTTCCATCGCGACGCTCGGCGCGGTGAGGCCGGTGTCGCCCAGCGGCAATCCGCAAATCGCGCGGATGTGGTTCTCGAATTGCGAGGTGACCGCGCCTTCGATCGTCCAATGCCCCGAGTTATGGACGCGCGGTGCCATTTCGTTGAACACCGGGCCATCGCGCCCGGCGAAGAATTCGCACGCCAGCACGCCGACATAGCCGAGCCGGTCGGCGATTCGACCCGCCAGCGTCGCCGCCTCGCCCCATTGCGCGGCGATTTCGGCGGGAGCGGGCAAAGTGGAGCGCGCGAGCACCCCGTCCTTATGCTCGTTCCACGGCGGCGGGTAGCTGACCATTTGCCCGTCGCCTCCGCGCACCAGCAGGATCGAGAATTCGTGGCTGAACGACACGAACCCTTCGAGGATCGCGGGCCGTTTGCCGATCGCTTCCCATGCTGCGTCGACGTCATCGGGCGAAGCGATGCGCACTTGCCCCTTGCCGTCATAGCCGAGCCGCAGCGTCTTGAGGATTGCGGGGCAGCCGATCTCTGCGACCGCGGCTTCCAATTCGGCGAGCGTCTCGACCTTGGCCCAGGGCGCAGTGCGCCCGCCGAGCTCGCCGACGAACTGCTTCTCCTCCGCCCGGTCCTGCGCGATGCCGAGCGCGGCGGGCGCGGGGTGGACCGGAACTTTCGCCGCGAGATAGATGACCGGATCGAGCGCGATATTCTCGAACTCATAGGTCACGACATCGGCCGCGGCGGCGAATTCGTCGAGCACGATGCGGCTGTGATAATCGGCGCGTGTGAAGCTCGACGCGGTCTGCGCAGCGACGGCTTCCTCATCGGGCGCGAGCACGCGGGTGTTGTAGCCGAGCTGGGCGGCGGCGACCGCGAGCATCCGCCCAAGCTGCCCGCCGCCGAGGATGCCGATGGTGGAG
>JBBQLB010000038.1:0-25795 GCA_038327465.1 Sphingomonadales bacterium | reverse complement strand
CACGCTTGGCACCGCGAGCGCCATCAGGCACCCGAGGAACAGCAGGATCGAGACGACCTTCCAGCGCGGGAAATCGAGCATCGGCTCAGTCGTTCGCTGGTTTGCCGGAGCCCGAAGGCGTCACTTCGGCGAGCGTCGCCTTGACGACCTTCACCTTCAGCGTTGGCGCGATCTCGACTTCGACGAAGCGCTCCTCGACCTTGACCACCTTGCCGACGATGCCGCCTGCCGTGATGACCGAATCACCCTTCTTGACCGCGCCGATCGTCGCGGCCTGCGCTTTCGCGCGCGCTTGCTGCGGGCGCAGAATCAGGAAGTAGAAGACGACGAAGACGAGCAGCAACGGCGCGAAATTGACAACCGCGGCAAGGAAGCCATCGGGTTGCACGGCGGCACCGGCGGTCTGGGCAAAAGCAGGGGTGGCGAACATGGGCTACCTTGGTAAAGCAGGACCCGATTGCACGAAACGGCAAGCGGGGATGGCGCGACCTCGCGGCCTCGCTACAAGCGGCGCGCGCTATCATCACTTGCGCGGCGGCGCAACGGGCGTTGCTGCGCGCCGACAACGGAGACTGCCATGACGATCCTGGTAATGGGCCATATCAAGACCGCCCCCGGCGATGCCGCGCGGATGACCGACCTGCTCACCGCACACATGGTGGCGACCGCCGCCGAGGCCGGCTGTGAGCTCTACAATTTCGCGTTCGATGCCGCCGACCCCGATACGATCCGCATTTCCGAACGCTGGGAAAACACCGAAGCGCTCGCCGCACACGGCGCCGCCGATCACCAAAAGGCGTTCGGCCGCGCCTTGCGCGATTTCACGATCGTGGAGATCAGCGTGAAGGCGTGGGACGGCACCTTCTGGCGCACACTGATCGGCGACTGAGGCTTTCGCAAAACCGTTACGCTTGAGACCAAACGCCCGCGTGCTGCGTTCCGCCACGCGATGGGAGACCGTATGTTCCGTTATCTTGCCGCAGCCGCCGTCCTGATCGCGCCCGCCGCCGCCTTTGCCGATGCGGGGCGCGAGCAACTGACGCAAACCGCCTTTGCAGCGCGCGACAAGACCGTCGCGCTGGCGCAGCTTGCCAGCGTCGAGGCGGCGGCGACGGCCACGCTCGCGCGCGCGCCGGGCGATAGCGACGCGCAAATGACGCGCGCGATGGCGGTCAGTTACCGCGCGAAACTGACCCACAGCCGCGCCGACGCGCTCGTCGCCAAGGCGCAGTTCGAGGCATTGGCGGCGAAGAATCCGCGCGATGCCGAAGCGCAGGCGGCGCTCGGCGCATGGCATTTGAATTCGGTGGAAGCGCTTGGCGGCCTGACGGCGCGCGCGGTCCTTGGCGCGCGCAAGGCGACCGGCGTGGCGGCGCTTGACCGTTCGATCGCGCTCGGTGGAGGGCGTGCGGTGTTTCCGGGGCTGGCCGCCTTGCTGCGCCTGTCGATCGACCCGAAGGACGCCGCCGCCCCCGCCTTGCTCGATGCAGCAAGCCGGGGCACGACTCCGACCACGCTCGACCGCCTGATCCAGCGCCGCGCGGTGCAGATGGCGGTGGTGGTCAAAGGCGGCGATACCAAGCTGATCCAGGCGCTCGCCAGGCGCCTGCTGCCGCTCGGCCAGATCAAATGACCAGTTCAAAGGATGGGGCGCCCGCCCAAGCAGTGGCTTGCATCTGCGCGCCGCCCGGCTTAAGCGCGGCTCCCTCGGTCGGGGCGTAGCGCAGCCTGGTAGCGCATCACACTGGGGGTGTGAGGGTCGCAGGTTCGAATCCTGTCGCTCCGACCAGAGATTGGGCGAGTTAGCATCGCGGCGACAAAGATCTGCTTCGCTGCTAAAAAGCGCCCCGAAACCGGTTTCATTTATTTGAAGCTAAGCCGGTGCCGTGATGGCAGCCATAATTAAATATTTAATAACAAATGGTTCTATTTCGTAGCTCAAGATTCTTGCCGAATCTGATTGTTGCAGAAGCGGGCTAATTTTGGTTGATTAATAACCACAAGATCTGGTAATATGTATTATCAGTTCGGAGGCCGGTATGGATACAACATCACGGCGTCAATTTTTGACGTTATCAACCCAATGTGCATTCGGTGCCGTTGCGCTGACGCTTTTGCCAGGCGAAAGCCGATCCCAACTATTTGGGGTTCCCATTCCGGTAATATTTACTGCGCTTCGAAGTTTCGCATCAAACGTTATGACTGAATTTGCCGCCCAGTCCTTAAATGATTGGCTTAGCAAAGCATTATTTCCACCGGCTCCCCCGCCGCCGCCGCGATCCTCGCCACTGCATTTCCACGCGACCTTCAATCCTAAGGTTATCGTAAATGTTCCTTCGCAACCGCGGTTCGCCTCTCCAACCAAAATTCGCCCTGCGGCTTCGCTTATCGTTGAACATCGACCGAAGCTCGTTCGCAGTAGCAGAATTATTGCGCCTGCTAATCATGAACTGAATGAGCGTGAGTTAGTGGGAATCTCAAATACGGATAATGACTGCATATATAATGGCACGTATTTCGATTTACCCGTGGATTTTGATTATCGGCAAGGCCCTACGATGCAAGACCATCTAACCTTTAGAGGTTTGGTTGCCGATAATAAGATTGCGGACGCCGTAGATTACGAGAACCCGAGACTAGACTATGTTCGCCAATTTTGTACCTGCAGAGGCCGAATTTTAAAAGGATTTGGATATAGGTCCGGTCAAGATGGTGAGTTTGAGGGTTTCTATCCTTATGGGCCGAGTTTAACTGTTTAAATTGCATGGGAACTACGTCACATTTCACAAAATCCGCAAACTCCAACCACGCTAAGCTCGGGCCATCACCCCGCAAAAAACCGCCATTACAAAAAGCATTCCCGCCACCCCCAACCGCCACCTCGGCACCGCCCACGTCTCCCGCCGCGCCAGCGTCAGCAGCGCCGCGATCCCCACCGCCGCGATCGTCCAAAAATGATAGCGGACCTCGGACGCGACGCTCAGCGGCAGATAGCTGAAGCCGTACAGTACCGCCGACCAGGCGAGCGCCACCGCCGGGTCTCCATCGGCGAGCGAGGGGCGTAGCACGAGCAGACCGACTCCCAACGCGAGCCAGCATATTGGCCAGCCGAGCGGAGTCGTCAGCAGCCATGTCGCTGCCGCCGCTATGGCCGTCCGCGCGTTGCTTGTTGGCATAGCGAAGCCCCACGGGTTCGGGTCCGACGCGAGCGACAGCCCCGGCAAATCCGCATCGTGGACGATAAACCGCACGTTGCGATCGAAATGCGCGAGTCGGTGCTGTGTATAAGCGAGCGGATGGCTCAGCACTGCGGCCGCCCACCAGCCATAAGGGCCGTGCCCGCTGCGCAACGGCGTCTGCAATGCCTCGAACCCGATTCCGCACGGCTCGGCACCCCACCAAGCGTAGCGATCCCATGACACGGGCGAATAGCAGGCCGCATTGACCGCGACTGGGTTACGCTCGGGCGTCGGTGGGAAAACATTGGCGCCGCTGAAGCGCCCGATCCCGCCGAGATCGTAAATCACCAGCGACAGTTCGACGCCGCTGCGCTTGGCATTGAGCGCGGCATTGGCGAGCGGCAGCGCGAGGACCAGCGGCACCCCCGCCAACAGCGCGCTCCCGGCGAGGCGCGGCAGCGTCCGCCGCCATGCCTCCGGGAGCGCCAGCAGCAGCACGGGGAGGCACGCCGGGACTGCGTTGAAGCGTAACGTGGCCGCCGCGATCAAGATCAGTGCGCTCGCCAGCCGCACCCGCCATGCGCCCGGCCCTGCCACCGCCAGCAGCCCACTTGCGAGGAGCAATGCGCCGGCAAACAGGCTGTCCTTCAACACCGTCCCCACCAGCACCAGCGCGATCGGCGAGAGCGCCAGCAGGCAAATCCCCATCGCCGTGCGCCGCTGCCCGCGCTGCCACGCCGCCGCCGCCCACAGCCCGGTGCCGCCCCAATAGAGCGCGACCTGCAGCACCAGCATCGGCCCTGGCCCGGCCGCGAAAATCCCCAATTGCCGCCACAGCCAGTTCATCGCGGGCGGGTGCCAATCGTCATACTGCCCGCTCAGCGCCTGACCATATTGGCGGATCGCATCCCAGGTCATGATGCCGGGCCAGAACAGCAATGCGTGGCCCAGCGCGAGCAGCGCGAGGGCACTCATTCCGATCGCAATCGGGCGCCGCAAGATGGTCGATCCGGAGAGCATCGTCGGGTCGTAGCAGCTCGCGCGTGCGATCGACACTTGCAAACCCGTTCCAAAGTATGACAGCAAGCGTTGGACCGGTTCTTCGTTGAAACCCGTGTCTTTGGGGGAGTTTGGCGTTGGCCCAAGCCATCTTGATTGCAGATGATCATCCAATGTGTGCGGCGGCACTCGGCATGGCCGCGCGCGAGGTCGCGCCCGATGCGCGGATCGAGCAGGTCGGAACGCTTGCCGATGCGGTCGCGCAGGCCGAACAGGGCAAATTCGAATTGATCCTGCTCGATCTCATGCTGCCCGATGTCCAGGGTCTCGCGGGGCTGCTGATGCTAAAGCGCTTGCAGCCCGGCGCGCGGATTGCGATTGTCAGTAGCAGCGATCAGCCGGCCGTGATGCGCCGCGCGGCGCGCGAAGGGGCGAGTGGTTTCATTCCAAAGAGCGCCGCGATGACGGCGATGGTCGCGGCGATCGCGGCGGTGCTCGCGGGCGGGCAATCCTTTCCGCCCGAAATGTTCGTCGAGGATGACGGGGGTGAGACCGCATCGCTGATCGGCGAATTGTCGCCGGCCCAGTTCCGCGTGCTGCGCGCCGCGGCCGATGGCAGTCAAAACAAACAGATCGCCTATGAACTCGGCATCGCCGAGACGACGGTCAAGACGCATTTCGCGCAGATTTTCCGGAAACTCGGTGTCACCAATCGTACCCAGGCGATCCTCGCGCTTCAGGCGCTCGATATCGCCGCCTGATCGCGCGATGGGATGCGCGCCTGCGCAATCGCGTCGATCGTGGCGATAGCGCACGCGGCGATCGGCCCGCCATCCGTCTGACCCTCGCGCTCGATGCGGTGACACAGCCGCGCGAGTTCCAGCGCGCCGACCCCGTCGGCTGCGCCGCGCAAGGCATGCGCTTGCGTCAGCGCGGTCGCGGTGTCGCCTGCCGCGAGCGCGGTGACGATCACCTTCGTCCGCTCGGCGATGTCGCGCTCCATCATCGCCAGCAACGTATCGGCCTGCCGCTCGCCGAGCGTCATGCGCAAATCGGCAATGCGCGCCACGTCGAGCAAGCATGCGCGCGGGTGCGAAACGGTGGCGGCGGCAAGCAAACGGTCGATCGTGCCTATCAGTTCGGTCGCCTCGAACGGTTTGCGAATATAGTCGTTGGCGCCCGCCGCGATCGCCATCTTGGCGTGCCACGCGCTGCGCCGCGCGGTGAGGATCAGCACCGGTAGCGTGGCAAACATCGCCGACTCACGGATTTCGCGTAAAATCGTTAGGCCGGTCTTGCCCGGGAGTGCGCAATCGAGAATCGCCAGATCGGGTCCGCTTTCCCACAACGCCTCGAGCGCGTCGTCGCCGTCGCGCACCGCCATCACGACATGGCCGAGCGGCGCGAGCGTGCGGGTGACGATCTGGCAGAGCAGTTCGTCATCGTCGACGATTACGATCCGCGCCATCTCAGCGCGCCCCCGCCGCGAGGCGCCGCAGATCGGTCCGCGCGGCACTCAGTATCTCGGGCAGCAGCTCATGCAGCAGCGCCGGGGACCCGGCCTCGTTGCCCAGCCGCTCGTCGAGGTTGGCGGCCATCGTGCCCAGATCGGCCTTTCCGAAAAAAGCGGCAGTCCCCGCCAGCTTGTGCAACGCATCGCGCAAATCGTCGATCACCGGCGGCGTCAACGGCCCGGCAAGCGCGGTGTCGAGCAGGTCGAACATCCGCTGCATCCGCGCATCGAACTGCGCGATCAATTCAGGGTCGGCACTGGCCGGCGTCGCACTTGCGACGGGAGCAGTGGTGGCAGGCGCAAGCGCCCAGCGCCGAACGATATGGTCGAGCGCAGCGAGCTGCACCGGCTTGGCGAGATGATCCTGCATGCCCGCTGCATGGCACGCCTCCACGTCGCTGGCATAGGCGTTCGCCGTCAGCGCGACGATCGGCACCGTCGCCGCCTGTGTAGCGCCGCTGCGAATGCGCCGCGTCGCTTCGATCCCGTCAATTTCCGGCATCTGCATGTCCATCAGCACCAGCCCGAAGGGCTGCCCTTGCGAAAACGCGTTCTGTACCATGGCGACTGCCTCGGTGCCATTGCGCGCGATCACCGGACTATGCCCAAGACGTGTCAACATAGCCTTTATAAGAAGCTGATTTACATCGTGATCCTCGGCGACCAAAATCCGCGTCGCGGCGATTTGAGGGAGGATCGCGACGGGTTGGGCAGTGCTAATCCGCGTCTCGCTCGCCACTTCCGGCGCGATCGTCAGGGGGATGCGTAGCGTGACGGTCGTCCCCACCCCAAGCGCGCTGAACAGCGACAGCCGCCCACCCATCAGCTTGGCCAATTCGGTCGAGATGGCGAGCCCAAGGCCAGTGCCGCCATAGGCGCGATTGGTCGCTGCGTCCGCCTGGACGAACTCTTCGAAGATTGCCGCCTGTCGGTCGGCAGCGATGCCAATGCCGGTATCGCCGACCGATATCACCAGTTCGTCGCCCGCAACGGCGACGCCGAGCAGGATCGCCCCTTCGGCGGTGAACTTCGCCGCATTGCCGAGCAAATTGAGAATGATCTGGCGCAGCCGCAACCCGTCTCCGATCACGCTTGCGGGGACATCGTCGGCGATGGTGGTGCGCAGATCGATCCCGGCGCGGGTCGTCAGCGGCATGATCAACTTGGCACAACCCTGCGCCAGGTGCTGCAAATCGATGCGATCCTGCGCCAGTGTGACATGCCCCGCCTCGATCTTCGACAAATCGAGAATGTCGTTGAGCAGCCGCATCATCGAATTGCCCGAATCGGCAATCATTTGCAGCTTCTGCTGCTGGTCCGCACGCGGTCCTTCGGCGAGCAGTAATTCGGTGAACCCCAGCACGCCGTTCATGGGTGTGCGGATTTCGTGGCTCATATTGGCGAGGAAACTCGATTTAGCCTGCGCGGCCACCTCGGCATGGCGACGCGCGCGGTCGAGTTCGAATTCCAGTTCCTTGCGCACCGAAATATCGCGAACCGAACAGATGATCTCGCGCGGCTCATTCGTATCTGGGTCGCGGACCAGGCCGCTGTTCGATTCGAGCCAGACCCAGGTTCCGGCGCGCGCTTCGTCCATCGGCTCGGAGCGATAGGCGGTCACGAGCCGTTCGACCTCGCCCAACGCTAGCGCGCGATGCGCGGCAATTACCGCATCGGCGTCCTCGGGGTGGAACCGGGCGAGCATGTTCTGTCCAATCAGGTGACGCGGTGCGACGCCGATCAGCTCGCCGACCGAAGGCGATGCGTACAGGCAAATCCCTTCGAGCGAGAGGCGGAACACCGCGTCGGTGGCGTTTTCGGCGAGCAGGCGCAATTGCTCCTCGCGCTCGGCCAGCACCACTTCGGCGCGCTTACGTTCCGAAATGTCGATATTGACGCCGATAAAGCCGATGCGTTTGCCGGAGGCGTCGAGCTCGGGCGCGGTCATCACTTCGACCCAATGATCGCTATTGTCCTTGTGCCGAAACCGGAATTCGGTGCGCAATTCGCCCGATTGCTGCACGACCTCGGCCCATTGTCCCGACACGCGCGCCAAATCGTCCGGGTGGATCGCGGCACCCCAATTCGATCCCATGCCCTCTTCTTCGGTCAGGTCGGCGAGACCTTGCCACGCCGCGTTGACATAGGTGACCCCGCCATCGAGATCGGCGCGGAAGATGCCGGCCGGGGACAATTTGGCCAACGCCTCGAACAACCGCTGGCTCTCGGCCAGCGCCTCGTGCGCTGCGCGCTGTTCAGTAATATCGACGATCGCACCAATGAATCCGCCGACCCGACCCTCATCGTCAAATTCTGCGGTATTGACGATATGGACCCAGATGATGGCGCCATCGGGACGGCGGAAGGCCTCCTCGCGTTGCCGCACTTCCCCGGGCGTGAAATTGACCCACGGCGGTTGCCTGAAATACGCTTCGGGGTCGGCCAGCGCCGTCATCCAGCCGTTGCCGAGCAATGCCTCGGCTGGCATGCCGACCATGTCGGCCCAGGCTTTGTTGACATAGGTAACGCTGCCGTCCGCTGCGGCGACATAGACCCCGACCGGTGCCGCTTCTGCCACACGGCGAAAGCGCGCTTCGCTGTCGGCGAGCGCGCGCTGCGTCGCGACGGCATTGGTAATGTCGCGGATCGTGCCGATTGTCCCGTCGAACGCGCCGTCCTCCCCGGCAAGTCGGCTGAGCGTCACCTCGATTTGGCGGCTTTCGCCATTTTTTTTGTAGAAACGCTGGTTCAGTGTCGCCTCGGTCACGGCACCGCTGACGATGTTGGGATAGCCTTTTCCCGCCTGAATTTTGTCATCGGGGTGGAGCAAACGGGTCGTCGGCCAGCCGAGACTTTCGGCAACGGTATAGCCGGTCAGCGTTTGCCAGGCGGGATTGAGAAAGATCCACCGCCCGTTCGCATCGGTGCGGAACACCACCTCCTGCATGGTGGAAACGAGTGTGTCGGAAAAATCGCGGCTGCGCTTCAAATCCGCGCGGTCGCGGTCACGCCCGGCCAGCGCCGACGCGAACGGCAGACCGATCGCAAAGGCGGTGATCAGGAACAATTGCAAGATGTGGATCTGCGTCGCTTGCGTCGCCTGAATCATCGCAATCGGCCCGGTTCCGCCGAGCGTCCCCGCCGTCGCGATGACCGAAACCACCGTAATCGCCGCCGCTGTGCCGACTACCCCGAGCCGGAAGGTCGCAACGATCACCATCGGCAGCCCGAGGAACAGCAAAGGATAGGCCGTCTGACCGAATACGATCATCGTCACGACGGCATTGCCCCCGAGGATCAGCGCGATTTCGCCGACCTTTGCCGAATCGATCATGTCGCGGCGCGACCATGCCTGCATCCCGATCAGCAGGATCGGCCCGAGGATCACGGTGCCAAGGCCGTCGGCGACCGACCAATCGAACCACAGCCTGGAGATCGCGCGCCCCGTCGGTACCGCGATCCACAGCGCCGCGGCCAGCCCCGACAACAGCGGTGCCGCGACGCCGCAGCACAAGACGAAGCGCAGCACGTCGGGAAGATGCGCCATGTCGGGCACGCGCTTCTGCCAGCGCAGCACCAGCCAGCACCCGCCGGCCGCCTCCGCACAATTGATCACGGCGAGGATGATATTGCCGCTTGGTTGAAAGTGATTCAGCGCGTTCGCCGCAAAATAGCCGAGAAACGCCGCGCCGATCCATCCTGCAACGGTCCGCCGCTGACTATGCAGCAACACCACCGCCAGCACTGCATTTGGCAACCACAAGGCCGAGATCGTCGTGCCCCCATGCGACAGCGCAAAGCCGCCCCACGACAGCAGAAAGGTCAGCCCGGCAAACAGCGCGCGCGCGCCGATCCAGCGCACGCGCTGCTCGACCAAGGAAACGGTGGCATTGTGGTCGATCGTCTCCATTGACCCCTGCTGGACGGCTTCGGTTAATCCAACCCTAATACGGACGCGTCGCCGCTTGTTAGGCGCACGCATTTGCGCTTTGTTGCGTCTTAATTCGTTCGCGCAAACCTTTTTATCTCATCCGAACCGCAAAAGGGGCTTTTTTCGATGATCTTTCCACGCTTGGCGATGGCGGCTGCGTGCCTCCTCGCCACGAGCATTTTGGCCGCACCGCCGGCTCGCGCACAGGCCTCCAAGCCCGCCTTGGCGGAGCCGAGCCTGTCGCCCGATGGCAGCCTGATCGCGTTCGCCTCGGGCGGCGATATCTGGGAAGTCGCGGCAAGCGGCGGGATCGCGCGGCCGCTCGTCACCGATGCCGCAACCGAAAGCCGCCCGCTGTATTCGCCCGATGGCACCCGCCTTGCCTTCACGTCGACGCGCGGCGGCAGCGCGAACATCTATGTGCTTGATCTCGCGAGCGGCGCGGTGACGCGGCTGACCTATGCCGAGGCGGGCGAGGAGCTCGACGCCTGGTCGCCCGACGGCAAATATCTCTATTTCGCCAGCGGCGTGCAGGATATCGCGCGGCAAGCCGACATCTTCCGCGTGAGCGCCGATGGCGGGACACCGATGCAAGTCTCGCGCGAGAAATTCCTCGCCGAATTCCAGGCCGCACCCTCGCCCGACGGGACCACGCTCGTCCTAAACGCGCGAGGCTCGAGCGGCGGGCAATGGTGGCGCAATGGCACCAGCCATATCGACGAGACCGAGCTTTGGCTGAAGCCGGTGGCGGAAGGCAGTGCCTATCGCCGCCTGCTCCCCGGTGGCGAAAAGCATGCCTGGCCGATGTGGAGCCGCGATGGCCGTAGCATCGTTTACATGAGCACGCGGGGCGGGGTCGAGAATCTCTGGCGGGTTGGCCTCGGCGAAGGGGCGGCGCCCGAGCAAATGACGCGCTTCACCGATGGCCGATTGCTCTACCCGAACATGGCGGCGAACGGCGGGGGAATCGTCTTCGAACGCGATTTCGGCGTGTGGCGCTTCGATCCCGCGACCGGCCAGACCGCCGCCGTGCCGATCACGCTGCGCGGTGCCGCCAGCGCCACGCCGAAGCGGCACGAGACGCTCGCCAGCTTCCAGCGCCTCGCGTTGTCATCCGACGGGCAAAAGCTCGCGGTGATCGGCCACGGCGAGCTGTTCGCCGCCCCTGCCAAGGACGGTGGCCCGGCGCAGCGCATCACCAATACCGCCGGGGCGGAACGTGAAGTCGTGTGGTCGCCCGACAGCCGCCGCGCGCTCGTCATTTCCGAACGCGGGCTCGATCATCGCTTGGTCGAATATGATGTCGCGAGCGGGCGCGAGACGATGCTGACGCAGCGCGGCATCGCCTCGACCCCGGCCTATTCCCCTGACGGCAAGTCCGCAGCCTATGTCCTCGACGACCGTGAGTTGCACGTCGTCACCTTTGCAGGCGGCGTCGATCGCACGGTCTTCACCGGCGCGATTTCCACCGATGAGCGCGACGGTCCGCGTCCCGTCTGGTCGCCCGACGGGCAATATATCGCTTTCCCGCTGCTCGATGCGCGCGCGTTCGTGAACGTCCATGTCGTGCCCGCAGCGGGCGGTCCGGCGCGCGCCGTAAGCTTCCTCGGTAACGGGCAGATGGGTGGCATCGCCTGGTCGCCCGACGGCAAATACATCTTGTTCGACACGGCGCAACGCAGCGAGGATGCGCGCATCGTCCGGATCGACCTGCTGCCCAACGTGCCGAAGTTCAAGGAAGACAAGTTCAGCGATCTGTTCAAACCCGGCAAGCAACCCGGCACTACCCCCGATACACCCGCGGATACGCCCGCGCCGCCCGTCCCGAAACCGCTGCCCGCCGCCGCCAAAAAGGGCACAGCCGCAGCGCCGCCCGCACCGAAAGTGCCGCCCGTTACGATCGTCTGGCAGGGTCTGCGCAACCGCGCGACGATCCTCCCGCTCGGCCTCAACGCCGATACGCCGGTCATCAGCGGCGACGGCAAGACGCTGGTGTTTCGCGCACAGGAGAAGGGCCGCGCCAACCTGTACAGTTACAATCTCGACGAACTCGCCGATGAACCCCCGGTCGCGCAGCAACTTACGCAGAGCGACCGGCCCAAGGGCGATTTCGCGCTGACCGGCGATGGCAAGACGCTCTATTATCTCGACGGCGGGCGCATCGTCTCGACCCCGCTCGACGGCCCCAAGCCGAAGCCGATCACTGTCGCCGCCGACATGGATGTCGATTTCGCATCCGAAAAGCAGATCGTGTTCGACGAAGCGTGGAGCGTCCTCAACCGCACTTTCTTCGACGCCGCCTTCAACGGCCATGACTGGACGGCGCTCCGCGCGCATTTCCAGCCGTTCGTCAGCGGCGCGCGCACGCCCGACGAACTGCGCCGCATCATCGGCTTGATGATCGGCGAATTGAACGCGTCGCACACCGGGATCAATCGCCCGTTCGCGGGTCCTGGCGCGCTGCCGACCAACCGTGTCGGCGATCTCGGCCTTCGCTTCGATCGTGCCGCTTATGAAGCCGGACGCGGGCTGGTCGTGCGCGACGTCGTCACGCTTGGTCCGGCGTCGATCGAGAAGATCGTTCCCGGCGACCGGATCGTCAGCGTCGGCGGCGTGGCCGTAGGCGCGCGCGGCAATATCGACGCGTTGCTAGAGAATACCGTCGGCCGCCGCGTGCGGATTGGCATCGAGGGTGCAGGCGGGGCGCGCACCGTCACCGTCCGTCCGGTGTCGGTCGGGACGGCGGCGGGGCTTGCGTACCGCCAATGGGTCGAGGATCGCCGCGCTTTGGTCGATCGGCTCTCGGGCGGCAAGCTCGGCTACGTCCACATCGCCGACATGTCGTCGGAGTCGCTCGATCAATTGTATCTCGATCTCGATGCCGAAAATCAGGGTCGGCAAGGCGTCGTGGTCGATATCCGCAACAATAATGGCGGCTTCGTCAACGGCTATGCGATCGACGTGTTCGCGCGCAAAAACTATTTGACGATGACCCCGCGCGATCGGTTCCCGGTTCCCGGACGTCAGGCGCTCGGTCAGCGCGCGCTGGGCAAGCCGACCGTGCTCGTCACCAACGAATCCTCGCTCTCGGATGCCGAGGATTTCACCGAAGGCTATCGCTCGCTCGGGCTTGGCAAGGTGGTGGGTCAGCCGACCGCCGGCTGGATCATCTTCACCGGCGGCGAGCCCTTGATCGACGGCTCGTCGGTACGCACGCCCAGCACGCGGATTCAGGACGGCCGCGGGCAGGACATGGAAATGCACCCCCGCCCGGTCGATCTCGCGGTCGAGCGGCCGCTGGGGGAAAGCGCGGCGGGCACCGATGCGCAGTTGAGCGCTGCGGTGGAGGTGTTGTTGGCGGAGGTGGGGAAGTAGGAACGAGACGCCCTCTTCCTTCTTCTGACTCCCCTCCCTGGAAGGGAGGGGCTGGGGGTGGGTCGGGTGGTTGTCGAGCGCCGCGCCCGCCCCATACCAACCCACCCCCTACCCCTCCCTTCCAGGGAGGGGAGGCGAGCCCCCGCTGTCCTACAAAAACCAAATAGGTTATCTTCTTCCCCCCAAAGGAGGTACCCTATGACCATCGATCCTCTCATCGATGCCGTCCTCGATCGTGAAGGCGGCTATTCCGACCATCCTGCCGACCGCGGCGGGGAGACCAACTACGGCATCACGGTCGCCGTCGCCCGCGGCAATGGCTATGACGGCGCGATGCGCGATTTGCCGCTCGGCACCGCGCGCGCAATCTACCGCCGCCTTTACTGGTTGGCCCCGCGCTTCGATGCGGTCGCAACCCACGCTCCGCTGGTGGCGGCAGAACTGTTCGATACCGGCGTGAATATGGGCCCGTCGGTCGCCGTCGCCTTCCTGCAGCGTGCGCTCAATGCGCTCAATCGCGGGGCGAGCGATTATCCCGATATGCCGGTCGACGGCATCATCGGCGACAGGACGCTCGCCGCGCTCGCCGCCTTTCTCGCGCGGCGCGGCGCGGCGGGCGAGCGCGTCCTCATCAAGGCGATCGAGGCGCTGCAAGGCGAACGCTATGTCGCGCTCGCCGAGCACCGCCCGGCCAATGAGGCCTTCCTCTACGGCTGGCTCGCAAACCGGATCGGTTAGCGAAACACCGTTTATCCCTAACTTTAGCCTAACCTTCCGACTTGAAACAGGAGACTGACATGGGACTTCTCGACGGCATTATCGGACCCATCGCCGGGATTATCGACAAGATCATCCCCGATCCCAAGGCCCGCGATGAGGCCAAATTGAAACTGCTCGCGCTGCAAGGCTCGCAGGAAATGGAGCATGTGAAGACGCAAATCTCGGCGATCATGGCCGAGGCGCAATCGACCGACCCGTGGACCAGCCGCGCACGACCAAGCTTCCTCTACGTGATGTACGCGCTGCTGCTGTGGGCGATCCCGATGGGCCTGATCGCCGCGGCACAACCGCAAATGGCGAAGGATATTGCGGCGGGCATGAACGCGTATCTGAACGGTATCCCCGAACCGCTCTATGCGCTCTTCGGGACGGGGTATCTGGGGTACACCGTCGCGCGGTCCTGGGGGAAAGCGAAGGGGACGGATAAGTAGAAACATGCCGTCACCTCTTTCTTCTTGCCCCTCCCTGGAAGAGTGTTGGGTGAACAGCGCCCCGCGCTGTTCAGGCCATGCCGGGGGCATGGCCGACCCAACACTGGGTAGGGGGTGGGTCGGTGTGGGGCTGGGGACGGGGTTCGAAAACGAACGAACCCACCCCCCAGCCCCTCCCTTGCAGGGAGGGGAGCAAGAAGGGGAGGGCGATTGCCCCCACCCCCAACCGTGCTATCCCGCTCCATCACTTGTCCCATGGAGCTTCCGCCCAATGCGTCTCACCCTTGCCGTCGCCCTGCTGCTCGCCGCCACCGCCACGCCCGCGCTCGCGGCACCGGTGCATAATTATGGCAGCCTCGCCATCTCCGCAAAGGGCGATCGGATCGCAACGGTTGAGGCGGCGGGCGACGGCAAGCCCGGCATCACGATCCGCAGCGTCAAGGGTGGCAAGATCCTGCGCAGCTTCAACCCGTGCGCCTCGGCATGTGGCCTGTCGGGCCTGACCTTTTCGAGCGACGATACGCTCGCCTGGCTCGCGCGCGATCGCAGCGGTGGCACGGTGACACTGGCGGTCGACACCAGCGGCAAGGCGCGTACCGTCGCGACGATCAAGGGCATCGCGCAGACCCCGCGCTTCTCGCCGGATGGCAAGCGCATCGCTTTGCTGGTGACGATCGGTGCCGCCAAGGAAGCCGGCGCGGCGCAGGCGGGCGTGCGGCAAGTCGGTGAGATTGGCGAGAAGAGCGACGAACAGCGCCTCGCGGTGTTCGATCTCGCCGGGTCGCCCGTCGCGGCGGATGCGGTCAAGCCCGTTTCGCCCTCGGACCGCTACATTTACGAATATGACTGGACGCCTGACGGCGCCGGTTTCGTTGTCACCTCTGCGCTCGGCAATGGCGATAACAATTGGTGGGTTGCAACGCTCGACGCGGTCGATGCGACCACCGGTGCGGTGCGCAATATCGCCAAGCCGACGACGCAACTCAACTTCCCGCGCGTGTCGGACGATGGCAAGACTGTCTTCTATATCGGCGGGCTGATGAGCGATTTCGGCTCGGTTGGCGGGGACGTCTGGGCGGTGCCGTTCGCGGGCGGCGAGCCCAAGAACCAGATGCCGCGGGCCGATTTCACCATGACCTCGCTCGCCTCGACGAAGGGGCCGCTGCGCGGCACGACGCTGCGCGGCGACATGGCGGGTGTCTATATGGGCGAAAGCGCGCGGATTGGCGCGGCACCGTTCAGCCGCCCTGCCAGCTTCTCGGCCGGCGATGGTAAGGCGGTGTTCAGCGCCGACGGGCGGACGGTCGCGCTGGTCGTGCAGGATTATACGCACGCCCCTGCGATCTTCGCGGGATCGGTGATTGCCCCGGTTCAGATCACGCACGATAACGATGCGATTCCGGCCACGATGACCGCGCGCAGCATCAGCTGGAAGAATGACGGCTTCAACGTGCAGGGCTGGCTCCTCGCGCCGCTCGGGGCCGACCCCATGAAGAAGGCGGCGATGGTCACGATCGTCCATGGCGGCCCGTCGGCGGCGAACGTGCCGAGCTTCGGCGGCGGCGGCGCGCAGGCGTTGCTCGACAAGGGCTATTATGTGTTCCTGCCCAATCCGCGCGGCAGTTACGGCCAGGGCGAGGCCTTCACCGCCGCCAACAAGCGCGATTTCGGCGGCGGCGATTTGCGCGATATCCTGACCGGCATCGACGCGGTCGAGAAAGTCGCACCCATCGATGACGCGCGGCTCGGCCTCACCGGCGGCAGCTATGGCGGCTTCATGGCGATGTGGGCCAACACCCAGACCAACCGCTTCAAGGCGATCGTCGCGGGGGCCGGCCTGTCGAACTGGGTCAGTTATTATGGCACCAACGGCATCGATCAGTGGATGCTGCCCTTTTTCGGCAAGACCATGTATGATGATCGCAAGGCCTATGAAGACGTCTCGGCGGTCAACTTTATCAAGAACGCGAAGACCCCTACCTTCATCTATGTCGGCGAGCGCGACATCGAGGTGCCGCCGACGCAATCGGTCGAATATTGGCATGGCCTGAAGGATATGGGCGTGCCGACCAGCCTCGTCATCTATCCGGAAGAAGGCCACGGCATCCGTAACCCCGTGAACGCCGCCGACGTGCGCACGCGGTCGCTGGCGTGGTTCGATACATATCTGGGGGAGGGAAAGTAGACAATTCTGAACGGGACCATCCTCTTGTCATCCCCGCGAAAGCGGGGACCCATCTCTGGCGGCTGGTGATGGGTCCCCGCTTTCGCGGGGATGACAGGGTGATGGTTTAGGGTCACGTCAGCGCAGCGGTTTGCCCGAATCTTTCCAGCGGTCGAGGATCTGCGAATCGCCCGGCAGCGTGTCGGCGGGCTTCGCTGCGGCAACCGGCGTCCCGCTCTGCGCATAGGCTGGCTGGATTGCGGCGGGGGCCGTTACAACCCGCACCTTGGCTGCCGCAAGCGTCTCCTGTGCAGCGGTCCGTGCGTGCGGCCCCGGCACTGGTTCTCCCCCGGCATAGCCCTGGCGGAAGGCGGCGGGGGTCCCCCAATAGCCTTGCCAGCGGTGGAAGAAATGCGCCCCGATCGCCGCCGTCATCACCAGGCTGCGGTTCCACGACGGGGTCACGGCGTAAGTATGATAATGCGTCGCGGTCCCGACCTCGGCCATGACATGCCCGTTCAGCGCAGCGGCCGCGACGCGCATTGCACGCAGCCAATAGGTCCGCGACGGTGCGCCCCGGTTCATCGATCCGTCGCAGGCGAAGCTGAACTGGCACCCGGCATGTTCCGATCCTTGGAACACGACCCCGCAGACCGTCGCCGGAAAGGCCGGATGCCGTGCGCGGTTGAGGATCACCTGCGCGACCGCTTGCTGCCCGGCATCGGGCTCGGTCGCAGCCTCATAATAGATCGCGGTGGTCAGGCATTGCAGCGCCCGCCCGCGATCGACCGCGCTCGCCCGTGCCATCGAAAAGGGTGCGGCGGGGCGGATCGAGGTGTCGGGTGTCTGCAACGCGGCCTCAGGCGGCAGCGGCAGATCGGGCAAAGCGATCGTACCGGTCGCGCCCTGCGTCGGCACCGGCGTTTCCTCCTCGGTCGCGTAGAAATAGGCGGCGCCGGGGAAATGGTCCTGGGTCTCATAGCCGGTCGGTGCAGGCGCGCTGCGGCTAACCTTGACACGTTGATCGACGATAGCGCGGATCGCGGCCTGCGCCGATACGCCGGCCAGCACGAGCGCGACCAGCCCCACGACGCCGAGCTTGCTCAGCCGCCGTACCTTTAACCAACCAAGGAGCGCGCGCCCGTCCACATCCCCGCGCATAGCCGATTCGGGATGAAGAGGATGCTACCGAATTTACGGTGTCTCGCGCTGAAACAGTTGATAGTTAACGTAAGTTTTCAGGGGCGACGGTGCCATCCGTTCGCCCTGAGCCTGTCGAAGGGCCGCGTGCCCAATGTAAGGCGCAACTTGTGGCGCGCAGGGCTTCGACAAGCTCAGCCCGAACGGGGGGGCGCTGACCCGCCTATTTCAACGCCGCACTGTCAAGCTTGAGCGCATCGGCCGCAATCACCTCGGCATCGGGATAGGTCTTGCGCAGTTCCGGCAGGAACAGCTTGGCGTCGCCGACGATAACGATGCTCGCCACGGCCGGATCGAGCAATTTGGCCGCCGCCGCTTGCACCGCCGCCGGATCGACCGCCGAGACGCGCGCCGTATAGGCCCCGAGCTCGCTCAGCGGCAGGCCCTGCACGACATAGCCGCCGACCGTGCCGGCAATGCCTGCGGTGGTCTCGGTCGCGCGGCCGAAATTGCCGACCAGCACGGCCTTGCGCGTTTCGAGCTCGGCTGCCGTGACCGGCTCGGCTCCTAGCCGCTTCATCTCGGCTAGGATGATCGACACGGTCTCGGGCGCGCTCGGGTTTTTGGTCGAAGTCCGCCCGCTGATCGTGCCGGGCAGGCGACCCGCCTGCACCGAACTGCCCGCGCCATAAGCGAGGCCGCGCTTGATACGGATTTCCTGGTTCAGCCGCGATGAGAAACCTCCGCCGAGGATCGTATTGGCGACGGCGGCGGGATAGAATTGCGCATCGCTGCGCGCGATACCGGGACGCGCGACGACGACACCGGCTTGCCCTGCGCCCGGCATATCGACGACGATCACGCGGGGTTTGGGCGATGCGCCCGACACTGCCGCGACTGCAGCAGTGTTAGTGTCCGGTGTCCGCCAATCCGCAAAATTCGCCTCGGCCAGCGACCGCGCTTTGGCGGGGGTCACGTCCCCGACGAGCACCAGCGTCGTCTGCTTCGGCAACCATGTCGCGCCATACGCGGCGCGAATGTCGGCCTGGGTAATTGCCTTGAGCGAGGTCGGCGTGCCCGACAGCGGATGTCCATATGGCGCATCGCCGAGCGCCGCGCGTGCCGCGACCAAGGCAGCGAGTTGGCTGGGATTTTTGATCGCGACCTGCACCCCGTCGATCGTTTGGGCGCGGGCGCGTTCGATTTCCTCGGGCGCGAACACCGGGTTGCGCGCGACATCGGCCAGGATCGCCAAAGCAGGCGCGGCCTGATCGGCCTTGACCGTCACGTCGACGGTCGATCCGTCGAAGCTCGCATCGCTCGAAATCGAGCCGCCGAGCGTCTCGATCTGGCGCGCGATCTCGGTGGCGGAGCGAGTCTTGGTGCCCTTGGTGAGCAAATCGGCAGTGAGATTGCCGACGCCCGCGCGGTCGGCCGGGTCGGTCGCGCCGCCGCCTTGCGCGACAAGGAGCGCGGTCAACAGCGGCAAATCGTGCTTCTCGACCACCACCACGCGAAGCCCGTTGGCGAGCTTGAACTCGTTCGTCACCGGCGCGCTCGCGGCGATGGCGGGGCCGGCGGGCGGCGGCGCGATGCGCTCGGCTTCGCTCGCCGGGGTGACGATCTCGACCTTGCCGGGGGCGACCAACGGCCGAACGACGACGCTGTCAGCGACCTCGATCCGGTCGTCCTGCGGGAATTTCACCTTGGGGTCTTCGGGCAGATACTGGATTGTCGCCGAGCGTTCGGTGCGCAGATATTTGGCGGCGACGCGCTGCACATCGGCAGCGGTCACGCGGCCGATTGCAGCAAGCTGCCGGTCGCCGGCGTGCGGGTCGCGATCGATGATGACCGAGGACGCGATCGTGCGCCCCTTGCCCTCGGCGGTCTCGCGGCTGCGCAGCACTGCGGTCAGGATTTCGTTCTTCGCCTCGGCCAGTTCGGCGGCGGTGACGGGTTTCGCACGGATCCGCGTGATTTCGCGGCGCAGCGCCGTTTCGCCCTCGGTCGCCGATTTGCCGCTCGCGAGGATTGCGATGACGGCGAGGTTGCCGGGGCCTTGCTTCGAATCGAGATAGGTCTCGGCACTTTGCGCAAGCTGATCGCGATAGACCAGTGTCTCATACAGGCGCGAGCTTTCGCCCTGCGACAGGACCGCGTTGAGCACCGACAAGGCCGGACCATCAGGATGGCTGTCGGCCGGGATCGGATAGCTGATCAGGACCGCGGGTAGCGGCGTGTTCGCCTCACGCACCACATAATGCGTCGCCTTGGTCCGCTCTGGCTCTGTCAACGTCACGCGCGGGATCGGCGCGGTCGGTCGTTTGATCTTGGCGAAATATTGGTCGACCCAGCCGTTCAACTGCGCTGGATCGAAATTGCCTGATACCACCAGCACCGCATTGTCGGGCCGGTAATAGGTCGCGTGGAACGCGCGGACATCATCGATCTGCGCGCTCTCGAGATTGTCGAGGCTGCCGATCGTGCCGCGCGCATAGGGGTGTTTCGTGTACGAAATCGCCGGGAAATATTGCGAGAAGAGCTTGCCGTACGGCCGGGCATTGGTGTTCTGGCGCAGTTCCTCCTTCACCACATCGCGTTCGGAGGCGAAGCTCTTCGGCTCGACCACTAGGCTCGCCATGCGGTCGGCCTCGGCGAACAGCAATCGCTCAAGATGGTTGGCGGGGATCGTCTCGTGATATTCGGTGTAATCGTCATTGGTCGATGCGTTGTTGTTGCCGCCGACATCCTCGGTCAGCCGGTCCATCTGTTCCGAGACGAGGTTGCGCGTAGCCTTGAACATGAGATGTTCGAACATGTGCGCAAAGCCCGATTTTCCGGCAGGATCATCCTTCGATCCGACATCGTACCAGACCTGCACCGACACGTTGGGCGTCGTCGTGTCGCGGATCGCATAGACGCGAAGCCCGTTCGCCAGCGTCCGTTCGGTAAAGGCGATCGGCTTGATCGCGGGTGCGGCGGTGCTGGGAGGAGCCTTGGTCGGCTTCGCGGTGGCGGCGAGCGGCAGCAGGGCAGCGCCCAGCAGGAGGGCGGCACGGGAAAGACGCATGGAGGACTCCGGATGGGGGAAATCGGATGCGCGTAGTGTGTCGCTGTCGGGTGCGCCGTGTCAATCGCCTGAGACAGAGGTGCGACATACTCCCCTCCCTAACAGGGAGGGGTTGGGGGTGGGTTGGTATGGGGAGAGGGTCACGTTCGACAACGAGCCGACCCACCCCTCAATCCCCTCCCTTCCAGGGAGGGGAGGCAGAAGAAGATTATTTCTTCCGCCCGCGCCCCGCGTACAGCAAGGCTGCGGCGAGGGCCGCCGAGCCAACGCCAACGCCGATCGCGATTGGTACGACCGGCCAGGCCTCCGGTGATGCGGCGCCAGCGGCAACGGCGGCTTCGGCGGCATCACGGACGCGCTTATGCTCGCGCGCAGCGGCTTCGATTTCGTTAATTTTCTCGGCCATCACTCTCTCTCGCTCCGGCTCTTATAGTCGCTGCGGAACGCGTCCGCGAAGCTCTTGAGCCTTCCGGCAACAATGGCACCGCGCAGATCGGCCATCAAGGCCTGATAATAATACAAATTATGTTCGGTCATCAGCATCGCGCCGAGCATCTCGCCTGCGCGGTCCAGATGATGGAGGTACGCGCGCGACCAGGTCGCGCAGACCGGGCATGCGCAGGCCGGATCGAGCGGGCCGGTGTCCTCGGCAAATTTTGCGTTGCGGATGTTGATTGGACCCGTACGCGTAAAGGCCTGTCCGGTGCGGCCCGAGCGGGTGGGGAGCACGCAATCGAACATGTCGATCCCGCGTTCGACCGCGCCGACAATATCGTCGGGCTTGCCCACCCCCATCAAATAGCGCGGCTTATCCTCCGGCAACTGCCCGGGCGCGAAATCGAGGCAGCCGAACATCGCCGTCTGCCCCTCACCGACGGCGAGCCCGCCGACGGCATAGCCGTCAAAGCCGATCTCGATCAGCGCGGCCGCACTGTCGCCGCGCAAGGTCCGGTCGAGCGCGCCTTGTTGGATGCCGAAGATCGCGGCGTTCTCGGCATGCGCGCCGCCTCCATCGAACGCATCGCGCGACCGCTTGGCCCAGCGCATCGATCGGGCCATCGCCGCCGCCTGGACCTCGGGCGTGGAGGTGGTTGGCACCAATTCGTCGAACGCCATTACAATGTCCGAGCCGAGCAGCCGCTGGATTTCGATCGAGCGCTCCGGGCTGAGCGTGTGGCTTGAGCCATCGATGTGCGATTTGAAGGTGACGCCGTTCTCGTCGCGCTTGGTCAGGTCGCTGAGGCTCATCACCTGATAGCCACCGCTGTCGGTCAGGATCGGGCGATCCCACCCCATGAAGCCGTGCAAGCCCCCGAGCCGCGCCATCCGCTCGGCACCGGGACGCAGCATAAGATGATAGGTGTTGCCCAGGATGATGTCGGCCCCGGCCGCGCGCACATCGGCCGGCTTCACACCCTTGACCGTTCCCACGGTGCCGACCGGCATGAAGGCGGGCGTGCGGATGACGCCCCGCCGCATCGCGATCTCGCCGGTGCGGGCGGGGCCGTCGGTCGCCGAGATGGTGAAGGCGAAGCGGGATGTCTCGTTCATGGTATTCTCTCCCCTCCCTGAAAGGGAGGGGCTGGGGGTGGGTTGCTCTCGATCGAACGCTGTCCCCACCCCAGACCGACCCACCCCGACCCCTCCCTTTCAGGAAGGGGAGGGCGTCAGTCCGAAATTACCGCTTGAACAGCGTCTCCGCCGTCGGCTCGGCGGCGGGCGTGCCCGGAAGCTCGCCATTCTCAGCGGCCTCGGCGTCGCGCGCCAGTTGCTCGCGTTGCGCGCGCAGTTCGACGATCAGCGCCTCGCGGTCGCCCTCCAGCCGCGTGTCGACCGGGGCCTCGAGTCCCGCCGCCTTCGCTGCTTTGGCAACCGCTGCGTCGAGCTCGCGCTGCGTAGTCAGGCCGAGCGTGACCGGGTCCTTCGGCGTGATGTTGGCAATATTCCAATGGCTGCGGTCACGGATCGCGGCGATCGTCGTGCGGGTCGTGCCGATCAGCAGGCCAATCGCGCCATCGGTGATTTCCGGATGGTTGCGGATGATCCAGGAAATGCCGTCGGGCTTGTCCGAACGCTTCGACACCGGGGTGTAGCGCGGGCCCTTGGTGCGGCGGACCTGCTCGGGGCCTTTCAGAATCTTCAGCGTGTAATCGGGGTCGGCCTGACCCTTGTCGATTTCCTCCTGCGTCAGTTCGTGCGCGCGGATCGGATCGCGCCCGGTCAGCTTGGTCGCGGCGGTATCGTCGGCAATCGCCTGAACTTCGAGGATGTGCAGCCCGCAAAACTCGGCAATCTGTTCGAAGCTGAGTGCGGTATTATCGACAAGCCACGATGCGGTCGCGTGCGGCATGAGCGGCTGGGCCACGGAAAACTCCTTCAGAAACGGAAAGGGCCGCCCCTTTCGGAGCGGCCACTGTGCTGGCGAGCGGTGTAGAACGGTTGCGCGGGGAGGGCAAGCGCGGGTTGCGTATGGCCTTAAGCCGCGATCGCCTCGGGATGCTCGACCGGCACGAGTGCGCCGAGGAACTGCCGCGCGCTTGCTTCCCAAGTGAAGGTCTGGCCGTAGGCGGCGCAAGCCGCTCGGTCGCGGGTGAGCGCGGCGGCGATGGCGACGGTCAGATCCTCGTCCATCGCGCCGACCGTCTCGTTGAGCACATCGACTGGCCCTGTCACCGGGAACGCGGCAACCGGCGTGCCGCACGCGAGCGCCTCGATCATCACCAGCCCGAACGTGTCGGTGCGGCTCGGGAAAACGAAGACATCCGCCGCAGCATAGGCGGACGCCAATTCGGCACCGAACAACGGCCCGAGAAAATGTGCCTCGGGAAAACGCGCGGCGAGCGCCGCGCGCGCTGGGCCGTCGCCGACGATCACCTTGGTGCCGGGGTGCTTCGACGTCAGGAATGCCTCGATATTTTTCTCGACCGCGACGCGGCCGACGTAGAGCTGGATCGGACCTTTGTTCGCGGACTTGAGCGCGGCGATGGCGGGATGCGGCGCAAGATCGGGCGTGAAGGTCGAAAGATCGACCCCGCGCCCCCAATGCCGGATCCGCGTCAGATCATGCGACTTGAGCGTCGCGGCAATCGACGGGGTGGAGGCGAGGATCGATTGCGCGGGCCAGTGGAACCAGCGGATATAGCGCCACACCCATTCCGGATTCACGCCGGTCCGCGCCGAAACATAATCGGGGAACTGCGTGTGATAGGCGGTGGTGAAGGGGAAGCCGCGCGTCAGGCACCAGCGCCGCGCGGCCAGACACACCGGGCCTTCGGTCGCGAGATGGATCGCGTTCGGCGCGAAATCAGCGAGCATCTTGCCGACGCTCGCAGTGCTGGCAAAGGCAAGGCGAATCTCGGGGTAGGTCGGGCACGGCACCGAATAGAAGAGATCGGGCGAGACGATCAGAACTTCGTGGCCCTGACGCTCCAGTTCGGCGCGCACCGCCTGCAACGTGCGCACGACCCCGTTCACCTGAGGGCTCCACGCATCGGTGGCGATCGCGATCCGCACTCCGGTCAGGCCGCCAACATCTCGATCTTCGCCACTGGGCGCGCAGTCTCGCGCGCGGCGATCTCGTCGGCCCAGTGGAGCAACTCCATCCGCCCGTCGAAATGTTCGACCAAAGCCGTGCAACCTTCCACCCAATCGCCGTCATTATAATATTCTACGCCGCCGATGTTGCGGAATTCGGCGGTGTGAATGTGCCCACACACGACGCCATCGACCCCGCGCGCGCCAGCGGCCTGCGCGACGATTTCCTCGTAATTCGAAATGAACTGCACCGCGTTTTTGACCTTGGCCTTGGCGTGCTTCGACAGCGACCAATAAGGCAGGTTGAAAAAGCGGCGGTACGCGTTCACCCAGCGGTTCAGACCCATCATGAACTCATACGCTACATCGCCGACATGTGCCAGCCAGCGATGTGCGAGCGTGATCGCGTCGAATTCGTCGCCGTGCAGCACCAACAGGCGGCGACCATCGGCGGTCTCGTGAATCGCTTTGCGCCGGATCGCGACCCCGCCGAAATCCAAGCCGGTGAATTGCCGCATCACCTCGTCATGGTTGCCGGGGATGTAGATCACGTCGGTGCCACGCTTGGCGCGCTTGAGCAGGCGCCAGACCACGTCGTTATGCGCGGTCGGCCAGTAGAATTTCTTTTTCAGCCGCCACCCGTCGATAATGTCGCCGACCAGATACATCCGTTCGCTGTCGACATGGTCGAGAAAGTCGATCAGCATCTCGGCATTGCAGCCGCGCGTGCCGAGGTGAATGTCGGAAATCCAGATCGTCCGATACCGACGACGCTCGGTCGTGGCGCGCTCGGGGATGGCGGGTTGCGAATTGGCGAAGTCGCTGAAATCGGCGATCGTGGCGCCGGCAAGTCCCGTCAGATCGATCTTGGTCACTGCATTCATGGCGACATCCCGAAGTCGTTGAATGCTTCGGGGCTATGGCCATCAATTGTTACAATCGGAATCGTTGGCTTTCACGCAATTGTCACATCGGAATGTGGTTGGGCTGCTCCGCCACACGCGCCAGCCATGCGGTGACCGCCGGATAATGGCGCAGTTCGAATCCGCCGTCTTCTGCAACATGCGTATAGGGGTAGAGCGCGATGTCGGCGACGGTGAAACGGCCCGCCGCCAGAAACGGCGTTTTTGCAAGGTGCGCATCCATCAGCGCCAGCGCCGCTTCGCCGGCCGCCCGCTTGGCCGGGATTTGTGCGCGTTGCAGGTCGCTCAGCCGGTCCTCGCCGACGAACGCGCGCCAGAAGCGCAAGGTCGCGATATTGGGTTCGTGATTATATTGCTCCCAGAACATCCAATGTAGCATGTCGGCGCGGTCGAACCGGTCGTGCGGGATCAGCGGCGATCCGTCGGCGAGGTACAGGCAGGCAGCACCGCTTTCGGGCAGAAAGTCGTCGCCGATCTGCAACACCGGAATGCGGCCATTCGGGTTGACCGACGCAAGAAACGCCGCCGAGCGCGTCTCCCCGGCCATGATGTCATATTCGCGCCGCTCGACGGCCAAGCCGACATGCGCCGCGGTCCGGCGGATCTTGTAGCAATTCCCGGATTGCGCATATTCGTGGAGGAACACGTAGGCCATCAGATTTCTCTGGGGGGGGGGTATCAAAAACGAACTCACGCAGTGCCGGGGTTATAGAAACGGAGACTGGACAACCCCATACGACACCCCCGCGAACGGGG
>JBBQLB010000037.1:0-27151 GCA_038327465.1 Sphingomonadales bacterium | reverse complement strand
TGAACGGCGAATTGGCGAACAGAGCGGTCGCGAGCGGTTGCAGCGCGAGCCCAACGCGGAATTTCTGCACCATATCGGCTTCGGACTGATAATCCAGATTAACCTGAATGGTACAAGTCCGCAGCATCATGTCCAGCCCCATGCTGCCAACGCGCGGCATGTGGCGCAGCATGATCGCGTAGCGGCCCTTGGGCATGATCGGCAATTCGGCGCGGGTCTTGTCGGGCCACATGCCAAGGCCGAGGAAGCCGATCCCGAAGCGGTCGCCGATTGCCTTGACCTGTTCGAGATGCCGCCCGGTTTCGGCGCACGTCTGGTGCAGATTTTCGAGCGGCGCACCCGACAGTTCGAACTGCCCGGCCGGCTCGAGGCTGATCGACCCGTCCGGCCCGGTCATCGCGATGACGTTCCCATTCTCCTCGACCGGCACCCAGCCGAATTCGGTCAACGCATCGAGCAGATCGCGAATGCCGCCCTTTTCGGTGTAACTTGGCGCGTGATGGTCGCTATCGGCATAGACGAACTTCTCATGCTCGGTGCCGATCCGCCAGCGCTCCGGCGGTTTTTCCCCGCGCTCGAAACTGGCTACGAGTTGACCGTGCGATTCGACCAACGGTGATATTTTTACGGAGTCGAGGTGTGTCGTCATCCGCGCGCTTTAGCGCCGCGCGGCCTTGCCCGCCAGCGCGTTTCGTTTCGCTACCAATCGCCTCTCGCCGCCATCCACACAGCGACCGCCGCTGCGGCCGCCGTATCGGCACGCAAGATCCGCGGGCCAAGCGCGATGCCCACCGCCCCCGGCACCGCGCGAATCGCCGCGCGTTCGTCGGCGTCGAAGCCGCCTTCAGGTCCGACCAGAATCGCCGCCGCCGACCCGCCGCCGCGCATCGCCTCCAGAGCGGGCACGCCGCCGGTTTCGTCGGCGAAGAACAGCGTCCGCCCCACCGGCCAATCGCGCAGCAACGCCGCCAGCTTCACCGGCTCGGCCAACTCGGGCACCGCAGTCCGCCCACATTGCTCCGCCGCCTCGATCATATGCGCGCGCAGCCGTTCGCCATTCAACCGGTCGACCACCGTCCGCCGCGTCAGCACGGGCACCAGCCGGGCAACGCCAAGTTCGCACGCTTTCTCCGCCACCCAGTCGATCCGCCCCTTCTTGATCGGCGCGGCACACAGCCACAAATCGGGCACCGTCTCGGCGGGTCGCAATTGCTCGGTCACGTCGAGCATCAGATCGCGCTTGCCAACGCTCGCCGCGACCCCGAGCCACTCGCCCGAATGGCCGTCGAACAACTTGACCGGATCGCCCGCCTTCATCCGCATCACCGCGCAGAGATAATGCGCTTGCGGCCCCTCGATCCTGAGCGGTCCGACCGAAAGCGGAGCCTCGACAAACAGGCGCGGGGTCGATTGCGGGGGCCAGGCGGGGGTTGCGGGCATGGGGCTCGTCTAGTCGCGCTTTACCGCCGCCGCCAGAGCGCCCGCACGATCACCACCAGCAGCACCACCGCCAGCAGCGCGCACGCAGCCATCACGCCCACGCCACGCGCCAGCGCCAAGAGCAAGGCCTCGAAGAACCGTCCGATCGCGACGGAGAGATGAACCACGCTGTCCGCCTTTGGGTGAACCCTGCCAGTACATCGGCCGCCTCTGCTATCGGCTTGGCGCGTAGCGATGTCGAGGCGACACGAAGCGCGTGACATACTCTATCATCATAGTAGGATATAATCAGACATAGGAGACGGTGATGGTAAAGCTGGCCGCGGTTGCGTTGCTTGTCGTGCTGGGTGGTTGCAATGCACTCCCGGAAGCCACGATTGATGGCGACTCGCGAACTGGTCATGGCCGATATGTCGGCGTCGGCCTCTATTCTGCCGGTCGTATGTGGGAGCAGATCAAACGTCCCGCCGCTGCCGCCAAAGATGCCCCCGATCGGGCGGCTGCCGCACTGGCCGATGATTCCACCATTATCGTCATTGCGGACAGCGTGACTGGCGAAATCCGGCAATGCGGTGATGCCTCGGGTTTTTGTACAGCCATGAATCCTTGGACGAAGCAGGCGCTGGGCGCGCCGGTGTCGCTCGTCAAACACGCTGCCGATCTCGATGCTGAAGCTGCGGCGGAAAGCAAGAAAGCGGCTTCGTCTCGCTGATGCTGGTCCGTCGCGCTGGACTGGTGCATGGACGCAGGATGCCCTCGGCCGAACTCACCCCCGACACCGAACATCGCGGCCTCGTCCGCTTGCTCCCCGCTGCTGCGCGCCCGTTTGCCTTGCTCGCGCGGTTCGATCGGCCGATCGGGTGGTGGCTATTGTTCTGGCCCGGCGCATGGGGCGTCGCGCTGGCGGGCGGGGCGGTCGAACGCTGGGATTTGATCGCGTGGCTGCTGCTCGGCAGCATCGCAATGCGCGGGGCGGGGTGCGTCTATAACGATATCGTCGACCGCGATCTTGATCGTCAGGTTGCGCGCACCGCAGCGCGACCGCTGGCGAGCGGGGCGGTGTCGCTCAAGGCGGCGTGGGTGTGGCTGGTGATCCTGTGCCTGATCGGACTGGTCGTGCTGCTGCAATTGCACGTCTATGCCGCCGTCGTGGCGTTGCTTAGCCTCGCGCCGGTCGCCGCCTATCCCTTCATGAAGCGGATCACCTGGTGGCCGCAAATCTGGCTTGGCCTCGTCTTTTCCTGGGCGGCATTGGTCGGGTGGAGCGATGTGATGGGGGCGCTCACGCTGCCGGGTGTGCTGCTCTACGCCGGGTCGATTTGCTGGGTGGTCGGCTATGACACGATCTACGCGTTGCAGGACCGGGAGGACGATGCGTTGATCGGGGTGCGTTCCTCGGCGCTGCGGATGGGCAATCGCGTTCACCTTGGGGTGGGGTTGTTCTACGCGGGCGCATTGACGCTTTGGGCAGGCGCGATCTGGGTGCTGCGGCCCGATTGGCTGGCGTTGGTCGCGCTGCTGCCGGTCGCTGTGCATTTCGCTTGGCAAGTCGTGACGCTGGCCCCCGCCGATGGCGCAGGCGCGCTCCACCGCTTCCGCTCGAACCGTTTCGCCGGGTTGCTGGTGTTCCTCGCCTGCGTCGTCGTCGGCACGCCCTGGCCCTATTGAAGCGCGGTTGCGCCGTCGCCCCCGCCAACCTAAGTCGCCCTTATGCTGAACCCCGATCAAGCCCGTGAGCGCGCCGCCGACATCGTTTCCCGTGCGACGGCGGCCGGTGCCGATGCCGCCGACGCGGTCTATGCCGCCGATATGTCGCTCGATATTTCGGTGCGGCTAGGCGCGCTCGAGGATGTCGGCCGCTCAGAAAGCGCCGAACTCGGCCTGCGCGTGTTCGTCGGGCAGCGTACGGCGAGCGTGTCGACCTCCGATCTGTCGGCTGACGCGCTTGCCGCCCTAGTCGACCGCGCCATCGCGATGGCACGTGAAGCGCCCGAAGACGCCTGGGCGGGCCTTGCCCCCGCCGATCGGCTGATGCGCGGCGCGCCGCCATTGCTCGATCTCGATGATCTCGCCGGCGGTGGCGACGGTGCCTCGCCCGAATCGCTGCGCGATGTCGCGCTGGAGGCGGAGGACGCCGCCCGCGCCGTCGCAGGCGTCACCAATAGCGAAGGCGGGTCGGCCAGCGCATCGCGCTCGATCTGGGCGCTCGCGACCAGCCACGGTTTCGCCGCTGCCTATGCCGCGACCGGATACGGCCTGTCCGCCAGCGTGCTGGCGGGCGAGGGCGGGGCGATGGTGCGCGATTACGCCTATAGTTCAGCCCGACATCGCCACGCGCTCGAATCTGCCGCGACGATCGGCACCCGCGCCGGGAACCGCGTCGTCGCCCGCGTCAATCCCGGCCGCCTCGCCAGCGGGCCGATGACCGTGGTGTTCGATCCTCGCATCGGCTCCAGCTTGCTCGGTCACTTGATCGGCGCGATTTCGGGTGGCTCGATCACGCGCAAGACGAGCTTCCTGCTCGATGCGCTTGGCACCCAGGTCTTCGCGCGCGGCGTCACCGTGCGCGACGATCCGCACCGACCGCATGGCCTGCGCTCGCGCCCGTTCGATGGCGAGGGGCTGCCGGTCTCGCCGAGTACGATCATCGCCGATGGCATGCTCGAGGGCTGGCTGCTCGACAGCGCGTCCGCGCGGCAATTGGGGCTGGAACCGACCGGCCATGCCGCGCGCGGCGTTGGCGGTGGGCCGGGCGTTTCTACCAGCAATTTGCACATGGCGGCGGGCAAGGTTCCGGTTGCGACGCTGATCGAGGACATTGCCGATGGCGTGTTCGTGACCGAACTGATCGGCATGGGCGTGAATGGCGTGACCGGCGATTACAGCCGGGGTGCGGCTGGATTCCGCATCGAAAATGGCGAGATTACCGGTCCCGTGGCGGAATTCACGATCGCGGGTAACCTCAAGGATATGTACCGCAATCTCACCCCCGCGAACGATCTCGAATTCCGCTACGGCACCAATGTGCCGACGCTGCGGATCGAGGGGATGACGGTGGCGAGTGGCTGATCCAGCACTTGCCCGTGCTGTTGCGGCGGTCGCGGCCGAGGCAGGCGCGCTCGCCTTGTCACACTGGCGCACCGATTTTCACCGCTGGGAAAAGAGCCCGGGAGATCCGGTCAGCCAGGTCGATCTCGACGTCAACACGCTGATCCGCGCGCGGTTGTCAGCGCTGTTGCCCGACGCAGGCTGGCTGTCGGAGGAAACCGCCGACACCGCCGATCGGCTTGCGTGCGACCGGGTGTGGGTGGTCGATCCGATCGATGGCACGCGCGATTTTATTCGTGGGCGCGATGGCTGGGCGGTGTCGATCGCCTTGGCCGAGGCGGGCCGCGTAACGATCGGCGTGCTCGACGCGCCAGCGCGGGGAGATGTGTGGTGCGCGACCGTGGGGCAGGGAACCCTGCGCAACGGCGTGCCGGTGCAGGTCGGCAGCCGAAGCGATATTGCCGGCGCGCGCGTACCGATCGACGCCTTGCCCAGCGACAGCGATCTGGTCGCCGTCGCCAAACCCAATTCGATTGCGCTGCGCATCGCGATGGTCGCCGCCGATGAGGCCGATCTGGTCGCCACGCTGCGCTGGGGCCATGAATGGGATATCGCTGCGGCCGCCTTGATCGCGGTCGAAGCGGGGGCGACCGTGACCGACGCGCACGGCGTTCAGCTTAGCTTCAACACGGCGAGCGCTCAGGCGTTCGGCGTGCTGGCGACGACGCCCGCGATTCATGCCGCTGCCGTCGTGCGGCTGGCGGAGCGGGCTAAGGCGCTGTCTGTCCAATGAAGCAAGCGCCGCCCGGCCGCGTGAGGAGATACCCGATGACCAAGACCGCCCGGACCCGCTTTTCCGCTGCAGCTTTTGCAGCATTGCTGCTGTTGCCGGTTGTCGCAACGGCGGCACCAAAGCCTGCACCCAAAAAGGCCGCGCCCAAGATCGTGCTCGTGTCGATGAAGCAAGTCACCGTGTCGTTCGATCCGGCGGGCGCGCCGCAAGCCATTTCGGACAAAATCGCCGCGTTCCAGTCGGCAACGCTCGGCATCTTTTCGTGCGCCGATGTCGCAGACGTCGCGAAGAGCGTCGGCGCAAGCGTCACCGATGCCAATGCCGTTCCACTGACCGCGCTGCCCCCGACTTTGCGGGAAACCGTCAGGACGATGAAGCTCGGCACCGCGACGCAAATGTTCGGCGATCGCAGCGAAGGCAAGGTCCGCGTGCTCGTACTCTGCGCTCGGGCGGTCGAGCGCTAAACGCCGTCCTCGTCGCGATATTTGATCTCGAGGAAGCGCCCGCGCGTCGCCAGCGAATCGAGATCGCCCTGCGCGATATGCTCGGACATCTCGGTGATCTCCTCGTCGATCAGCCGCAGGCTGTCGGCAAGCTGCGCATCGGGGCTCTTGCCGTTGCGCGCGACGCTGCGCAGCGCGGGCGGCACCTTGGCATAATCGCGCAGCAGATCAGGCAATTGCTCGCCGATCAGCTTGCGCAATTCGGCGGCGGCGGGTTGTTGCTCATCCAAAGTTGCGAGCTGCGGCGAGAGCATATCGAGCCGCACGCCGATCCCATCGACCAGCGTCTGTGCAGGCGCCGGGAGCGCCTCGCGCTGCGTATCGAGCCACGCCCCGGTCCGCGACGGTAGCAGTTTGAGCGGCACCGCCGGGAGCTGCTCGGCGCGCACCGTCGGGGTCAGGTTCGCGAACAGCAGGAACAGCGTCACCACCGTCAGCAGCGCAGCGACGAGCAGCGCGCCGCCCATGCCGAGTGGCATGAACCATCCGATCAGGATCGCCGCGACGATGATCGCGACATCCGCCCCCGCCGCCAGCGCGAGCCGTTTCGCCACGCTCGTCCCTTGCCGCCGCCGCGCCACCAGCGCCCGCCGCTCGGCGCGGGTACGGTCGAGCAATTCGCCGGCGCGGGCAATCTGGCGATCGACATCGGTCACGGCGTCACTCTGCCTCCAGCTTGAAGCCGTCGCTCGGGCCCGACAGCTGGTTCTGCGCCGCGCCCTCGGCGCGTGCGATATAGCCTTGCGATTTCTCGACCTCGGTCGAAAGCGTGCCGACCGTCGCCTTCATCGACACCAACGCCTTGGCCTTGAATGCATCGATCGCATCCATCGTGTCATAGATGTTCTGGAAGGCGCGCTGCAGCGTTTCGACCGGGATGGTCGCGGCGGCCGCCTGTTCATGGATCGTCGCGGTTTGCGATTTGAGCAGCTTGCCGGTCGCATCGATGATGTTCGCGGTGGTCGAATTGAGCGCGGTGATCTGGTCGAGCACCAATTTCTGATTGGCCAGCGCCTGTGCCACTGTCACCGCCGTGCGCAAGGCGCTGACCGTGGTGGTCGACGCGCGATCGACCCCCTTTACCAGCTCGACATTGTTCTTTTTGACCAGATCGAGCGCAAGATACCCCTGCACCGTCACCGCCATTTGCGTCAGCAAATCCTGCGTGCGCTGGCGCACATAGAACAAGGCGCTCTCGCGGACCGCCTTTGCCTTGGCCGGGTCGCTATGGTCGAGCTCATTGGCTTTGTCTTCGAGCCGCTGATCCATTTCCTTCGACAGCACGATCATCTGTTCGAGCCGCCCCATCGCGGTCCACAGATTGGCGCGCTCGGTATCGATCGCGGCATTGTCCATCAGCAATTCGTCCTTGCCGCGCGACAAGGTCTTGAGGATTGCGGCGATGTGCGACTGGGAGGAACGGTATTTGTCGAAATAGGTGTTGAGCCCGCCGCCGAAGATCTTGCTCAGCATCCCCCGGCCGGAAATCAGCTTGCCGTTGACGCTCGGATCGAGCTTTTCGATCGTCCGCCGCAATTCGGTCAAATCGGCGCCGACGCCACTTTCGCCGTCCATCGCCTTGACTGGGCGATCGAGAAAGCGATTCGATTGGTCGGCCGCCGCGCGGATTTCCTTCTGCCCCATCGCCGCAATCGCATCGACGCGCTTGCCGAATTCGGGCGAATTGACGTCCTGCGCGACGAGATCGTCGACGAAATCGGCGACCTTGGCTTGCAATTTGGTGCGCACGCCGTCCTCTATCGGCACCAGACCGATGGCTTTTTCGGGTACAACGACCGGCACGGGGTCGGGCGGGGTCAGCACCAGATCGTTGGTTTCGGTCTCTGCGGCGGTCGCCATGTCGTCACTCCAGCCAATGTCGCCTCTAAATGAAGCGGAACGCAACCCGGTTCAAGTGTATCATTATAGTAATACGCCATTGGTTGCGCAACGTGCGTCACATCCGCCCGGCGGTTCCCCCATTTACGTTGCTTTCATGATTCCTCTGGCAAGGGGATTCGTGGCGGTGGAGGCGACGATGAAGGGTGTTATTTTCAATCTTCTCGAAGAAGCTGTCGTCGATCAGTTCGGAGATGCCACCTGGGATGATCTGCTCGATGCCGCCGAGCTCGAAGGGGCCTACACCTCGCTGGGCAGCTACCCCGATAGCGAAATCATGGCGCTGGTTGCCGCCGCTTCAGCAAAGCTGGCGCTGTCGCCAGCGGCAATCCTGCGCTGGTTCGGCAAAAGCGCCATCCCGTCGCTGGCAATTCATTATCCCGATTTTTTCAAAGCGCCGGGCAATGTCCGCAACTTCCTGTTGAGCGTGAACACGATCATCCACCCCGAAGTGCGCAAGCTTTACTCGGGTGCAGGCTGCCCGCATTTCCAGTTCCAGGAAATGGCGACGGGTGAATTGATCATCGGCTATTCCTCACCGCGCAAAATGTGCGCCCTGGCCGAAGGCTTTATCGACGGCGCGGCTGACCATTTCGGTGAGAAGGTAACGGTCGCCCATCGTGGTTGCATGCATGATGGCAGCCCCGAATGTTCCCTGGTGGTCGAATGGGCGTCCTGAACCCCAGCGACTTCGTCACTATCACGGGTGTCGATGAAGAGATCGTTCGGCTCCGCCGCCGCCTTTCCCGTGAACGCACCGCGCGGACAACGGCAGAGGGCATTGCCGAACGTGGCCTGCGCGAGCTGTATCTGTCGCAACAGCGCATCGAGTTGCTCCATCGCATCGCTGCCAAGGCGAATGCCGCGGCCGATACGCGCGAAGCTTTATCCTATGCGATTGCAGAGATCTGCACCCATACGGGCTGGGCGTTCGGCCATGTCTATCTTGCCGATAATGCCAATCCCGACATGCTTGTCGCCCCGCAAATCTGGTTTGCCGAACATCCCGTACCGCTGATGCCGTTCATCACAGAGACGCTCGAACGAACATTTGGCCGGGGTGTCGGGTTGCCGGGGCGGGTGCTCGATACGCGGATGCCGGAATGGGTGGTCGATCTTGGCAATGCCGACAATTTTCTGCGTCGCGATGTCGCGCGGCGCTGCGGCCTGCATTCCGCCTTTGCCTTTCCGGTCTGCGTGCAGGACGAGGTCGTCGCCGTGATGGAATTTTTCGCGCGCGAGAATCTGGCGGAGGATGCCGAATTTCTCGATCTGATGAAACAGATCGGCGTCCAGCTTGGCCGCGTGATCGAACGCGAGCGATTGACCGCAAAGCTCTATTTCGACGCGCTGCACGATTCCCTGACTGGTCTTCCCAATCGCGCGCTCTTTGCCGAACGCGTCTCGATCGCGCTCGAGCGGCGCGAACGACGCCCCGAATATGGCGTCGCGGTCCTGTTCCTCGATCTCGACGGTTTCAAGTTCATCAACGATAGCCTTGGCCATCAGATCGGCGACGATGTGCTGGTCGCCACCGGGCAGCGGTTGGCCGATGTGCTGGCAGCGCAAGCGGCAACACAGGCAGCAGCGGGGGTCGAATGGCCCATGGTCACGCTCGCGCGGCTTGGCGGCGATGAATTCACGGTCGTGGTCGAAGATTTCACCGATGAAGCCGTTCCGCATGCGATTGCCGATGCGATGCTCGCCGCGCTCGCCGCGCCGCATCTGGTGGGCGGCAAAGAAATTCACTGCGGGGGCAGCATCGGGCTGGCCTTTGCGCACCGGCTCAACACAACGGCACAGGATCTGCTCCGCAAGGCCGATACGGCGATGTACGAAGCCAAGGCACGGGGGCGCGGCCAGGTCGCGGTGTTCGACAAGGTTTTGCGCCAGCGCGCGCTGGTCAGGCTGCAGACTGAAAATGACCTGCGCGGTGCGCTCCGGCGCGATGAGTTCCAGCTTTATTACCAGCCGATCGTCGAGCTCAAGACCGGGGCAATATCAGGCTTTGAGGCGTTGCTGCGCTGGCAACGTCGGCCCGATGAACTGGTTGCCCCCGGCCATTTCATCGACATTGCCGAGGAAACCGGGCTGATCGTGACCATCGGCAGCTGGGTGCTCCGCGAAGCCTGTGAGGCGACAGCCCGCTGGCATCGCCGGTTCAAGCATCGCAAGCCGGTCACGATGAGCATCAACGTCTCGCCGCGCCAGTTCCTCCAGCCCGGCTTTACCGACTTGGTCAGGACGACGATCCGCGAGACGGGGATTGATCCCGCCACGATCTCGCTTGAGATTACCGAGGGCATCGCCATCGCCAACCCCGACCGCGCCGTCCGTATCATGACCGAGTTGCGCGACCTTGGTGTGAAAATGAGCCTTGATGATTTCGGGACGGGCTATTCCTCGCTGGGTCACCTCCATCGCTATCCGTTCAACACATTGAAACTGGATCGTAGTTTCGTCCTGGGTCTGGGCGAGGGCGGCGATCCCATCGGCACCGGGATTGTCCAAGCGGTGCTCGATCTGGCATCGACGATGAACCTGTCGGTGATCGCCGAAGGGCTGGAGACCAACCGCCAGCGCCGCCATTTGCGCGGCATGGGGTGCGAATTCGGCCAGGGATATTTCTATTCCAAGCCGGTCAGTGCCGAATCCGCTGAATTGCTGCTCGTCAACGCGCGATAACGGTTCCGTCCTTGGCCTTTGCGCAGCGCAACATTTTGCGCTATGCGGCGGCCCGAACACCCCCGCTTTAGCATCAGGACACCTTATGAGCCTCCGCAACGTGGCGATCATCGCCCACGTCGATCACGGCAAGACCACTCTCGTCGATCAATTGTTCCGTCAGTCCGGCACCTTCCGCGATAATCAGCGCATCGAAGAACGCGCGATGGATTCGAACGACCTCGAAAAAGAGCGCGGTATCACCATTCTCGCCAAGCCGACCTCGGTCGACTGGACGCCGCCGGGCGCGAGCGAAAGCATCCGCATCAACATCGTCGACACGCCCGGCCACGCCGATTTCGGCGGCGAAGTCGAGCGCATCCTGTCGATGGTCGATGGCGTCGTCCTGCTGGTCGATTCGTCGGAAGGCGCGATGCCGCAAACCAAGTTCGTCACCGGCAAGGCGCTGGCGCTCGGCCTTAAGCCGATCGTCGTGGTCAACAAGGTCGATCGCAACGACGCGCGTATTCAGGAAGTGCTCGACGAAGTGTTCGATCTGTTCGTGTCGCTCGACGCGAATGACGAACAGCTCGATTTCCCGGTGCTCTACGCGTCGGGCCGCAACGGCTATGCCTCGACCGACATGGACCGGCGCGAAGGCACGCTGATCCCGATGTTCGAAACGATCGTCAGCCACGTGCCGCCCCCCGCCGTGGAAGTCGCCGGCGTGCCGTTCACCTTCCTCGTGACACTGCTCGATCGCGATCCGTTCCTGGGTCGCATTCTCACCGGTCGCGTCAATTCGGGTGTTGTGAAGGTCAACCAACCGATCCACGCGCTCGATAATGACGGCAAGATCGTCGAGACCGGTCGTGCGTCGAAGATCATGTCGTTCCGCGGGCTCGACCGCGTGCCGGTCGATGAAGCCAAGGCAGGCGACATTATCAGCCTCGCCGGGCTGTCGGTCGCGACCGTCGCCGACACGATCGCCGATACCAGCGTCACCGAGCCGCTCCACGCCCAGCCGATCGATCCGCCGACGCTGTCGATGCGTTTTGCCGTCAACGATTCGCCGATGGCGGGCCGCGAGGGCACCAAGGTGACGAGCCGCATGATCCGCGAGCGGCTGTTCCGCGAAGCCGAATCAAACGTCGCCGTTAAGGTGACCGAAGCGGCCGACAAGGACAGCTTCGAAGTCGCCGGGCGCGGCGAGCTTCAGCTCGGCGTGCTGATCGAGACGATGCGCCGCGAGGGCTTCGAACTCGGCATCAGCCGCCCGCGTGTGCTGTTCAGCGAGGATGAGCAAGGCAACAAGACCGAGCCGTATGAGACCGTCATCATCGACGTCGATGACGAATATTCGGGCACCGTCGTCGAGAAGATGAACATCCGCAAGGCCGAGATGACCGACATGCGGCCGTCGGTCGGCGGCAAGACGCGCATCACCTTCTCCGCGCCCAGCCGCGGGATGATCGGCTATCACGGCGAGTTCCTGTCGGACACGCGCGGCACCGGCATCATGAACCGGCTGTTCGAGAAATATGGCCCGCACAAGGGCAATATCGAAGGCCGCAAAAACGGCGTGCTGATCTCGAACGGTGCCGGCGAAGCCAATAATTATGCGCTGGGTCCGCTCGAAGAGCGTGGCATCCTGTTCGTCGGCCATGGCGAGGCGTTGTACGAGGGCATGATCGTCGGCGAGAATGCCAAGCCCGATGACCTCGAAGTCAACCCGATGAAGACCAAGGCGCTGACCAACTTCCGCGCAAGCGGCGGCAAGGACGATCAGGTTCGCCTGTCGCCCCCGAAGCGTGCGACGCTTGAGCAGGCGATCGCCTATATCGACGATGACGAGATGGTCGAAGTGACGCCGAAGTCGATCCGGCTGCGCAAGCGCTATCTTGACGCGAACGAGCGCAAGCGCGCGAGCCGGGCAAAGCTGCAGAGCTGAGCCCTCGCTAGCGGATTCGAAAAGGGCCGGGCGCGCGCGTCCGGCCCTTTTTCTTGGGCGTTGCGTTTGACCGTGCGGTGATCGCGGATATGAACCCGCTTATGGCTTATGAGACGGCAAAGTTCATTCACATCCTCGGCATCATCATGCTGCTTGGGAACGTCACCGCGACCGCGATCTGGAAATTCTTTGCCGACCGCAGCAAAGACCCGAAGATCGTCGGCTTCGGGCAGCACCTCGTCACGCTCACCGATTGGAGCCTCACCGTCTGGGGCGCGGCGTTGACGATGATCGGCGGCTACGGCGCGGCGATGATCGCGCAAATGGATCTGGTGTCCGAACGCTGGCTGCTGCTCGGTCAGATCCTGTTCGTGGTATCGGGCGCGCTGTGGCTTGGCATTCTCGTCCCGCTGCAAGTCCGGATGGCGCGCATGGCGAAGGTTTTCCAATCGGGCGATACCATTCCCGAGGACTATTGGCGGGCGAGCCGGACGTGGTTCGTGGTCGGCCTGGCGATCACCGTCCCATTGGTCGCCGCCGCGTGGGTGATGGTTGCGAAACCGAGCTGACTCTAATCAGCGCCTAAGCCGGCAATCGCCTCCCATTCCGCCGCGCGCACCGGGGATACGCTGAGCCGCGACTGACGGAGCAATTCCATACTGGCCAGACCCGGCTCGGCCTTGATCGCGGCGAGCGTGACCGGGGTCGCCAGCGGTGCAAGCGGGGCGATCTCGACCGACACCCAGCGGGCTTCGTCGCCATCCTGTCGCGCCGTGCGCGTGACCTCGACCGTGCCGACGATCGCCTTGGGCTTGCCGCTGTGATAGAAAAACGCCCGGTCGCCGACCTGCATCGCCTTCAAATGTAGCGCCGCAGCGGCATTGCGCACGCCGGTCCATTCGGTACGGCGCTCGGCGAGCAGATCGTCCCAGCTGTACGTCTCGGGCTCCGATTTCAGCAACCAATAGGCCATATCGCGCTTCCTCCTTTGCTGAACGCTAGGTAAATTTGCCGTTCCGCACGCATTCAGGGCGACTCGCCTAGTCGATGCAACAGGCTAACCCGTTGGTGCTTCATTTGGCGATGCATGAGGGGCTGCTGGAACGAGGAGATTTTGCAGTGAACAGTGTCATGAAGAAGATCGGTCTCGCCGTAGCGCTCGGCGCGACCGCGTTGACGGCCGCGGCCCCGGCCGAGGCGCAGCGTTGGGGCGGCGGATATGGCGGCGGCTATCGCCATCATGATCGCGACAATGGCGGTACCGCGATCGTCGCCGGTATCGCCGGTCTGGCGATCGGCGCGGCAATCGCGTCGAACCGCCGGGATCGCTATCGCGACGATTATTATCGTGAGCGCGGGTTCGATCCCTATTATGACGACAATTATTACCGCTCGCACAATTATTATCCGAGCGATGGCTATTATGCCTATCAGCGTCGCGGCGATTACAATCGCTGCTATGTCGAGCGCCGCTACGATCGCTATTACGATCAAGTCGTTCGGATCCGCGTTTGCCGCTGATCTGATCCGGCATCGCGATACGGCGCGGGGAGCGATCCCCGCGCCGTTTTCGTGTCTGGCGTTGGCCGGCGATTTGCGTCATGAGCCGCCGCTATGAGCGATACAGATCTCCCGCCCGACCGCCTCTCCTCCAACCCGCGCAGCCCGCATTATGACGAGGCGATCCTCGCGCGCGGTATTGGCATCCGCTTCAAGGGGCAGCAACGCACCGATGTCGAGGAATATAGCCGCTCCGAGGGCTGGATCCGCGTTGCGCTTGGCAAGAAGGTCGACCGCCACGGCAACCCGCTGACGCTGAAATTGTCGGGCGAGGTCGAGTCTTGGTTCGAGAACCCGGCGGCGGGCGAGGAAGTGGAGTCATCCTCCTCCTGACGCCATCTTATCGTCGGCCTCGCAACCTGTCTGCGGCGTCGTCAGTCGCCGGTCGTAGCGTTCCCTTCTGTCCGCACTCGAACCTGGCCGAGGCCCCCGCTGCTCAATTGGACAACGAGGGAGACTTCGCCGCCGGGAGGCCGTAGCCGCAAAGCGCGGTCGGCGAGCGCCGATCGGCTGGCGGCCGACGCGGACTGGGTCGACGTCGTAGCTCCGGCCCGACCAACCGTGATTTCCGCGTCAAATCCCGTGCCTGGCCTGATAACGGTCCGGTCTGCGTACAATGCTCGTGAAACCGCTGAGCGCACGATCGTACGCTCGTTTACGGAGCCAGTCGGTCGCACGCGCAATCGGGCGATCGCGACCGAGCCAAAGGGCTGCTGCAGTGACGCCGTGTTGATCGCGACCAGGCGTACGGTGCCGTTCTCGACGAGTGACTCGAGCTCCACACTGTCGTCGCCATTCGTGCCGTCGGTGATCGCGTCGATCGAGAGTTTCGCCGGATCAAAGGTCAGCGTCACCGTCGTCGCGCCAAACGGCTTGTCACCTGTGAAGATCGCAAGGTCCAGATCGCCGGTGCTGCCCGCAGGAACGGCGATCGACGGCTGAAGGAAATAGACGTCGCCGACGAACTGGGCATGCGCCGGGGCGGCAATCAACCCGACCGAGAGAAACGTGGCGGCGGCAAGGATCGATCGTATCATCACAGCACCTCGATAATGAAGCGTTTGGACGTGCCGGGGATGAGGTCGGTGCCTGACAATGCATCGCCACTGACGACGGCCGCGCCGCTGAAGCTGATAAAATAGGTGCCGATGCCGTCCGGCGCCGCGAGCCCGCGCATGATCACTTCGGTGCGGCCCTTCGGTAATTGTATGGTAGTCGATATCGACCGGGTCGGACCGTTGCTGGTCAGGACGGTCCGTCCGCCGATCACGACTTCGAAAATATCGTCGAGCGCGCTGCCGTTGTCGCCCATCGTGATCGTAACCGGCGATGTCGCGCATGTCATTGTGACTTTGGCGGTCGCAGGGGGGCTGCTGCACAATTGTTTGGTCCCGATCAGGTCGATCTTCGATTTGAAGACCGGGCCGGGCGGCGGACAGAAATATTCCGCGGTTCCGTCGGATTTGAAGAAGAGATTACCCTCGTCAATTTTCGGCGTCTGAAGGATATTCGCCGCCACTGCCTGCGCCGCACCGAAGCCGATCTTGGGGCACAAATTGCTAGCCAGACGGCCGATCGCGTCTGGAATCCCACTGTTGTCCAATGTGGTGGAGACGCTGTCCCGAATATGGCGAAGCAATCCAGCATAGGCATCTTCGCCAAGCAAAGCGAAAATCCGGGCCAGCGCGGCGACGGCAACGCTTCGGTTCAACAGGCGCCCGACGATCTTGTTGCCGAGCCGCTCGGTAATATACTTCTCCGCCAGGGCACTAGCCCCGGCTCCAACGGCCGTAGCGCATAGTTCCTGCGTGCCGAGAAATGTGATCTCGGTGCGGACGATCGCGCGCTCGCCTTGCGCGAGCGTCGTCTTGTCGGCCGTGATACGGAGATCGGGCTCGATCGGTTCGAAGAAATCGGCGGTCGCCGAGGCGAACTGAAGCGCGACTTCGAACCGAAGGCAAACGCTGACAAAGAATTTGGCAACGGCTGGCACGACCTCTAGCTGAGCCGTCGCGAGCGACGCTACAAAAAGCGTGCCTGCCGCCACCGTGCACGCGCTCGATACGACGTTCGTGGCAGTCCCCAATATCTCGGTGGCGCGCTTCAATTTGCACAAGGCGGGAACGATAACGTCGCACAACGGATCGGGCACGCCTGAGGCAGCGATACGCTGGGTCGCCAGCGCGCTCAGACCGGATGAGCGCGTCTCCTGCAGGCCGTTCGCATAAAGCGCTTTCTGAAATATGCGCGCGATTTCCGTGCCATTCTGCCCGTCGAACATGGTGACGAATTCCGCCCGTGTAGCGCGTATTTCGGCAAGGCCGGCGTCGCCGGCTGCCAGTAACGCCGCACCATCCACATCCGACAGGCCGGATGAGGCGATCTGCTCGCGCAACGCCGTTTGTTGGGCTCCAATTGCGTCCGTCAATGTGTCGAGAAACCCGAGGATGTCGGCTTTGGCGTCGGACGGCAGGACGACCGGATCCAAAATGGACAAGGAAAACCGATCCTTGACTGCGCCATCGATCAGAAGCTCCACGACCGCTGGTGTCGCGGTCTTGGCCACCGAATCAGGAACGACGAAAGTCGCATAGCCTCTTACGGTCCTGAGCAATTGCGGCGTGTCCTGGCCGTCTACCCGCACGTTGACCGTTGCTGTGGTCGACAAGAGTTCGGGCGAGATCATCGCGACAACCGCACCCGGGCGACCGCGCGAATCGAGCAAGGCTCGCGGTAGCGTTTCACCGCGCAACACAGCGCGCTGCATCAAGGCGACGTCTGTAGCATTTACGTTGCCGTCGCGGTTGATGTCGGCACTCCGAAGTTTTTCGGCGGCCAGCGTGACGATTCCTGAGGTCGCCTGTCCTGCAAGCAGAACATCTTCCAAACTTAATTTTTTGTCGCCATCGACATCGCCTAACGTCTCCGGGAGGCCATAAGCGGCCGGGGCCAGTACGCCGGGATCGACTACCGCCACCTGCCCCTCTGCGCTTGCGACCGAGGCACCGCCCGAAAACGCCTCGAGTTTGATCGCGACGATGCCCGCCGCCGGGAAACTCACCGTTACATCCTTGCCGGACACGACTTGTCCATCGCTGAACGTCCAGCGATATTCAGAGATCGTTACGCCGTCATTGATCTCAACGCTCGACAGCGAAAGCCGATCACCGGTCTGGACAATCGCCGAGGCGGTCTTGATGTCTAACGCGACGGTCTTGCTGGTACCGCTACTGGTCCCGCCGCCGTTACGGTCGGATGACGAGCATGCCGAAAAGAACAGTAGGGACAGGATTATGATGATGTTGAATGCCCGACGCACAATCATCCCCCCAGATTTGATCGTTTGATCGTAATCCGAGCTGAGCGTCAGTTAAAAGCGAAGATTGAACCAAAATAGTTATAATCTTACGTGTAATATTTATGTAACGTTACAGATACTGTCTAAAGATTTTACGTAACGTAGCGGTGGTTCATCGATATTTTGCGATCACCAAGATCAGTGGACGAACCGCGCCACCACATCTCTATAACTGCGCGACACCTTCACCTGCGCGTTCGATTGCAGCACCAGGAAGCATTCGCCATTGGTGTGCGGCTTCACCTCTTTCACCAGATCGAGGTTGACGATCGTCGAGCGATGGACGCGCTGGAAACGGCGCGGGTCTAACCGGCGTTCGAGGTCCTTCATCGTCTCGCGCAGCACGAGCGAATTGTCGCCGGTCTTGATCACCATATAATCGCCGGCCGCCTCGATCAGTTCGATCGTGTCGACATCGACGCGGAAAATCTGGCCGCGATCCTTGATGTTGATGAGCTTTTCGAAGCGGTTGGACGACACATGCTCGGCATCGCCCAGCGTCTCGACCGAATCGGGGGCGATCTCGGCGATCACTTCCTTCAACCGGTCCGCCTCCTCGACACCGCGTTTCTCGGTCAGGCGTTGCCGCACGCGGTCGAGTGTGTCGGCGAGGCGCGATTCCTCGACCGGCTTCATCAGATAATCGACCGCGTCGGTCTCGAACGCCTTCAGCGCATGGTCGGAATAAGCGGTGACGAAGACGAACAGCGGCGGTTCGACCTCCATCAGCCCCTGCACGACCGAAAAGCCGTCAAAGCCCGGCATCTGGATATCGAGGAAAACGAGGTCGGGCTTGTTGGTCTTGATTGATCGGATCGCCTCGCGGCCGTTCTGGCAGGTATCGATGATCTCGACATCGTCATGCGCGGCAAGGCGCAGCGCGAGGCCCTGGGTAGCGAGCTTTTCGTCGTCGACGAGGATGGTGCGGATCGTCATGCAATTTCTTTCCTAGGTTCCTCGAGCTGGAACGGAATTTCGATCTCGACCCCGAAACCGCCCCCCGGGATCGATCGCATCTCGAAACTATGATCGGGCCCGTAAGCCTGAGCCAGTCTCTCCCTGATATTGGCAAGCCCGACCCCAGTTGAAAGGGCCTGAGTAGACTGAGGTTGGCTCGCCGTCGAAACGCTTGACCGGTTCTTCGCCTCGTTCAAGCCGGGTCCGGTATCGGATACGACGATCTGCACCCGATCCCCGGCGAGCCGCGCGACGACTGCGATTTCGGCACCGTCTTCCTGCGGCGTAACCGCATATTTGATCGCATTTTCGACCAACGGTTGCAGCAGCAGTGATGGCAGCCGCGCCTTCGCGACGCGCGGATCAAGCTCGAAACTCGGGCGCAAGCGTTCCTCGAAGCGCATCTTTTCGATTTCGAGATAGAGCTTCAGCGTCTCGAATTCCTGCTGCACCGTGACGTTGGCGGTCGGCTCGTTCGCCAGCGTATAGCGCAGGAACGACGACAGCCGCCCGAGCATCGCATTGGCGCGCTCGGTTTCCTTGAGCAGCACCAAGGTCGAGATCGAATTGAGCGTGTTGAACAGGAAATGCGGGTTGAGCTGATAGCGCAACATCGCCAGCTGCGCCGAGGAGGCCTGGTTGCCAAGTGCCTCAAGCTGGTCGATCTGATCCTCGACGATCAGATAGAAATTGATCCCGAAATAAAGCGCGGTCCAGCCAGCGAGGACGGTGAAATTGAGGAAGATCGTCCCCAGCACTAGCGGCAGCGTCAGCCCCGGCGACGAATCGCCAACGAACGAAAACGAAAAGGCGTCGAGCACCGCGTAGAGCAAGGTTGCCACCGCCAGCGTCAGCACCGTCAACACCGCCATCGGGAAGCGCGGCTGGCGTCGGTAATAATGGTATAGCGTCGAGAGCAGCAGCGTGACGCTGTACCCGATGATCGATTCGAACACGACCGGCACCAGCCGCTTCAGATCTTCGGTCCCGGCAATGCTCGACACGGTCGAGACGCCGCGCAGGACGAGGTACCCGCTCCACCCGACCGCCTGCAGCGTCCAGAAGGCGCGGCTCTTATCTTCGAAGAACGGCCGCGAGAAGATCGTGGGGCGGGAGAAGAGCGGCATGGCGCCTTCTAGACCGGCTGGGATCGATGCGCAAAGTGAGGTATTGGGTTTGCAACCGTGACGATGCGGACCTCCCCTCCCTGGAAGGGAGGGGGCGGGGGTGGGTTGGTGTGAGGCGGGCGAAACGCTCCCCGGCGAGCCGACCCACCCCCAGCCCCTCCCTTCTAGGGAGGGGAGGAAGAGCAAGAGGAGAGAGCCATGAACCACCAGCCCGAACGCGCGCAATTCACCGCGATGGAAAACGGCACGCAAGCCGATTGGACACTGATCTCCGGTCACTTCGGGGAGTTCGCCAAAACCTTGCCGAACCGCGTGCTGACCCATCTCAGCTTGCTCGATGGGGATTATGGCGGCTTCCCGGTCGATCGGTTGCAGCACTCGCTCCAGACCGCGACGCGGGCACATCAGGACGGCCGCGATGAGGCTTATGTCGTGATGGCGCTGCTGCACGACATTGGCGATACGCTCGGCACGTATAACCATCCCGAGATCGGGGCCGCCATGCTGCGGCCGTTCGTGTCGGAGGAATTGCACTGGATCGCCAACACGCACGGCGTGTTTCAGGGCTATTATTTCTTCCATTACATTGGCGGTGATCGCGATTTGCGCGAAAATTACCGCGGCCACCCGCATTTCGAAGCGTGCGCCGAGTTTTGTGAGAAATACGATCAGGCGGCGTTCGATCCGGCTTATGAAAGCGCGCCGCTCAGCTTCTTCGAGCCGATGGTCGGGCGCGTCTTCGCGCGTCCGATCAATTCGATCTACGCAAAGGTGGCGGCAGCGGCTTCAGCGTAACATTCCGTCAGACCAGACAAAAAAAGGCCGCCGTCCCATTCGGGACGGCGGCCAATTTTTTGGCAGGTGTCGCAGCGCTTAGAATTGCGCGTTGAGCGACACGCTGAAGGCCCGCGGCGAACCGATGTTCGCATTGGGGATCGAGAAGTTGCTGACGTTGCCGCCAATGTTGTTGACGTACAGCTCGTCGAACGCGTTCTGCAGGTTGAACTGCAGGTAGGTCTTGTCGTTGAGACCCGCCCATTCGAGCGACAGGCGCGCATCGAGATCGACCAACGTGAAGGCCGGAGCCGTCGCGCCGAAGACCTGATACTGGATCCCGGTAGCGCCGGTGCCGGTTGCACCAGCGGTACGGCAGGTGTTGTTCACGACAGCGACGGTGCACTGAATGACCGGAAGGTTCTGGTCGTTTACGAAGCGACGACCGGTCCGCTTTACCTGAACGCCGAGCTGGAGCGGGCCGAGCTGACCGGCGACGCGACCACCGAAGGTCCAGTCCGGGAAGCCCGATTCACGCTTGCCAGCAGTTGCCGCGAAGAATTGCGCGCCGGCGACCGTGCAGTTGGGGGTCGGAACGACCGTGCTCAGCGTTGCCGGGCACTCGCCGATCAGGACGTTGTCCTTGATTTCCGACTTCAGATACGACGCGAAGGCGTGGATCGAGATTTGCGGGATCGGGCGGTAATCGATGTTGCCGTCGAAGCCGTATTTATCGACCGTGCCGAGGTTGCGGAACACCGTCACGTCGAGCGTGGGATCATAGGCGCTCGCCAGACGGTTGCTGTAGCGCGTGAACCACGGGCCGACCTGCACTTGCAGCTTGGACGTGGTGTAGCGGAAGCCCGCGTCGAAATTGTCCGTCGTTTCCGGAGCTGGACGCGCCTGCGCCGTGTTCACCGGGAAGAAGAACGCGTTGTAGAGGTTGTCGGTGCTCGGCACCTGCAGCCCCTTGGTGTAGCTGGCATAGACGCTCGCGCCGCCGCCGAACTTGTAGGTCGCGCCGATCGAAGGAAGGACGCGGTTGTACTTCAGCGTCCGGCTCTGCGGTGCTGCCCAGGTCGGGTTGGCGGTTGCGATCTGCCCAGCGAGCGTCGTGTTGCTGCCATAGCATTCGACGAAACCGCCGGCGCTGCTGGTGAAGCAATTGTTGGTCAGGTCACGCTGGAAGAACGGTGCACGCAGTCCGAGGGTGACGGTCGCGCCGCCAAACTCGCCACGATATTCGGCGGCAACCTGGTTGAGCGTCGCATAGGACAGACGATCGCGCTTCTGCAGAATGACACTGTTCGAACCAGCGATCGGGTTGTTGACCGGGAACACGTCGAACGGCGCGCCATTCAGCTTGAGGAACCCGACTTCACCCGTTTGACGGTGACGTGCACGGTCGAACGAATAGGTCAAGCGGACCGACTGGCCCTGCGCGAATTCGTAGCGCAGCGAGGCGAGCACGCCATAACGGCGCGTCTGGGTCTGGCTCGGCGCCAAAAGGTTGACCTGATCCAGGATGTCGCCGTCACCGTTCAGATCGCGACCAACAAACGGGTTGCCGCCGAAATAACCCGGCGTGCAGTTAACGCCAGCACCGGTGGTCACCGTCGTGCAGTTCGCAGTGCCGCCGGTCGGATCGATGTCGCGAGCCGCTTCACGCGCAGTCGCGGTGCCGCCGCCATTCGCCTTCACATATTGGAAGCTCGGATCGACCGTCAGGACGAGGCCGGGCGCCAAGGTGAAGCGCGAATTGATCTGGATGTTGCCGGTGTTCGACGGGTTGAAGCGCTCTTCGAACTGCGTTCCGCAGCTCGATGCAGGATCAGCGAGACCCGTGCGAACGGTCACGTTGTCGGTGGTGCAGCGACCGATCGAATAGAAACGCTCGTCGCCCGTCAGCGGGAAACGGTTGGCGCTGGCGCCGCCAACGACGCGCACGGCAGCGTTGATCGGGCTCTGGACCAAATCGGTACGCAGCGGAACCGAACCGAAGAAATTGTTGCGGTTCTGGTTGTAATGACCACGGATCGAGATGAAGTCGCCGCTATTGCCGATCCGCTGATAGATCTTGCCGTTATACTGCTGCTTGTCGATGACGCCGAAATTGCCATAGACGTTGTTGTTTTCGGCGTGGCTGGCGGAGAACCAGGCCTTGGTGCCGAACGGGCCGAATTCGCCGGTGTTGATTTGGCCGAAGACGCGGAAGAACTTGAAGTCGCCAACCGACCCGACCAAGCGCGCACCGAATTCATCGGTGGGGTTCGAGGTACGATAGTTGACGGTCGAGCCCGACGCCGCTGCGGTCGGGCTGTCGACGTCGGTCGTGCCCAGATTGACGTTGACGTTGTCGATCAGTTCGGGGTCGATCTGCTGGTTCGAGAAGATCGCGTAGTTGCCGCTGTCGTTGAGCGGAATACCGTCGAAGGTCAGCGAGATACGGTCAGAGGAGAAGCCGCGGATCGTCAGCGTGCCGCCAGCCGAACCGAACGGATCGTTGTTGGTGAAGCTCACGCCCGGAAGCTGGTTGATCGTGTCGAGGATGGTGTTGCCCGGCGTCTGGCGCGAGATGAACGCCTGGTTCAGCACCAGCTTCGCCTTGGCCGTATCGGGCACCTGAACGCCGGCGACACCCTTGGCCGTACGCGCGGTAACGACGATATCCTCGCCCTTTTCGAAATCGACCGAGCCGGTCGACTGCGCGAACGCTACGCCCGGGATCAACAGCGCGGCAAAGGCCACGCTCGTGCAAAGCTTCATCTTCATGGTATTCCCCTTGAGGTAAAAAGTCTGGGGGCCGGCATTACAAACCGCACCACCCCATCGCGATTGCCCTTGCACGCGATATATTTCGGTTGGATGACAGTCGAGCCGTCTCGTCCCAATCGTTAAAAACGATTCATGCTGCGTTGCAAAAAGGCATCACCTTGCGCTCGCGGCAGGATCAGCGCGCGGCGGCAACAATCTCCGCCCAGCGCGCTTCATCGATCACCGAAACCCCTAATTCTGCGGCCTTTTTCAGCTTGGAACCGGCGCCCGGCCCCGCCACGACCAAGTCGGTCTTGGCCGATACCGATCCCGACACCCGCGCGCCGAGCGTTTCGGCCTGTGCCTTGGCTTCGTCGCGACTCATCGTCTCGAGGGTGCCGGTGAACACCACGGTCTTGCCGCTGACCGGCGACTCGCGGAAATTCGAGACATAGGCTGGCGGCATGACTTGGCCGAGCAGATCGGCCCAGGCGTCGCGGTTATGTTGTTCGGCGAAAAAGTCGATCAGCGCCTCGGCGACGACCGGGCCGACGCCATCGACCGATTCGAGCTCGGCGCGCGCTTCGGGGGCGTCGTGCGCGGCGGTGGCGATCTCGGCGATGCGTTCGACCGTGCCGAACGCCTTGACCAGATCGCGCGCGGTGACTTGTCCGACGTGGCGAATGCCGAGCCCGAACAGGAAACGCGCCGGGTCGGGCGCGCGCTTGGCCTCGATCGCCGCGAGCAAATTCGCCGCCCAGACGCGGCCGTCCTTCTTGCGCGCGAGCAATTGCGCCTCGGTGAGGCGGAAAATGTCGGCGGGGCTGTGGATCAGCCCGTCGTGGAAGAAATCCTCGATCTGCTTGAGCCCGAGGCCTTCGATATCGAGCGCGGCCCGGCTGACGAAGTGCCGCAGCCGCTCGATCCGTTGCGCCGGGCAGATCAGCCCGCCGGTGCAGCGGATATCGACCTCGCCCTCCTCGCGCACCGCATCGGATTGGCATTCGGGGCAGAGCGTCGGGAACGGCCACGCACCGCGGGCCGCATCGGGCGTACGATTCTCGACGATCTGCGGGATCACGTCGCCCGCGCGTTGCAACACGACACGGTCGCCGGGCCATACGCCGAGGCGCGCGATCTCGTCGGCATTGTGCAGCGTCGCGTTGGTGACGACCACGCCGCCGACCGTGACGGGGGTAAGCCGCGCGACGGGGGTGAGCTTGCCGGTGCGCCCGACCTGAATGTCGATCCGCTCGAGCGTCGTTTCCGCGCGCTCGGCCGGGAATTTGTGCGCGAGCGCCCAGCGCGGCGCTTTGGCGACCGCGCCCAATCGCGCCTGCCAGTCGAGCCGATCGACCTTATAGACGACGCCGTCGATATCGAAGGGCAGGTCGGCGCGGCGGCGTTCGATCTCGGCATAATGCGCCAGCGCTGCGTCCATGCCGTCGCAGCGTATGAGCAAATCGCTAACCGGCAGGCCCCATGCGGCGATCGCGCGCATCACACCATATTGCGTGTCTCCCGGGATCGCCGACGTCTCGCCCCAGCCATGCGCGAGGAAGCGCAAAGGGCGGCTCGCGGTTACGGCGGCATCCTTCTGGCGGAGCGATCCGGCGGCGGCGTTGCGCGGGTTGGCGAATTGCCGCGCGTCCTTGCCTGTGTCCTCCGCCTCGGCGAGCAAGCGCGCGTTGAGCGCGGCGAAATCGGCCTTGGCCATATAGATCTCGCCGCGAACTTCGAAAATGTCGGGCGCGCTCCCGCTAAGCTGCGCAGGAATGTCGCCGATCGTAGCAACATTGGCGGTGACATCCTCGCCCACCTGACCGTCGCCACGCGTGAGCGCCTGCACCAGCCGACCCCGCTCATAGCGCAACGAGCAGGACAGACCGTCGATCTTAGGCTCCGCCGTCAGCGCGACCGGCGCATCCTCGGGCAGATTGAGAAAACGCCGCACGCGCGCGACGAATTCGGTCGTTTCGTCGGGGGAGAAAGCGTTTTCCAGGCTCATCATGGCGCGCGCATGCGCGACCTTGGCAAGGTGCGCGGCGGGCGCTGCGCCAACGATCAGCGAAGGCGAATCGGTGCGGACGAGATGCGGGAAAGCCGCCTCGATCGCGGCATTGCGCCGTGTTAGCGCGTCATAGTCGGCGTCCGAAATCTCGGGCGCGTCATCGGTGTGATAGGCGCGGTTATGGTGCGCAATCTCCGCCGCGAGCCGCGCCAGTTCGGCTGCGGCTGCGTCATCGGTGGCGGGGAGGGGGATGCTCATGTCCGCTTGGGTAGCGGAGCGCGCTATGCCGGATCAAGCACACTTCGCACCGCCACCGTGCTCCTGCGCAGGCAGGAGCACGCGGGTGTCAGTCCTCGCTCGCATCCATTTCGGCGAGGTGCTTGGCTTCTTCGTTGACGGAGCGGCGCTCGGCGGTCTTCTCTGCGCGCGTCGCCATTTCGTCCCATGCCTTGGCGGCACGCAGGAAACGGCTGCGAACATTGTCGAGCGTCGCGGTGGAGGCATCGGACTCGGCCTGGCGGGCACGGTCACGATAGAAAAGGGCGGTGGTGTTCGTCGGAGGTCTCCGCGACAATATGAGGGCAGGGTGGGGTGCCGCCCCTGCAGAAGCAGACACGCGACACCCCGATTGGCTTATGCGAAATTATGCCTGTGCGATTTTGACCGCGGACATCTTGCCGCGACGATCTTCTTCCAGCTCGTACGAAACGCGCTGATCACGATCGAGCGTCGCCATGCCGGCCGCTTCGACCGCGCTGATATGGACGAACGCATCGCCACCGCCGCCCTCAGGCGCGATGAAACCATATCCCTTGTCGGCGTTGAAGAATTTAACGGTGCCGATAGCCATAACCAATTCCTTATCCCGGTGCGTGACAGGATGGGGCCGAGATCGAAGACGGGTGCGTCGTCCGGCCCCGGCCGGCGCATCCGATGCGTTAGGTTAGCGCCGCGCGGGTGTTCCGCAGCGGACGGGCTGACCGAAAAAAGGGAAGCGAAAGAACAAAAGCGCGCATCCGATGCCAAGCAAGCGGGAGCGCAGAAGGTCTCTCAGCCGCGCGATGCTTGAGGGAAGACTCGCGCGATGGACGGAGATTAGCAGATTGTTACAGGATTGTCGCGGGATTTAGCGGGTGCGCCTCGCCGCTTTCTTCCTCCCCTCCCTTCCAGGGAGGGGCTGGGGGTGGGTGGGTCCGTTGTGGAGCGCCGTCTGCGCCCCATACCTACCCATCCCCGACCCCTCCCTTCCAGGGAGGGGAGAAGAAAGGCAGGGAGGGGAGGGTCAAGCCGTCTCCAGCAACCGTTCCGCCTGCGCCCTCGCTTCCGGCGTAATCGTCGCGCCCGACAGCATCCGCGCGATCTCCTCGCGCCGCGCCGCCTCGTCGAGCGCGGTGACCCCAGTGCGCGTAACGGTGCCGTCATGGCTTTTGGCGATCAGCAGATGATGTGTCCCGCGCGCCGCGACTTGCGGGCTGTGCGTTACGACGAGCAATTGCGTGCCTCCCGCCAGCCGCGCGAGCCGCTCGCCGATCGCGCTCGCCACCGCGCCGCCGACGCCGCGGTCGATCTCGTCGAAGATCATCGTCGCCGCCCCGCCTTGCTCGGCCAGAGCGACCTTCAGCGCCAGGATGAAGCGCGACAATTCGCCGCCGCTCGCGATCTTCACCAGCGGCGCGAACGGCGCGCCGGGGTTGGTCGAGATTTCGAATTCGACGCGGTCCTTGCCCGCCGCCGACCAATTCTCCCCTGCCCCCGCCGCGACCACCGTGCGGAAGCGCGCCGCGTCGAGCTTCAAGGGCACGAGTTCGCCCTTCACTGCCGCATCGAGCCGCGTCGCCGCCTCCGTCCGCGCGGCGCTGAGCGCATCGGCCGCAGCATCATAATGCTTGCGCGCGGCGGCAAGCTTGGCCTCCAGCGCCGCCAGCCCCTCTTCTCCCGCCTCCAATGCCGCCAGCTTGCCCGTCAGTTCGCTCGCTAGCTCGGCCAGATCGTCGGGCTGGACGCGGTGTTTGCGCGCCATCCCGCGCAATTCGAACAGCCGCGTCTCATCCTCCTCCAGCGTCGCCGGATCGAACCACAACTCCGCCTTCGCCTCGCGCAGCCGGTCCTCGGCGACGGCGCCCTCGATCACCGCGCGATCGACCGCCGCAAGCGCATCTGCAAGCGCGGTGTGGTCGCCCGCAATCCGTTCGAGCACGCGTGCCGCCTGCCGTAGCTGCGATAGCCCGCCATCCGATCCCTCTAACCAATTCTCGATTGCCGCCAGATCCTCGGCGATCTTTTCGGCGCGTTGCATCGTGCGGCGGCGATTG
>JBBQLB010000036.1:0-27617 GCA_038327465.1 Sphingomonadales bacterium | reverse complement strand
CGACATCGTGATGACCGGCGGCAATGCGCTGAAATTCGATGCAGGCGGCAACGTCACCGCCGCCACCAATTCGATCTTCGTGTTCGATGCGAAGGGCGCCATTCGCGGCCGCTACGACAAGGCGCATCTCGTGCCGTGGGGCGAATATCTCCCCGCGCGCCCGCTGATGTCGGCGATCGGCCTGTCGCGGCTCGTCCCCGGCGATTTCGATTTCGCGCCCGGCAAGGGCCCGGCCACGCTGTCGCTACCGCCGTTCGGCGCGGTGGGGTTCCAGATTTGCTACGAGATCATTTTCTCAGGGAGCGTGGTCGATCGCGCCCATCGCCCCGCCTTTATCTTCCACCCCTCGAACGACAGCTGGTATGGCCCGTGGGGCCTCGCCGAACATCTGGCACAGGCGCGGATGCGCGCGATCGAGGAAGGCTTGCCCGTGATCCGCGCCACGCCGACCGGCATTTCCGCGATCATCGATGCGCAGGGGAGCGTGCTCGCACAGGTCCCGGCGGAGACGGCGGGCGCGATCGAACTCCCCATCCCGCCCGCCGCACCGCTTACGCTGTTCGCGCGGTTCGGCAATTTGATGGCATTGCTCGTTGCCGCAATACTGGGGTTTTCCGCGATTGCATTGCGCCGTTTCGCGCGATAGGGGCGGATATAAGGAAAGCTTTATATCAGGCATGGCAACGGCCAAAGCTCTCCTCAACCTTTGAGGATTTCACGCATGCGTTCCAGTTTTCTCTTCACCTCCGAATCGGTCTCCGAAGGCCATCCCGACAAGGTCGCCGACCAGATCAGCGACACCGTCGTCGATCTGTTCCTCGGCAAAGACCCGTATGCGCGCATCGCGTGCGAGACGCTGACCACCACCAACCTCGTCGTTCTCGCTGGTGAAATCCGCTGCAAGGGCGTGTATGAGGACGGCCAATGGGCCGACGGCGCGCTCGCCGAAATCGAGGCCGCGGTGCGGGGCACCGTGCGCGAGATCGGCTATGAGCAATCAGGCTTCCACTGGGAAAGCTTCGCCTTCCACAACAACCTCCACGGCCAGTCGGCGGAAATCGCGATGGGCGTCGACGAGGGCGCGAACAAGGATGAGGGCGCTGGCGATCAGGGCATCATGTTCGGTTACGCTACCGACGAGACGCCGGGCCTGATGCCCGCGACGCTCTATTACAGCCACAAGATCCTCGAGCGCATGGCCGCCGACCGTCATTCGGGCGCAGCACCGTTCCTCGAGCCCGACGCGAAGAGCCAGGTCACGCTGGAATATAAGGACGAGAAGCCGGTCCGCGCGACCGCGCTCGTCGTCTCGACCCAGCATGCCGCGGGCTATTGCCTGCAGGGCGACAATGCCAACCCGGCGCTTTACGACGAACTCCACAAATATGTCAGCGGCGTGCTGCACGACGTGCTGCCCGACGGCTTCATCAGCGCCGATACCGCGATCTACATCAACCCGACCGGCGCCTTCGAAATCGGCGGGCCGGATGGCGATGCGGGTGTTACCGGCCGCAAGATCATCGTCGACACCTACGGCGGTGCGGCCCCGCACGGCGGCGGCGCGTTCAGCGGCAAGGATCCGACCAAGGTCGATCGCTCGGCCGCTTATGTCGCGCGCTACATGGCGAAGAACGTCGTCGCGGCCGGCCTCGCGCGGCGCTGCACGATCCAGCTCAGTTACGCGATCGGTATTGCCGAGCCGCTGTCGCTCTATGTCGATCTGCACGGCACCGGCGTGGGCGGGATCACCGAAGCCAAGATCGAGGAAGTGCTGCCCAAGCTGGTTCGCCTGACGCCGAAGGGCATTCGCGAGCATCTGAAGCTCAACCAGCCAATCTACAAGCGCACCGCCGCCTATGGCCATTTCGGGCGCGAACCCGATGCCGACGGCTTTACGTGGGAAAAGACCGATCTGGTCGACGCGCTGAAGGCGGCGGTAGCGTAACCGTTTGCCGTTCCTGTGAAATGATTTAGCCTCCCGGCGGCAATACCGGGAGGCTTTTTCATGCGCTTTTTCAAGCTAGTGATCGCGACAACGTTATTGTTCGCCGACATCGCCATTGCGGCTGGCCCGGCTCCGACGCTGACCGATGCCGAGCGCGCCGCAGTCTCGCTCGCCGCCCGCCGCGGTGCGCTGCTGTACAGTTACGATCAGGCCGCTTGGCATGGCACCGACGACTTACTTGCCAAGGTCGACCGCAAGACATTCCGATCCCCAGGCTGGATCGTCGATGGCACAGCCGATGCTCCCGAACTCATCTTCTTCGATAGCGATGCGGCACATCCGCACGCGGTCTATGTCGCAGATTTCAAGGACGGGAAGCTCACCTCATCGCGCGTGATCGACGTCAGCGCTCAGATCGAAGTCTCTCCGCTGCGAAAGCGCATGATCGACGCGCTCAACACAGCCCGCACCGCCTTCGCTGCTCAAAAGGTTACGCTGTGCAGCAATGACCGCCCAAACACCGTCGTCCTTCCGCCGGAAACGACGGATGGTCCGATCCTGGTCTATCTTCTGACGCCGCAACCCGACCTCAACACCGTTTCGTTCGGGGGCAATTATCGCGTCGAGATTGCGCCAGACGGGACAGCAGGCAAGGTCCACGCCTTCACCAACAGCTGCATCATGTCGCCCGTCAATGGTGCGAAGGGGAAGTCGGCAATGCTGTTCATCACCCATCTGCTCGATCCCACACCGACGGAGATCCATGTGTTCGAATCGCTCGCCGCACAATTACCGGTGGCCGTCGCCACCACATCGAACAGCTATCTGTGGACGGTCGCGGGTACTCGCATAACACCGGTCGAGGTTCTGCAGAAAAAGCCTGACTGACTTCCCGAGCGACCCAAATCTGAGTCGTCACCCGAGCGCACCAGATTACCGGTTTTTAAGCACGTTACGCCTCAGTACCCCGCCAGCACCGCGTCGGCGAAGCATCCGGCGATACGCTGTGGCGGGTGCCCGGCACGCGCTTGCGCCCACGCGACCGTCTCCTTGCGCTCGTCGGGCGCGATGACACCGCCCCAGGTGTCGATCAGCCGGTAACCGCCTTTTGTCCCCCCGCGATAGAAATAGACGCCGCGCTCGCCCTCGGTCGGCGTCGCCCAGACCAGTCGCCACGGCCCGTCCGCGAGGATGAGCGTTACGCCGTCGGGCTTGATCTGCTGCTTGGCATCGCGGGTCAGGCGCTTTGCCTCGGCCGCTCTGACCGTCGGCCCGAGCGGTTGGCGCAGCTTCGTGCAAGGGGCAGGCAGCGCTGCCGCCGCCGTCATCATCATAAGCGTCGCGAACATCGCAGTCTCCACCATCGTTGCGATATCGTAACGCCAGGTGTTGCCACTGTCGACCGCCGCACCCTTTGCGCCGCCGCCCCCGCTCGCTAAGGCCAGCGTGATGACCGATCCGATGACCACCCGCCGCCTCTATGGCCGCCGCCAGGGGCACAAATTGCGCCTCGGCCAGGCCGACCTCGTCGAACAATTGCTGCCTGAAATCAGCGTGCCGGAGACCGGGCCGATCGATGCAGCCTCCCTGTTCGGCAGCGACCGTCCGCTCGAGGTGGAAATCGGCTTCGGCGCGGGCGAGCATCTCGCGGGGCAAGCCGCCGCGCGGCGCGAGACCGGCTTTATCGGGTGCGAGCCGTTCCTCAACGGAGTCGTCGGTGCGCTCGCGCATGTTCGAGACGAGGCGCTCGACAATGTCCGGCTGCACATGGGCGATGCGCTCGACGTGCTCGAACGCTTGCCCGACGCTTCGCTGGCGCGCGTGTATCTGCTTCACCCCGATCCGTGGCGCAAAGCCCGCCATGCGAAGCGCCGCATGATCAACCACGGCCCGCTCGACCTGATCGCCGCCAAGCTGAAACCGGGCGCGGAATTCCGGCTCGGCACCGACGACCCGACCTATTGCCGCTGGGCGATGATGATCATGAACCAGCGTCGCGATTTCGCATGGACCACCAAGGAAGCCGCAGACTTCCTCACCCGCCCCGACGACTGGCCCGAAACCCGCTACGAACGCAAAGCACGGCGGCAGGGACGAGAGGTGTGGTATTTCCGCTATTTGCGAGTCTGACGGCGCCCGGTCACGCGCACGCTTCGGCTTCAGCCGGGATTGCCGCTCGCGCCCCACCACCCCTTGAGCATACGTCCGACCATCGCCGGCAAACCCGGCCGCACCAGCAGCCAGTCGCGCAGCACCGGCCCCTGCGCCGCGCCGATCGTCTGTTTGTAGCCGCTATCGCCCGCACCCCAATCGACGGTGCGGATACCGTGGTCGCGCGCGCGCGCGAGGTTGCGATAGTAAAGCAGCTTGCCGGGCGAATGTTTGGCAAAGGCCGGGTCATAGCTGTTGGCGATGGCATATTTGGTCGCCCCGCAATCGAGATCGAAGGAGAATGCCGCCGGACCGCCATCCACCGTCAAAATCGCCGCCGACAGCATTTTCGCGAGCGCCGGATCGCGCGCCACCTCGCGCCAGAAGGCACCATGGCCGGTCTCGGTAAACTTCGCGTCGCGGCCATCGGTGCGCGCGGCGATCCAGCTTTTCTGCTCGACGGCTGCCATCGCATCGAACGTCGTCGGCCACTCCCCTGCGCCCGGAAAGAACCAGCCGAGCGCGCCGTGTTCGGCCAGATGCTTTTCGTGGAAGCGGTTTTTCCGCAAGCTCGATCCGCGCGGCCAATCGGGTTGTTGCAAGTCGAACACGAAACTGTCGGCGACGAAGCGGTCGAGCACCGCCCAGCCCTTCGCGCGCGCGCGCGCCAGAACCGGTGCCAGCGCCGGGTCCTGATCATACACCGGCCCGATCCGAAGCGCGGTGATCGACCCGGCCAGCGCGCCCAGCAGCGCATCGATCGCGCGGGGGCCCGCATCCTCGTGCATCGGAAAGCTGCGAAACGGCCAGTAACTGCCCGGCACCGTCGCTATTCCCGCCGCCGCTGGCCCTACGCCCACGAACGGCAAAGCGATGACGGCTGTGTCATCCTCCTCGATCACGATCGTCCGCGCCGCACCACCATAAGCCGAAAGCGCTGCGGCGAACCACGCATAGCGCAGGAACGCATGGCTCGGTGCCGCCCCCTCGGCCACGGTATCGATCGCTCCCGCCAACCCGTCGAGCACGACCGCACGCGTCTGCGACGGCAGGCGCGTAAAGTCGGAGAGGAGCATCGGCTTGGTCATATTGCGCCGGTTCTAACGCGCACCGGTTACCATTCTATGGAGGCTCCCGCTTGCGTCGCGCCGCGCTGCACCGCAAAGGACGGGGATGTTCTCCGTTCCCGGCGTCACCACGATCGCGCAAACGATCCAGCTTTCGCTCTCGCCAGTCTTTATGCTGGCGGGGATCGGAGCGTTATTGAACGTGCTGGTCGGTCGCCTCGCCCGCGTGGTCGATCGTGCGCGTGCGCTCGAGGATTTGCACCCGCTGTCGAGCGGGCCCGAGCACGACCGTCACGTCTGGGAATTGCGGCTGCTCGACCGGCGCATGTCGGTGATCAATCGCGCGCTTGTCCTCGCGGTGTCGAGCGCGGTGATGACCTGCACCGTCGTCGCGTTGCTGTTCGTGGCGGAACTGGTCAAGCTCCACATCGGCACCGTGGTCGCGGTGGCGTTCATTCTGGCGATGGGTCTGCTGATTTCGTCGCTCGTCAGCTTTCTGATCGAAGTGCGCATCTCGCTCTCAGCAATCCACGTCCGGCAGGAATTGCTGGAGCGCTAGCGCGCCCTTACTTCTCCCCTCCCTGAAAGGGAGGGGCAGGGGGTGGGTTGGTGTGGGGTGAGGGCGGCGTTCGACAACGAACCGACCCACCCCTCAATCCCCTCCCTTCCAGGGAGGGGAGGAAAAATCAGCGCACCCCGTCCAACCCCGGCCCCGCATCATTGGTCGCGGCATAGATCGGCGCAACGCGCGCCTTTGCCGCTTGCTCATAGACATAGCCCGCGTTCAACACCGCGCGATCGGCCCACGCCGTCGCGATGAACGACAGGCCGACCGGCACGCCGCGCACCAGCCCCATCGGGACGGTCAGATGCGGATAGCCCGATACCGCCGGCAATTCGCTCGCCGAGAGGCCGCTGAACTGGTCGCCGTACACCGTGTCGGACAGCCACGGCATGCCATAGGACGGCTCGACCAGGATCGTCGCATTCGCCTTGGTCAGCATCGCATCGATCCCCTCCTTCCCCGCCAGCCGCAGCGATTTTGCGCGCGCGCCGAGATATTCGGGATTGGCGAGACCGTCGGTCTTCGCCGCCGCGATAAACGTCTCCTGTTCGAAGAACGGCATTTCGGTCGCTTTGTTCGCTTCGTTGAAGGCGATCGCCTGATCGAGCGTGCGTACCTTAACTGCCTTGGGCGTGGTCGCGAGATAGGCGTCCAGATCAGCCTTCAATTCAGTCTTGAGCACGAGAAATTCGGCGTCGCCCAGCCCTTCCAATTTGGGTTGCTCGACATCGACCAGCACCGCCCCTTGCGCCTTTAGGACCGCCAGCGCGGCCTCATACTGCACCTTCAGAGTAGCGGGCATGTCGGGATGCAGCACCGCGACGCGAACCCCCTTCAGCGACGCGCTCTTCAACCCCTCGACAAAGCCCGGTTGCGCGGCGCGGGTTTGCGGCTGACGCGTCGTAGCGGGATCGGCCGGATCGACTCCCACCATTCCGGCAAACAGGATCGCCACGTCGGTCACACTGCGCGCCATCGGCCCCGGCGTATCCTGACTATGGCTGATCGGCACGACATGCGTGCGGCTGACCCACCCGAGCGTCGGCTTCAAGCCGACCAGCCCGTTCATCGACGACGGGCAGACGACCGAACCATCGGTCTCGGTCCCCACCGCCACCGCCGCAAAGCTCGCCGCGACCGCCGCGCCCGATCCGCTCGATGATCCGCACGCCGTCCGGTCGAGCGCGTACGGATTTCGCACCAACCCGCCAACCGCGCTCCACCCGCTCATCGAATTGGAGGAGCGGATATTCGCCCATTCGCTGAGGTTGGTCTTGCCGAGGATCACCGCCCCCTGCGCGCGCAAATTGGCAACGAGCGGCGCATCGCGCAGCGTGACATTGTCTTTGAGCGCAAGGCTGCCCGCAGTCGTCGCGATCGGGTCCCTGGTTTCGATATTGTCCTTGATCAGCACCGGAATGCCGTCGAGCGCGCCAAGTGGCTTGCCTGCTTTGCGCCGCGCATCGCTGGCGCGCGCCTGGGCGATCGCATCGGGATTGGTCGCGATCACTGCGCGCAGTGTCGGGCCGGTGCGGTCCATGGCTGCGATCCGCGCGAGATAGGCCTGCGTGATCGCCTCGGACGACGTGCCGCTCGCCATCATCGCCTGCAACTGGTCGATCGACTTCTCCTCTACGACCGGCGCGGATTGCGCGGCCAGCGGGGCAGCGGCGGAGGCGAGCAGAAGCGACAGGACGACGGTACGCATGATCGGAACCCTTTGACTATCGACGCACCTCTTTGCGCCGCTTGGGCTGGCATCCTCGGGGAGAATGCTTTCGAGAGCAAGGCGGGGAGTGGGTGGGACGGACTTCTACCTAACCGTCACCCCGGCCTAGTGCCGGGGTCCACCGTGCCGCGATCGCACGGTGAGAGGCGGTAGGCCAAACCCGACCGCAAGATCAGTCCAAGCCGGATTCTGGTGTTCCCAGAAATCGCCTAATCGTCATAGACACTATTTTGCTGCGCGGTGGACCCCGGCACGAGGCCGGGGTGACGATTAAGATACACTTGCTTCAGATGTGCACATCACCATCGCGCCGCCGGCAAAGCCGTCGGCCGGGTTCTCGCGTTCGCGCGACCCGCCGGCCGTTTGGGGCGATGCCTCGCTGCGCTTAGCACCGGCAGCGAGCATCGCTGCCTTCGCGCCAAAAATGAAAAGAGGCTGCCGGTGCCCCTCAGGACACCGGCAACCTCCTGACATGGTCAGCGGCCGGAAGCTCCGGCCTGGAGGACCATGCGAAACCTCTAAACCTCGATAGACGGCGGCGTTGATTGGGGAAGGATGCCCCCCGCCGTCATCCCAAAAGGTTCAGAAGTGCGTCCTCCAAGCCAATCGAACCGACCCCTTTGCTGAACCATGAGACATCGGATCACCTCCTTTCGCTAGTTAAAACGACGTACCCAGGCCTGGGCACGACTCGTGTTTGAATCATAAAAATTTGCGAAACAAGTCTTGTAATGTTTTACGTTTTCGACGATTCTCTTTCGCCTGCCCAAAGCACCCCGAAACGCGCGCTCAGCCCCGGCAATCCTCGATCACGCGCCCCACTTCGGCCCAGGCCGGAACGACCAAAGTCGGGCTCCCAAGCTGCTCGACGATGAAGCGACCGCGGCTAAACGCCATTGCATCGAGCAGCGGATCGCGCGCGGCGAGCGCCACTGCGACCGCCCCGCCATTCGGCTGAACCGGCACCGTCCGGGCAAGGCTCGACGTGCGCAGCGTCAGCGGTGCCGCCACCGCTCCACCGCGCGACAGATACAGCATCCCCGCCATCCGGTCGCAACGCAGCGTCAGCAGTGCGTCCCCGCGCGCCGCACCGAACACCGCAACCGAACCGCGCGGATCGGCGCGGTACGCCCAATCGCCCGGCGTCACTGCCCAATCGCGCCAATCGGTCCCCTGCGGCACGGGCAGCTTGGGCAGCACCGGCGGCGGCAAGGGTCGGGGCAGCGCGATCGGTACGGGCGCCGGGCGCGGCGCCTGCGGCGGGGTGGCGCAGCCGGACACGCAAAGCGTCGCTGCAAGCAGGGTGAGCGGGGCAAGGGTCAAGCGCATGTCCGCGTGTATGCGCGAAGCCGCCGCGCCGCTCAACCGCCCGCGACACCCGCATCTTGCGCCTCGTCGCGATTTCGCCTCTTGTGCGCCTCTGGCAGGGGATGAGAATGGCACTCGAAGCGAAACGGTTGCGCGCCATTATCGGCGGATCGGCCGGCAATCTGGTCGAATGGTATGACTGGTACGCCTATACCTCGCTCTCGCTCTATTTCGCCGCGTCCTTTTTCCCCAAGGGCGATGCGACCGCGCAATTGCTCGGCACCTCGGCGGTGTTCGCGGTCGGCTTCTTCATGCGACCGATCGGTGCCTACATCATGGGCCGCTATGCCGACAGTCACGGCCGTAAGGCAGGCCTGGCGGTGTCGGTGGGGCTGATGTGCGCGGGCTCGCTGATGATCGCCTTCGTCCCAAGCTATGCCGCCATCGGAATCGCCGCGCCGATCATCCTGCTCGTCGCGCGGATGATCCAGGGCCTGTCGGTCGGCGGCGAATATGGTGCGAGCGCCACCTATCTCTCCGAAATGGCAACGCGCCAGCATCGTGGTTTCTGGTCGAGCTTCCAATATGTCACGCTGATCGGCGGACAGCTAACCTCGCTTGGCGTCACCCTCATCCTGCAGGCGCTGCTGACCAAGGCGGAAATGGAAAGCTATGGCTGGCGCATCGCCTTCCTGCTCGGCGCGATGCTCGCGTTCGGCGTCTATCTGCTGCGTCGACGGCTGGCCGAGACGGCGTCGTTCGAGGCGCTCGCCAAGGATCGCCCTGCGTCGGGCGCCGCCGCCCTGTGGCGCGCGCACCCGCGCGAATTCGTGCTCGTCGCGATCATCAGCGCGGGCGGCAGCTTGGCCTTCTACGCCTACACCACGTACATGCAGAAATTCCTCGCCAACACCGCCGGTTTCTCGATCCAGACCGCCACCGGTATCATGACCGCGGCCTTGGTCGTCTTCATGCTCGTCCAACCGCTGTTCGGCAGCCTCGCCGATCGGTTCGGGCGCAAACCGATGCTGTTGCTGTTCGGCGCGGGCGGCACGCTCGTGTCGGTCCCGGTGTTCAGCGCACTCGCCGTCGCGCGCGATCCGGTGCAAGCCTTCGGCATCATCATGATCCCTTTGCTGCTGCTCGCTGCCTACACCTCGATCAGCGCGCTGGTGAAGGCCGAGCTCTTCCCCGCACACATCCGCGCGCTCGGCGTCGCTTTGCCCTATGCGCTCGGCAATGCATTGTTCGGCGGCACGGCCGAATATGTCGCGCTCCGTTTCAAGCAAGCGCATGTCGAAAGCGGCTTCTACTGGTACGTCGCGATCATCCTTGCCATTACGACTGTGTGCTTCTGGCTGCTGCCCGAAACCAAGCGGACCAGCCTGATTACCGAAGATTGAGGAACCATCATGGCCCAGACCGAACCGACCCAATTGCTGCTGCAATCCAACACCGCCGACACAATGCCGGTGCGCAGCCGCGACGGCGACAAGATCGGCTCGCTTTACGCGCTGATGATCAACAAACGCAGCGGCCGGGCGGTCTATGCGGTGCTGACGATCGGTGGTTTCCTCGGCATGGGCAAAGCGTATTACCCGCTGCCCTTTTCGCTGCTGCAATTCGACCCGACCAACGACACCTACGTCGTAACGATCGACCGCCGCGTGCTGGAAGGCGGCCCAAGCTGGGCCGCGAACGCGCCGGAGTTCGACCAAGCCTATGCCGATCGTGTGTCGAAATATTATGATGTGGCGGGGGAGGATTTGTCGCTGGGGTGAGCGGCGACATCCGGGTCGTCGACATGCCGCATGCCGCGCGCGCGGAATGTGTCGCGAAGGTTGGCGCGATCTAGTTCTGCAATGTCGTCCCAATCACCGGAAAATATCGTATTATCGTCGAACCACGCGCCCTCCAGGTCTGCGTCTTCGAGATGTGCGTCACCCAAGTTCGCGCCTTCGAGATGCGCCTCCCAGAGCTGCGCGCCTTCGAGATGCGCATACCTCAGCTCAGCGCCTTCGAGATGCGCTTGCCACAGTTTCGCGCCTTCGAGATGCGCCTGCCACAGCTGCGCTTCTTCGAGATGCGCATACTGCAGATTTGCGCCTTCCAAGTGCGCATACCGTAGCTCCGCGCCTTCGAGACGCGCATGCCCTAAGTCGGTGCCTTCAAGATGCGCATACCACAACTCTGCGCCGTTGAGATACGCACGCCCCAGCTCCGCGCCTTCGAGATGCGCATGCCCCAGGTTCGCGCGTTCGAGATGCGCATACCACAGCTTGGCGCCTTCGAGATGCGCGTACCCCAAGTCCGCGCCTTCGAGATGCGCATACCACAGGTTCGCGCCGATAAAGGAGCATCGCGCAAAGCTACGCGATGCGAGCAACGCCCCGGAAGATTTGCTGGTTCCGGACAGGTCGATGCGATCGAAGCAGCTGTCGTTCAGCGGCAGATCGGCGCGAAAGATGAAGCGATGGTCTTCGCGGATCACGGCACGCTCGGCGGTGGCGACGGCAAGCAGGCGGAGCGCAGCGAGCGCACGCCGGATCTCCGCGACCTTCTTTTCCGCGCGCTCTGCTGCGGTCACGCTCGGGTCGGCTTTCGCTCGGTCATACGCCTCGACCCAGTCGAAGATTGCGCGCGTGCCCGTTTCGCGCGCGCTGGCGGCCATCCGCGCGCGCAGCAACTCCCAAGCCGGACGACGGAAGCTCACGCCATAGCCGCCGCGCAGGAAGCTGCGAAGCTGATGCAGCGCCGCGATCTGCAACGTCTCGCGCGCGTCCGCCGGATATTTCTCGTCGATCGCGCCCGCCGCGCGCATCTGGATTTCCTGAAACTCCTTCAGGTTCACATCCTTACGCTGGTTGGTGAGGGTTTCGTTCACATGGATGTCGCGGAACAGCCACAGCACGAACGCCGCCGGCAGGCCAACCACCAATAGCAGCAACTGCAACGCCTCGCGCCATTGCAGCTGCTCGGGCCCGCCCTTGCCCGCCGAACCGGTCAACAGCGTGTCCAGCGCCGTGCCGATGCCGCCGACCGCTCGCGGGAAATGCGCGTCGAGCCACCACAGGACGACCAGCGGGATGGCAGCCCCGATCGCGACCAGCAGGATAGGGCGCGGCAAATGGCGAAGCCCGTCGCGCCACCGCAAATCCCCGCTCCACTGCCGCACCCGCAACCAGCGGACACGCCAGAAAATCCGCCAGCCGAGTAGCTGCCGCCAGCGCCCCGACCCGGGCGGGCCGTGCGGGCCGGTCACGACCTTGTACGTGCGGCTTAGCACCGACCGGATGCGCGTCGCCATTCCCCCCTCCGCCATGCCTACCGCGCTCTTCGACTGCTGCCCGCCATGCCCGCGCGCATCTTCTGGCTCTTCCCGTACCGCGTCTTGCGCGTGCCCGGCTTCCCCTCGTTCGACCGCCCCATCACCGGCAGTTTCTGCTGGTCGACCGGCAGCCCCAGCTCCTCTTGCTCCAATTGCCGGATCTCGTCGCGCAAGCGCCCCGCCGTCTCGAACTCCAGATCCGCCGCCGCCGCGCGCATCTGTTTCTCCAGATCCTCGATATACGCGCGCAGATTGTGGCCGACCATGTGCGGGCGGTCCTCGTCGATTTCGATCGTCACCTGATCGCGGTTCGACACGTCCTGGATGATGTCGCCGATGTTGCGCTTGATCGTCGTCGGGGTGATGCCGTTAGCTTCGTTATACAGCCGCTGCTTCTCGCGTCGACGCCCGGTCTCGTTCATCGCGCGTTCCATGCTGCCCGTGATGCGATCGGCATAGAGGATCACGCGCCCGTCGACGTTGCGCGCCGCCCGGCCGATCGTCTGGATCAGCGACGTTTCCGAGCGCAGGAACCCCTCCTTGTCGGCATCGAGGATCGCGACCAGCCCGCATTCGGGAATATCGAGCCCCTCGCGCAGCAGATTGATGCCGATCAGCACGTCGTACACGCCCAACCGCAAATCGCGGATCAGCTCGATGCGCTCGAGTGTCTCGACATCGCTGTGCATATAGCGGACGCGAATGCCCGCCTCGTGCATGAACTCGGTCAAATCCTCCGCCATGCGCTTGGTCAGCGTGGTGACGAGCGTGCGATACCCGGCTTCGGCGGTCTTGCGCGCCTCGACGATCAGATCCTGCACTTGCTCCTCGACCGGCTTGATCTCGATCGGCGGGTCGATCAGGCCGGTCGGGCGGATCACCTGCTCCGCGAACACCCCGCCGGTTTGCTCCATTTCCCACGCCCCCGGCGTCGCCGAGACATAGGTCGTCTGCGGACGCATCGCGTCCCATTCGTTGAAGCGGAGCGGCCGGTTGTCGATCGCGCTCGGCAAGCGGAAGCCGTACTCAGCCAGCGTCAGTTTCCGCCGGTGATCGCCGCGCGACATGCCGTTGATCTGGCCGATCGTCTGATGGCTTTCGTCCACAAACAGCAGCGCATTCTCCGGCAGATATTCGAACAAGGTCGGCGGCGGCTCGCCCGGCATCCGCCCGGTGAGGAAGCGCGAATAATTCTCAATCCCCGCACAACTGCCCGTCGCCGCGATCATTTCGAGATCGAAATTGGTGCGCTGTTCCAACCGCTGCGCCTCGAGCAACTTGCCCTCGGGCACCAGCTCCTTGAGCCGTTCTGCCAACTCGAACTTGATCGCCTCCATCGCCTGTTTCAGCGTCGGGCCGGGCGTCACATAATGGCTGTTGGCATAGATGCGGATCGAATTGAGGCTCGCGACCTTCTTGCCAGTCAGCGGATCGAACTCGACGATCTCCTCGATGTCATCGCCAAAGAACGACACGCGCCACGCGGTGTCGTCATAATGCGACGGAAAAATCTCCAGCGCATCGCCGCGCACGCGGAAATTGCCGCGCTGGAACGCCGCATCGTTGCGCTTATACTGCAGCGCGACGAGCTTGCGCACGATCTCGCGCTGATCGACCACCTGCCCTTTCTTCAGGTCGAAGATCATCGCCGAATAGGTCTCGACCGATCCGATACCGTACAGGCACGACACCGACGCCACGATGATCACATCGTCGCGTTCGAGCAGCGATCGCGTTGCGGCATGCCGCATCCGGTCGATCGCCTCGTTGGTCGAGCTTTCCTTCTCGATATAGGTGTCGCTGCGCGCGACATAGGCTTCGGGCTGGTAGTAATCGTAGTAGCTGACGAAATATTCGACCGCATTGTCGGGGAAGAACGACTTCATCTCGCCATACAATTGCGCCGCGAGGATCTTGTTGGGCGCCAGGATCAGCGCGGGCCGCTGCACCGCCTCGATCACCTTGGCCATCGTAAAGGTCTTGCCCGATCCCGTAACGCCGAGCAGCACTTGATCGCGCTCGCCCGCCTCGGTCTGCGCGACCAATTCGGCAATCGCGGTCGGCTGATCGCCCGCAGGGGTGTATTCCGACACGATTTTGAACGGCTTACCCCCTTCCGCCTTGGGCGGGCGCGCCGGGCGGTGCGGGATGAAGCTCTGCCCGGTCTCGGGTTCGTCGAGCGTGGTGCGAATCTGAATGGCCATGCGGGTAATATGGTCCGTTGTCTTGTCCGCCGCAACAAAGCGAGAACGATTTTGCACGGACGGTCTTGCCTTCGCTTGCTGTTGCGGGGATTAAGTAGATCAATAGAAAGCGGGAGAGTCGGTCATGAAGTTTTGCTACGCGGCGGTGCTCGCCCTCCCCCTCTTCGTCGTGGCCTGCGGGCCAGAGGCGCAGATCAAGCGCCAGCCCGGCAGCTGGTCGCAAAAGATCGAGATCCTGAAGCTCGAGGGCAATGGCACGAAGCCCGAGACACGCGTGCAGATGCAGAAGATGTTCGATGCGATGGGTGCGATGTCGGTCTGCGTCACCCCCGCGGCCGTGGCGAAGGAGGATCTCGCCAAGAATCTCGAGCAAATGGGCTCGCGCGGGCAGAAATGCACCTTCAGCAATCGCGACACGACCGGCGCGACGATCGGCTTCGATGCGGTGTGTGAGCACCCCGGGGGCGGATCGATGAAGCTGTCCGCAACCGGCAGCAACGCAGCCACCGCGCAGGACATCACGATGACGATGGTCGGGACCGACACCGCAGGCAAACAGCAAGGCACGATGCAAATGCGCCTGCGCGCGACACGCAATGGCGATTGCAAGCCGAGCGACATCACCCCGCCCGATCTTCCGGCGGAACCCCCTGCACCACAAACACAAGGAGCAAAGCCATGATCGGTTACGCACTCGTCGGCAGCAATGACATGGAGCGCTCACGCGCGTTTTACGATGCGCTGTTCGGCGCAATCGGCGTTGGCCGTCTGATGGAATTCCCGACCGGCGCGACCGCATGGGGCGCGAGCTGGACGACGCCGATGCTCGGTGCCACGCCGCCGTACGATGGCGCTGCGGCGACGCCCGGCAATGGCACGATGATCGCGCTGGTGGTCGATGCGCGCGCCAAGGTCGATGCGCTCCATGCCAAGGCGATGGAATTGGGCGGCAAGGACGAAGGCGCCCCCGGCGTGCGCGGCGATGACGGCCCGCAAGCGTTTTACGGCGCCTATTTCCGCGATCCCGACGGCAACAAGCTGTGCGCGTTCCGGGTCGGGCCGGCGGATAGCTGAGGCCGCGGCGTTTGGTGGTGGTGTCGACGGGCCATCGTCGGCTTGCGCCCAATTGCGGACCCCATATGCATATGTTTTTCGCCGTCACCCCGGCCTAGTGCCGGGGTCCACCGCGCAACAAGGCAGTGCCGCTTGGTAAGAAGGTCCTTTGATGAACGCGACCTTGGGCAACCTCCTGTGGCTTATCGCCGCAACGCAATCCCCAGCGAGCGTCCGCCCGCAGCCTCCGCCAGATTTAGAGGTGGTCGGGCGGCTCAAAAACCTCGACTATGAATCGATAGACGATCCGGATGACATCCTCGGTCATGGCTGGATAACGGCACGACTTCGTATCTCCCGCGTATTGCGAGGTCGGTCCACGTCACGGCTCATCACCGTCCGCTACCTTGCGCACACGTACCGGGCCGAAAATGCGCCCGTTCGGCTTCGGCTGCGTGCAAACGCGAACGGAACCTATACCGTCTGCGCTGAACCCGGTGGCAACGGGCTAGTGTGCGGCTGAAGCATCGATAGATGCTCGCTTCCCGCCAAACCCAGCCACAGCCACCGCCTCCCCTCAGCGCACCCGCCGATACGCCACGCGCCACATCGTCCAGCCGATCAGCGCGGCGACCACCGCTAGGATCAGGCTTGTCGCGACCGCGCTCATCCAGCGGAACAGCAAGGTCTGCGTGTCGCTGACCGGCATGTCGAACAAGCCAAAGCCATAAGTCTGCCCGCCCAGGAACAAAGCAAAGCCCGCCAGCGCGCCGACCAGCGCCGCCATGCCCGGCCCGCGCCACCCCATCGCGTGGCAGACCAGCCAGAGCGGACCACCGATCGCGACCGCCGCCATCGTCGTGATCAGCGCGCCAATGACAAACCCGACAAGCAATTCGAGCGGGGCCAGCCCGCTACCGATGCTCACCAGCGAAGCGGCGAAGGCGCCGCCCACCAGCCCGCCTGCGCCGAGCGCGAGCCCGACCCGGTCGAGCGATGCTTCGTACCTCCGCACTGCCCCCTCAGATTCCACGCTCATTCTCCCCGGCGCGCGTGTAGCATCGCGCGACCGCCGTCCCAAGCCCGCGCGGCCCCGGTTAAGGGTTAATGCCCCCGGTCTCCGCCTAAGGGATGATCAGGCAAGCAACCCCGCGCGCGCCAGACTTACCCCCGCCCCGATCCGATCTCGACGATAAAATCCGTCAGCCGCTGCTGGATCCGATCGGCACCGATCATGCCGATGGCGACCATGGCGAACGGAACAAGCAGGTGCACGAACAGGAACGGAAAGACGAACCACGGTGCGCTATCCGGCCCCGAAACGCTCCGCAGCATCGCGACCGCGAAGGTCAGATCGAAGCACACCCACAGGATCAGAAAGAAGCGCAAGAAAATGGGCGCGCCGAACCGCCCTTCGAAGCGCGTGCCCGCACCCGACGAAACCAGCCGCCCCGTAAGGCGCGGCGCCATGTTCGATTGCAGCGCGCCGCCGCGCCATTCGATCGTCAGTGTATCGGCACCGACGCGACCAACCACCTTTTCGAAATGAAACGGCCACAGCCGCGATTTGACTTTCGATCGCAGACGGTCCGCGACTTGCTGCGGACTTGTCCGTCCGGCGATCTCGAATTGGACGGGTTGCCCTAGCAAAAAGGTCAGATAGCGGTTCATCTGTCTTATGCCCCGGCCAGCAAGCCCTCGCGCGCGATCTTCTCTTTCCACACCAAGGGCGCCAATTGGTGGACGTTCGCGCCCGACGAATCGACCGCCACCGTCACAGGGAAATCCTTCACTTCGAATTCGTAGATTGCCTCCATGCCGAGATCGGCAAAGCCTACGACCTTCGATCCCTTGATCGCGCGCGCGACCAGATACGCCGCCCCGCCGACCGCCATCAGATAGGCGCTCTTACCCTCGGCGATCGCCTTGGTCGCATCGGGCCCGCGTTCGGCCTTGCCAACCATCGCGAGCAGGCCCTGCCCCAGCATCATGCGCGTGAACGAATCCATCCGCGTCGCCGTCGTGGGGCCGGCAGGCCCGACGACTTCATCCCCGACCGGATCAACCGGCCCGACATAGTAAATCACGCGGCCCGCAAAATCGACCGGCAGCGGCTCGCCGGCATCGAGCATGTCCTTGATCCGCTTGTGCGCGGCGTCGCGCCCGGTCAGCATTTTGCCGTTGAGCAGCAGCCGGTCGCCTTGCTTCCACCCCTGCACATCGGCGGGCGTCAGCGTGTCGAGATCGACGCGGATCGCCGAAGAATCGGGCTGCCAGTCGACCTTGGGCCATTCGTCCAGTTTCGGTGCTTCGAGGAACGCCGGGCCCGATCCATCGAGCACGAAATGCGCATGCCGCGTCGCCGCGCAATTCGGGATCATCGCAACCGGCTTGCCCGCCGCATGGCACGGCGAATCCTTGATCTTCACGTCCAATATCGTCGACAGCCCGCCCAGCCCCTGCGCACCGATGCCGAGCGCATTGACGTGATCGAAAATCTCGATCCGCAGCGCTTCGATGTCGGTCTTCGCACCCCGCGCCTTGAGCGGACCCATGTCGATCGGCTCCATCAACGCTTGCTTGGCGAGCAGCACGCAGTACTCCGCCGTCCCACCGATGCCGATGCCGAGCATCCCCGGCGGACACCAGCCCGCGCCCATCTGCGGCAGCATTTCGAGCACCCAATCGACGATCGAATCGCTCGGGTTCATCATCTTGAACTTGGACTTGTTCTCGCTGCCGCCGCCCTTCGCGGCGACATCGACCGAAACGCGCGACCCCGGCACCATGTCGACGTGCAGCACGCACGGCGTATTGTCCTTGGTGTTGCGCCGCGTGAACGCCGGATCGGCCAGCACCGAGGCGCGTAGCTTATTGTCGGGGTTAAGGTACGCCCGCCGCACGCCTTCATCGACCACGTCCTGCAAAGACCGATCGGTATCGTCCAACCGACAGTCCATGCCCCATTTTATGAAGACGTTGACGATCCCGGTATCCTGGCAGATCGGGCGATGCCCCTCGGCGCACATGCGGCTGTTGGTCAGGATCTGCGCAATCGCGTCCTTCGCGGCCGGTCCCTGTTCGGCTTCATAGGCCGCACCGAGCGCGTGGATATAGTCCATCGGGTGATAGTAACTGATGAATTGCAGCGCATCGGCGACGCTCTCGATCAGATCGGCTTGGCGGATGATGGTCGTCATGAAGCGGCTTTCGGTGCTGGCGTCTGCGCACCCTCTATGCGCCCGCGCGACCGCCGCCAAGGTGCCCGCGATTCGGACGATTCAGCGCATCCTTACTGCCTGTTTACCATAGGCCGCAGGGACTTTGGCAAGGATCGGACGCTAGGAACGAGTCGATGCGATTCCGTTTCAATCCCCTTCAGGCACTTGCCGTTGCGCTGACGGCGTTCCGGACCGATCTGGTTCCCGGCGCGCGTGCGTCGGAATATCACCGCGATACGCTCAAGATGCAGGTGCGACAGCTGGCCTCGGTCTGGCCGTTCGCATTGGTCGTGGCGAGTGCCGCACCGGCGATCGTGTGGTGGTCGGCGCAGCAAATCGGCCTGCCCGACCTGATGAATGCGGCGCTGATGTGGGGGGGCGTGGTCGCGGGGCTAGGCGTCGTCCTGTTCGCCGCAGTCGCACTGCCCCCGGCGCGGCGCTGGTCGCCTTACGCCCATGTCCGCATCGCCACGCTGATCGGGGTCGGCATCGCCGCAGCTTTGCTATCCTTGCTCTATGCCGTCGTCGGCGCTTTGTCGGGTCCGCTTCACCTGATCAGCTTCGTGGCGGTGTTCGGCGCGATGATCGTCACGATCATCGCGCTGCATCCGGTGCGCGCGGCGACGCTCGGGTTCGCGGTCGGCCTGGTCGGCGTGCTGGGCGTGCGCGACGGGTTCGGCACGGCGTGGGGCATCGGCCTGTGCTTCGTCTTGTGCCTCGCCGTCGCCACCTACCGGCTGGTGGTGTTCGATCGTCGCGCGGGGTCGCGGCGCGATATGGAGCAAGCGCAAGGGCGGATGGCGACCCGCCTCGTTGCCGAGTTCGAGGCGCATTCGAGTGGCTGGTTTTGGCAAAGCGATGCGAACGGGCACATCACCTACCTCACCGAAAAGGTTGCAAACGAACTCGATTTGCCCGACGCACCCGCGATCGGCGCGCCGCTCACCACGCTGTTCCGCATGGACAGCGCCACGCCCGAGACCGAGCGGACGCTCGCGTTCCATCTCGCGTCACGCACCGCTTTCTCCAATTATTCGGTACGCCCGGCAAGCATCGCCAAGCTCGATCGCTGGTGGTCGATTTCCGGCCGCCCGGTGATCGACGAATTCGGCCAGTTCGTCGGCTTCGTCGGCAGCGGCAGCGATCTGACCGAGCGCCGCCGCGCCGATGCCGAGATCACGCGCCTTGCGCTGTTCGATGGGCTGACCGGCCTGGCCAACCGCCAGCGGCTCCGCCTGTCGCTTGAGCAGACACTCGCCCAGCGCCTGACGCAGCCGGGGCAAGCGCGCACTTCAGCGCTGTTCCTGCTCGATCTCGACCGGTTCAAGGCGGTTAACGACACGCTCGGTCACCAGACCGGCGACACGCTGCTGAAGCAAGTCGCGCAGCGCCTGCAACGCACGATCGGCGAGGCGGGCCTGGTCGGGCGGATCGGCGGTGATGAATTCCAGGTGATCCTGCCGGCGATGGCCGACCGTGAGAAACTGGGCGACCTCGCGCGCCGCGTGATCTTCGATCTGTCGCAGCCCTATAGCATCGACGGATCGGCGATCAGCATCGGCTGTTCGATCGGCGTCGCGCTGTCGCCCGACGACGGGAGCGACGCCGAAACGCTCGTCCGCAACGCCGATCTCGCGCTCTATGCCGCCAAGGGCGACGGGCGCGGCATCCACCGTTTTTTCCGCGACGAATTGCTGGTCGGCGCGCAAAGCCGCAAGCAGCTCGAGGATGATCTGCGCGATGCCCTGGCGGGCAATCAGTTCCACATCGCCTATCAGCCGGTCGTCAGTACGCGCTCCGAACGGATCGTCGGTTATGAAGCCTTGCTCCGCTGGCAACATCCGACGCGCGGCGCGATCAGTCCGGCGGATTTCATCCCCGTCGCCGAGGATTGCGGGTTGATCGAGGCGATCGGCGAGTGGGTGCTGCGCACCGCCTGCATCGAGGCGGCGGGCTGGCCTAGCGACGTGCGCGTCGCGGTCAACGTCTCGCCGATCCAGTTCGCCAACCCCGTGCTGCCCGCGCTCGTCACCTCGGCGCTCGCCAAATCGGGGATCGCGCCGCACCGGCTCGAACTCGAAATCACCGAAGGCGTGTTCGTCGATGAGACCGCCGCGACCGATCAGATGTTCCGGACGCTCAAGAGCTGCGGCGTCCGCCTCGCGCTCGACGATTTCGGGACAGGCTATTCCTCGCTTGGTTATTTAAAAAAGGCACCGTTCGACAAGATCAAGATCGACCAGAGCTTCGTGAAGGGCGCGACGATCGCGGGCAATCGCAACGCCGCGATCATCAAGGCGATCGTCAGCCTGGCCGAGACGCTCGGCATGGAGACGACCGCCGAAGGCGTCGAAAATCACGACGAAATCACGCTGATCCGCGAACTCGGCTGCAGCCATATCCAGGGCTATGTCTATGGCAGGCCAGCGCGTGCGGCCGACGTGCTGACGCAATTGGCGACGGCAGACGGCATGGCGACCGCAACCGGCTACCGCGTCAGCCGCTCCCCGCGCACCGCCATGCTGCGCACGGCCCGTATCCAGTCGGGCGATGTCGTCGGCGAAGTGCGCATCCGCAACATCTCCGCGACCGGCGTGATGATCGACGGGATCGATGTCGAGGACGGCGTCGGCGAGCTCGATATCCTGATCGAATTGCTCGAAAATCAGATGTTCCCCGCCAAGCTGCGCTGGGCGGCAGACGGCAAGGCCGGCCTCGAATTCGCCGAGACCTTCAACATGGAACGTCTGGCGGCGGCACCGGTGGCAATGCGCAAGGCGGGGTGAGCCCCCGAGATCGGCGCTTGATCGGCGCTTGATCGGTATTTCATCGGCTCCTCATCCTCTCGCCGGTCGGTCCGATCGGGCATCTCATGGTCATCCCGAAGCGATCTGCGCCAGGGACTTAGGAGACCGACCATGCGCACTCAGACCTTCCCCCATACCCTTGTCGCCGCCCTGCTGTTCTCGACCGTCGCTGCAGCCCCCGCCTTTGCCCAAGGCGACATCAACACCCGCACCGTCCACGTCGCCGACCTCGACCTCGCCACCCCGCGTGGGAAAGCGGTCCTGCGCGATCGCGTCGGCCGCGCGCTCGAAGGAGTATGCGGTTCCTACGCCACGGTCGAACCAAGCCAGCAGGATGCGATCACCGCCTGCCGCGCCGCCGCTACGGCCGAAATCGCCGCGCAAATGGCGGCGCGCAATTCCGCGACCGCCCTCGCCAGCGCCAAATGATATCGTGCAGCGGCGGAGGATCGTCGCCATGGCTTCCTCCGCCAGCCGCACGAGCGCGCAAACTGCCACCGGGTGTTCCAGCATGCGGCGCGACGTGATAGACGACGCTATTGCAGACGAGGGCGGGATGGCGACGATCGATCTGGCGCATGAACCTCCGTTCGAGATCGGCGCGCTGACGGTCCGCCCCGCTACCCGCACCGTGGCGCGCAATGGGATCGAGACGGTTGTCGAGCCGCGTGTGATGCAAGTGCTGGTGGCGCTGGCCCAGGCGCGGGGCGCGGTACTCTCGCGTGACGACTTGGTCGAACGCTGCTGGAACGGTCGCATTGTCGGCGACGATGCGATCAATCGCGTCCTCTCCCGGCTACGGCGCTTGAGCGACGAAACCGAGCACGCCTTCGCCATCGAGACCATAACGCGCGTCGGCTACCGCTTGGTACAGCCGGTGCCGGATGCACCACACGCCGATCCGCCTGCCCCGTCAGACGTTTCACCCACACCAGCGCCGACCATTGGTCGACGCGGCGTACTGGCGCTCGGCGGCGGAGCAGCGGCCGCGCTGCTGGCTGGTGGTGGAATCTGGATCGCCTCGCGGAACCCCTCGCTGCCGCCTGCGGCAGTCGCCGCCATGGCACGCGGCGAAATCGCCACGAGCCAGACCGTGCCCGAGCAAAACGCCGTCGCCGTCGCGGCCTTCCGCAGCGCAACCGAACTGGCACCGAACGCTGCCGAGCCCTGGGGCCGTCTGGCGCTGGCGTATCGGCAGTTGCTCGCGATCAACGGCGCGCGCGATCCTGTCGAGGCGAGTCTGATCGAGCGCCGCGGACAAGCCGCGATCGCGCGCGCGCTTGCGCTCGATCCCGCTAATGCCGACGCGCTCGTCGCGCGTGCTACGCTGATGCCGGTGTATCGGCATTGGGGCGCGATCGAGCGCAACTGCCGCCCTTTGCTCGCGCGGTTTCCGGATCATGGTCAGCTCAATCTGGTCTATGGGATAGCGCTCACCAACGCGGGACGGTATCGCGACGGGCTGGCACGCTTTCGCAAGGCGATCGTGGCGCTTCCCGAATGGCCGCAAGTGCATATGCGCCTGGTGAATGCGCTCTGGACGGTCGGGCTGCTCGATGAAGCCGACGCGGTGCTGGAACGCGCGTTTGCGACATGGCCGCGCCATTACAGCGTCTGGTTTTCGCGCGAACGGATTTTCACCTATTCGGGTCGCGGTGCCGCCGCGCTCGCCATGTTTGCCGACAGGGATTCGCGCCCGATCGGCATCCCCGACTGGAATTTCGCGATGAGCGAGGCGGAAACGCGCGCGATCACGACACGCGCGTCGGCCGATATCGCGCGCGCGGCAACCTTGTTGCTGGACGGGGCGCACCGCGCCGTTGCATTCGCTGCGTCGGCAGCGATTTTCAACACCGCCATCGGGCAGATCGATACGGCATTCGCGCTGCTCAATGCCTTCTTCTTCAATCGAGGCTTCACGACCGGTCCCGAGCGCTATTCGAAGGAGCAGGGGATGTATGATTCGCGCCGCGAGCGCGACACCACGGTCCTGTTCCAGCGCGATGCCGCCCCGTTGCGCGCCGACGCCCGCTTTGCCGCATTGACGCGGGAGATCGGCTTGGAAGCCTATTGGCGCGAAAGCGGATCCAGGCCCGACTATCGGTAAATCGATTCTGCGCCGATCCGCGACGCTTCGCAGTCTGACCGCGATCGCCCCGCCACCCCAACCGCCCAAAACGTCGCATTCGCCTTGCTCGTGAAAAAAACGTCACGTTCCCGCTTCGGTCTCTTGCGTTTCGCGCATGCCAGCTTTGAGCGCGCGTCGCGTGATCGGGCCGTTTCGGACATGCTGTGAGTCGAGTCAAAATAGCGACGAACCGAGTCATTAAACCGTCATTTACCGTCTTGCGTCGCGCGGCGATCGGGCACAATCTGTTGGGGTTGAGTTCGGGGGCGAGCCCAACACATGGTAGAACAGAGCCTGCAACCCCATATTGCAGAGACGGCTTGGCCTGTGTTTATGACGCGGGGCGGACTTATTTTGTTCTCGTGCGGTCGCCCGAAAATGATAGCATGGGGGTTCGTCCCCCGATTCGAACGGACCGGGAACACCCATCATGCGATGGCGGCGTTGCGGTCCGATAAGGTGGCGGGACAGACGAAGGCGATGACGATGGATTTTCGGGATAGCAGGGAAGCGACTACGGACATGGCCACCGATGCGATCGAGGCGCTGGAGACCAGCGCAGCTGCTCCTGTGAGCGACACGAGCGGCGCGAAACGCACGCTCGCCGCGCGGGGCGATTCGAAGGAAGTGAAGGCGCAGCTTTATCCGGTAGAGGTCGATCATGCGCGCGACGCGTTGCTCACCGATTTCGGCAAGGACACGCTGAAGGACCGCTATCTGCTGCCGGGCGAAACCTTTCAGGATTTGTTCGTGCGCGTCGCCTCGGCCTATGCCGATAATGCGGGGCATGCCGAGCGGCTCTACAGCTATATTTCGCGGCTGTGGTTCATGCCGGCGACGCCGGTGCTGTCGAACGGCGGCACCGGGCGTGGCCTGCCGATCTCGTGCTTCCTCAATTCGGTGCCCGACAGCCTCAACGGCATCGTCGATACCTGGAACGAGAATGTCTGGCTCGCCAGCCGCGGCGGCGGGATCGGCACCTATTGGGGCAATGTCCGCGGCATCGGCGAGCCGGTCGGCCTCAACGGCAAGACCTCGGGCATCATCCCGTTCGTGCGCGTGATGGATTCGCTGACGCTCGCGATTTCGCAAGGCTCGCTGCGGCGCGGCTCGGCGGCGGTCTATCTCGACGTGTCGCACCCGGAGATTGAGGAATTCCTCGAAATCCGCAAACCTTCGGGCGATTTCAACCGCAAGGCACTCAATCTCCACCACGGCGTACTGCTCACCGACGCCTTTATGGAAGCGGTCCGCGCGGGCGATGAATGGACGCTCACCAGCCCCAAGGACGGCTCGGCGCGCGCCACCGTCGATGCCCGGTCGCTGTTCCAGAAGCTCGTTGAAACCCGCCTTGCGACCGGCGAGCCGTACATCATCTTCGCCGATCATGTGAACAAGGCGATGCCCAAGCATCACCGCGATCTCGGCCTCAAAGTGTCGACCTCGAACCTGTGCAGCGAGATTACGCTGCCGACCGGCACCGATCACCTGGGCAATGAGCGCACCGCCGTGTGCTGCCTGTCCTCGCTCAACCTTGAGACGTGGGACGAGTGGAAGGATGAGAAGGGCTTTATCGAAGATGTGATGCGTTTCCTCGACAATGTCCTGCAGGATTTCATCGACCGTGCCGAACCCGGCATGGAGCAAGCCGCTTATTCCGCAATGCGCGAGCGATCGGTCGGCCTTGGCGTGATGGGCTTCCACTCCTTCCTGCAGGCGCGTGGCCTCCCGTTCGAGGGCGCGATGGCCAAGTCGTGGAATTTGCGCATGTTCAAGCACATCAAGGGCCAGGTCGACGAGGCGTCGATGCACCTCGCGACCGAGCGTGGGCCGTGTCCCGATGCCGCCGACATGGGCGTGATGGAGCGCTTCAGCTGCAAGATGGCAATCGCGCCGACCGCGTCGATCAGCATCATCTGCGGCGGCACCAGCGCGTGCATCGAGCCGATCCCGGCCAACATCTACACCCACAAGACGCTGTCGGGCAGCTTCTCGATCCGCAATCCGTATCTCGAAAAATTGCTGATCGAGAAATCGAAGAACAGCGATGCCGTGTGGAATTCGATCCTCGAGCAGGGCGGATCGGTCCAGCATCTCGACTTCCTCACGACCGAGGAGAAGGATTGCTACAAAACGAGCTTCGAGATCGACCAGCGCTGGCTGCTCGAGCTCCAGGCCGACCGCACGCCCTATATCGATCAGGCGACGTCGCTGAACCTGTTCATCCCGGCCGATGTCGAGAAATGGGACTTGCTCATGCTCCATTTCCGCGCGTGGGAACTCGGCATCAAATCGCTTTACTATCTCCGCTCCAAATCCGTGCAGCGCGCCGGTTTCGCCGGCGGGGTCGAGGCCGACAACACGATCGAAAAGCCGCAATTCGACATCGAAGTGAAGAATTACGATGAATGCCTTGCTTGCCAGTGAGGTGGGCGATGTGACACACAAAGCCCCGGCTCGCTCCTCGCGAACCGGGGCTTCGAAACGCGCGTCGGGCGCGGGAGGCTTATTTCTCCTCCTCGAAGGTCACCGCGACGTCGGCATTGGCGGAGAGCCGCACCGTGCCATTCTCGACATCGGCGACCAGGCCGAGCGAGATGTAATGGTGGTGCCCTTCATGCCCGCCCTTCCCTTCAACGATCTGCGAACCCGAATCCTTCTTGGTCAGTTTGATGCGGTTGCCGTCAACATGATCGACGGTGCCGACATGGACGCCGTCGGCGCCGATGACTTCGGCATGTTCCTGAATCTGCGATGCGTCGACCATATGCGTGGCTCCTATGCTATGACTGCCCACCCCCAACGCACGTCCGGCGCTTTCGATGCACGCGGGATGCGCCGATCCGCATTGCCCCAAGGAGAATGCGCATGAGTCTCGTCAAGATCGCCGGTTTCCTCATCGCGCTCGGCGTGCTGTTCGTCATCATGGCCGGCGCGCAGCAGAAACGCGGCAAAGACCCCGAAGCGAAGAAGCTCGTCCCGATCCCGCCCGAGGGCGTGCAGATCCTCAGCATCCTGTGCTTCATCGCGGGCTTCGGTACGCTGGCCTATGCTTATTATACCGGGAATGTCGGCTGGTGACGCTGTCGATCGCCATCATGTACACCGTCGCCACGCTGTTCAGCCTGATCGGCACTGGCCTGCTCCTCGCGCTCATCCGCCAGACGAGCGAGGCCAAGGTCTATGCCTTCCGCATGACCGGCATCATGGCGCTGGCGCTCGGCATCGTGCTGGCGATGAGCGCGACCGCGATGTGGCGCTGGAGTCTTGCGGCGTGAGCGTTACAACCGCACCCACCATCAACGGTTCGGAAACCCCCGGGGCTTCGATTTTGGGCAATTCTGCCGATACGCATACGATTTGGAGGAACACACTTTGACCCACGCACTCGACATTATCGGCGTTATCATCGGCCTGAACCTCCTCTATTTCGGCTGGGTGATCGGCTTCGTGTCCGGCTCGCGCAAGGGCCTCGCCAACGCCGCCGCACGCGCCCCCGCCAAACGCGCCGACCGCCTCACCATCAGCGTCGGCATGATCGTGCTGGGCCTCGTTTACGGCCTGTCCAGCGTCTACCGTTTGCTCTGATCAACCCGCATCTTCGCTTTTCACCGCAGGAACATCCGCAATGTCGCTCACCGAAGCCCGCAAGCAGTATAAGCCGTTCGAATACCCCTGGGCGTTCGATTTCTGGAAGCGGCAGCAGCAAATCCACTGGATGCCAGAGGAAGTGCCGCTGGGTGAGGATTGCCGCGACTGGGCGCAGAAGCTGTCGGATCACGAGCGCAATCTGCTCACGCAGATCTTCCGCTTCTTCACCCAGGCCGATGTCGAGGTGCAGGATTGCTATCACGAGAAATACGGCCGCATCTTCAAGCCGACCGAGATCAAGATGATGCTCGCCGCGTTCAGCAACATGGAGACGGTGCACATCGCCGCCTACAGCCATTTGCTCGACACGATCGGCATGCCCGAGAGCGAGTACGGCGCCTTCCTCGAATATAGCGAGATGAAGGACAAGCACGACTACCTGCAGACCTTCGGCGTCGACAATGACGAGGACATCGCCAAGACGCTCGCGATGTTCGGCGGCTTCACCGAGGGGCTGCAG
>JBBQLB010000035.1:0-28260 GCA_038327465.1 Sphingomonadales bacterium | reverse complement strand
GGCTTGTCCGCCTCCCAGCCGCGAAACACGCCGAGCTGCCCCTCGAACTGCCCAACTGCCGCCGAGACGAGCGGGATGCGCAGGCGCAGCGCGGCATCGGCGACGGCAAGGCGTGTCGCGAAACTATCGGTCCCGTCGAGCACAACGCCCGCCCCGGCGATCAGGTCGGCGGCATTCGCTGTCGTCAGGCGTTCGGCATGCAGCTCGAACGCGACATGCGGGTTGATCCGCGCCGCAGTCGCCGCCGCCGCAATCACTTTTTGCGTTCCGATGTCTGCGTCGCCGAACAGCGTTTGGCGCTGCAGGTTCGACAAATCGACTGTGTCGTCGTCGATCAGCACCAATCGCCCGACTCCCGCCGCCGCCAGATACTGGATCGCGGGCGAGCCGATTCCACCCGCCCCGATGATCGCGACGGTCGCGCGGCGGAGCTTCGCCTGACCCGTACCGCCGACCTCCCGCAGGACGATGTGCCGGGCGTAGCGGTCGAGTTCGGCGTCGGTCAGAACGGCATCGGTCACGTGCCGGTCGATCCGAACCCTCCGGTCCCACGGTCGGTATCGTCGAGCGATGTGACCATTTCCAGCACTGCGCATTGCACTGCGGCCGGAACGAGTTGGGCGATTCGGTCGCCGCGCGCGATCTCAAAGGGTTGCTGGCCGAGGTTGATCAGGATCACCTTCACCTCGCCACGATAATCGCTGTCGATCGTGCCCGGGGTGTTAAGGCATGTCACGCCATGCTTCAACGCAAGGCCCGAGCGCGGGCGCACCTGCACCTCATATCCGGCCGGAATGGCAATCGCGAACCCGCTCGCAATCGCCGCGCGCGCGCCGGGCGCCAGCGTTGCGTTTTCGGCGGCGACGACGTCCATGCCAGCGGCGCCATCTGTCGCGTAGGCGGGCAGGGGGAGGCCTTGGCCGTGCGGCAAGCGTTTCAGCGCGATGGTGATTGGTATGGTCATGCCCGTCTTATAACCTTGAAGCGGCGCGCGACGAAACCGCGTTTCACCCGTCGTTGTCCGGCATGTAATCGTCCTCAGGCAGGAAAACGATCCTCGACTTGCCCCAGTCAATGCCAAGCGCACGGTACAATTTGTCATAGGCGTAGATCACTGCGGTGTCGGTCGGGCGACTGCCATGCGCCCACAGGATCGCCTCGATCGCTCGCTGCGCCGCCTCGCGCGACAAGGCGTGGCTGAATCGTGGGCGCGTCGCGCTCTCCGCTGCGACCGCGTCGAGCAGCGCGGTGATATGCGGGTCGGTCATCGCGCCGTGTTAGCGAGAGAAGGGTGCAGGGTGAAGGGCGCCCAGCGGCTCATCTGCTGGCTAGTGCGATAGTCAGGTGCGAGGCTTGATCGTGCGGAGTTTGAAGCCGGTGACCTTCGTTCCATAATCGCACTCGAACGAACGGGTCTCCTTGCCGTCGGCTACGGTGCCCCAAACGATGATCTTGCTGGGGCTACGCTGTTCGACATCGATGACGTGAACGGTGCCATAATGCGCTGCCTGAGCGGTGCAGTCATTGGTGGCATTGGGTTGTAGATGTTCGTTGAAGTCAGGTTTTCCCTGTGCACTACGCACCGCCAGATCGACCGCGCCGGCCGCCATGCCCGCGACGCACCCGCCGAGCGGGAGCGCACATATGCCGAGCGCGATCATGTGCTTCACCATCGTGGAGTATCCCCTTCGACCGGCGTATAGTCTCCCGCACGCCATAAGATGCCATTCGATGACGCGCAATTGCGGTCTGTCACGGTGTGGTAAGCGCAGCGCCGATTCGGGCTGCCAGACGGTCGGCGACCGCGTCCTTCGCCATGCGTTCCCAGCTTTCCACCCCGTCCGCAGTCATGATGTGGACCGTGTTGACGGCTCCGCCCATCACACTCTGTCCAGTAGGGCCGGAAACATCGTTTGCGACGATCCAATCCACGTCTTTGTGAATGCGCTTGGCGGCGGCGTGTTCAATCACACGCTCGGTTTCGGCCGCAAAGCCGATCAGCAGCCGTGGGCGCTGCGAACTGCGCGCGAGACCCGCGAGGATGTCGGGATTTTCGACGAGACGGAGGATGGGCGGGCCGCCTGCTCCTTTCTTGATCTTCTGGTCCGCGCCCTCGACGCGCCAGTCGGCGACCGCGGCGACCATGACCGCAGCATCGGCGGGGAGCGCGGCTTCGACTGCAGCCTGCATCTGGAGTGCGGTCTCGACATCGATCCGTGTCACTCCCTCAGGCGTTTCGAGTGTCACCGGCCCGGCAATCAAGGTCACGCGCGCACCAAGCCGTGCCAGCGCGGCGGCAATCGCAAATCCCTGCTTCCCCGAGGATCGATTGGCGAGATAGCGCACCGGATCGATCGGCTCATGCGTCGGCCCGGCGGTAACGAGGATGTGGGTGTCTTCCAATTCGGAGGAGGACATTACCCGAGCGCCGCCTCGATCGCCGCGAGAATCGCCGCCGGTTCGGGCAAGCGCCCTGGCCCGAATTCGCCGCACGCCATCTGCCCCTCATCGGGTTCCAGTACCATCACGCCATCCCCGCGTAGCGTCGCCACGTTGCGGCGCGTGGCGGCGTGCTGCCACATCCGCACGTTCATTGCGGGCGCGGCGAGCACCGGCTTGTCGGTCGCCAGCAGCACCGTCGTTGCGAGATCATCGGCAATCCCCGCCGCCATCTTAGCCAGCAGATCGGCGGTGGCGGGCGCGATCACGACCAGATCGGCCGTGCGACTGAGCTGGATATGGCCCATCTCCGCTTCGTCCTTCAAATCCCAGAGCGAGGTGTAGACCTGGTTTTCGGATAATGCCGCCAGCGTCATCGCCGTGATGAAATGCGCGCCCCCAGCGGTCAGGACGCAGCTAACTTCGATCCCGGCCTTGCGGCACAGGCGGATCAGCTCGCACGCTTTGTACGCCGCGATGCCACCGCCGACGATCAGCAGGATTTTCATCTCGTCACCCGCGTGATTGTGATTTTCCGACGCGGCGCGCGCGCGCCTGCGATCAGATCACGCACGCCATCGGGCGCGAAGGCGAGGCCGATCAGGAGCGTGGGCGCGATCATCAGCCCCCAATAGAAGGTGTCGGTCCGCCCGAACAGCCCGAGCAAGGCGGCATAGACTGCGAACACCGCCAGCGCACGCAGCGCGAGCGGACTGTTCCACGACGACCAGCCGAACAGCGCGAGCCCTACGAGCGGCGCGGCGAGCCATAGGGGCGCGAGATCGAGTGCGGTCGAAAGCTGCATCGTCTTCACGAAGAAGCCGAAACCGAGCAATCCGGCCCAGCCCGGCGACGCTGGGTCGGTCGGCTGGACCACTTGAGCGACGGCATAAGCGTGGCAAGCGACCACGACCGAGAAAATCGCCACCGTCACCGCCCAGCCGGCGGCTTCCTTGCGATTGCCTTCCGCAAAGGCCAGCACCGCCATGACGCCGACATAGAGTGCGGCGGTTTCGCGGATCAGCATCGCGATCAGGCCTATCGCGACCGCCTCGACCCATTTGTCCTCGCGCCGCACCGCCAGCGATAGCGCGATCAGCAGGCCCGCCCATACTTCATGGAAACTGGCGAGTTCACCCTGCACGAACGCAATCAGCCCGCCGCACAGCAAGGCCATCGCGATCAGCCGGGGCGGCGTTCGGCCAAAGGCGGGTTGCAACCTTTGGTACCAGGCGAGCAGCACCCCCATTGTCAGCACATAGAGCAGCCCGAGCGTCACGGTGCGCGGCAAAGCGGCTTGCACCAGCGCAAGCGTCGGCAAGCGGAACGTGACGAACGGCCGCATCGGGTAATCGCCGTTGCGGAGCGCCCGCGCGGCGACCGAGTAATAATCGCCCCCGCCGCGAATCCCTTGCACGATCGTTTCATACAGCACGACATCGGCCTGATCCTGCGCGCGGGCCGCTGGATCGTGGCTGACCGGCGGTGGCCCCGGGCTGGCCAGCGCGAGAAAGGTGGCGGCGAGCAGCAGCGCGAGCAGGGCAAGCACAATGCGCGCGGCTTGCGGCTTGAACCCGTCGTAACGCGAGGGGTGGGCGAGCCAGAGGCTCACAGGCCGTCACCCCGGCCTTGAGCCGGGGCCCATCGCGCCGCGCGGGCTACACTTGATTTTCCAGGCGTAGCGATCGCTGCACCATGGGCCCCGGCTCGAGGCCGGGGTGACGAAAGCGGGACGCTCACCCCCACAAAACCCACCCTGTCGCCAACGCCGTCGCCGCACTCACGATCGACACCGCAGCATAGCGCCACCCGCCGCCGATCCGCACCACCTGAATCTCCCGCAAAGGCGGTTCGGGCGGCGCGCCCGGCGGGTTGGGGAAGCGTCGTTCGATATTGCGGATCAGCTCGGGTAACCGTGCGAGCGTGCGGAAATCCTCGACCAGCCGGTCGGCCACTGCCGCCTCGGGTCCAAGCTCGGTCCTGATCCATTCGCGCACGAACGGTGCTGCCGCGTCCCACAAATTGATGTTCGGATCGAGGCTGGTCGCCACGCCCTCGACCATAACCATCGTCTTTTGCAGCAGCAGCAGATGCGGCTGCGTTTGCATGTCGAAATCGCGCGTTATGTTGAACAATCCGTCGAGCATCATCCCGATCGACATGTCCTTGACCGACATACCACGCATCGGCTCGCCGACCGCGCGCAGTGCCGTCGCGAATTCGGCGACGCTGTGATACGGCGGCACATACCCCGCCTCGAAATGGATTTCGGCGACGCGTTTATAATTGCCGGTGATCAGCCCATAGAGAATTTCCGCGAGCCAGACGCGCGCGCGCCGGTCGATCCGCCCCATGATGCCGAAATCGATCGCGGCGATCTTGTTGCCTGGCAGCGCGAACAGATTGCCCTGATGCATGTCGGCATGGAAGAATCCTTCGGCGATCGCTTGGCGCAGGAACGCGTGGACGATTGTATCGGCGAGCTTCTGCATGTCGTACCCGGCGGCGATCAACGCCTCGCGGTTCGACAGCTTGATCCCGTCGATCCATTCGAGCGTCAGCACCTTGCCGGCGGTGCGCTGCCAATCGATCGCGGGCACGATGAAATCCGGCTCGGCGGTCATCGCATCGGCGAGTTCGGAGGCAGACGCCGCCTCGCGTCGCAAATCGAGCTCGCGCTCGGTCCAGCGTTTGAACGTCTCGATCACCAAGCGCGGGCGGAGCCGCGCGAGTTCGCCGCCATAGCCTTCAACCTGTGCGGCGGCCCATTGATAGGTATCGATCGCGCGCGCGAAATCCTCCTCGACGCCGGGGCGCAGCACCTTGATTGCGACGGTGCGGCCGTCGGTGGTAATGCCGCGGTGGACTTGCGCGATCGATGCGGCACCGACCGGCACCGGATCGATCGACTGGAACAGATCGGCCGGATCACGCCCGAACGCGCGCGTCATCGCGGCGTGGATCGTGTCATACGGGACCGGCGGCAGCGTATCCTGCAGCCGCATCAAATCGGCTGCGGCTGCCTCGCCGACGATATCGGGCCGCGTTGCGAGCGTCTGGCCGAATTTGATCGCGGCGGGGCCGATCGCCTGGAGCGCATCGGCATAACGCGGTACCGCGGGCACGCGCGCGCCGATCCGCGCGATCCGGGCCAAGCGGCGAATCGGCGTCGGCGTTTTGGGGTCACGCTCGATCCCGCTGAGCGCCCCGTGCCGCGCGAGGATGCGACCCCATTTCAGGAGCCGCCAGAGATGAATTGCGGGGGCGGTCACTGCGTAAGCGCCATCAAATCTTCCAGCCCGAATGAATCGCGACCAACCCGCCGAGCATCGGCTCGACCGCGGTCTGCACGAACCCGGCGTCGCGGATCATCCCTTCGAAGGTCGGCATGTCGGGAAAGCGGCGGATCGATTCGATTAGATAGCGATAGCTGTCTTCATCCTTGGCGAGCAGCTTGCCGACCTTTGGCACCACTTTGTGCGAATAGGCATCATACACATCGGCGAAGCCCGGCCACAAAGTCGTCGAGAATTCGAGACAAAAGAAGCGCCCACCGCGCCGCAGAACGCGGTTCGCCTCGCGCAGCGCCTTGGGGATATCGGTCACGTTGCGAATCCCGAACGCGATCGTGTACGCATCGAAGAAGCGATCGGGGAAGACCAGCGTCTCGGCATTCGCCTCGGTCCACACCAAGCCGTCGATGCCACGCTTCGCCGCGCGGTCCATCCCGACTTCGAGCATTTGCGGGTTGATGTCGGCGACCGTGATGCTCGCGCCTGATTCGGCGAGGCGGAAGGCGATGTCGCCGGTGCCGCCTGCCATATCGAGGATCTGCTCGCCTGCGCGAGGCTTCACGCGGCGCACAAAGCGGTCCTTCCACAGCCGGTGCATCCCGCCCGACATCGCGTCGTTCATAATGTCATAACTGCGCGCGACGCTCGAAAAGACCCCGCCGACGCGCGCGGTCTTGTCGGTGGCGGGAATGTCTTCATAGCCGAAGGAGACGGTGTCGGGCGCATTGCCCGGGGGCGGGGCGATCATGGGGTCGGTCATCCCCCGGCTCTAGCCGAGCCGCGCGCCCGCGCAAACCATCGCGTGGTGCTTGCATGAAAATCTCACGGCGCAGCCGTTGCAACTCCTCTTCTTCGCGATCTTCTTTCCTTCGCGTCCTTCGCGTGAACCCCTTTTTCTTGCCAGCGCCGCACGCGAGACGAGCGTCGAGGTTCACGCGAAGATCGCGAAGGAAAGAAGGCCGCGAAGAGACGGGAAGATATTGCGGCTTCGCCGCGATCGCGCGATGGCGGGACATGCCCGAGCTTCCCGAAGTCGAAACCACCGTACGCGGGCTGATCCCCGTGCTCGAAGGCCAGCGCATCGCCCGGGTCCAGCTACGTCGCGCCGATTTGCGGCGACCTTTCCCCGCCGATCTCGGGCAGCGGCTGACCGGCGCGACCGTGACCGGCCTCACCCGTCGCGCGAAATACGGGCTTATCGCCACCGATCGCGGCGACACGATGATCTTTCACCTCGGCATGTCGGGGCGCTGGCGCGTCGATCCGGCGGAGGTGCTGACGCACGACCATCTAATCCTCGAAACCCCGACGCGCCGCCTCGCGCTCAACGATGCGCGACGGTTCGGCTCGGTCGATCTTATCGCGACCGAATCGCTCGCCGATTTCCCTGCGTTCAAGGCGCTCGGTCCCGAGCCGCTCGGGCCTGGGTTGACCGGAGCCTATCTCCACACCGCGCTCACCGGGCGGATCGCGTCGATCAAACTCATGCTGCTCGACCAGCGAATCGTCGCAGGGCTCGGCAACATCTATGTGTGCGAAGCGCTCCACCTCGCCGGCATTTCGCCCAAGCGTCTGGCGGGTACCGTATCGCGCGCACGGCTCGAACGTCTTGTGTCGGCGATTCGCAGCGTCCTGCTCGCGGCGATCGAAGCGGGCGGATCGAGCTTACGTGATTATGTTAGGCCCGACGGCGAACTCGGCTATTTCTCTAAGCAATTCGCGGTCTATGGTCGCGAAGGCCAGCCGTGCGCGTGCGGCGGCACCGTCGCGCGCTATGCCGAGGGCGGGCGATCGACCTTCTGGTGCCCGAAATGTCAGCGCTGAACGCGGGGCCAGTTGACCCTCGCAACCGTTCTCGCTAAGGCGCACGGCTTCCGGGGCCGGGAGGTGACTCCCGCCCTTTCTTATTTACAGAATCAGAGGGCTTCATGGCGAACACGCCACAGGCGAAAAAGCGTATCCGTCGCAACGCCGCGCGGACCATTGTGAACGGCAACCGCACCGGTCGCATCCGCACCTTCGTCAAGAAGGCCGAGAGCGCGCTGGAAGCGGGCGACAAGGCTGCAGCAACCGCTGCGATGGCGCAAGTCCAGCCCGAGCTGATGCGTGGCGTCGCCAAGGGCGTGCTGCACAAGAACACCGCAAGCCGCAAATTCTCGCGACTGACCAAGCGCCTCTCCGCGCTCGCTTGACGCTACGTCCAGCGTAACAAGACACCGCCCGTCGGACGCACGTCCGGCGGGCTTTTTGTCGTTCGTGTCATATTCATCCGACCGATCGGCTTGATCGCGGAACGTTTTACGAACGTGTTTCTGCGGGCTTGGTGATAAGTCGCGGATTTCCCGCGATTCGCATAAAGTTCATCAAAGTGTAACGATAATTCTAAAGCGATTACAGCGTCTTATAAGTTTTTTAACGCGAATCCTTGGGCAAATGCGAGTCAACCGGATTATTTCAAAAATCTGACAGCTCTGGCTCTTGCCCGACTCGCTGCGATCTTTCTAACTGTCCCTCCGCCGCGCAGACGATCGTCTCGCGACTCATATCGAATGGCGAAGTCAGACGGACCGTGATTCCGGCTGCGGGGAGCCTTGTCTGTCATTCAATGCACGTTTCGCAAGAGAAACGTGTTTAAAAACAAAGGTTTGATATCGACGTGGGGAATGAAGGGGAGGCAGTCACGATCGTCAATCGCATCAGCGGGAGCCGGATCGATGGATCGCACGACGAGTCGGTCGCGCGCGCGTGGGGCACTGTCCGTGCGCACCTTCGCGAATCCGCTGGCGTGCGCCTGTTCGATCAGTGGTTGAAGCCGATGGCGCTGGCATCGTCGCCGGAGCAGGGCGCGGTGCGGCTCACTCTGCCCTCGGCCTTTATGACCAATTGGGTCCGCAACCATTATTCCGATCGCTTGCTGCAGGAATTCCGCGCGTTGTTGCCGAACGTGCGCAGCGTGACGATCGAGACCGGGCTTGCCGTGGCGCAGGCGCCGGTGCTGACGGTCGAATCGCTCCCCGCTCCGGTTGAACCCACTGCAACGCTGACGATCGCGGATCGGCCGCCGCTTGACCCGCGCTTTACCTTTGACCGGTTCGTCGTCGATACCTCCAACCGCGTCGCCTTCAACGCCGCGCGTGCGCTGGCCGAACCCGGCGTGCCGCGCTTCAGCCCGCTCTTCCTCCATTCGGGGACGGGGCAGGGCAAGACGCATTTGATGCACGCGATCGGTGCTGCCTATCTGGCGGTCGTGCCAGAGGCGCGCGTGCTGCTGATGTCGGCGGAGCGTTTCATGTTCGATTTCGTGTCGGCGCTCCGCAACCGCGACACGCACAGCTTCAAGTCCCGGCTGCGCTCGGCCGATCTGCTGCTGATCGATGATTTGCAATTCATCGCGGGCAAGGATTCGACGCAGGAAGAATTCTTCCACACGATGAACGAAGTGATGGGGGCGGGGACACGCCTCGTCATCTCCGCCGATCGCTGCCCGCAAGGGCTCGACGGCGTCGAGGCGCGAATCACCTCGCGGCTGTCGTGCGGGCTGGTCGCCGACATCAAGACTCCCGAACTGGCGCTGCGTCGGGCGGTGCTGGACCGGAAGCTCGTCGATATGCCCGGCGTTATGGTGCCGGCCGAGGTGCTCGATTTGCTCGCCGCGCGGATCACGGCGAACATTCGCGATCTCGAAGGCGCGCTCAACCGCGTCGTCGCTTATGCCCAATTGACCGAAGTCGAGATCGACCTGGAATTCGCGGTGGCGACGCTCGGCGACGTGCTGCGTGGCGCGGAACGCCGCGTGACGATCGACGAGATTCAGAAAGCCGTGTCGGCGCATTTCGAGCTGAAGCCGGTCGACCTCGTCTCGGCGCGCCGCGCCGTGGTCGTCGCGCGCCCGCGTCAGATCGCGATGTACCTTGCCAAACGCCTGACAACGCGCTCGCTTCCCGAAATCGGCCGCAAATTCGGCGGGCGCGACCATTCGACCGTCATCCACGCGGTGCGCCGGATCGAAGAACTGCGCGACAAAGACCGCGAGATTGACACTGCGGTGCGCGTCTTGTTGCGCGAGTTGGAGGGGTAACTCCCGAGCATTGTCACCCCGGCCTTGTGCCGGGGTCCACCGTGCCGACTTCGCACTAGTAGAAATAAAGTTGCTACCAGGCCGCTTGGTGGGCCCCGGCACTAGGCCGGGGTGACGTTAGACCTGCAACCCGACCGCCGCCTGCGCCTTGGCGAGCGTCGGCGCTGCCAGCACGCTCGCCCGACCGGCGCCGTCAGCCAGCACCGCGGTCACCGCCGCGCGATCCGCCAACAATGTCGTCAACCGCTCCCGGATTGGGGACAGCGTCGCGACCGCGAGATCTGCGAGTGCGGGTTTGAACGCGCCGAAGCCTTGCCCCGCAAACTGCGCCAGCACCGCGTCGGGCGCGATATCGGCGAGCGCGGCGTAGATCGTCACGAGGTTATTCGCCTCGGCCCGTTCGGCCAGCCCCGCCATCGCATCGGGCAATACATCGGCATCGCTCTTCGCCTTGCGGATCTTGCCCGCGATCGTGTCATCGTCATCGACCAGATTGATGCGGCTGGCATCGCTCGGATCGGACTTCGACATCTTCGCACTTGCATCGCGCAAGCTCATGATGCGCGGCGCGGCTTTCGAAATGAACGGCTCGGGCAGGACGAACGTATCGCCATAATCGGTGTTGAATTTCACCGCGATGTCGCGCGCCAGCTCGAGATGCTGCTTCTGGTCCTCGCCCACCGGCACGTGCGTCGCCTGATAGAGCAAGACGTCGGCCGCCTGCAGCACGGGATAGGTGAACAGCCCGACGCTTTGCGATTCGCCTTTCTTGCCGGCCTTGTCCTTCCACTGCGTCATGCGGCTGAGCCAGCCCATTCGCGCGGTGCCGCCGAGGATCCAGTGCAGCGCGCTGTGTTCGGCCACGCGCGCCTGGTTGAACAGGATCGAGCGCTGCGGATCGATCCCGCACGCCAGCAGCGTCGCCGCCATTTCGGTGGTATGTGCGCCCAGTTCCGCTGGGATCACTGGCTGCGACAATGCGTGCAGATCGGCGAGGAAGAACAGGCATTCGTGGCCCGCCTGCATGGCGTCTTGCATCGCGACCCATTGCTTGATCGCGCCGAGATAATTGCCGAGGTGGAGGTTGCCGGTGGGCTGGATGCCGGAGACGACGCGCATGATCTATTCCTGAACGGGTTTTGAGGTGGCGCCACGCTTGCGCATCAATGCCTTCAAATCGGCGATCCGATACGCGCGCGTCAGGAAACACGCGATGACATAGATCGCCATGCCCGCGCCGACCAGCACGCCAAGCGCCGCATAGCGGATCACCAATGGCCCGCCGAGATACGGGTCGAGCAGTTGTTTGCACGCGAACACCGTCACCCCCATCAGCACCGCCGCCAGCGCGAGGCGCGGCACGCGCCGTCGCACTTGCGCGTCTGCGACGAAATGTCCGCGCTTCGCGAGCGTCCGGTACAGCATCGCGACGTTGACAGTGGAGGCAAGCGCGGTGGCAAGCGGCGGCCCGACGTGGCCGATCGTCGGGATCAGCGCGAGATTGCCGACGATATTCACCACAATCGACAGCATCGCATAGCGCACCGGGGTCTTCGTATCGCCCCGCGCATAATAGCCCGGCGTCAGCACCTTCACGAGCACGTAGGACGGCAGCCCGATAGAAAACGCGCTCAGCGCCCAGCCGCATTTGCGGGCATCCTCCGCAGTGAAGCGGCCATATTCGAACAACCCGCGCACGATCGGTTCGGCCGCGATCATGAAAGCGACGGTGGCGGGCAGGGTGAGGAACAGCGCCAGCTCGATCCCGCGATTCTGCGTGTCCATCGCGGCTTCGTCCTGGCCGGTCGACAGCAGCTTCGAAATCGTCGGCAGCAGAATCGTGCCCAAGCCAATGCCGATCAGCCCGAGCGGCAACTGGTTCAGCCGGTCCGCATAATAAATGTACGTGATCGATCCCGAGGCGAGCAAGCTTCCGGCAAGCGAGGTCGAGATCAGCAAATTGATCTGCGCCGCGCCGGCGCCTGCTGCGGCGGGGACGATCAGCCGCAGCATCTCGCGCACGTCCGCGTCGAGCCGGGGCATGCGCAGCCGCATATCGACCCCGGCGCGGTGGCACGCCCAGATCAGCCACAAAAGCTGCAAAACGCCGCCCGCGGTGACCGAAATCGCCTGCACCCGCGCGGTTTCATATTCGGTCGCGCCGTGGAAGAACCACAGGCCCGCAATCATCGCGAGGTTAAGCAGGATCGGCGCTGCGGCATTGACCCAGAATTTGTCGAGCGAATTGAGGATGCCGCCAAGCAGCGACGCCAGCGAGATCAGCGCGAGATAGGGGAGCGTGATCCGCGACAGCATCACCGCGAAGGCGAATTGCTCGGGCGTGGGATGTTGCCGCGCAAACCCGCCGGAGAGCAGCCAGGTGATCGGATAGGCGGCAAGCAACAGCGCCACTGTGAACACGATCAGCACCGGTAACAGCACCGCCAGCGCACGCTCGGCAAAGACGTATCCGCCCGCGATCCCGTCCGGCCCCGCCGCGCGTTTGTTGAACATCGGGATGAACGCGGCCGAGAAGGCACCCTCGGCAAACAAAGCGCGGAACATGTTGGGCAGCCGGAATGCGACGCCATTGAACGCATCCGACGCGAACCCCGCCCCGACATAGCGCGCGGCAAGCGAATCGCGCAGCAAGGCGAGGATGCGGCTGACCAAAGTCAGGCCCCCCACCGAGCCGAGCGATTTGACGAGGTTCATGTGACGCCTTCTAGCATTCCGACCTCCGTTCGTCCTGAGCTTGTCGAAGGACCGATCTTCGCGCTGGCGGCAGAGAAAGGGGCTTCGACAGGCTCAGCCCGAACGGAGGGTGGCATCCATAGTTCGCGGATGGCTCACGCCGTTCCGATTGCTCCGGTAACGTCGCCAGCTTCCTGCTGCGCCATGAAGGCACCGCCAAAATCGATCGGCTCGAGCATCAAGGGCGGGAAACCGCCGTCGCGGATCGCATCGGCCAGCACGCGGCGCGCGAACGGGAAGATCAGGCGTGGTGCCTCGGCCAGCAGGAACGGCTGGAGATGCTCAACCGGGAAATTGCGCAGCCCGAACAGGCCCGCGTACGACAGATCGACCAGGAACGCGACGGTGCCCTCGGCCTCGGCCTTGACCTCGATCCGCAGCACGATTTCATACACATCGTCGCCAACCTGCGCCGATGTAATGTTGAACTGCACGTCGATCGCAGGCGCGTTCTGGTTTTGATAAATGGCCGGCGCGTTCGGATTTTCGAACGACAAATCCTTCACATATTGCGAGATCAGGCCAGCGGCGGGTGCCGTGTCCTCGCCATTGGCGAGCGGTGCGCTCATGTCGTCGCTCTTAATCGTGCCGTCGTCCTGCTCACTCATGGAACTTCGTCCTATTCCTGTCCGTATAGCCACGGTTATGTGGCGTCGTCGAAGGCGCGCGCCTAGCAGGGGGTTGGCCTGAGTTCAACACGGCCCGCCACATCGGGTGCGATCGCATCATTTGAATCCGCGGCCCGTTACGCCTATGTAGCTGGTTCGCAAGACGGACCGGAGGCCAAGTGTTCTTAGTTGTAATTCTCGCAATGGTGGCCGGTTTCATGGCGTTGCAGCTGTACCGCGTGCTCGGCAAGCGCACCGGGCATGAGCAGCCCCTGCCCAAACCCGCCGAAGATCGCGCGCCCTTGACCGTGGTGCAGCGCCCGATCGAGGCGGTCGCCGAAACGCGCGAACCGATCGGTCGCACCGTCGAGCCCAAGGCCGAGGCCGGGATCCGCGCGATCATTGCCGCCGATTCGTCCTTCGATGTCGCGCGCTTCCTCGAAGGCGCGCAGTCGGCCTACCGGATGATCCTGGAGGCCTATTGGAAGGGCGACGAGGAACAGCTCGGCTGGCTCGCCGAGGATGAGGTGCGCGATGCCTTCACCCAGGCGATTCTGGCACGCAACACAGCCGGGCATGTGCTCGACAACCGTCTCGTCTCGATCGAACGCGCTATCATCGCCGACGCGTCGCTTGACGGTAAGCTGGCGCGGATCACGGTGCGCTTCGATGCCGATATTGCCGCAGTGACGCGCGATGGCGAAAGCAATGTCATCGCCGGGTCGATGACTGATGCGGTCGAAACGCACGACATCTGGACCTTCGCGCGGACGCTGAAGAGCAAGGATCCGAACTGGAAACTCGCCGATACCGACGAAGTGTAAGACGCGTGCGGGGGGCGAGTTCGATCGGAATGGCGCCTTTCGGTGCGCCTTCCCCGGCGAAGGCCGGGGCCCAGCTGGGAGCCGGTATCTGGCGCGCGCTGTACACAACATTTGATGTGCAACTGGGCCCCGGCCTTCGCCGGGGAAGGGCTAGGGCAACCGTCGCAGCATTGACCTTCCTGCTCGCGGCGTGCGGCGGGGGCCAGGTGGAACGCCCGCGCCCCTATCGGCCAGCGCCGGTGCGGGTGCCCGTGCGCGCAACGCCGATCGCGCCGCAACCGACCCCAGCCGTCGCCCCCGGCACCGCGACGGCGGCAAGCGCGGGCGTTGTCGCTGGCCCACCGGTCTATACGCTGCCGATCGATGAACCGGTCGCCGCCCGCGCGCTCACCGCTTTCCGAGCGTCGTGTGCCTCGCTCCAGCGTCGCCCCGATCTTTCTGGCCTGACGCGCGGCAGCGACTGGGCTCCCGCCTGCACCGCCGCCGCCACCGTGCGCAGCGGTGAGGCGCGCGCGTTTTTCGCGCAATATTTCGAAGCGGTGCAGGTCGGCGATGGCAAGGCCTTCGCGACCGGCTATTACGAACCCGAAATCCGTGGTTCGCGCGATCGGCGGAGTGGGTACGAGACCCCGATCTACGCCCGCCCGCGCGATCTGGTCGAAGTCGATCTCGGCGCGTTCAGCGATACGCTGAAGGGGAAGAAAATCCGGGGCCATGTCGTCGGGCAAAGCTTCGTGCCGTATGACGATCGCACCGCGATCGAGCAGGGCACGCTCGACGGGCGTGCGCAAATCATCGCCTGGGCGGCCGACCCGGTCGAACTGTTTTTCCTGCAAATTCAAGGATCGGGGCGGCTGCGGCTGCCCGATGGTTCGGTCATCCGGATCGGCTATGACAATCAGAACGGGCGCGATTATACCGGTATCGGCGCTTTGATGAAGAAGCGCGGGCTGCTCGCACCGGGGCAAAGCTCGATGCAGGGCTTGGTGCAATGGCTGCATGATCATCCTGAACAGGGCCGCGACATCATGCGCGAAAATAAAAGCTACGTGTTCTTTCGCGAACAATCGGGGCCTCCGCTTGGCGCGCTTGGGCTGCCGGTGACGGGCGGCGTGAGTGCCGCCGCCGATCCGCATTTCGTGCCGCTCGGCGCGCCGGTTTTACTGTCGATGGACCGCGCCGATGCCAGCCGCCTGTGGATCGTGCAGGACACGGGTGGCGCGATAAAGGGTTCCAACCGGATCGACACCTTCTGGGGCGCGGGGGCCGATGCCGAGGCGACCGCCGGCGGCATGGCTGCGCACGGCACCGCGTTTTTGCTGCTGCCGATCGGCACGCTCGCGCGGTTGTCCGATGAGAGGGCCAATGGGAACGCGCCCGCTCAGCCCTGACGAAGCCGCTTTGTGGGCGCGGGTGATGGCAGGCGTACGGCCGTTGACCGGACAGCGCCCGCTCGTTGCAACCGCTGCTAAACGCCTCACCCCTAAACCGTTCGTGTCGATCGAAGTCGAGACACTCGTGCGCCGCACGAACAGCGCTGCAATGCTGGCGGCAGGTCCCGATCCGGCTTTTCGACATAGCCTGTCCTTGGGATCGGCGAAGCCGATGCCCGGGGGCTCGAAGCGAATGGATGCGAGAGCTGCCCCCGCGACCGCGCCAGCACCATCGAACACCCTCGACGGCACGTGGGATCGGCAACTCTCGCGTGGCCTGGTTGCCCCCGATCGCACGATTGATCTGCACGGCCACACGCTCCACTCCGCGCACGATCTGCTCGACGCAGCGCTCGACGCCGCAATCCGCAGCGGGGATCGTATGATCCTGCTCATCACCGGCAAGCCGCCCCGCCCGACCAGCGAGCGACCGCACGCAAGAGGCGCGATCCGGGCGGCGACCGGCGATTGGCTGGCAGGCTCGCGCCATGCCGCCGCGATCGCGGCGGTGCGCGCCGCACACCCACGCCATGGCGGGGCAGGGGCGTTGTATATCGTCCTCAGGAAACCGCGTGTGAAAGCAGCAGGTTCGCGAAAATCTTAACCTTTAGCTGGCATGGTTCGGGTCGGTGCCGAGCGCTTTGCTCGGGGGTTGGAGTCGCGCGACATCGCAATGGACGAGGTATCGCTGAAAAGCCGCGCGATCGTGTTCGCGATGTGCGCCGGGGCGGTTGCGTTCATCCTGGCGCTCGTCGCGACCTCGGCTGGCGGCGTCGACATCACCAACGTTTCGCGCGCGCTGATCCCGGCGGTCGTTTGTGCGGCCATGTGTTGGGCCTCGGCTGAGCGCAGTATTTCCGCCACGGCATCGGCAATCGATGCCGCAATTTCGCGCCTCACCCGCGCCGCGCACGGGGATCTAAGCAGCGAGATTCCGCCGGAAATTGCCGCCAACGTGCCGCAACTCGCCACTGCCATGCATAGTTTGTTCGAACAATTGAACGTCAATTTAGACAGCGTGCATCGCCTCGCCATGTTCGATCCGGTCACCGGCCTCGCCAACCGCACCAATTTCCGCCGCACCTGCGAGCGCCTGCTGGTCGAAGCGCCGCTCGGGACTGGCGGGGCGTTGTTCTTCATCGATCTCGATCGCTTCAAGACCGTCAACGATACGATGGGCCATGCGTGCGGCGACATGCTGCTCGGCATGGTCGCCAATCGGCTGCGCGCGGTCGCCGACGGCGTGGCCACCGCCCCCGGCACGCCGCCCCCACTGATCGGGCGGTTGGCGGGCGACGAATTCACCATGTTCTTCAGCGCGCTCGCCGATTCTGCAGAGGCCGCGCGGATTGGGCGCGGCGTCTTGTTCGCGCTCGCCGAGCCGTTCGACCTGTCGGGTGCCGAGGTCACGATCGGCGCGTCGATCGGTATCGCGCTCCGCCCGCAGCACGGCGAATCGCTGACGGATTTGATGCGCGCCGCCGACGCCGCGATGTATCACGCCAAGGCCAGTGGCCGCGGCCGTGCCGAACATTTCACCGACGCGCTCGCCGCACAGATTGCCGAACGCGCCGCGCTCGAAAGCGACTTGCGTGAGGCGATCGACCGCGACGAATTCACGCTCGTCTTCCAACCGCAAGTCGGCGCCGAGGACGGTCGTATCGTTGCGGCCGAGGCGCTGTTGCGCTGGCGTCATCCGCGCGATGGCCTGCGTTTGCCCGGGAGCTTCCTTGAGCGTGCCGAGGAGACCGGGCTGATCGTCGAGATCGGCGAATGGGTGATCCACACCGTCGCCGAAACGATCGCGCGCTGGGGCCGGATCGGGATCGCGCAGCGGCTCGCCGTCAACGTATCGGCGCGCGAGCTCGATCATGCGACCTTCTTCCGCCGCTTGCGCGAAGCAATGCGCGCTGCCGATGCGCCCGCGCATTTGCTCGAACTCGAAATCAGCGAGACGCTCGCGATGCATTGCAGCAGCGAGGTGATCGAGGCGATCGCCTTGCTCCGGGCCGACGGCGCCACGATCGCGATCGACGATTTCGGCACCGGCTATTCGAACCTCGCCCGCCTGCGCAGCCTGCCGATCGACCGCGTGAAGCTCGACCGCAGCCTGATCGAACATATTGCCGAAGACGCCGACGCCCGCACGATCGCGCACGCCGTGATCGGGCTGATCCACGGCCTCGGCTGCGAGGCAGTGGGCGAGGGGATTGAAAGTCACGCCCAGGCCGAAATCCTCCGCATCATCGGCTGCGACGTGATCCAGGGCTATGCGATTGCCGCGCCGATGGATGAGGACGCCTTCGTGTCTTGGAGCAAGGGCGACGTCCGCTGGGCTGCGGCGGGGTAACGCCCCGCAACACCATCACCGAATACCGAGCGCCTTCTTGATGTCGGCCCAGGCGACGAGCTTGAAATTCTGCGCGGTCGGCGCGTTCTGGCCATCTTGCGCGACGAACAAGCCGCTGGGATAGCTGCCCCCGAAATCGCCCACCGCGACATCGATGCCGTCAGTTTCTTCGGTTGAACCGACCGCACCCGCGCCGATGCGGAAACGCCCAACATAGGAATCATCGGACAGGCGGTACACGGCATAGGCATTGTCGCCCTGGCTCGAGACGAGCAGATAGCCACCGTCGCCCGGCCCTTCTGCGGCGATCGTCACGCCTTCGGTGTCGGCAACGATCTGATAGCCGTCGGCCGATGCCATTTTGACCGGCGTGGTGGCGCCCCCCGGCGTGGCATCGAAGCGCCACAGGCCAACGTCTTCTTCGGCGACATAGAGCCGGTGCGTCCGCTCGTCGGCGGCGCAGCCCTCGGATTGCGTGGCGAGCTTCATCGTACGGACGAGGGTGGCGCTGGGCACCGAGCCGAGCGTCAGTGCAAGCTGGCGGATCGTCCCGTCCTTGATCACGTTGAAGGCGAAGAGCGTATCGGCCTCGCGATAAAGGCACACGCCGTAAGCCTCGCCCGCGCCCGCCGAAACCTTGCCCAGTGGGATCAGCGTGGCGCTCGCCGGATCTAGGCGGAAAAGCGCGAGGTGCGCGTTCAGCGGATCGCTGCGGTCGCTTGCCGCGACGATGATCCCTGCCGCACCCATGTCGCGCAAATCGACATTGTTGACCCGGCCCGCATCGATGAAGGACCGCTGCTTGCCTTGAAGATCATAGACGTAGAGCCCCGCCTTCTTGTCGGTCCCGACGATCAGGCTCGCGGCGGGGTCGGCCGGGTTGCGCCAGATTGCGGGGTCGTCGGCCGCATCGGCATTGGCCGTACCGACCGCCGCGGTCTGACCGCGCGCCTCGACCGATGCGGCCGGCGCGCGCGAGAAAGCGGGCCGTGGTGTCGTCGCCGTGCAGCCTGCCATCCCGAAGGACAGCAGGCCGAACAGTGTTGCGCCGATGAGAGTACGCATCAGAAGTTGATCCGCACCCCCCCGGCGTAGCGACGGCCGAAGCGCTCCCATTCGATCGTCTGGCCCGATGTGTCCGGCGAAGCCTGACCCAAGGCGCGCAGCAAATTACTCGGATCGGAGAAGCGCCGACCTGGCTGGTTGAGCAAGTTGGTCGCATCGAAATAGATTTCGAAATTCTTGTTGATCGCATAGCGCGCCGAGAAATCCATTTCGTCGTCGGCATCCCAATAGGTATCGCCGGCATCGGTCAGATCATCGGCAATGGTATCCAGCCACTTCGACCGGTTCTGATATTGCAGGCGCAGCGACAGGCCATATTTTTCGTAATAGCCGCCGATGTTATAGACCATGTCGGACGTACCGGGCAGCCGCACCTGGCGCGCCGGGACGGTGAAGGTCGGGTTGATAATCGTGGGCTTCGTCACCTTGCTGTCGTTAAGGGTGATGTTAGCGGTGATGCCGAAGCCGCCCATCCAGTCGGGCAGGCCGAGATCGCTCGTCCACGGCTCGAGCTGGAGCTGCGCCGCCGCTTCCATGCCGAATACCCGGCCCTCGCCACCATTGGTGATGCCCGAGAAGATATAGGCCGAACGGTCGATGCCGTTGCTGTCGAGCGCGTTGGAGGCGAAGCTGCGCGACTGGCGATACAGGACGTCCTGAACTTTCTTGTAATACGCGCCGACCGACAGATACCCCTGCGGGCGCAAATACCATTCGAAATACGCGTCGAAGCCGTAAGCCTTTTCCGGCTTGACCGCCGGGTTGCCGCCCGAAATCGTCTGGTTGGTGTCGTTCACCACCACGTTCGGTCGCAGCTGATCATAATCGGCGCGCGCGGCACCAGTGTTGAACGACAGGCGCAGCTTCTTGGTATCGTCCAAATTGTAGTTGAAGTGCAGGCTGGGGAAGAACAGCGTCTGGCTCGATTCCGCCGTCACCCGACCGGTGGTCGTCCCGATCGTCGCGACCGCGATCCCGCGGTTCTTGATATGCTCGACGCGGACGCCGCCCAGAATCGAACCCCAATCATATTTCAACGTGCCCATCAGATAGCCGGCGTAGATCTGCTCGCGCACATCGTAATTGTTGCCGGTGACCGGGGCGACGGCGAAATTGGCACGTGCAGCGGCGGAAACCGCGCGCATTTGGTTGGTGTCGAAATAACGGAAGGTGTAATCCATCGGGATTTTGCCGAGGAAGGGCTGGTTCAGCGAGAACAGATTATAGTCGGTGGGCAGCCCGACTGCGGCGAATTGCCCCGCGGTGTTGAGCACGATGTTCTTTTCGTCGGCCACCTTGGTGCGCTGGTCGAACTGAAAGCCCGCCTTGAACGTGGCATCGCTGCCTAGGAAGCTGGTTTTGCGCGTCAGGACCAATTTGCCGGTATAGGCATCGGTCGTGTCGACGGCGTCGAGCACGGTCAGCGACGATGGCGCTTTGGTGAAGGTATCGATCGCCGTCACCGGCGTGCCCGCCTGATAGCGGGTCGGGCCGCTCAACTGGGTAGTGGTGGACAGCACCAGGCGCGAACGGTTGGGATTGCTGAAATCATAGCTGACGGTCGGGCGCAGCGTACGCGTGCTCGGGCTGTCCCAAGCCACTTCGCCGACGACCGAGCGATCATCTTTCGATTGGGTATAATTGCCCAGCCACATCAAGTGCCAGCCATCGGCAAAGTCGTGATCACCGGCCAGCGTGTTGGTGTAGATCGATTGCTTGAACGCCCGCAACGTCGAGCGCTGGCGGATGTCGATGCCATAGATCGTGCCGACCTGCGGCGTATTGCCGATGCAGACATCGGCATAGCCGGTCGTCGTCGGCGTCGGATTGACCGTCGTCGCGCAGGCGGCCGTGTTGAGGGCCAGATCAGCCTGACGATCGTCAAGATCGAAGCGGTAATTGTCGCGCGCCTCGTCATCGGTGAAGATCGTATAGATCGACCGCAGCGAAATGGTGTTGGCCTCGTCGGGTTTCCAGTCGAGGCGGCTCGACACCGACCAGTTGCGGCGCGTGAGGCGGTACAGCTTGTTTTCGGCTTCCTGCGCCCAGAAGCGCGTTTCCCAGCCGGGGCGCTTATCGTTGCCCGTTGTGGGCGAGGTCAGCGCATTGGTCGCACCGATTTCGCTGCCGACGCGCTCATAATCGGTTTCGAAATTGTCGGTGATCTGGCCGCGTTCGAAATAGCTGCCCGACACAAGAATCCCGATCTCCCCGCCGCCCACTTGGAACCGGTCGGACGCGACGAGCGATGCCTCATATTGATTGCGGCTGCCATATTCCGCGACGCCATATCCGGCCTTACCACTGACCTTCAGGCCGTTGTAATCGAACGCCGAGCGCGTGATGATGTTGACGTTGCCCGCCACCGTCTCACCGGGCATTTCGGGCGTCACTGCCTTCGATACGATGATCTGCGATGCGATCGCCGACGGGATCGAATCGAACCGCGCGTCGCGGCCTTCCGGGCTGACGACGTTGATCCCGTCGAACGACAGCGTCGTCCAGTAATTGGGTGCGCCACGCAAGCTGATGTAGCGCGCCTGACCCTGATCACGCTCCACCGCCGCGCCAGCCAGACGACCGACCGCCTGGGCGATATTCTGGTCGGGCAGCCGACCAACGCCGTCCGCCGCAGCAACGGTGACGAGCGAATCGGAGATCTTTTGCACCTTCAATGCCGCCGCTTCCGATTCCGCGATCGGGCGCTTGCCGGTCACCACAATGTCTTGATCGTCTGCTGCCGCCGCAGGTGCGGCGGGCGCGGTTTGCGCCGCTGCCGGTGCCGCCAGAATGCACGCCAGCGCTCCCGCGCTGCACGCGAGAAGAAGTTTATATTGCGATGTCATAACGCCCCCGAATCGTTTTAAATCCCGGGGGCTCACCTAGAAGCGATCGGCGTCAGTTCGCTTACGGTTAGATGACGGTTTGTTGCTGGTGTGTAACGAACTCACGATCGGCAAAGCTCTGTTCGCCATGCGGCTCCGTCGCGTTATGAGCTCGTTCCGCGGGTCGTCGTCTCGCTAAGCGCTGGTCTACGGCTCCTACCCTCAGCCACTTACCCCTCATCCCCCATCCGTAGCGCCGCGATGAACGCCTCCTGCGGAATACTAACGCTGCCATACTCCCGCATCTTCAGCTTGCCCTTCTTTTGCTTGTCGAGCAGCTTGCGCTTGCGGCTGGCGTCGCCGCCATAGCATTTCGCGGTTACGTCCTTGCGCATCGCGCTGATCGTCTCGCGCGCGATCACCTTGCCGCCGATCGCCGCCTGGATCGGAATCTTGAACAGATGGCGCGGGATCAACTCTTTCAGCCGCTCGACCATGCCGCGCCCGCGCGTCTCGGCGGTGCCGCGGTGGACGATCATCGACAGCGCGTCGACCGGCTCTTCGTTGACGAGGATGCTCATCTTGACGAGATCGCCCTCGCGATTGCCAATCTGGGTATAGTCGAAACTGGCATAGCCCTTCGACAGCGATTTCAGCCGGTCGTAGAAATCGAACACCACTTCGTTGAGCGGCAATTCATACGTCGCCTGCGCGCGGCCACCGACATAGGTCAGGTTCTTCTGGATGCCGCGCCGGTCCTGACACAGTTTCAGGATTGAGCCGAGATATTCGTCGGGCACGTAAATGATCGCCTCTATCCACGGTTCGCTGATCGTCGCGATCTTGTTGGGTTCGGGCATGTCGGCGGGGTTGTGCAGCTCGAAATGCGTCGTACCCGCAGGATCTGGATGGGTGAGCTCGATCTCATACACCACCGAGGGCGCGGTGGTGATCAGGTCGAGATCGTACTCGCGCGTCAGCCGCTCCTGGATGATCTCGAGGTGCAACAGCCCGAGGAACCCGCAGCGGAAGCCGAAGCCGAGCGCGGCCGAGGTCTCCATTTCGAAGCTGAACGATGCGTCGTTCAAGCGCAGCTTGCTGATACTCTCGCGCAATTTCTCGAAATCGGCGGCATCGACCGGAAACAGCCCGCAAAACACGACGGGCTGGACTTCCTTAAAGCCCGGCAGCGCCTCGGCGGCAGGGCGCTTGGCGTCGGTGATCGTGTCGCCGACGCGAGTCTGCGCGACTTCCTTGATTTGCGCGGTGATGAAGCCGATCTCGCCGGGGCCGAGATCGGTCAATTGCTCGATCTTGGGGCGGAAGCAGCCGACGCGATCGACCAGATGGACGGTTCCGGCCTGCATGAATTTGATCTGCTGGCCCTTCTTCAGCACCCCCGCCATCACGCGGACGAGGATGACGACGCCGAGATACGGGTCGTACCAGCTGTCGACCAGCATCGCCTGCAGCGGCGCCTCGGCATCGCCCTTGGGTGGCGGGATGCGTGTGACGACGGCTTCGAGCACTTCGGCGATGCCGATCCCCGATTTCGCGCTGGTCAGCACGGCCTGGCTCGCGTCGAGCCCGATCACTTCCTCGATCTCGGCCTTGACCTTCTCCGGGTCGGCGGAGGGGAGGTCGATCTTGTTGATGACGGGGACGATTTCGTGGTCGTGCTCGATCGACTGATAGACATTGGCGAGCGTCTGCGCCTCGACGCCCTGCGCCGCATCGACCACCAGCAACGCGCCCTCGCACGCGGCGAGGCTGCGGCTGACTTCATAGGCGAAGTCGACATGCCCCGGCGTGTCCATCAAATTCAGCGCATATTCGATCCCGTCCTTGGCGACGTAGCGCAGCCGCACCGTCTGCGCCTTGATCGTGATCCCGCGCTCTTTCTCGATGTCCATATTGTCGAGGACTTGTTCGGACATCTCACGGTCGGTCAGGCCCCCGGTCGCCTGGATCAGGCGATCGGCAAGCGTCGATTTGCCGTGATCGATATGCGCGATGATCGAGAAATTGCGGATTTGGGCGAGGGGGGTCGTCATGATTCAGTCGCGTTAGCAGGGGTGAACGCCGTTGCGAAGGGGCGGGGTCAAGCGCAGAGTCGGTGACGAGAACACCGGCACTGACTTCGGCCCCGACAGAGGCAGCGGCGGAGTTCGCTGCGATGATCCGCAGACGGCGTCAGGCGGGGATCGGTTTGGCGGTGGCAGCCACCCGCGCACTTCGCGCTATCCGCGCGCGTACGAATCGATTAATCACGTTCCGAAACGAATCGGGGGGGCATATGTCGAAACTTCCTATCGCACTGCTCGGCGCCACGGCGCTGGTAACGATGCCGGTGAACGCGGGTGCGCAGCGGCTGGCCAAACCCTCCGGCACGCAGAAGTTGCAGGAAGCGACGATGAACGACGTGCCGCGCTGCGCGACCAAGCATGGCACGATCTCGATCGTCGATGGCGACGATTCGCGCGGGTGGACGCAATATAACCTCGCGCCGCCCCAGAAATTGCTCAAGGTGCTCGTGCAGCGCTCGGGCTGCTTCAACATCGTCGATCGCGGCAGCGGGCTGCAAGCCGCGCAGCGCGAGCGCGACATCGGCGGCGATCTTGGCCTGCAACGCGGCTCCAACGTCGGCCAAGGCCAGATCAAGGCCGCCGATTATGTGCTGCAGGCTGAAGTGCAGGGTGCCAACAGCAATTCGAGCGGCAGCGGCGTCGCGGCTGGCCTGGGCGGCATCATCGGCGGGCCGTTTGGCGGGATCGTCGGTGGCATCCGCAGCCGGAAGATGGAAGCCAATGTCGTCCTGTCGATTACCAACGTCCGCACGACCGAGACGCTGGCGACGCAGGATGGCTATGCCGCCAAAAATAGCCTGAGCTTCGGCGGCGGCGGTGGCGTGTTTGCTGGCGTGGTTGGCGGCGGCGTGATCGGTGGCGGCTATGACAATACCGATATCGGGCGGATCGTGACGCTGGCCTTCATTCAGGCCTATGCCAAGCTGGTTAACGATCTCGGCTATATTAATCCCGGCGACACCGGCACCGCCGCAGCGGCACCGTCCAAGTCGTTCACGGCGCAGGCTCCGGTCGCGATGCGCACCACCGCCAGCCCTGCGGGCCGGGTGATCCGGACGCTCCCGCCCGGCGCGATCGTCTATGTCACCGGCAATAAGAACGGCCTGTGGTGGGAAGTCGCCGACGAGAATGACAATGTCGGCTGGGTGCTCAACACCAAACTCGCCCCATCGCGCTGATCGGGGCGGTAATGCACTGGCGGTGAGGCGCTTGGCAGGGTAGCGTCGCGCGACACTATCCGGAGATTTGGCCATGAACCGCACCGCCCCGCTTGCCGCCTTTGCCCTTGCGCTGATGGCAGCCGCCCCGGCGCATGCCGCACTGAAAGTCGGTGACAAGGCGCCCGATTTCACGACCGATGCTGCAGTCGGCACGCCCGGCGCGAAGGCGCTTGGTGTTCCTGTGACCAATCCCAAGGACAAGGCGCAGTCCTTTTCGTTCACCCTGTCCAAAGCGTTGAAGAAGGGGCCCGTCGTGCTCTATTTCTTCCCTGCCGCCTTCACCTCGGGCTGCACGGCCGAGGCGCATGAATTCGCCGAAGCATCAGGGGAATTCTCGAAATATGGCGCGACGCTGATCGGCCTGACCGCCGGCAATGCCGATCGCATCAAGGAATTCTCGACGGCCGAGTGCCGCGACAAGTTCGCGGTCGGCCTGGCGAAGCCGGAGATCATCTCCGGCTATGACGTGGTGCTGCCGCAGCGGGCCGGCTGGACCAACCGCACCTCCTACGTGATCTCCAAATCGGGCAAGATCGCTTATGTCCTGTCGGATCTCAGCCCGGCGGGACATGTCAGCGGCACGATGGCTGCGGTGAAGGCGCTCAAGGGCAAGTAATGCTGGCCTAGCGGTCCAACCCCATCGCCTCGATCGCCGCCAACGCGGCGGCGAGGCGATCGGGGCCGTGCCCGCTGATGATGGCATAGCGCACCCCGCGCCGGTCCAACTCCGCCCGCGACAGATCGAAGAAGCGTTGCCGCGCGGCCGCGCTGCCGAACATCCGCGTTCCGTCGTCGATCCACGGCAGGTCGATATCGAGCAGCAGATACAGGTCGGCGGTGCCCTGCCACGCGTCGAACCACGGGTCGCGCCTGCCGAACAGCATGTCCGCCCACACGGCGGTCATCAGCGGATCGGTATCGAGGAAGAGGCGGCGGTTGCACTGTCGCAGCGCGGCATGGGTCATCGCATCGTGGGTCCGCGCGATCTCGACGAGGTCGGCCATCGTCAGATCGGTCCCGAACTGTTCGCACCACGTCCGGCCATATTCGGGGACGGCGCAGGTGTCATAGTGCGCAGCGAGCAACGGCAGCAACGTCGATTTGCCGGTGCTTTCGGGCCCGTGCAGGCAGATCGAGCGGGCATAATAGGGCCGCACTACCGTCGGCAAATGCCGCCACGCACGCCACGGATCGGAGCGGATCAGGCTCGCGCTGATCGGTACGGCCTCGCGCGCCGGGTCGATCGGATGAAATTGCGCACCCACTTCGGCAGCAAGCCGCGCGCCATAGGGATCGGACGCGAAAACGCGGTCGATCGGTTCGGGGTGCGCGGTGCGAACGATGCCGCGCCAGATCGCCCAGAAATCGGGATGCTCGGCCGGTTCCTGCGGGACGATTGCATCGTGGCCGATCACGCGACAATCCGGGAATAGCGCACGCATCCACGCCAGCCGTAGCGGGCCGGGAACCGGATCATCGGGCAGCCAGCACACCAGAATCGTCAGGCAATCGACCAGCGCGCGGGCGGTTTCGCAGAGCAGGACATGGCCGTTGTGCGGCGGCATGAATTTGCCGAGGACAAAGCCACGCGTCATGCGGCTGCGTGCCCCTGTCGCCGCTCGGCGCGTTGCCAGTCGAATAATCCCCAGATCGCGAGGCCGAGGAAGATCGCATAAAGCAGCATCGTCAGCCACAGGCCCTTTGCGGCATACAGCCCGACCGATCCGATATCGACCGCGATCCACAGCCACCAATTCTCGATCGCGCGGCGCGACATCAGAATTTGCGCGGCGACGCTGGTGATGGCGAGCGTCGCATCGGCCCAGGGGAAGGACGCGTCGGTGAAGCGGTGCATGCCATAGCCCCATAAAGCCGAGGCGATGCCGCACCCGATGCCCCAGAGCGCGCGATCGCGGTTGCCGAGCCGGACGACCGTAATCGATCCGGCGCGCGCGCGGTTGCGCGTCCAGTTCCACCAGCCATAAATCTGTACGACGAAGAAGAAGATTTGCAGGATCGCATCGCTATATAATCGCGCGTCGAGGAAGATCTTGCCGTACAGCGCGACCATCACCAGCCCGAATGGGTAATTCCAGATGCTGCGCCGCACGACCAGCGTGACATTGGCGAGCCCGAGCAGGAAGGCGGCGATTTCGAAACCGGTCATCGCCCAGCGTTATCGGGTGATCACCGACGATTGAACCGCTATTTTCGCCCACGCTGTTTCGAACGCCGGATAGCAAAAAGGCCGCCCGGTCGCCCGGACGGCCCTTTCATGCGCTTATGGAAAGATCAGAAGCCGATCTTGATCGATGCGCGATAGCTCTGGTTCGATACGTCGCCACGACCGATCGTCGTATCGGCACCGACCGAGACGCTGACCTTACGCGTGCCGTAGGAGATGCCACCGGCAACCTCTGCCCAATCCTTATCCTGAGTAGCCAGACCGAACAACGCGTTCGGCCCGACGCCGCCGACGAAGTTCGCGCCAACGGCGGGCGACTTGTTGGCGAATTCATGGACGAAATAGCCCGACAGATACGGCTTGATCTTGTTGCCGCCGGCAACCGTTAGGCCGCCCATCCCCTGCAGGCTGTCCGCCCCGAGCCGGTCGATCTTCAAAGCGGTGCCACCACCGGCCTCCGAAGCGGTCTCCCAGTCGATCCGACCGGCACGTACTGCGACGCGCGGGGTGATCGTCAGGTCATGACCGATATCATTGACGTACCCAAGGCCAAATTCGCCCGAATAGGTGACTGCGCCGCCGCCACCGGTATAGGTGTAGGCCGTTCCGAGCACAGACACCGCACGGCGCGTCTTGGTGTTGAACACACCAATGCTGGCCTGACCGTCGAACGTCAGATGTCCGGTCAGCTTGGCCTTGCCGTAGATAGTGCCCTGGACCAGCTCGGCGCGCGCGGTTTGCGCCAAGCTCGTCGTGCCATCAGCATTGCTGTACGACAGCGCAATGCCGAGCGCGCCATGGCTGCCGACTTCGCCTTCAAGGCCGGCTGCGATATAATAGCCGTTGAACTGGTCGCGGTTGCCGAGCGGTACGGCAGTCGCCATCGGACGGCTGTCACCGTCGATATAGCCTGCTGCAATGAACCCGCTCACCCCTTCGGGCAGGCTGGCGGTCTTCGTGGTTTCCTGCCCGGCGATGCCGTTGGTACCCCGACCGACCTCGACCCCCGAGGATTTGAGCGCGGCGACCTGGAGCGGGTTGCCGATAATCGCGAGCGAACCGTCGAGATTACCCGGATTCAGCGTGGCAAGGCGCTGTT
>JBBQLB010000034.1:0-29447 GCA_038327465.1 Sphingomonadales bacterium | reverse complement strand
GTTGGCGAGTTCCTCCGCAACCTTCCCACCCCGGCGGAGGCCGGGGCCCAGTTGCGAGCGGTCTGAAACGTAGAGATGCGCCCGTACTTCAACCGTTTCGAAACTGGGCCCCGGCCTTCGCCGGGATGGGTGAAGGGTGACGGAATGGGTTACCCCCGCAGCATCCTGATGATGCCCGAGAAATCGAGTCCACCCTGCCCTTCGTCGGCGAAGCGCTGGTACAGTTCAGCAGCCTTCGCGCCCATCAGGGTGTCGGCACCCGTATCGGCGGCGGCGGCGGCGGGTAAAGGGTTGGCGAGTGGCTCCGCAACCTTCCCACCCCGGCGGAGGCCGGGGCCCAGTTGCGAGCGGTTTGAAACCTAGAGATGCGCCCGTACTTCAACCGTTTCGAAACTGGGCCCCGGCCTTCGCCGGGGTGGGTGAGGGGTGACGGAATGGGTTACCCGCGCAGCATCCTGATGATCCCGGAAAAATCCAGCCCCCCCTGCCCTTCGTCGGCGAAGCGCTGGTACAGTTCGGCTGCCTTCGCGCCCATCGGGGTGTCAGCCCCGGCATCCGCAGCGGCGGCGGCGGCGAGTTTGAGGTCCTTCAGCATCAGCGCGCCCGCAAACCCGCCCTGATAGTCATGATCGGCGGGGGTATCGGGGCCGATTCCGGGGACCGGGCAATAGCTTGTCATCGACCAGCTTTGCCCCGAGGCGACGCTGGAAATGTCATAGAAAGTCTGCGCGTCGAGCCCGAGCTTCTCGGCGAGCAAAAACGCTTCGCACGTCGCCACCATCGTCGCGCCGAGCAGCATGTTGTTGGCGATCTTCGCGGCCTGTCCGGTGCCGTTTGCGCCGGCATGGATCACCGCTTTGCCCATGGCGGCGAGGATCGGCTCGGCACGCGCGAACGCCGCGTCGCTACCGCCGACCATGAAGGTCAGCGTGCCGGCGTTGGCCGCGCCGATCCCACCCGAGACGGGGGCGTCGACGGCGGCGAGGCCCTTGGCCTGCGCCGCCGCGGCGACGCGCTTGGCGGTGGCGACGTCGATCGTGGAGCAATCGATCAGGATCGCGGACGGCGCGACATGCGCGGCGAACAAATCGGCATAGACCGCTTCGACATGCGTGCCCGCAGGCAACATCGTGACGATCGCCTCGGCGCCATCGGCGGCCTCGGCGGCGCTTGCGGCGGGGAGGCATCCGGCAGCCTTGGCGCGCGCAAGCGCATCCTGCGACAGATCGAACGCGCGGACATCATGCCCCGCCTTCGCGAGATTTGCGGCCATCCCGCCGCCCATATTGCCGAGACCGATAAAGGCGATGCGGGTCATGTTTCTCTCCTATTTCTTGCTCCCCTCCCGCAAGCGGGAGGGGAAATGAGGCCCCTCCCGCGAGCGGGAGGGGAAATCAGGTTACTTCCCCGTCCACACCCCTTGGCGCTTCTCGACGAAGGCACTCATCCCTTCGCTCTGATCCTCGGTGCCGAACAGCGCGTGAAACAAGCGCCGCTCGAACTGCACGCCCATGCTCAGCCCCGTCTCAAACGCGGCGTTGACCATTTCCTTGTTCGCCTTGACCGCAAGCGGCGCCATTGAAGCGATCGTGGCGGCGGTTTTCACCGCGTCGTCGATCAGATCGGCAGCGGGGACGACGCGCGAGACCAAGCCCGCGCGCTCGGCTTCGGCGGCATCCATCATGCGGCCGGTGAGGCACATTTCCATCGCCTTGGCCTTGCCGACGGCGCGCGTAAGGCGTTGCGATCCGCCCATGCCGGGGGAGACGGCGAGCTTGATTTCGGGCTGGCCGAACTTGGCGCTGTCGGCGGCGAGGATGAAATCGCACATCATCGCCAGTTCGCAGCCGCCGCCGAGCGCATAGCCCGCGACCGCCGCGATGACGGGCTTACGCGTCTGCGTGAAGCGATCCCAGCCGGCAAAGAAATCGTGGCCGTACATGTCGGCAAAGCCCTGCGCCTGCATTTCCTTGATATCGGCGCCCGCCGCGAAGGCCTTTTCGCTGCCGGTGATGACGGCGCAGCCTTGCGAGGCGTCGGCATCGAACGCCGCCATCGCGGCGAGCAGATCGGCGAGCACCTGGCTGTTGAGCGCGTTGAGCGCTTGCGGGCGGTTGAGCGTGACGAGCGTCACGCCCCCGCGCTGGTCGACGATGAGGGTTTCGTAGGTCGGCATTCAAAAGCTTCCTTTTCGTCACCCCGGCCTTGTGCTGGGGTCCACCGCGCCGCGAGCGCAGCGCCAGTGGAGGAGTGGGCCCCGGCACAAGGCCGGGGTGACGGCTTGGGTCAGGCAGGCGTCCACGCCTCCGCATCCGATAGCGGGGCGAAGATCTGGTCGAGCACGTGATCGGTCACGCCCTCGGGCGTCGCCGGGTCCCATTTGGGGGCGTTGTCCTTGTCGATGATCACCGCGCGCACGCCTTCGAGGAAGTCGTGGCGCTGCACCACGCGGCAGCCGACGGCATATTCCTGGCGCATCTCATCCTCGAACGTCGCCATCGTCGCACCTTCGTGGAGGAGGCGGAGCGAGACCTTCATCGTCTGGGGCGATTTGGTTTTGAGGGTGGCGAGCGTCTGCGTCGCCCATTCGCTGCCATCGGCCTCGAGCGCGGCGTAAATGTCTTCGAGTTTGTCCGACGCGAACAGGCGGTCGATCGCCCCACGCTGTTCGACGATACGCGCCAGCGGTGCGCCGACGCCGAACGCTTTGATCGCGGCGTGCAAATCGCCGTAACCGCCCCTCGCCAGCGCCGCCTTCACCTCGTCCAGCCGATCGCTCGGTACATAATGCGTGGCCAAGCCGAGCGTCAGACAGTCGGCCCCGTCGGTGCGATATCCGGTCAACGCCATGAACTGCCCGACCCGACCCGGCAGCCGCGACAGATACCAGCCACCGCCGACATCGGGGAACAGGCCGATCCCGGTTTCGGGCATGGCGAACTTGGTATTCTCGGTCGCTATGCGGAAATCACAGGGGCAGGCGAGGCCGACGCCGCCGCCCATCGTGATGCCATCCATAAAGGCGATCGTCGGCTTGGCGTAGGTGAACAGCGCGTGGTTCATGCGATATTCGGTGTGAAAGAAGGCGCGCGCCTCAGCTCCATCCTTCGCGCCCGATTCCGCGAGCATGCGGATGTCGCCGCCCGCGCAAAAGCCGCGGGACAGTTTCGGGTCGCCATCCGGCGCGGGGGCATGGTCGATCATGACGGCTTCGACGGCGGGGTCGGTGCGCCATTGCTCAAGCGCGCGGAGAATGCCCTCACACATCGGCGTCGTGAGGGCGTGCAACGCCGTCGGCCGATTTAGCCGGATGCGACCGATCTTGCCGTCGGTCATCGTCTGGATGTCGGCATTCATGATTGTATTCTCACCATGCGGATCATATCGTTACCGGAACGGATGGGGGGGTAAGATGAAAAAAGGTGTCGTGAAAATGTACAATCAAACGAAAGGTTTTGGTTTCGTCAAAGAGGACATAACAGGTACTGAATTTTTCGTAGATGCTAGCGTCCTAAAAGATAACATAAAGACATCGGATATAGTCGTGTTCGATTTAACGCCTGGCAGAAAAGGTTTAACGGCAATCAACGTGCGACTGGCCTGATCAAATACCTCCGCCTCCTTATTGCCGCGTCAACTCTCGCCCGACGATCATGCGCATGATCTGGTTGGTGCCCTCGAGGATCGAATGCACGCGCAGATCGCGCCAGAAGCGTTCGATCGGATAGTCCATCAGATAGCCATAGCCGCCATGCAATTGCAGCGCGCGATCGGCCACCGCAGAGCCGGTGTCGGTCGCGAGCCGCTTCGCCATCGCAGCAAATTTGGTTTTGTCGGGGGCGTTGGCGGTGACCTTTGCCGCCGCCATGTAGAGCAAAGCGCGCGCCGCTTCGAGATCGGTTGCCATATCGGCCAGCATGAATTGCGTGTTCTGGAAATCGGCGATTGCGGTGCCGAACTGTTTCCGATCCCGCGTATAGCCGATCGCTTCATCAAGGCAGCGTTGCGCGCCGCCGAGCGAACAGGCACCGATGTTAAGCCGCCCGCCATCCAATCCCATCATCGCGATGCGGAACCCCTCGCCCTCGCCGCCCACAAGGTTATCCACAGGAACACGCACATCCTCGAGGATCACTTGGCGCGTCGGTTGCGAGTGCCAGCCGAGCTTGCGTTCGTTCGCGCCGAAGCTGACGCCGGGCATGTCCTTTTCGATCACCAGGCACGACACGCCCTTCGGCCCGTCCTCCCCGGTGCGGACCATCGTGACGTAAACGTCGTTCTCGCCCGCGCCGCTGATGAACTGCTTGGTGCCGGTGACGACATAATGGTCGCCATCCTTCACCGCCTTGGTCTTGAGCGCGGCGGCATCCGATCCAGAGCCGGGTTCGGTCAGGCAATAGCTGGCGATGCGGTCCATCGTGACCAGCGACGGCAGATATTTGTCCTTAACCGTGGCCGATCCAAAGCGATCGATCATCCACGCCGCCATATTGTGGATGCTGATGAATGCGCTGGTCGAGGGGCAGCCATAGGCCATCGCCTCCATGATCAGCGCCGCTTCAAGCCGTCCGAGCGCGATGCCGCCCGATTCCTCGGACACGTAGATCGAGGCGAAACCGAGTTCGGCCGCCGCCCGAATCGTGTCGCGCGGGAAGATGTGTTTTTCGTCCCATTCCGCCGCATGCGGCGTGATGCGGTCGGCAGTGAATTTCCGCGCGAGATCCTGGATTTCGCGCTGATCGGGGGTGAGGTCGAACTGGGTGGGCGGGTCTAACTGAGTCATGCAAGCGGCTTTAGCGCCGCGTCCCGGCGATTCCCAGTCTTACGTGGACGCTAGGGTGTGCTCCCGGCATAACGCACCTCGATGGCATGGTTGTTGATCATCGACGGGGCGATTCGGCTGCTCGCAATTGGTCAGCTCCTCCTGATCGCCCTCGTCGTCGGCCGAGGTCGGGCGCCGCGCCCGATCCGTGTGGCGGCCGTCGCGTTGTTTGCGTGCATTTGCGCTTATGTGCTGCTCGCTACGCCAATTGTGCTGAACGAAAGCGGGCCGTTCTGGGCAGTCGTCCAGCTAGCGGCGCAGGCGACGCCCATGATGCTATGGGTATTCGCGCATATGCTGTTTGAGCGCCGGCTAGAGCGCTGGCTTGTCGTGGTCGGCATCCTTGTCGTCATGGGATGCTGGATCGGCTTTGGCATTGCCGGACCGATCGAGGATGGCGTCGGATTGTGGCTCGGCTTTCTTCAGCGCGGGACGTCGTTGGCCATGGTGGGGCACGCGATGGTGATCGCCTGCCTCGAACGCGGCGATGACCTGATCGAGAAGCGACGATCGTTGCGCGTAGGTTTCGTGATCGTCGTCGGTATTATCGCGGTAATGGTGCTGGTCATCGAGATGATCTTCGGCTTTCGTCATACGGGCGCGCTGGTCACGCTGCCGCAGGCCTTGGCGATCCTGATCGCGACGATGGCGATGGGAGCTGCGCTACTGCAAAGCGATCCCGACCTGCTCTATGATCCAAATACGCCTGCCGAAGCGCCGGTAATGCCGGCGCTGAGCCCGTCGGAACATGTCCTGAAGCAAAAGCTCGATACGATCATGGCCGACGGCATCCATCGCGATACCGGGCTGACGATCGGCCAGCTTGCACAGCGGCTCGGGGTGCCCGAGCATCGCCTGCGCGCGCTCATCAATCAGCGCATGGGCTATCGAAATTTCTCCGCGTTCCTCAATCACCACCGCATTGCCGAGGCCAAGGCGAAGCTCGCCGACCCCGCCCATGTCGATCTGCCCATCCTGACGATTGCGATGGACCTTGGCTATGCCAGCCTCGCGCCGTTCAACCGCGCTTTTCGCGAAAGCGTGGGTCAGGCACCCAGCGATTTCCGCAGGACAAGCATTCTGCAAAAATGAAATTTCGCGATCGATTCCGGAATCGGCGCTGATATTACAGCGCTGCGTGGACCGGATCCATCATCGGCAGGCAGTCATCCGACATCACCTCCCAAGGAGATTATCGTGGCCGATATCCTTCCCGCCATCGCCGTCGAAAGCTTGTTCGCGATCCTGCACGAATTCATTCGTTACTTCGTTGCCGCGGCCGGGGTCGCGCTTCTTTATTGGCTGATCCGGCGCTGGATCGAGCCGCGGCGGATTCAGCCGCGCAAGGCAAGCTTCGCCGATCGCCGACGCGAATTCCTCCAGTCAGTCGAAACGATCCTGGTCTTCGCCGTCGTCAATTTGCTGACCTTCGCAATGTTCGAGGCAGGGTGGCTGCCGGTTTCCAAGGGCGAACCGATCCTGAGCATCCTGATCACACAGATCGTCGCAATGGTGATTCTGCACGATACCTGGTTCTATTGGATGCACCGCGCGCTACATTTGAAGGCGCTGTTCCGACGCGCGCACGCCACCCACCATGTCAGCCGCACCCCGACGAGCTGGGCGGCATACAGCTTCGCGCCGCTCGAGGCGGTGTTCGAGAGCATCTATGTCCCGGCGATGTTCGTGGTCGTCAGCCATGTCGCGCCGATGCAGCCCTGGGCGATTTTCGTCTTCCTCGGCCATCAGATCGCGCGCAACGCGATCGGCCATTCGGGGTTCGAGCTGGCGTGGCCCGGCTTCACGCGGTCGCCGCTGACCGGGTGGCTGACCACAACGACGCACCATGACCTGCACCATACCGAAGGCCGCTATAATTTCGGGCTCTATTTCACTCTGTGGGACCGGATCATGGGCACCGAGCATCCGCGCTATCATGAGCGGTTCGAGTCGGTGGTGGGCCGACGCGCCGTGGAGCAACCGGTCTCGGCCTGAGCGCTATCGGGTGGCGACCTGTTGCGCCGTAGCGCTGGTTGAGCGGTGCAGCACGCGCTCGGCGAACAGGCGATTGGCGAGCGGCATGTCGTTGCGGTCGTAATAGAGCGGACCGGGCAAGCGCTTCTCCCATGCCAGCGCCTCCGGTAACGTGCCGTTGGCGCTGTCGAAATCGCCGGTCTGATGATAGATCGGATCGGCAAAGGCAGCGTCGGCGGTGACGATCGTCCAGCCGTCGCGCCGCAGCGCCGTCACCAGATCGCCGATATAGCGCGCGGCGATATCGGTTTCGTGGAGGAGCAGCACGTGCGGGACTTGCCGTCCGGCGATGCGGCGCATCAACACATCGGAAAAGTCGGCCGATTGCACCATCGTCTCGACATAGAGATCGCGCAAAGCGGCGTCGTCGATCGGCTTTCCAGCCTTTTTCGCCGCGATCGTCTGGCCTTCGATATTCCAGTCGGATCCGTCGACCGTGACCCAGGCAATCTGCAACCGCCGTGCGGCGAGGCCATCGAGTACGGCGCGGCGCTTTGTCTTGTCGCGCCCACCCTGATTGAGGCCAGGGAAGCGGAACCACGGGCGGTAATTACGCTCGCCCGTCAGAACGGCTTCGGCCTTGTCGATATCGGCGAGGAAAGCGTCTGCCGACATCGAGCGGAGATCGCGGTGCGACCAAGTGTGATCGGCAATCGCATGCCCCGCCGCCGCATAAGCGGCGAGCCGTGCGGCACCGTCATTCTTCGGGCCGATTCGCCCGGGATTGGCGAAGAAGGCCGCCTGTTCGACACCGCTTTCGCGCAACGCCGCGATCAGCCGCGTCGTGCGTTCGGCGGGCGTGTAAAAAACGCCGGGACCACGCGGAATATCGTCGAAGGTGAGGGCAATGCGCTTGCCGGTGACGGGCGCCGCAAGCGGCGCAACTTTCGGTGCGTCCTCGCGCGGCAGCAGCCCGACCGCCAGCGGCAGCGCGACCAGCACAAGCCCCGCCACGAACATGACCTGGCGCAGCGGAGTCATCGGGCGGGGCTCATAGGGTTAACCTTGCCCTAACCAAACGCCCGCGCAAAGGCTCGTAATCAACACTGTCGCGCGAAATCGGGACGGTTACCGCCCCGCCGCCGTCATCCCATCGTCGGGATGACAAAGGCGTTGGCGCCGTCGCCGACCCCGCCGTCGGGCCAGCGTTGCGTGACGGTCTTGACCTTGGTCCAGAACTTGACGCCTTCCATGCCATGCTGGTTGGTGTCGCCGAACGCGCTGCGCTTCCACCCGCCGAAGGTGTGGTAGGCGACGGGCACCGGGATCGGCACGTTGATGCCGACCATCCCGACATTGACGCGCGCCGCGAATTCGCGCGCGGCGTGTCCGTTGCGCGTGAAGATCGCGACGCCATTGCCGTATTGATGCTCGCTCGGCAGGCGCAGCGCATGTTCGAAATCCTGGGCGCGGACGATCTGGAGGACGGGGCCGAAGATTTCTTCCTTGTACGATTCCATGCCTGTCGTGACGTGGTCGAACAGCGAGGGTCCGATGAAGAAACCCTTTTCATGGCCCTGCAATGCGAACCCGCGGCCATCGACGACCAGTTCCGCGCCCTCATCGACGCCCTTCTGGATCCAGCCTTCGACGCGCGTGCGGTGCGCGGCGTTGACGACCGGGCCGTAATCCGCGTCCTTGTCGGTCGAAGTGCCGATGCGCAATTTGGCGATGGCGGGGAGGAGTTTTTCGCGAAGGGCAATCGCGGTTTTCTCGCCGACCGGCACCACCACCGGCAGCGCCATGCAGCGCTCCCCCGCCGAGCCGAACGCCGCGCCCGACAGATCGGCGACAACCTGATCGAGATCGGCATCGGGCATGACGATGCCGTGATTCTTGGCACCACCCATCGCCTGGACGCGCTTCCCCGCCGCAACGCCGCGCCGGTAGACGTAATGCGCGATGTCGGAGGAGCCGACGAAGCTGACCGCGCTGATCGCGGGATGATCGAGGATCGCGTCGACCATTTCCTTGTCGCCGTGCACGACTTGCAAAATACCCTCGGGCAGCCCGGCTTCGGCGAACAATTGGGCGAGCCGCACCGGCACCGACGGATCGCGCTCGCTGGGCTTGAGGATGAAGGCGTTGCCGGTGGCGATGGCGACGCCCGACATCCACAAAGGGATCATCGCCGGGAAGTTGAACGGCGTGATGCCAGCCCCAATGCCGAGCGGCTGGCGCATCGAATAGACATCGATGCCGGGGCCGGCGCCGTGGGTATATTCGCCCTTCATCACATGCGGGATGCCGCAGCAGAATTCGATCACTTCGAGCCCGCGCTGAATATCGCCCTTCGAATCGGCGACAACCTTGCCGTGCTCGGACGAGAGCAGATGCGCGAGTTCGTCGATATGGGCGTCAACCAGGCGCTTGAACTCGGCCATCACGCGCGCGCGGCGCTGCGGGTTGGTCGCGGCCCAAGCGGGCTGCGCCTTCAACGCGGCGGCGACGGCGGTATCGAGCGTCGCTTGCGTGCCGAGGTTGACCTGCGCTTGCACCTGACCGGTGTTGGGATCGAAGACGTCGCCGGTGCGCGTTGCGCCGCCGCCCGAAAGGCCGACGATGTGATGGTCGATGATCCGCATGGCATTCTCTCCGTTCTCGCCAGCGCCTTTCGGCCAAAATCGCGGCGAGGCCAAGAGGGTTTGGTTGCTGGCGTAACCTTCTATCCTTTACGCGCCTCCCCGGCGAAGGCCGGGGCCCAATAGCGAGCCGCCGATTGCAGCGGACGGTCCTTCGTGACATCGACCTCCGCAACTGGGCCCCGGCCTTCGCCGGGGTGGCGGGTATGGGAGAGGTTAGCTACCCACCCCCGCCCGACACTTCATCAACGGCTGAATCCGCGTCCCGAACGCCTCCACCCCTTCGACGAAATCATCGAAGGTCAGCAGCACGCCGCCGGTATTGGGAACCTCGGCCATCTCATCGAGCATCCGTGCGACGCTCGCATAGGACCCGACCAGCGTGCCCATGTTAATGTTGACCGCCCCTTCGGGTGCGGCGAGCTGGCGGACGTTGGTGTCCTTGTTGACGGTGTCCTTCGCGCCCTGATCGGCGAGCCACGCGATCGCTTCGACATCGACGCCGGCATTGTACGATTTCCACTTGGCCATCGCTTCGTCGTCGGTTTCGGCGGCGATGATCATGATCAGCACGAAGATCGACACGTCGCGCCCGGTCTTGGCGGTGGCGGCGGCGAGGCGGGCGTTGTTCGAGGCAAACGCAGTCGGCGTGTTGACGCCCTTGCCGAGGCAAAAGGCATAGTCCGCCCATTTCGCCGAGAAAGCGAGGCCTTCGTCCGATGACCCGGCGCAGATGATCTTCATGTCGCCGCCGGGTTTGGGCCGGACGCGGCAATCCTCCATCGTGTAGTAATCACCCTTAAAGTCGCTGACCCCCTCGGCCCACAATTCGCGCAGGATATGGGCATATTCGTCGAGCATCTTGTAGCGGTTGCGGAAATGCTCGTCGCCCGGCCACACCCCCATCTGGGTATATTCGGGGGGTTGCCAGCCGGTGATGAGGTTCAATCCGAAGCGCCCGTGGCTGATCGAATCGATCGTGTTGCACATCCGCGCAGCAAAGGCGGGCGGGATGACGAGCGTCGGGCAGGTCGCGAAGATCTTGATTTTCTCCGTCACCGCCGCGAGCCCCGCCATCAGTGTGAAGCTTTCCAGGCCGTACTCCCAGAATTCGGTCTTACCGCCGAAGCCACGCAGCTTGATCATCGACAGAAGGAAATCTAGGCCGTGCTTCTCGGCGGACTGCGCGATCGTCTTGTTGAGATCGAACGACGGCATGTATTGCGGCGCATTCTCGGAGATGAGCCAGCCATTGTTGTTGATGGGCACGAAAACGCCGACTTGCATGGGTTACTCCTCGGTAATCGGCTCGTCCGCGAGCCAGAGCAAAACGATCTCGTGAAAGCGATCGGGATCGGTCACGTTGAGCGCATGGGCACCATAGCGCATGAAAGCATAGCTGCCGTTCGGTAGCCCGTCGCTCAACCGGCGCGAGGCCTGCCACGGTACCAGCAGATCGTCATAGGCAGCGACGGCGAGCACGGGTATTGCGATTTCCCCGAGCCGATCGACAATGTCGAAGGCGGCGAGCGCGTCGATGCGCTTTTCGACGGTCTCGATCCCGGGAAAGTGCGCGAGCCCGGCGGCGACATCCGCGTCATGGGCGGCTTGATCGCGACCGTAAAACCAGCCGCCGGGATAGAGGAAGATCGGTTGCGCTCGCAGATATGCCTCCGGTCCTGCGCTGCGCAGCAGGTTGCGGCGGATCGCGAAGCAATTGAGGAAGTGGGGATCGGCCTTCGCCCAGCCGTTGATCGCGACGATCCGATCGACACGCTCGGGCGCGATCAGCGCGAGGTTGAGCCCGGCAACGGCGCCCGCAGCATGGCCGATGATCGTCGCGGTTTGCAGTTCGAGCACATCCATCAGCGCCAGCATATCGCGCGCCATGTCTTCGACCGTCACCGTCGCGGGCAAGGCGCGGTCGCTGCGCCCGGTACCGCGATGATCGTACGTCACGACGCGATAATCGCCACGATAGCCCTCGCGCAGCGCGGGGATATTGGGTGCCCAATAGTCCGCCGACCCCCCCAGCCCGGACGACAGGATCAGCGTCGGCGCGTCGGGGCGCCCGTGCGTTTCGTAATACAGGCCGGCGGCTTCAGCCAAGATGCGCAACGCTCGCGATTTCGACGAGGCATTCGGGCTTCACCAGATCGGCGCGGATGCAGTAGCGCGCGGGCTTCGCGCCGGGGAAATATTCAGCATAGACCGCGTTGAACGCGGCGTAATCGGCGAGGTCCTTCAGGAAGATGTGGTTCATCGCCACGTCCTCGAGGCGAGCGCCTGCCGCCTCCAGCGTGATCTTGATCACGTCGAGCACATGCCGCGTCTGCGCCGCCGCATCGCCGATATGCAGCACCACGCCGCCTTCGCCCAGCGCCAGCACGCCCGAGACATAGACGGTGTTCCCCGCCTTCGCGCCGGCCGAATAGGGCGCGATCGGGGTGGGAAATTGCGGGGGATTGATGGGGGTGAAAGGCATGTTTGGTTTCCTTGACTAAATGTGCCGGATTTTCGCCAACCTTGTCATCCCCGCGAAAGCGGGGATGACAAAAGAGAAGCCTCATGGTGCCACCTGCCCGAACGACCCGCAGAAATCTGCGGTCGTACTGACCCAGCCGAAGAATTTCTCGACATTGTACACGCTCGCGGCCTGCATTTCGGGCGGGCCGAGATGGTGCGTTGCATCCTCCAGCATCACCCCGAAATATTCGAGGTGGAAGCCGTCGCGCAGCGTGCTTTCGACGCAGACATTGGTGGCGATGCCGACAAACACGATGTTGCGGATGCCACGCGACCGCAGGACGCTGTCGAGCTGCGAATTGAAAAAGGCCGAGTAGCGCGTCTTGTGGAGCGAGATGTCGCCCGGCTGCGGCGTCAGCGCATCGACCAACGCATAATCCCACCCGCCGCGCGCGAGCAATTGCCCGGACAGTTCGGGGCGCTTGCGCATCGTTTTCAGCGCGTTGGATTTGTGGAAATTGGGCGACCCCGGCCCGCCCGCCTCCTTGTACTCCGGGTCCCAGCCATTCTGGAGGAACACCACTTGCACCCCCGCCGCGCGGGCGGTTTCGAGAACCGTGGCGATCTTCCCGATCGTGCCCGCCGCGCCCGCAATGTCGAAACCGGCGAGATCGACATAGCCGCCTTCGCTCGCATAGGCGTTCTGCATGTCGATCACGACGACGGCGGTCGTCTCGGGCGAAAGCCGCAACGCCTCGGGCCGCGCGGGGAGCGTAATCGCCTCTGCGCTTTCGCCGCCGGGGCAGGTTACGGTCTGATCGTCGGGCATCGGCGCTCCTGCAGTGCGAAGCGCGAGTGTGATCGGCGAAAACGTGTTCGGCAAGTCCCCTCAGGTGCGCGATACTCTCGCCGCGGGTACGTTGGGCTGCTGCGCCCCAGGCAGGCTGATAGCGGTGCCGAAAATCAGCAGCATCAACCCGCCCAGCATCTGGCCGGTTTCGGCATGGCCCAGGAGGCCGGCCACGAGCAGGACCAGCCCGGCCGAACCCATTGCCACGCTCCCTGCGCGGAAAATCCGATGGCGTTGCGGCAAGCGCTTAGCCCAAGCGCCCCCGAAAATCCCAATCAGCCCGATCAGCGCCAAAACCCCGGCGAGGATCGTTACAAAGTCTCCGATTGTCATCGTAGCCATTCCTTTCAAAGGCCATGCGTCACTGACATTTAGTCATGTACACATGACACAACGGGATGTCAATCGGCTTCGGCTTGCACCGCAATCCGGGGCGCGCTAGGGCGTCTGCCATCGGTGCGCGGATGCGCGACAGGGCGCGCGGGTATAGTACAATGGTAGTACAGCAGCCTTCCAAGCTGAATACACGGGTTCGATTCCCGTTACCCGCTCCACCGTTAACTCAAGCGCGATGACCGATTTCGCAACCGCGCGCGACCAGATCGTCGCCGTCGGGCGATGGCTCGACGCCAAGGGCTGGGCGCCGGCGACTTCGGGCAATTATTCGGTGCGATTGGACGATGGCAGCTTTGCCGTCACGGTGTCGGGGCGGCACAAGGGGCGGCTGACGCCCGACGATGTGATGCGCGTCGATGCGGCGGGCGAATCGCTCGACGGCAAGCGCCCATCGGCCGAGACCGCACTGCACCTCGCTTTGTATCGTGCGTTTCCGGAAGCGGGCGCGGTGCTGCACAGCCATTCACCCGCTGCGGTCGGGCTGAGCCGCGCGGTGGCGGGTGACGGGTATGAGTTGGTGGGGCACGAAATGCTGAAAGCGCTGCCGGGCATCGCGACGCACGAGACCGCGCGAACCTTGCCGATCGTCGCGAACAGCCAGGACATGGGCGTCATCGACGCGGCGATCACGCCGCGCCTGCTGGAAGCCGACGCGCTTCCGGCCTATCTGATCCGCAGCCACGGCCTGTATGGCTGGGGCCGCGACATGGCCGAGGCCGAGCGCGTGATCGAGGCGGTCGAATGGATGATCACCGCCGAACTGGCCGAAAGGAGCTTTCGATGAGCCGCTTGGAGGTCTTTGCCGAGGATGATGGCGCGACCGCATTGCTCGACACGACCGACGCGGACGCGATTGCGGCAGCGCTGGTTGAGATCGGCGTCACGTTCGAACGCTGGCCGCTGAAGCCGCTGGAGGCCGATAGCGACATTCTCGCGGTCTATGCCGACGAGATCGCGCGGCTGACCGCGCAAGGCGGCTATCGCTCGATCGACGTGGCGCGGATCGCGCCCGATCATCCCGAGCGCGCCGCGATGCGCGGCAAATTCCTGTCCGAACATACGCATGGCGAGGATGAAGTGCGCTTCTTCGTCGAGGGCGCGGGGTTGTTCACGCTCCACCACGACGCGCGCGTGTTCAATATGCTGTGCTGCGCGGGCGATCTGATCTCGGTGCCCGCCGGGATGCGGCATTGGTTCGACATGGGGGCGGCACCGCGCTTCACCGCGATCCGTTTGTTCGTGAACCCCGATGGATGGGTCGCGGCGTTCACCGGCAGCGACATTGCGACGCGCTTTCCCCGGCTGGAAACCGCGTGAAAGCGATCCTGACCGATATCGAAGGGACAACGTCGAGCATCGCGTTCGTTGCCGAGGTGCTGTTCCCCTACGCCCGCGCGCGCCTCGCCGACTATGTCGCGGCGCACCCGGCGGAGACGGCGGCGATCCTCGCCGAGGTCGGCGCGACAGAACCGGGTGATCCGGTCGCGACCCTCATCCGCTGGATCGACGAGGACCGCAAGGCGACGCCGTTGAAAGCGTTGCAGGGGATGATCTGGGCGGACGGCTATGCGAGCGGGGCCTTCCGGGGCCATGTCTATCCCGACGCGGTGGCGGGGTTGCGGCGCTGGCATGCGGCGGGGGTGCGGCTGTACGTGTTTTCGTCCGGTTCGGTGACGGCGCAGAAGCAGCTGTTCGGGTTTAGCGACGCGGGGGATTTGACGGCGATGTTTTCGGGGTACTTCGATACGACGACGGGTCCGAAGCGCGAGGCGGCGTCTTACGCGAAGATCGCAGCGGCGATTGGGGAAGCGGCCGCGGATGTGCTGTTTTTGTCGGATACGCCCGAGGAAGTGGCAGCGGCGCGGACGGCGGGAATGGCGGCGCGGTTGATCGATCGGACTGGGGGTGGTGGGGATATCTCCAGTTTCGATGACCTTTCCTCGTCCTTTCCTTCCCCGGCGCAGGCCGGGGCCCAGTAGCGAAGGTTTTTGAAGTTGCGCGACACGCTCGACAATCGGCGCTTCGCAACTGGGCCCCGGCCTTCGCCGGGGAAGCGGGTAGAAGACAACACATGATCCTCGAAGGCATCCATCAACGCTCGATCAAGCGCACCGCCGATGGCGCGGGCGCGTGCATTCTCGATCAGCGCGAACTCCCGTGGACGGTCAAATGGGTCGAGCTGCGCACGGCCCGAGATGCCGAAATCGCGATTCGCGAGATGTGGACGCGCGGCGCCCCGCTGATCGGGGCGACTGCTGCTTATGGTCTGGCGATGGCGCTGGCCGAGAATGGATCGGATGCGGCGCTCGCAGTCCATTATACGCTGCTGCTCGATGCGCGCCCGACCGCCGTCAACCTCAAATGGGCACTCGACAAAGTGGTTGAGGCCGTCCGCCCGCTCCCCGCATCCGAACGCGCCGCCACCGCCTTCGCGCGCGCCGATGCGATTTGCGACGAGGATGTCGCGCTCAATAAGGCGATCGGCGCGCACGGCCTCGACTTGCTCCGCGCGCTGCACGCGCTGCACCCCGAGCGCCCGCTCAACATCCTGACGCATTGCAATGCCGGGTGGCTGGCGACGGTCGATTACGGCACCGCAACCGCGCCGATCTACCTTGCGCACGATGCCGGAATCCCGGTGCATGTGTGGGTCGATGAGACGCGCCCGCGCAACCAAGGGGCGCTCCTCACCGCGTTCGAACTGGCCGGGCACGGCGTCCCCCACACCGTCATCACCGACAATGCCGGCGGGCATCTGATGATGACGGGCCAAGTCGATGCGGTGATCGTCGGGACCGACCGCGTCACCGCGAATGGCGACGTCTGCAACAAGATCGGCACCTATCTGAAGGCGCTGGCGGCCAAGGACAATGCTGTGCCGTTCTACGTCGCACTCCCGTACACGACCTTCGACCCGGACACCGCGACGGGTGCCGACGTGCCGATCGAAGAGCGATCGGGCGAGGAAGTCACGTGGGTTTCGGGCGAAGGCGGGCGGATCCGCGTAACCGCATCCGCTGCCGCCAACCCAGCGTTCGACGTGACGCCTGCGCGGCTGGTGACGGGCTATCTCACCGAGCGCGGCCTGGTCGATCGGGTAGGCGCGTGACCGGACGGATTGCCGCGCTATCCGCCGACGCACGCTTCCGCTGGGCGATTGCCGGGATCGTGCTGCTCGCCTTCGTGTTGCGCGTCGGCGTGCGCGCGGTGGGCGGCGCTCCCGGATTTTGGACCAACAGCTATTATCTGTTCTTCACGCTCGCACAGCAGCTTGCGGGCGGCCACGGCTACGCCTTTCCCGGCGGCCCGCCGACCGCGTTTCGCGTTCCCTTCTACCCGATCTTTATCGCCCTCGTGACGCAGGGGCGGCAGGATTTCTGGGCGTTGCTAATTGCGCAGGCACTGGTGTCAGCCGGAACCGTGGCATGCGTCGCGTGGCTTGCGCGGCTGTGGTTCGGGCGAACGGTGGCGCTGATCGCGGCAGGGATCGCGGCGGTTTACCCATATTATCTGTGGCACGACACCGCGCTGCAGGAGACCGGGCTGTTCACCTTCCTGGCCACGCTGGCGATGGCGCTGGTCGTGGTCGCGCAGCGCAAGCGCGGAATCGCCCTCCCGCTGCTGGCGGGGCTGGCGCTGGGTCTGGCGATCCTGACGCGCGCGACGCTGATGCCGTTCGCTTTGTTCGTGGCGCTGTGGCTGATCCTGCCCGACGGCGCTGGAACGGTGCTGCGGCGGCGCGCGCTGACGGCGGCATTATGCCTCGTCGCACTCGGCGCGACGCTATCGCCATGGCTGATCCGAGCACAGCACATTACGGGCCGATACACGCTCGGGACCGAATTCGGCGGGGCGGTGTTCACCGGCAACAACGCGGTGACGTTCAGCTTCTATCCACGCGAAAGCATCGATCTCAGCCGTCACCGCGCCTTTCGCTCGATCTCCCAAGCCGATCGGAGAGAATTGCGCGCCACAGGCGGAGGCGAAGCAGCGGCGAGTGACTGGTATCTGCGACGCGGGGTGCAGTACATCTTCGCCGATCCGCTGCGCTTCATCGCCGGCGCGGTGCGCAAGAACATCGCCGCGTTTGGAGTACTGCCCAGCCCGCGCCACGACTGGAAGACCGATGCGGTGCAAGCGCTGGCCTATGGCCCGATGCTGCTGCTCGGTCTGGCGGGCATGTGGCGGACGCGATCGCGCTGGCGCGAATTCCTGCCGGTCTATGCCAATTTCGTGCTGTTCGCGGGGATCACCGGCGTGCTTTGGGGGCATTCGAGCCACCGCGCCTTCCTCGACGTTTATCTGATCGTGTTCGCCGCCAGCGTGATCGTCGCGATAGCGCCGAAGTTCAGGGCCGTCTCGCCATTCGCTCGAGCGCTGCATCCAGCGTAGCGTCCTGCTTGGCGAAGCACAGCCGCACCACATTCGTGACCGGCGCCTCGGCGTAGAAAGCCGAGACGGGAATCGTCGCCACGCCCGCTTCCTCGATCAGCCACTGTGCAAAGGCGACATCGTCCATCGCGATGCCCGATGCCGTGAGATCGATGTTGAGAAAATAGGTCGCCGCACTTGGCAGCACGGTATAGCCGAGCGCTTCAAGCCCCGCCGCCAGCCGGTCGCGCGAGCGTTGATAGCCGGCGCGCATCCCCGTGAAATAGGCCATGTCCTTGCCCAGCCCGTACGCCGCCGCCGCTTGCAAATTGGGCGGCGTGGTGAAGGTCAGGAATTGATGCGCCTTGGCCAGCACCGACGAGATGGCGGGCGCGGCGCACATCCAGCCGACTTTCCAGCCGGTGAGCGAAAAAATCTTGCCCGCCGATCCGATCTTGACGGTGCGATCCCGCATGCCCGGCAGTGCCATGAGCGAGCGGTGCGTGCGGCCGTCGAACACGACATGCTCCCACACTTCGTCGCAGATCGCGATGGCATCGTGGCCGACACAGAAATCAGCGAGCAACGCGAGTTCCTCGGGCGTGGTCATTGTGCCCGTCGGATTGAGCGGCGTATTGAGGATAACGAGCCGCGTGCGATCGCTCGCCACCGCCGCCAACGCACGCGCCGTGATGCGCCATTCGGGCGGTTCGAGCCGGACGAGCTTCGCCACGCCGCCCGCGCGTTGCACCAGCGGCAAATAGGCGTCGTAAAGCGGCTGAAACATCACCACTTCGTCGCCGGGCGAGACCAACGCAAAGATCGCCGCAGCAAGCGCCTCGGTCGCTCCAGAGGTAACGATCACTTCGCTCGGGTCCAGATCGAGCCCCTGATGTGCACGGTAATGATCGGCGACCGCCTGGCGCAAGGCGGGCGCGCCGGCCATGGGCGGATATTGGTTGGAGTCTTCGAGCAGCGCGCGCGCCGCCTCCGCCAGCACATCCTCCGGCCCGCGCCCGTCGGGGAAGCCCTGGCCGAGATTGATCGCCCCGGTCGCCCGCGCGCGCGCCGACATCGTCTCGAAGATCGTGGTGCCGAGCGCGGTGTAGACTGGATTCATCGTGACGCCCGGCAAAAGCTGATCTTGCCCGTGCCGTATCACACCAATCGGTACGCGCCAGACCTCGTCGTGCTCAATTGCCCCGCATCGCGCGGCTGAGTTTGGCCTTGTTCGGTTCGCGCGCTGGCTCCGCGGCGAGCGTTGCGGTCGACACCTCTGCGACCTTTGGTGCACCGGGCGCTGGTCCGTCGAGGAAGCGGTAGAGCAGACCGCGCGAATCCGCCGTCATGTCGCGCACCACGGGCATATAGCGGAACGATTCGAAATTCGCGGGATCGGTCAGCGTCTTGAGCATGGGGCCATAGGCATGGACTTGCGCCGGATCATCAAGCCGCAACCAATTGTCCATGCACGGTGCCATCGCATACCAATTAATCAGGACATTATTATAGACGTTTGCCCAGGTCGCGGGGACCTGTTCCAGCCCATTATCCGGCAGCGTGCGGGCGTACATATAGGTGGTGACCTGCGAATCGATCCCGCCGGGCGGGACCACCGGATTGGCCCCCGGCACGAAGATGAAGCCGTTGACTTGCCCCTGGCTGCCTACGACGTCGAAGGAGACTTGGCCGTTCACGTCGGTTTGGGCGAGTGAGGTCACCGTCACGCTCGACCCGGCGGCGGCGATCGTCACCGGGACTCCCGCCCCCACCGGAACCCCGCGCGCATAGACTTGCGCGACCGCAGTCTTGGTGTCGCCCTGATCGAGGTAGAGGTTGGGGGTGAGCGGAATCGCCCGCAAAGCGCTCTCGGTCGCGAGCACGGTGCCATTGCTTTGACGCAGACACAGATCGGAATCGGCGGCGACCTGCGCAATGCCGGGGTCGAGCGTGAGCGTCACCAGACCCGACGTGCGATCATAGGCGGCTTTGTCATAGTCGGCATAAGCAAGGCTGCCGAGCGTCGCGAGATCCTTGCCACTCGCATCGAGCGCGACGACGTCGATTTGCCCGAGATCCTGCTTGGTCAGCGCGAGATCGACTTCGCTGACGCTATTGCCGAGATCGAGCGTTAGCGTGTTCCCGTCGAGCCGCGCAAAGGCGGTGCCAAACGCGACATTGCCCTCGGCCGACAGCATGGCACGGTCGCCCGGCTCGTGGATCGGCTCGCCCTTGCGCCACAGCCCGACCACGCCGACCAATTCGCTGCGCGCCGGATTGGGCTGGAAACCGCCGCCTTTCAATTTGGCTTGCAATGCGGCGATGTGCGCCGCCTTGCGCTGTTTCTGTTTCGCCGGATCGCTGGCATCGCCGAGCATGGGATCGTCATAATAAACCGTGAAGTACGAATTCCACCGCGCCGTCAGGCCGAGCACATCAGGATTCTCGATCGCCTTGGCAAGCGCCTGCAGCGCGGGCGAATCGAACGCATCGATTTCAAGCCCGTCGGTCTTGGCGAACGCGGTTTGCCAGATGACCGAGGCGATTCCGGCGATCATCTGATTGGCATTGTTGCGGGCGAAATTGATGTAGCGCGCGGTAAAGCGCGTGGTGCGCGGCGCATAAATCCGGCAGCCACCGGCGATCCCCAGGCTCAGCGAATCGAAAAACAGCTGCGAACTGAACGTGCCATAGGGTTCGCAATCGACCAGCATGCCCTGAAAACTGACCGGCGCCTTGACGAAAGGATCGTCCGTGGCGACGCCCGCGCCCGTATCGACGCCGCTGATCTGCGTATCGAAAAAGGTCGATCGGTGCGTGCCACCGGGGTTCCAGCTGCCGTTTTCGACCGCCGTAATCGCCTCGTCGCGAAAGCCCTTCGCGGTTTCGGCCGGGATCTGCGCCCAGGATGCCGATGCCTCGTCATACAAGGTGCTGTAATTGTTGGTGGTGATCGGGTCCCACGCGACCTTGCCGCGGAACAGGATATGCGGGGTTTCGAGCACACTCATTGCGATGCTCCCTGCGTGGCGGGTTTGTAGCGGAAGGTCGGCCCCGAAACCTTAGTCGGATCGGCAAGCGGGGTGCGGAACGCGACGAGCATTGCCATGCGCAGATCGAACATCGCCTGCGCGGCATTGCCCATCCGCCCCGGCTCGCCCGACATCGCCCGCTGCAGTTCATCGACCATCAGCGCATAGGCGGCATCGCACGCGGCCTGCGCGGCTTGCGCGGCGGGCGGATCGTTCGAAAAATCATGCTCGCCGGGGTTGGAGATCGCCGGATAGACCGCATCCCAATCGACGCCGAGCGCTTCGGGGCCCCACGTATAGCCCTTCTCGGTCCCCGGTGCCTTCGTTAGCACGCGATCATAGAACACCTCACCGAAGCGGTAGAAATGCGCGATATCATTCTGGAAATCGAGTGGATTGTCGGGTGCGCCCTCGCCTTCGGAAATGATCTGCGTGATCGCAAGATGGGCATCGGCGTAAGTGTTCACGGCGAAGATCTGGCCAGCAAAGAACTGGTTATCGGTGATTTGATGGCGGTCCACATGCCACACCGCAGCCGGTAACTTTCCGAGGAACGCATCGAGCGCGGTGTAGAATTGCCCGATCGTCACCGCCTTCGGCGCGGCGGTGAGCGATGCCTCGAGCACGGGGAAATCGGGCACCTTTTCGGGCTCCTCGATGTTCATCGCCTGTTGCATCGCATCGCGCGACAGGGGCAGGAGATGAATATCGAGCGGTGTGCCGTGCGGGCCGATATCGCCGGGCAACGGCCCGGGATAGGTCTGCGGACTAAGTTTCGGCGACCCACCCAATGCGTTCAGAATGTTGCACGCCAGGCACATATGCACCATTTCCTGGAGCATTACCGAGCGGATGCGCGCCCCCGCCTCCGGGTTTTTGCCCGGCGTAATCGAGAAGAGCGCATAGAGATAGGGCGGTAGCGTGCCGAACTCGACGCCGATCGCGGTCTGGAGCAGATCGTACGCATCCTCCAGCGTTTCGAGCGGCTTCGCCTGCAAGCGGATCATAGCGCATCCCCCATGTCTGCCCGACGAGATCGCATTGTTTGCCGAGTCGATAAAGCAAAAAATACCCGGATCGGAGTATTTTCAAAGTAACGTTGGCCATGTCTTACCGTATATAACCCCAGACATGGGGTGCCCGTGCGTCGAGGCGACAGACTTTGCTCAGGTTATGCCGCATCGCATAGACCGCGATCCGCAAATCGTAATTGGCGGCGGCGGGATCGGCGAAATTCCAGTCGGGCGGGTTGAAGGTCGAAAAGCCGTTGATCGTGGGTAGCCGCCAATGTTCGGCCAGCAACATCGCATCGACGTTGTGTGGATAGAGCGCAGTGCGTTCGGCATCAATGTACAGCGGCTCGTCCCGGCGCGCGCTGACCACGTAGAAGCTGTGGCAGTCTTTCGGAGGTGGCGGAAGCGACCATAAGGCCGCACCATCGAGGGTGCGGCTGACTTGCACCGGCACATCGCGGCCAAACTGTTCGGCCAGCAGCAGTGCGAGCATGCCCGTCAGCAGGCGCGGTCGTCGCTTCGCCCAATCGTGCGCGCGCCTGCGCCATGCGCCGACGACGAGCAGCAGCACCGGCAAGATCAGGAAGAGCTGGAAGCGCAGCACGACCCGCATCCCCTTCGCGCCCGGCACGAGCTCATACACCAGCGCCCAAGCGGAGACGCTGCCGATCCGAATCGTGAGCAGCCAGCTCAGCACAATCGCCGCCGTGAACGCGCGGAATGCGGGATCAACCGCGCGCCCTCGCACGATGATCTGCCACAACGCCAGCACCCCGAGGCCGAACAGCAGCAACGGGATGCCGGTATTGTGTTCGCCCTCCGTCATCGGAGCGCCGAGCGACCGAATCAGCCAGCCCCACACATAATTCGAGGTGCCCACATTGATCGGATCGAGCGGTCGGACGAGGTAATGCAGCACCGCCGAATATTCTTGCCCGCCGGTCTCGCGCGCTTTCGGCAAATACACGCTCAGGAACGGGATCACCGCGAGGGCAAAGACGATGCCGCCGACCTCGAGCACCGCGTGGTGCCGCACGACCACACGCAGCAAGGCCAGCGGACGCCACTGGCCGCTCAGCGCCACCCAGCAAACTGCGAAGATCGCGCCGAAGAAGATCGTGAACCACGCCATATAGAAAGCGGTGAACAGCCATGCCGCGAGCAGCACCGCGAGCCCGGCCGCCGCGAGGCACGCCGCTGTGCGTCGCCCCTCTTGCTCTGCGCGGCACACCGCTACGCCAAGGATCATCGCCACCGGCAACAGCGCAATGCTCTGCAATTGCGCGTGCCCGGCCTGGACCATCAAGCCATTGGCATTGGTGAAGAGGAAGGCGACGAGCAATCCGGCGCCACGGCCCCAGCGCAGCGACCGGGCGACCAGCGCATAGGCCGCGAAGAAACCGATCGTCTTGAAGGTCGCGATGTTGAGCGTATCGGCAAGGAACGGATCGGCGACCAGACGCCAGGCCGCATAGACCAGGCCGTACAGGAAATAGCCGTCATTATAGCCGAGCGTCGCAGGGTAGGGATGGAAATAATTGGTGACGTTCCAGGTCGATGCGCCCGCCAGCACGTTGCGCCAATGTTCGAGGATGCTGATCTCGATGATGCCGTCCGCCCGATCGCTAAAGCCCTGATCGAAGCCGCTGGCGATCACCTTGCGGAAGAACAGCAGCATCGCCGCGACATAGGTCAGCGCCAGCGCCACCGGCTCACGCCAGGACGGTTTCGAAAGTGCGCCCTGCCCGCTCATCCCCGCAACCCTAGAGGCGCGCAGGCGATCGCGCAAAAACTGGGATCGCGTATCCCACGGTTGCGCTGCATTCGCTCCTGCGGCAACACGCCGTGACGATGTCCGACCCGCTTGCCCCTGCCCCGCCGCGCCGCGTGTTCGTCCTTGGCGCGACCGGAACGATCGGACAGGCGACAGTGCGCGCGCTCCTCGAACGCGGCCATCACGTTGTGTGCCTGGTGCGCCCGAAATCTGGGGCGGGCGGCAAGATGTCGGCGGCCGACATTACCGCGACGCTGCCCGGCGCCGAACTGCGCTTCGGTGATGTCACCGATCCCGCATCGCTGGCGCGCGACGGGTTTCGCGGCGAACGGTTCGACGTTTTGATCTCCTGCCTCGCCTCGCGGACCGGCGCGCCCAAGGATGCCTGGGCGATCGACCACCGCGCGCATGTCGATGCGCTTGTCGCAGCACGAGACGCGGGCGTGACGCAGATGGTCCTGCTCTCGGCGATCTGCGTGCAGAAGCCGTTGCTGGCGTTTCAGCACGCCAAATTGGCGTTCGAGGCGGTGCTGATCGAGTCGGGCGTGACCTATTCGATCGTCCGCGCGACTGCGTTCTTCAAGTCGCTATCGGGTCAGATTGAACGCGTGCGGCGCGGCAAGCCGTTCTTGCTGTTCGGCGATGGCCGGCTTACTGCGTGCAAGCCGATCAGCGACGATGATCTCGGGCGCTATCTGGCCGAATGTATCGATCTGCCCGAGCGCCATAACCGCATTCTGCCAATCGGCGGACCCGGCGACGCGATCACGCCGCGCGAACAAGGCGAGCGGTTGTTCGCGTTGCTGCAGCGCGAACCGCGCTTCAAATCGGTACCGGTCAAGTTGCTCGATACGATCATCGCGGTGCTCGGCACGCTCGGTCGCGTGGTCCCGGCGTTGGCGGACAAGGCCGAGCTTGCGCGGATCGGGCGCTATTATGCGACCGAATCGATGCTCGTGCTCGACCCGGTGACCGGGCGCTACGATGCCGACGCGACGCCTTCAGCGGGGACCGAGACGCTGTTCGATTTCTATGCCAAAGCGGTCAAAGGCGAGGCGGTGGTCGATCGCGGCGACCATGCGGTGTTTTGAAGCGATGACCGAAACCACTCACTATGACGTACTGATCGTTGGGGCCGGCCATGGCGGCGCGCAAGCCGCGATTGCGCTGCGCCAGCGCAAGTTCGCCGGGAGCATCGCTTTGCTCGGCGACGAGCCAGAACTGCCCTATGAACGCCCGCCTCTTTCGAAAGAGTATCTGGCGGGGGACAAGCCGTTCGAGCGGATCCTGATCCGCCCCGCGGCCTTTTGGGCCGAGCGCGACGTGACGTTGCTGCCGGGGCGGACGGTGGTGTCGGTCGATCCCGCCGCGTGCAGTGTGACAACGGCGGATGGCGCGACGATTGGGTACAAGACACTGATCTGGGCGACCGGCGGGAGTCCGCGGCGGCTGACCTGCGAGGGACACGATCTGCGCGGCGTGCACGGCGTGCGCACGCGCGCGGATGTCGATCGGATGATGGCCGAGCTGCCCAACGTGACGCGCGCGATCGTCGTCGGCGGCGGTTATATCGGGCTGGAGGCGGCGGCGGTGCTGACCAAGCTCGGCAAGCATGTCACCGTGCTGGAGGCGGCGCCGCGCGTGCTGGCGCGCGTGGCGGGCGAACCGCTCTCGCATTTCTACGAAGCCGAACACCGCGCGCACGGCGTCGACCTGCGCACCGGGGTCACGGTCGAGTCGATCGTCGGGCAGGACGGTGCGGCGAGCGGCGTGCGGCTGGCGGACGGCACGGTGCTCCACGGCGAACTCGTCATCGTCGGGATCGGGATCATTCCGGCGGTCGCGCCGCTGATCGCTGCGGGTGCTGCGGGCGGCAATGGCGTCGATACCGATGCGCTGTGCCGCACCAGCCTGCTAGACATTTTCGCGATCGGCGATTGCGCGGCGCACGCGAATAGCTTTGCCGATGGCGCGAAGATCCGGCTCGAATCGGTGCAGAATGCCAATGATCAGGCGACCACCGTCGCGAAGCTGCTGACCGGCGAGGAGCAGCCGTATGACGCGGTGCCGTGGTTCTGGTCGAACCAATATGATTTGAAGCTGCAGACCGTTGGTTTGTCGACCGGCTATGATGCGCTGGTCGTGCGTGGGGATATGGCGGTGCGCAGTTTCTCGGTGATCTATCTGAAGCAAGGCCGCGTGATCGCGCTCGACTGCGTCAATGCGACGCGCGATTATGTGCAGGGGCGGGCGCTGGTGCTCGCGCGGGCGGAGATCGATCCGGCGTTGCTGGGCGATGCGGGTGTGCCGCTGAAAGACATGCTGGCGGCCTAACAGCCGAGTTGATCGGCCAGTTCGACCAAAGACCCGGCGCTATACTCCCAATCCTGCGCCATCGCGCGGTCGGGCGCGGGGCGGCCGCCATATTCCAGCGGGCGGTCGACATAGGCAGTGCGCAACCCGCAGGCGCGTGCCGCCGCGAGGTCGCTATGGTGCGCGGCGACGAGGCACAGTTCGTCGGGCGCGATGCCGAGGATGTCCGCCGTGCCGAGATAGGCTTGGCGGGTCGGCTTGTAGAAGCCGGTCGCCTCGGCCCCGAGGATCGCATCCCAGGGAAGGCCGCCGCGCCGCGCCATTTCCAGGATCAGCGCGACATTGCCGTTCGACAGCGTGACGATCGGAAAGCGCGTCTTCAACCGCGTCAGCCCGGCGACCGCATCGGGCCACGGATCGAGCCTGCGCCATGCCATCGCCAGATCGGCAACCTCCGCGTCCTCCGTATGCACGTCGTGCTGCGCCAACAGCGTATCGAGCGTTTCGCGATTGAGCAGATCGAGCCGGGTGTAAGGGCGGCGGCCCGAACGGCATTCTTCCATCGCAGGCTGATAGAGGCCACGCCACGCATCGGCGAAAGCGGCGGGGTCGATATCGGCGCGGCCGATCGCGGCGAAAAACGCCGCCGCCTCGCGCGCGATGCTGCTGCGCCAATCGACGACGGTGCCGAAGACGTCGAAGGCCAGAACCTTAATCAGGCGACGATCTCGCGCAGCGCCGCCATCACGCCGCGCGTCTCCGCCTCGGTCCCGATCGTGATGCGCAGGCCATTGCCGAGCCCCTGCCCCGGCAGCCAGCGCACGATATAGCCGCGCTCCATCAGCGCGTTGTACGCCATCTCAGCACTCACCGCGCCTTCGAACAAGACGAGCACGAAGTTCGCCGCACTCGGCACGGCGCGCAGGCCCGCATTGCCGAGCTTGGCGATCTCGTCATTGAACCACGCGCGCCACACCTGGTTATGCTCGCGCGATGCGGCGATGAAATCGGCGGCATTGAGGGCCGCGACCGCCGCTTCCTGCCCTGCCGTGGTGCAGCAAAAGGGCGCGCGGATACGGTGCATCGCCGCGATCGCCTCCGCCGAGCCATAGCCCCAGCCGATCCGCTCGGCGGCAAGGCCGTGAATCTTGGAGAAGGTGCGCGTGACGATCACGTTCGGCTGTGTGCGGGCGAGATCGAGCCCGCCATCATCCTCCGCGGGAGAGAGATATTCGGCATAGGCCTGATCGAGCACCAGCATCACATGCGGCGGCAAACCGGCGTGCAACCGCGCGATCTCGCTCGCCGGGGCATAGGTGCCGGTCGGATTGTTGGGGTTGGCGACGAAGATCAGCCGCGTGCGTTCGGTCATTGCGGCCAGGATCGCATCGACGTCGGTCGCATAATCACGGTCGGGGGCAATCACCAAGGTCGCGCCGACGCGCCGGGTTGCGATTTCATAGACCGCAAAGCCGTAGCGGACCTGGATCACTTCATCGCCCGGCCCGGCATAGGCCCCCGCCGCAAGATGGAGGATTTCGTCCGATCCGGTGCCATAGATCACGCGCTCGGGATCGAGATCGTGATGCGCCGCAATCGCCTCGCGCAGCGCTGCCGCGCCCGCATCGGGATAGCGCGCGAGATCGGCGGCGTGGGCCGTGAACGCCGCCTGCGCCTGCGCGCTGGTGCCGAGCGGGTTTTCGTTCGACGAGAGTTTGACGACGGGCGCGCCGCTGTCGCTGGTCGATCGCCCCGCTATATACGGGGCGATGTCCATGATCCACGATTTGGGTTGGGGTGCGTTCATGGGGGAGCGCTTAGCGGGGAAAGCGAGGCACTTCAAATGCTACTCCCCTCCCTGGAAGGGAGGGGTTGGGGGTGGGTCGGCCCGTTAGACAGGCGAACCTCACCCCTCATACCAACCCACCCCCCGCCCCTCCCTTCCAGGGAGGGGAGGAGTAGGTTTACCCCCGCGGCCGCTTGTGCCCGCCAGCGCCTGCCCCCGCAGGCCGCAGCGTCGGCCGCTGGTGCCGCACCGGCGCAGGCCCGTTGGCGCGACGTCCGGCGCTGGGCCGCTCGGCATCTGCCGGCCCGCCCTGGACTTGCTCGAACTGCACCGCACCTTCGGCTTCCTCACCCACAGTGCGCTTCACCGCTGCCATGAACTTGCCCGCGATGCCGCGCGGCACCTGGAACATCGTTTCATTCGCGGCGATGCGGATCGCGCCGACTTCATTCTTGGTGATGTGCCCGCGACGACAGATCAGCGGCAGGATCCAGCGTGGATCGGCATTCTGGCGACGTCCGATGTCCATGCGGAACCACACGGTATCATCGAAGCCCTCGCGGTGATGTTCCTTGCCCGCCGGCTTCTCCGATGATTGCGAGAGCATCTCCTCGGGCGCGGGCATTTTCGAGCGGAAGCTCTGCACCAACATTGCCGCGATTTCCTCGGGCGTTTTCTGCTCAAGCAGCTTGGCAGCCAGCTCGCGGTCGTCATCCTCGATCTCGACCGGCTCCATCAGCATGGTCAGCAAGCGCTCGCGGTCGGCCTTGCGGATGTCATCGACGGTCGGCGCGTTCATCCATTCGACCGCGATGCGTGCGCCGCGCAGCATCATCTCGACGCGGCGCTTGCGCTGATACGGCACGATCAGGATCGCCGTGCCCTTCTTGCCCGCACGGCCCGTACGGCCCGAGCGATGCTGCAACGTCTCGGCATCACGCGGCAATTCGACGTGAACGACCAGGCTGAGCGAGGGCAGATCGATCCCGCGCGCGGCGACATCGGTCGCGACGCACACGCGCGCGCGCTTGTCCCGCAGCGCCTGCATCGCGGCGTTGCGCTCGTTCTGGCTATGCTCGCCCGACAAGGCGACCGCCGCGAAGCCGCGTTCGATCAGCCCGGCGTGAAGGTGCCGCACATTGTCGCGCGTCGCGCAGAACAGCATCGCCGTCTCGGCTTCGTGCAAGCGGAGCAGATTGACCACGGCATTTTCGATGTCGGCCGGCGCGACGGTCACGGCCTGATAGCTGATGTCGCCATGCCCGCGATCCTCGCCGACGGTCGAGATGCGCAAAGCATCCTTCTGATAGCGCTTGGCGAGCGCGACGATCGACTTGGGCATCGTCGCCGAAAACATCAGCGTGCGCCGGGCCGACGGCGAGGCATCGAGAATCAGCTCGAGATCCTCGCGGAAACCCATGTCGAGCATCTCATCGGCTTCGTCGAGGATGACGGCCTTGAGGTTCGACAGATCGAGTGCACCGCGTTCGATATGGTCGCGCAAACGGCCCGGCGTGCCAACGACGATATGCGTGCCATGCGCCAGACTGCGGCGCTCGCGGCTGGCGTCCATCCCGCCGACGCAGGTCGAAATGCGCGCGCCGACCTTCCCGTACAGCCATTCGAGCTCGCGGCTAACCTGCAGCGCGAGTTCGCGCGTCGGGGCGATGGCGAGCGCGAGCGGCGCGCGCGGCGGCGGGAGGAGACCGTCTTCGCCGAGCAACTGTGGTGCGATGGCAAGACCGAAAGCGACGGTCTTGCCCGAGCCGGTCTGCGCCGAGACGATCAGGTCACGGCCTTCGGCCTCGGGCTGGATGACGGCGGCCTGGACCGGGGTGGGCGCGGCATAGCCACGGGCAGAGAGCGCTTCACCAAGAAGCGTGGGGAGATGTGAAAAGGGCATGATATTCCGGATATGGGGGCGGCGAGGTCGCGCGCCAAAGCGGGCCTGTAGCACGGGCGCGGGGGAAATGCACGGGGCGATGGAAATCCCCTATTCTCTCCCCTC
>JBBQLB010000033.1:0-30878 GCA_038327465.1 Sphingomonadales bacterium | reverse complement strand
ATGTCGTTCCCCCGGGCCGCCGCCCTTAGTTTCCCCGGCAGCGCCACGCGCACCGGGGGCAATTCGCCGTGTCTCTTTCCTTAAACATAAAAGGGGCCGGAGCAAGCGCTCCGACCCCCGATTTACGCCCGCGAACGGGAGGTTTGGCCCATTTGAGCGCGGTGCCGGCCCGCTCCCCCGCCCGACCACCCATTCAGGATACGCTGTGGGTGGCCGGGAGGGGGAGCGGGCCGGCACCGCCCCCAAATAAGCCAAACCTCCCGTTTGCGGGCGTAAATCGGGGGTCGGGGCGCTTGCTCCGGCCCCTTTTATGTTTAAGGAATAAGACACGGCGAATTGCACCCGATGCGCGTAGCATCGCGGGGATACAGAGGGCGGCGGCCCAGGGGAACGACATGAAGGCGACGATCGAACGCGCGACTTTGTTGAAGGGCTTGAGCCACGTCCAGTCGGTGGTCGAGCGGCGCAACACGATCCCGATCCTCTCCAACGTGCTGATCGAGGCAACTGCGGAGGGTGGCCTGAAGCTGATGGCGACCGACCTCGATCTGCAGATCAACGAGACGGTGGCAGCCGCCGTCGATCAGCCCGGCGCGACGACCGTCTCGGCGCACACCTTGTTCGATATTTGCCGCAAGTTGCCCGAGGGGAGCCAGGTCAGCCTTGCCGCCGCCGATGGCAAGATGACGATCATGGCAGGCCGCGCGAAGTTCCAGCTCGGCACCTTGCCGCGCGACGATTTTCCGGTGATCGCCGAGGGCGAATTGCCGGTCAGTTTCGAGCTTCCGGCCGAGACGCTGAAGCAAATCATCGACAAGACGCGCTTCGCGATCTCCACCGAGGAAACACGCTATTATCTCAACGGCATCTTCTGGCACGTGTCGGACGATCCGCTGCCGGTTTTGAAGGCGGCCGCGACCGACGGCCACCGCCTTGCGCGGATCACGCTGCCACGCCCCGATGGCGCCGAAGGGATGCCCGACGTCATCATTCCGCGCAAATGCATCGCCGAACTCCGCAAATTGCTCGACGAGATTGACGGATCGGTCGGCGTGTCGCTGTCATCGACCAAAATCCGCTTCGATCTCGGGCAAGCGCTGCTGACCTCCAAGCTGATCGACGGCACTTTCCCCGATTACAGCCGCGTCATCCCGACCGGCAATGACAAGATCCTCAAGATCGATCCGCGCAGCTTCGAAGAAGGCGTCGACCGCGTCTCGACGATTGCGACCGAAAAGACGCGCGCTGTGAAGATGGCGCTCGATCGCGACAAGATCATCCTGTCGGTGACCAGCCCCGAAAACGGCACCGCCGCCGAGGAGGTCCCCGGCGATTATACGGCGCTAGGCTTCGAGATCGGCTTCAACAGCCGCTATCTGCTCGATATTCTTGGGCAATTGCATGGCGACACGATCGAGGTGCACCTCGCCGATGCGGCCGCACCGACGCTGATCCGCGAGAATGATACGTCGGCGGCGCTATATGTCCTGATGCCGATGCGCGTCTGACCGCACACACCCGCGCGACTTACGCCGGGATTTGCTGCGAGATGCAGTGGAAGCTGCCACCGCCGGTCAGGATCGCGTCTGCCCGTAAGCCCACTGCCGTCCGGCCCGGAAACAGCGCCTGCACTGCGGCGACCGCCGCTTCGTCATTGGGCGCGCCGTAGAGCGGCACGACCACCGCCGCATTGCCGATGTAGAAGTTCATATAGCTCGCCGGCACGATCTCCTCGTCGCGCAATACGCGACCGGGTGAAGGAAGTCGGCTGAGCTCCAGCCCCTCGACCGCGCTCGCCGCCTGGGCGGCGCGTTGATAGACCATCCAATTGGGGTCGTTCTCGGCCGGCTCGGGGATCGCCAACACGCCGGGGGCCACGAAGCGCGCGAGGTTATCGACATGGCCGTCGGTGTGATCGTGCATCAACCCGTCGCCGAGCCATAGCACATCGACGAAACCGAGATCGTCGCGCAGGCGCTGTTCGATCTCGGCTTTGGACAGAGCGGGGTTGCGATTGGGGTTGAGCAGGCATTGCTCGGTCGTGACGACGAGGCCCGTGCCATCCCCGTCGATCGCGCCGCCCTCCAAAATCCAGTCGCAGCTTTCGACCGGGAAGCGCTTTCGCCCCGCCAGCCTGCGCCCGATGTCGTCGTCACCGGGAAGGTCATACTTCCCGCCCCAGCCATTGAACCGGAAATCCATCGCCCGCCCGTCGGAGAGCAGGATCGGCCCGGTATCGCGCAGCCAGATATCGCCGAACGGCTCGACCACCACATCGGCGAAATCGCCCGCCATGCGTCGCGCCGCTTTGGCCGCTTCGTCATCCGCCGCAACCAGGATCACGCGCTCGCCGCGCCCATCCGCGTGCACTGCGCGCGCGAACGCCGTCACTTCGCTGCGTGCGGGTTCGAGATCGTCTTCCCACAATTCGGGATGGCTCGGAAAACCGATCCACACCGCCTTGTGCGGCGCCCATTCCGGTGGGGGCAAAGGTCGCATCAGGTTATTTCCCCGCCCGGCTCTTGTCGCGGATGGCGCGGAATTCGGCGGTCTTATACCAGTTCGGCCACATCGCACCGTCGGCCAAGGCGCGGCCCAGCCCGTAGTAAAGCTTTACATCCTCGATCGCGCCCGACCAATCCCACGCCGGATTATATTCGTCCTGCGGCTTGTGATAGCGGTTCTCGATATAATCGAGCGTCGCGGCGTGACCTGCTGCTTCGCCGCCGACGCGGAGATCCTCGCCTGATTCGCCATAGAACATCGGGACGCCGAGCTTCGCGAACATGAAATGGTCCGAACGGAAATAGCTGCCGCGTTCGGGATTGGGCTCGGGCTTCACAACGCGGCCTTGGGCTGCGACGAGCTTCGCCATCATGTCCTCAAGCTCGGACTTGCCCGCCCCGGTCACGACAAAATCCTTCGCGCGGCCGACGGTGTTGAGGCCGTCCATATTCACCCCGCCGACGGTCGTGGCGAGCGGATAGACCGGATGTTCGGCATAATAACGCGATCCGAGCAGGCCGCATTCCTCGCACGTCACCGACATGAAGACCATGCTGCGCTTGGCCGCGCCCGCCTTCACATTTGCCTCGGCCAACGCCACCAGCCCGGCAGTGCCGCTCGCATTGTCGAGCGCGCCGTTGCAGATATCGTCGCCCTTCACCGGCGTGCAATGGCCGAGATGATCCCAATGCGCGGTGAAGAAGACATATTCGTTGGGCTTGGTCTTGCCGGCCAAGATGCCGATCACATTCTTCGAGGCTTGGCGTTTGATTGTGTTGCTGAAGCTGACCGACGCCGTCACGCCGAGCGGCACGGCGGTGAAGCCTTTGACCTTCGCCGCGGCGCTGAGCGCGTCGAAGTCCTGCCCGGCGCTGGCGAACAACTCCTTCGCTTTGGCGAGTTGCATCCAGCCGATTGCATCGCTCTGATCGGCATGGTCGCCTTTCTCGTCGAGTTCCAATTGCGGCCCGGTGTTGCTCGACTGGACGACGCCCCAACCGTATGCGGCGGGTTCGGTATCATGGACGATGATCGCGGCGGCGGCACCCTGCCGCGCGGCTTCCTCATATTTATAGGTCCAGCGGCCATAATAGGTCATCGCCTTGCCCTCGAACAGGCCGGTGCGTTCCGCTGATTGCCAGTCGGGATCGTTGACCAGGATGATGACGGTCTTGCCCTTCACATCGACCGCGGCATAATCGTTCCAGCCGCGCTCGGGCGCGTTGATGCCGTACCCGACGAACACGACAGGGCTGTCCTTCAGCGCGATCGTGGGTGTGACGCGGTAGGTCTTGACCACGACATCGCTGCGATAGGCGAGGCTGAGCGGGGTCTTGCCGCCGGTGATGGTCATCGGCGAGACGTCCTGCGCGGTCATTTCGACGAGCGGCACGGCCTGGAACCAGCTGCCATGATTGCCGGGTTTCAGCCCCGCCGCCTTGAAGCGCTGGACGAGATAATCGGTGGTCTTCGCCTCGGCCGGGGAAACCGGCTTGCGGCCCTCATACGCATCGGACGAGAGCGTTTTGGTCACGTCCTTGAGCGTCTGGAGCGAGATGGCGAGCACGGGCTTCTTGGGCGCGGTGCGTGCGGGCGTGGCGGTCGGTAGCAGGGTCAGGCCAAGCATGGCGCCAAGGGCAAAGCAAAGGGTCGGGGAAACGCGCATCGGCATTGTCCTGTCGTTGGGTCTATCGTTGGTGCGTTCTGGCAGTCCGCGCAGAATCGCGCAACCGCCGCACGGATTGGGCATTGCGTCGCTGTGAAGCTACCGTATTCTGGACACAACATCAGGGGAAAATCATGACGAACCGTTTGCTTGCAGCCCTTCTGGCGACGTGTCTGGCCACTCCCGTTTACGCAGCGAGCGATGCCGCCAAGCGCTTTGGCGTGCGCGAGGATGTGCAACAGATCAGCCTGTCGCCCGATGGTCTGCATATTGCGATTATCGAACCGAATGGTGCGCGCGGCGCGGCGCTCAGCGTGATCGATGTGCGCGATGGATCGCAGACCGTCGCGGTGCGGTCTTCGGGTAGCCCCGATCGGTTGAGCAGCTGCCGCTGGTCTACCAACGTCCGGCTGATCTGTACTGTCTATATGGTCGTGCCCGACACGACGGCCGCCAATTCGTCCGGCTTCACCCGGATGATCGCGGTCAATGCCGATGGCAAGGCGTTGACGGTGCTGAGTGCGCGCGATTCATCCAAGGCGCTGGAGACGAATTATGGCGGCGGCAGCGTCATCGATCTGATGGGCGACGCGAATGACGGTTCGGTGTTGATGACGCGGACGATCGTTCCCGAACAAAGCACGGGCACGCATATGGCAGTGACGCGCGGCGGCTTCATGGTCGAACGCGTCGATACCGTCACGCTGAAGCGCACCGCCGTCGAGGGCGCGCGCGCCGATGCCGCCGAATATATCACCGATGGCCATGGCACCGTGCGCATCATGGGCATTACCGAGAAAGACAGTTCCGAATATGACAAGAATACGATCAAGTATCTCTATCGCAAACCCGACAGCCGTAGCTGGGAGGGTTTGGACACGCTGACCCTGACCGGCGGCCAGGCGATCGGGTTCAACCCCTATGCGGTCGATCGCGACCGCAATCTGGTTTATGGCTTTGCCGCGAATGACGGGCATACTGCACTCTGGTCCATGGCGCTGGACGGAACCAAGGCTAGGACGCTGGTGCTGGCGCGGCCCGATGTCGATGTCGATGGCCTGGTGCGGATCGGGCGGCAGGGTCGCGTCGTCGGGGCAAGCTATGCCACCGACCGGCGCCAGACCGAATTCTTCGATCCCGAGCTGAAGAAACTCGCCGCGAGCCTTGGCCGCGCCATCCCCGGCCTGCCGCTGATTTCGTTCGTCGATGCAAGCGCGGATGAGAGCAAATTGCTGCTGTTTGCCGGCAGCGACGTCGATCCTGGCCATTATTATTTGTACGACAAGGCCAGCCACAAGCTCGACGAGGTGACCCCGGTCCGCCAACCGCTTGCCGATATCAAACTGGCAAGCGTGAAGGCGGTGTCCTATCCCGCCGCCGACGGAACGCAGATCCCCGGTTACCTGACGCTACCGCCGGGCAGCGCCGGCAAGAATTTGCCGACGATCGTGATGCCGCATGGCGGGCCCGAAGCGCGCGACGAATGGGGTTTCGACTGGCTCGCACAATTCTTCGCCAATCGCGGTTTCGCGGTGCTCCAGCCCAATTTCCGCGGATCGACCGGTTACGGCGAAGCGTTTTTCAACAAGAACGGCTTCATTTCCTGGCGCACCGCGATCGGCGACGTGAACGATGGCGGGCGCTGGCTGGTGAAGCAGGGGCTGGCCGATCCGGCCAAGCTGGCGATCGTTGGCTGGTCCTATGGCGGCTATGCGGCGCTGCAATCCGCCGTGCTCGACCCGGCGCTGTTCAAGGCGATCGTCGCGGTAGCGCCGGTTACCGACCTCGAAACGTTACGCAGCGAGCGCGCGCAATACACCGACTTCGCGATCGAAAATTCGCGAATCGGCACCGGTCCGCATGTTCGCCAGGGTTCGCCCGCGCAAAATGCCGACCGCTTCGTCGCGCCAGTGCTGATGTTTCACGGCACGCGCGACCAGAATGTCGGCATTACCGAATCGCGGTTGATGCTGAGCCGGTTGAAGGGGGCGGGGAAGAGTGCCGAGCTGGTCGAATTCAAGGATCTCGATCATCAGCTCGATGACAGCGCCGCGCGCACGACGATGCTTGATAAGGCCGACACATTTCTGCGCGCGACGATGGGGCTGCCGGCGCTGCCGTGAGTCTTTGCGCGATGGCGCGAACAAGAAAGGGCGGCTCCTTGCGGGGCCGCCCTTTCTTGTTTCTTGGCGTGAGGCGCCGCGACAAAGCCGGGTCGGACGTCGCTGTAGCGACGCCGGCCGGCCCAATCTCTGCGAGTTGGGAATTTTACTCGCGCTTTAGCGCGAGTAAAATTCCACCACGAGATTGGGCTCCATCTTCACCGGATACGGCACCTCATCAAGCGCCGGAATACGCGTGAAGGTGACCTTTGCGGCACCGTCGGGGGCGACATAATCGGGGATTTCGCGCTCGGCGAGGCTTTGTGCCTCCATTACCAGCGCCATTTCCTTGGCCTTGGCACCCAGCGTGATCTCGTCACCGACGAAGCAGCGGCGGCTGGCGATGTTGCACTTCACGCCGTTGACGCGGACATGGCCGTGGCTGACGAGCTGACGCGCGGCCCATACCGTCGGCGCGAACTTCGCGCGATAAACGATCATGTCGAGCCGCTGTTCGAGCAGGCCGATCAAATTCTGGCCGGTGTCGCCCTTCATGCGCGCGGCTTCGGTGTAGCAGGCGCGGAACTGCTTTTCGGTCACGTCGCCATAATAGCCCTTGAGCTTCTGCTTGGCGCGCAGCTGGATGCCGAAATCGCTGACCTTGCCCTTGCGGCGCTGGCCGTGCTGGCCGGGGCCATATTCGCGCTTGTTGACGGGCGATTTGGGGCGACCCCAAATATTCTCGCCCATACGGCGATCGAGTTTATACTTTGCGGATGAACGCTTCGACATGGGTATTTCCTTGGGGCAAATGCTTCGTGACAAGACCATGGGCGACGTGCCCGCGATCGATACCCGGTATCGCTCTATCCTGATCTGTTGACGGATCGGGGCAGGGCCACCGCTTCACCGGGGTGCGGGGCCAATTGCGAAGGCGGGCGGTTAGCTGGGGGGCGCGCCTGAGTCAAGCTTGGGGGCTGGAAGCAGCGGCCGGAGCCGCGGCATGACGATCGTGCGGACGATGAAATCGGCCCCTTCCAGTGTAGGATGCTGCGTGTCGTCCTGCAGCATCGCGCCACCGGCCACCCGGGCGAGGCATCGGTCGCCCCGGCACAGCGCGTCGGCGAGCGAAATCACTGTCGCATCGGCCCCGCGCATTTGCCGCTGAAACGCGGCATCTTGCGTGCGGAAAATCCAATCGATCGACCCGTCGGCAATCCACACCGGGCCCGCCGTCACGCCGGTCCAGTGCCGCCGCACGATCGCGCGCGACGGGGCGCTGGTCCACATAATCGCTGGTCCGAGCAGGACGACCTGCGCGACGCCCATCCGGTGGAGCCGCGCGGTCAGCGCGGGCAAATGATGCTGATCCTGATCCTTGCGCATCACGATCAGCACCATGTGCGGTCGCAATCGCGCGATCGCCGCCAGCGCATAGTCGATCGCACGGCCGCACAACGGCGTGCTCGGTACTGGGTCCAGCCCAGGCATGCATCCGGCCGACGTTACCCGATCAAGCGGGATCGCCGCCGGAATGTGTGCGCGGAGCGCGGGGTACAGCGCACCGGCATGCGAATCGCCCCACAGGAACACGCCCCCCGGCGGTCCGGAGGTGCAAGCCGCCGGGATCGCCTCTCTGCCCGTACGCTGCTGCTGCTCGAACCGGTCACACGCGCGCCAATAGGTTACGCTGGGGTCCAGAAAGGCTTCGGCGTTGCGTTTGACGAGCGCGTCGCGCTGCGCCAGATCGGCAGCGCGCCCGGGCACCATTCCCTGCACCGCAAGGACCGCGCCCGCGGCCCCCAGCAGCATAACCACGGCAGCCGCAATAGCGGCTTGCGCGGTACCCGACCGTGCCAGCGCACTGCGTAGGCGGATTTCGAGCAAATAATACGAACCGATGCAGACGGGTACGAGTGCGGCGAGCGTCACGATGCTCGGCAGCACCGTCTGTGTCTCCCCCATGAAATACAGCAGGGTAAGCGCGGGCCAGTGCCACATGTAGAGCGAATAGGAGATCGCGCCGACGCCCTGAACGGCGCGCCCCCGCAGCACGGGCAGCGGACGGTTGGCGTACAGGATTGCAAGCGTGCCGAGCGTCGGGAGCAAGGCGAGCCAGCCTGGCCAGCGCGACTCAGGCTGGATCAGCATGATGCTCGCTGCGATCACCAGATGCCCGATGACGGTGGCGGCGAGCGCGGCGCGGCGCGACAGCGTGACCGGGTAAAGCCACACCAAGGCGCCCAACAGCAATTCCCACAGCCGCGCCGGCAACAGGAAGAAGGCGATGTCGGGCCGCAGATACGTAAAGTAGAGTGAGACCGCGAAGCCTGCCGCGCACGCTGCCAGCACGATGCCGCGTCGGCGCCGTGGCCACCACCGCCACACGCCCAGCAGGAACAGCGGGAAGAGCAAATAGAATTGCCATTCGACCGCCAGACTCCAGCTATGCAGCAGCCATTCGTCGTGCGCACTCGGGCTGAAATAGCCGATCCGGTGCTGCCAATAGAGCAGGTTCGAAATGAACCCCAGGCTCGCGAGGATTTCGCGCGCCAGCGTCGCATATTCGCTGGGCAACAGCACGCACCAGCCGAGCACCAGCAGCACGGTGCAGACCGCCAGCAGCACCGGCACGATCCGCGTCGCGCGCATCGCGTAGAAGCGCCGAAGCGAGAAGCGGCCTTGGTCCAGTCCGGTGACGATAATCTGCGTCATCAGGAACCCCGAGAGGACGAAGAAGACATCGACCCCGACGAAGCCGCCTGGAACCCAAGTCGGGAAAAAATGCCCGCCGATTACCGCGCACACCGCAATCGCGCGCAGGCCGGCGATGTCGGCGCGAAAAGCGGCGCGCGCTGGTATTGCGGTATCGCTCACGCAACGTCCCCCTGTGGGCGGGCCTGCGCGCGCTAGTGTGGACGAGTCAAGAACGCGCAGACGCAGTCGCACATTTGGCTGCCCCCGGCTGGACAGGCGCGCGTTGCGCCGCCAAGAGCGACGCCATGCAAGACATCCTCCCCGGCCCCGATTGCACCACGATGATCGAGGTGCGCGCAGGCGTTGATCAGGTCGATCGCGAGCTGATCGCTTTGCTCGCCCGACGCTTCGCCTATATGGACGCAGCGGCGCGCATCAAGCCCGAGCGTAGCGCGGTGCGTGACGAAGTGCGCAAGGCGCACGTTATCGCCAATGCCTGCGCCGCCGCCCGCGCGGCGGGCGTGCCGGAGGATGCAGTCGCCGATCTTTGGGAGCGACTGGTCGAAGCGTCGATCGCCTATGAACTGACGGCGTTCGACCGGCGCTGATCGCTCACGCTGCCGGGCGGTGTTACCGGCGATCAGCGCCCGTAATCACCGCTTCCGTCACGGCGCGGTGCGCCAGCTTGCGCGGCGTCGATCGCGGCCCATTCCGCCGCCGAGTGGCAAATGCGCTTTTGGAAATGCGTGCCGCTGCTTCCCTCCAGACGGCAGACAGGACGCGGTGGTTTGACCTTGGCTGCTTCCGCTACCGGGGTCGGTGCAGGGGTCGGGGTCGGGGCAGGAAGTTGTGCGGCAAGCGGTGCCGCGATAGCGAGCGCAACCGTGGCAAGGAAAATCGACCGGAACGACATGCAGAACTCCGTCATCTAAAAGAATGATTCGCGCATCCCAATGGCAGCGCGCCGGGGCCGCGTAAAGGCGGCAACAGCACGAAACATGGTGCGTTGAAGGGTTTAGGCAGGATTATCGCGCGCGTTTCACCGCCGTCGCGGTTGTTTCCCCGCCAGCGCACTCAAGACGCCGCGCATCGTCCGCACCTCCTGCGCCGACCAGCCCGGTTTGGTGAGCAAAGTGCGCAGCGTCCGCCGCGTGACGGGGGTACGATCGGGTGGGAAAAAGAAGTCCGATTCGACCAGCATCGCATCGAGCTGCGCAATCATGCCGTCGAGCTCCTCCTGGCTGGCAGGCGGGGGGAGATCGGTCTCGGGTGGTTGCGCGAGGCCCATGCTTTTCGACCATTCATAGGCGATCAGGATCACCGCCTGCGCCAGATTGAGCGAGCCGAATTCGGGATTGATCGGCACGGTGATGATCGCGCGGGCGAGCGCGACGTCGTCGGTCTCTAACCCCGATCGCTCGGGCCCGAACAGGATCGCCGAGCGCCCCGGACCGATATGGATTGCGCCTGCCGCCGCTTCCGGCGTCAATACTGGCTTGGTGACGCCGCGCTTGCGCACCGTCGTTGCATAGACATGGGCGCAATCGGCGACGGCGTCGGCTACGCTGTCGAACACTTGCGCGCGTTCGAGCACCACATCTGCGCCCGATGCGGCAGGGCCGGCGCTCGGATTGGGCCAGCCGTCGCGCGGGGCGACGAGGCGCAGTTCAACCAGCCCAAAATTGAGCATCGCGCGCGCCGCCTTGCCGATATTCTCGCCGAGTTGCGGACGGACCAGAACGATAATCGGGGGCAGGGTCGCGGGGGAAATGCTCACCCGCCGCTCACCTCGTTATGGCCGACTTCGCTCACATTACCGGCGAATTCCTCGAAATCCTTCGCCTCGGTGAAATCCTTATAGACGCTGGCGAAGCGGATATAGGCGACCGAATCGAGGCCCTTCAGCCCCTCCATCACCATTTCGCCGATCTTGCCCGATCGGACTTCGCTTTCGCCCTGCGTCTCCAATTGCCGCTGGATGCCCGAAACGAGCTTTTCGAGCCGCACCGGATCGATCGGGCGTTTGCGCGCCGCGATCGCGACCGAGCGTAGCAGCTTGTCGCGGTCGAACGGTTCCTTCTTGTCCTCGCTTTTGAGCACGGTCAGTTCGCGCAGCTGGATCCGCTCGAACGTCGTGAACCGCGCGGCGCACCCCTCGCACTGCCGCCGCCGCCGGATTGCACCGGCATCCTCGGTCGGCCGCGAATCCTTTACCTGACTGTCTTCATGGCCGCAAAAGGGACAGCGCATCGGCTACCGGTTCATCTTCCGGTATGCGGCATAGCCCGCACCCACCAGCGCACCGGTAAGGATCGAGAAGGGCAGCACGATCGCCGCCAGCGCGCCAACCGCCGCACCGCCGACCAGCCGATTGCCGTTCTCGCCACCGATCGCCTTCGACGTGAAATCGACTGCGCTGTCGAGCGCTTCGACGACATCTTCGCCAATGGCGCGCGCAGTCTCTTCGAAATTGATCTTGGGTTTGTCGTTGCCTGGCTGGTCGGTCATGTCACGCCTCCGGATAGATTGGGAATCGGTGACATAGCACACTAACACGCTCCCGTACAGCGGCTTCGACTTGCGCGTCGCCTTGCTCGCCATTCTTGCGCAGTCCGTCGAGCACATCGGCGACCATATTGCCGATTTCGCGGAATTCGGCGGGGCCGAAACCGCGCGTCGTGCCCGCTGGCGTGCCGACGCGGATGCCGCTGGTCTTGGTCGGGGGGAGCGGATCGCCCGGAATGCCGTTCTTGTTGCACGTGATCCCGGCGCGCTCCAGCGCTTCGTCGGCATCCTTGCCGGTTACGCCAAGCGGCGTCAGATCGACCAGCGCGAGATGCGTGTCGGTTCCGCCCGACACGATGTTGCAGCCGCGCTCCTTCAGCGTGGCGGCGAGCACCTTGGCGTTTTCCATCACTGCCGCGATGTAGCTCTTATAGCCGGGTTGCAACGCCTCGCCGAACGCGACCGCCTTGGCCGCGATGACGTGCATCAGCGGGCCGCCTTGCAACCCGGGGAACACTGCCGAGTTGAGCTTCTTGCCGAGTGCTTCGTCGTCGCTGAGGATCATGCCGCCGCGCGGGCCGCGCAGCGTCTTGTGTGTGGTGGTCGTCGCGATATGCGCGTGCGGGAAGGGCGAGGGGTGGAGCTTTGCCGCAACCAGCCCCGCGAAATGCGCCATGTCGACGAGGAAATAGGCGCCGACCTCATCTGCAATCGCGCGGAATTTCGCGAAATCGATCTGGCGCGGATAGGCCGATCCGCCTGCGATGATCAGCTTGGGCTTATGTTCCCGCGCCAGCGCTGCAACTTCGTCGAAATCGATCAGATGCGTCACCGGATCGACGCCATATTGGACAGCGTTGAACCATTTGCCCGACATTGCCGCCTTGGCGCCGTGGGTGAGGTGGCCACCGGCATCGAGACTCATGCCGAGGATCGTGTCGCCCGGCTTGACCAGCGCCAGCATCACCGCGCCATTGGCCTGCGCGCCCGAATGCGGTTGGACGTTGGCATAAGCGCAACCGAACAGTTCTTTGGCACGATCGATCGCGAGTTGCTCGACCGCGTCCGATGGGTGGCAGCCCTGATAATAGCGCTTGCCCGGATAGCCTTCGGCATATTTGTTCGTGAAGACCGAACCCTGTGCCTCCAGCACCGCCTTGGACACGATGTTTTCGGACGCGATCAGCTCGATCTGCGTCTGTTCGCGCTTCAGTTCTTGTTCGACGCCGCCGAACACCGCCGGATCGGCCTCAGCCAGCCCGCGCGTGAAGAAGCCATCTGGCTGCAGATCGTGCAGCGTGGTCGGATTGGTGCTCATGCCGGTTCCTTCGCAAACTGAAGAGAGGGCGCGCCGAGCTTGTCGACACGGGGTTGATGACGGCCACCGGCGAATGCGGTGGTCAGGAAAGCGGTGATGCAGGCCTTGGCCATGTCTTCGCCCACAAGCCGCGCGCCGAGTGCCACGACGTTCGCGTCATTATGCTCGCGCGCGAGCGCTGCCGAAAATGGCTCCGATATTAAAGCGCAGCGCACCGCCGGGTGGCGATTGACCGCGATCGACATACCGATGCCCGATCCGCACAAGGCGATTCCGCGCTCCGCCTCGCCGCGCCCAACCGCATCGGCCAGCTTGAAGCCGAAATCGGGATAATCGACCCGCGCATCGCTATCGGGGCCGAGATCGAGCACGTCATGACCTTGCTCGTCCAGCCAAGCGACAAGCGTCGTCTTCAGCGCGAACGCGGCATGATCGGAGGCGATGGCGATGCGCAAGGTCGGCGCGGTCCTGTTCTACGACGGTGTGGTTGTCGCGCTCTTACGCAAAGCTTCGCCCGATTGCCACACCTCAGCGCGAAAGCGGCGGCCGCAGCCAGCCGCGTTCGCGGGCCAATGCGACGAACCGTGTGCTGACCGGCAGCTGCGCGCCGCCCGCCAGCACGATCTGCCAATGCCGCCCCGCACGCACCGCGCCGCAGACGCCCTGTGTCGCCACCCATGCGCCACGGTGGATTTGCGTCCCGTCAAACGCGGCGACTTCCGCCAATGCGTCGCCGAAGCGGTGATGGACCAGCACGCTGCGCCCGCTCGCCAGATGCAGGCGGCAGAAATGATCCTCCGCCTCGATCGCTTCAAGCATGAAGGGGTCGAGGATCCCCGCGCGCGACAGCAAGCCACCCGGCCGGATCGTCGGCGGTTCGGTCTGCGCCGTTGGTGCGGGTTTGCGCTGCCGACCGAGCACGACCATTACCGCAAACAGCGTGCCGCTGATCGCCAGCGCCTCTATCCAAGTACGCGACGCCTGCGGCGCGGTCGATACACCGAACAACGCGAGCGTCGCAGCGATCTCGAACGGGAGCGGCACATTGAGGACGAGCGCGCCGATTGCCGACACACGTGGCCAATCGCTTTGCCGCTTGATCAGCAGCGCGAACCACAGCTGCCACTTGCCGATATTCCACGTCATCAGCACGACCCAGAAACCGATTCGCATGCCGAGCGGCATTTGCCCGGTGCCGAAGCCGCCGACCACGATCATCACCGCTGTCGCGGCGGCACCGGCAACCGCCAGAATTTGAAAGCCCGGCAGCGTCGCGGCGCGATTCACGAAGCCGCGCGCACGTTTCGCGAAGCCCGCATAGCGCCCCCCGCGCGAAAAGGAAAAACGCGTTGCCATCGCGCATACGCTGCCATTCTGGCCGCCCGCGCGCAATCGCGTGAAAGGAAGACATAATGACGATGACGACCGTTTCGATCCGCCTGGCCGCGCTGACCCTGGGCCTGCTGCCGCTGGCGACACAGGCGCAAGGGACGGACCCCGCAATGATCGCGGACGAACGCGCGGCGATCGCAAAATTCGCCTGGATGGATGGGATGTGGCGCGGGACTGCCGTCACGCAGACACAAGGCGGCGAACGCCGCGTGACGCAGACCGAGCGGATCGGCTCGATCCTCGACGGGACGGTCAAGGTCATCGAAGGCAAGGGTTTCAATCCCGACGGCAGCATCGGATTCAATGCCTTGGGGATCATCTCGTTCGATCCGGCGGCAAAATCCTATGCCTTCCGCTCCTATGCGCAGGGACGGGTCGGCACCTTCACGATTGCGCCCACCGGCACCGGCTATGTGTGGGAAATCCCGGCCGGGGCGGCAACGATCCGCTATACCGCGTCGGTCGACCACGGTGTGTGGGTCGAAGTCGGGGACCGCATCGTCGCGGGTCGGCCGCCACAGCGCTTTTTCGAAATGCGGCTGACCCGCACTCGCGATACCGACTGGCCAGCGGCGGGCGGGCTCGGCGTCAAATAAAGCGATGAAAGATCGGGGGCATGGCGATTGCGGTGCCCCCGATATTCAATATAGACCTACGCCCCGTGACGGATGCCCCCCTCGATGCTGCAGCAGCACCCAATACAGACGCCGCAGCAGCACCCGACGCGGCGCGCGCGCGCCTGGTCGAGGCGCTGGTGCGGACGGGCGAGGAAGACCGTGCGGCCTTCCGTGATCTCTATACGCTGACGTCGTCGAAGCTTTTTGGGATATGCTACCGTATCTGCGGTGAAAGGCAGGCAGCGGAAGACGTGTTGCACGACGTATATCTGACGATCTGGAAGCGGGCCGGGGCTTATGAACCCGCGCGCGCCAGCCCGATCACGTGGCTCGCCACGATCGCGCGCAATCGGGCGATCGATTGGCAGCGCGCGCAAAAGGTGCGTCGCTCGACTCCAATCGAGGATGCGCCCGAGATTCTCGACACAGCACCTTTGGTCAGTGAGACGATGCTCGACGAGGAGGCCGCGCACCATTTGCATCGTTGCCTCGACGGCCTCGAAGAGCGCCAGCGCAGTGCCATCCGCACCGCTTTCTTCGACGGCGTGACTTATGCCGAACTGGCCGAGCGCCAAGCGGTGCCGCTCGGCACGATGAAAAGCTGGGTGCGGCGTGGGCTCGCCAAATTGAAGGAGTGCCTCGACGCGTGAGCGACTTGCCGCCCCTCGATCCGCCCGAAGACGCCGGTTTGGCCGACGTCCCCGACATGGCCGCAGCCGAGCTCGCCTTGGGCTTGCTCGACGGTGACGAGCGCGCGGTGGCGATCCGCCGGGTGCTGGCCGAGCCCGGTTTTGCGCGCTCGGTCGAACGCTGGCGCAGCCATCTCGCGCAACTGTTCGATCTGTGGCCTGCGGTCGAAGCACCCGATCTGTTCGCGCGGATCGAACGGTCGCTCGATCGCGCCGTCGAAGCGCCGGTGGCGACCTTGGCGCTGTCGCCGCCGAGCAGGAGCAGACTCTGGCCCACTTTGGCTGGGCTATCGAGCATTGCCGCAGCGGGGCTGCTCGTGGTGTTGTTCACGCGGCCGGTTCCCGTGCCGCCGGCCCCGCAAGCGCGCCCGACTGCGCCCGTCATCGCCGCGCGCGCGCCGACGCTGGTCGCCGCAATCGATCCGGAGGCGGCGGGGGTGGCGACCGTCACCGCAGTTTATGATGCGCAGGCAGGCGCGATCCGTCTGACCGAAGCCAAGCTCGTCGGCGGCGATCATAGCGCGGAATTGTGGGTAATCCCCGCAGGCGGCACGCCACATTCGCTCGGGGTGTTGCGCGCGCGCGGCGGCACGGCGCTTACGCTGTCGCACGACAATCGCGCGCGGATCACGGCGGGTGCCGTGCTGGCCGTGACGCTGGAGCCGATCGGCGGATCGCCGACGGGCCTCCCGACCGGGCCGGTCGTCGCCAAGGGTGCGCTCTCACCGGTGTGAAATGTGGCGCGCCGGTGCATCCGGCGGGCGTGTCACTGCGTAGCTGCGACGCGTCCGGTTGGGACGTACAAGCAGGAGCTTACCATAATGACCCGCACTTTCCGCGCTTCCATCCTTGCCGCCGCGATCCTCGCCAGCGGCGCATCGCTCGCGCAGGCCAAGACCAGCAACCCGATGGTTGGTGGCGCCGCCATGTATCCGACCAAGAACATCGTCGAGAATGCCGTCAATTCGCAGGATCACACGACCCTCGTCGCCGCGGTCAAGGCAGCAGGGCTGGTCGATACGCTGATGAGCGCAGGTCCCTTTACCGTTTTCGCGCCAACCAACGCCGCTTTCGCCAAGCTCCCGGCTGGCACGGTCGAGACGCTGGTTCAGCCCGAGAATAAGGCAACGCTGACCACGATCCTGACCTATCATGTCGTCCCCGGCCGCATCACCGCAGCCAACATCGCTGCTTCCGCCAAGGCGCATAAGGGCGTGGCGCGCTACAAGACGGTGCAAGGCGGCACGCTCTCCTTCAAGAAGGGCATGAAGGGCTGGACCATCACCGACGCCAAAGGCAACACCGGCAAGATCACGATCGCCAATGTGATGCAGTCGAACGGCGTGATCCACGTTATCGACACGGTGATGATGCCGTAATTTTTTTGTAATCGCCGCATCTTTAGGGCAGCGATCGCGTATAACAAACTGTCCCTGTCCCAATCAGGGGCGTGTGCCCGTTCGCCGGATCCCCCTCCTTTGCGGCGAACGGATGGCGTAAACGGACCTGTCGGCGCCCCCCTTTGCCGGCAGGTCCTTTTCTTTTCGACGCAAGACCGTCATGGAAGCGTCACCGGATCGTCGTAGCGCGCCAGCATCGTCCGCTATTCCGGTGCAAGATACGGACATCCGGCAGGAGAGAATGTGCCATGGCCAACGCCATCCGATCACTCAGGGACCGCATCGGCCAGGACGGCAGAAAAGCCGCCAAGAACCGGGCCGTTCGCACTGCGGTGCACCAGCATAAGCATCTGTCGAAGCAGGGCATTCTCGAACGCGCCTTCACCTTTGCGTTCCGGGGTCTGGTCTATGCGCAAATCTGGGAAGACCCGGCGGTCGACATGGAGGCGCTGGCGATTACGCCCGACAGCCATGTCGTGACGATCGCGTCGGGCGGATGCAACATGATGTCGTATCTGACCGCGAACCCGCGCGCGATCACGGCGGTCGATCTCAACACCGCGCATATCGCGCTCAACAAATTGAAGCTCGTCGCGGCCCGGCATTTGCCGAATTACGAAGCGTTTCACCGCTTCTTCGCGCAAGCCAACAGCCGCCACAACGTCATCGCCTATCGCACCTATATCCGTCCGCATCTCGACGAAGCGACGCTCGCGTATTGGGAGGGCCGCGACCTGATCGGGCGGCGGCGGATCGGGGGCTTTGCCAGGAACGTCTATAAGCGCGGGCTGCTCGGCAATTTCATCGGCGTCGCGCATTTGCTCGCGCGGCTGAACGGGGTGAACCCGAAAATCCTGCTTAAGGCCAAGTCGATCGAGGAGCAGCGTGAGATTTTCGACCGCGAATTCGCACCGTTCTTCGACAAGGGTTTCATCAAATGGATCACCGATCAGCCCGCCTCGCTGTTCGGCCTCGGCATTCCGCCCGCGCAATATGAAGCGCTGGCCGGTGACGAGAAAATGGCAGTGGTCTTACGCGAGCGGCTCGAGAAGCTCGCTTGCGATTTCGACATCAAGGACAATTACTTTGCGTGGCAAGCGTTTGGGCGTGGTTATGGCGAGGGGCCGTCGGCACCGTTGCCGCCCTATCTCCAGCGCGACCATTATGGCGAAATCGTCGCACGCGCCGAACGGATCGACGTGCGCCACACCAACTTCACCGATTATCTGCGGGAGGCAGGCGATGCGAGCCTTGACCGCTACATTCTCCTCGACGCGCAGGACTGGATGACCGACGCGCAATTGACCGAGCTGTGGAGCGAAATCACGCGCACCGCCAAGCCAGGGGCGCGGGTGCTGTTCCGGACCGCGGGTGAGCCGAGTATCCTCCCCGGGCGCGTGCCCGATGCGATCCTCGGCCGCTGGCAGTATCGCGCGGAGGATTCGCTCGATTATACGCGGCGTGATCGCTCTTCGATCTATGGCGGCGTCCATCTCTACGTGTTGGGGTGAGCGGCACTGCCATGGAGTCGGGCATGGAGTCAGGCCACGCGGGACAGATGGATGCGATCTACCGGACGCAGCGCCATTTTTATGATCTCACCCGCAAATATTATCTGCTTGGCCGCGATGCGTTGATCGCCGGGATCGCGCCGCCCGCCGGAGGTTCGGTGCTTGAGATCGGCTGCGGCACGGGGCGCAATTTAATTGCGGCGGCACGCGCGTGGCCTGACGCGCGCTTCTACGGGATCGATATTTCGGAAGCGATGCTCGAAACCGCGCGCGGCAAAGTCGCAAAGGCGGGGCTGTCCGCCCGGATCATACTCGCGCAGGGCGATGCGACGGCGTTCGATGCGAAAGCGTTGTTCGGGGTGGCGGCGTTCGACCGGGTTTTTCAGAGCTATACGCTGTCGATGATCCCCGATTGGCGGGGTGCGATCCGGGAGGCGGCGGGTAAGCTTGCCCCCGGCGGTCGGCTCGACGTGGTCGATTTCGGGCAGCAGGAGGGATTGCCAAAGGCATTCCGGGCGGGCCTGTTTGCCTGGCTCGCCAAGTTCGATGTCGCCCCGCGTGCGACATTGCAGCCCGCGCTGATCGAGGCGGCGAGCGAGGTTGGCGGGAGTGCGCGCTTCGCACCGCTCTATCGCGGCTACGCCTGGTCGGGGCGGATTTCCCGGGGGCCGAAGGGTTGAGCCCGCCGCTGGTGCCGCGCTGGCTCGGTCTGGCAGGGTTATTGCCGCAGCTGGCGGCGGTCGCGGTCGTGTTCAGCGGGGATGGACCGCTGCATTTTTCGGCGCTGTCGCTGGGCTATGCCTATGCCGCGCTGATCCTGAGCTTTCTCGGGGGCCTTTGGTGGGGCATCGCGGCAAGCCGACCAAATCCGCCGGAATGGCTGTGGGTTGCTGCAATCGCGCCCTCGCTGATTGCGCTCGGCAGTGCAGTGCCATGGGCGACGGGGGAGCCTTGGCCGGGGCCGTCGCTGCTGATCCTGGGGGTGGCGCTGATCGCGGCGCTGGCGGTGGATGTCGCGCTGGCCCGCCTGGGATTGGTGCCGCCGTGGTGGATGAGCCTTCGCCTGCCTTTGTCGCTCGGGCTTGGCGGACTGACGCTGGCCCTCGCTTTCGCCTGACCCGATCAGTGGTGAAAGATCAGATACAGGACTAGGATCACCGGCAAGGGCACGCCGAGCAGCCACAAAATACAACCCTTGCCCATCGTCCGTCTCCTTGGTTCAGGAGCGGTAACGACAACCGCTGAAGACGGTTCCGCTGGTGCCTGGCTTAGGCCGCCTTGCGCAGGTCCAGCCGACCCCAGATTTCGACCAGCGCGCTGGTCAGATCGCGCATCATCGCTTCGTCATGCGCCGGGCCGGGGGTGAAGCGCAGTCGCTCGGTGCCGCGTGGTACGGTCGGGTAATTGATCGGCTGTACGTACACACCGTATTCGGCGAGCAGCACGTCGCTGATCTTCTTGGCCTTGACCGGATCGCCGACCATCAGCGGCACGATATGCGTCGTCGAGGCCATCACCGGGAGCCCTGCGTCGGCGAACAGCGCCTTCAGCATCGCTGCCGCTGCGTGCTGCCCGTCACGTTCGGCGCATGAGGCTTTCAGATGCCGCACGCTCGCCAGCGCACCCGCGACCAGCACCGGCGACAGCGAGGTGGTGAAGATGAAGCCGGGTGCATAGGAGCGGATTACATCGACGATCGTCTGGTCGGCGGTAATGTACCCGCCCATCACGCCGAACGCCTTGCCGAGTGTGCCTTCGATGATCGTCAGCCGGTCGGCGACGCCATCGCGTTCCGAAATGCCGCCGCCGCGCGCGCCGTACATGCCGACGGCATGGACTTCGTCGAGATAGGTTAGCGCGCTATACTTGTCCGCCAGATCGCAAATCTCGGCGATCGGCGCGATATCGCCGTCCATCGAATAGACGCTTTCGAACGCGATGAGCTTTGGTGCCGTTGGATCGACCGAGGCGAGCAATTCCTCGAGATGGGCCACGTCATTGTGGCGGAAGACGTGCCGCTCGCACCCCGAATTGCGGATGCCCGCGATCATCGAAGCATGATTGAGCTCGTCGGAAAAGATGATGCAGCCGGGCAGGATCTTGGCCAGCGTCGCCAGCGTCGCCTCGTTCGAGACATAGCCGCTGGTGAACAGCAGGGCCGCTTCCTTGCCATGGAGATCGGCGAGTTCGGCCTCGAGATCGACATGATAATGCGTGTTGCCGCCAATGTTGCGCGTACCACCCGACCCGGCGCCGACATCGTGCAGCGCGCCCTCCATCGCCGCGATCACGCTTGGATGCTGGCCCATGGCGAGATAATCGTTCGAGCACCACACCGTGATCGGCTTGGGGCCGTTATGCCCGGCAAAGCAGCGCGCATTGGGGTATGCCCCCTTGTTGCGGAGAATGTCGATGAACACGCGGTAGCGCCCCTCGACATGCAGGCGATCGATCGCTTGCGCAAAAATTCGGGAGTAATCGACTCCGCGCGGGCCGGGTGATTCCAATTTCATGGCGGCGCTTTAGCGCCGACGCGTGCGCAGTTCCAGCAGCTTTGCATGCGTCACTGTGATCGGACGCACCACTTAAAGTGACTCGATCCGCTCTAGGCCGAACTGCGCCAAGGTCCCGGCTAGGGCTGCATTCACCGCGCCCGACCCGGTAAATACCGCGCGACCTGCCTCCGGCGTGTCAGGCCATGTCTGATCGGCGGTGAGGAAGGCGATGCGGCGGGCGATCCCCGCGCTGCCGTCGACAAAGGTTACCGGGTGCGGCGCGGCGGCGGCGAGTTCATCCGCTACTAGCGGGAAGTGCGTGCAGGCGTTGACGATCGTGTCGATCCGCGCGCCACCGCTTTGCCCGAACAGGCCCTCCAGGATCGCGGCAAAACGCGCCGGATCGGTCGCGATGCCGTGCAGTTTTGCTTCGGCCAGTTGGACCAGTTCGGCCGATCCGTGGCGTAGCACGGTGCAATCGCTGGCGAACCGCTGGGCGAGATCGTCGACATACGGCTGGCGCACTGTCGCCGCCGTGCCGAGCACCCCGATCACGCGCGTCTTGCTGACGAAGGCGGCGGGCTTGATCGCCGGGACCGTGCCGACCACCGGCAGATCGAGCGCGCTGCGCACCGCCGCCAGCGCAATCGTCGAGGCGGTGTTGCACGCGATCACGATCAAGTGCGGGCGGTATCGCTCGGCCAATCGCCCGAGCAAGGCGGGGACGCGCGCGGCAATCTCGGCCTCGCTCTTGGTGCCATAAGGAAAGCCCGCCGAATCGGCGACATAGACCAAGGGCATGCGCGGCAGTAGCGACCGCGCTGCCGCGAGCACCGACAGCCCGCCAACCCCGGAATCGAAGAACAGAACGGGCCGAATATCCATGCCGATCGCCATAGCGTGGCGACGGGTTTTGACAAATCCAGGGCTTGATCAAGGATGTGGCGGTGGGCTCCCCGTGCATGCTATGTTCGCGTTGATTGGGGGGATTTTCAAACCGTGCCGACCGACTCTCTGTGGCAATATCCCGCGCTGGCGCTGGTCCTCGGCTATCTGCTCGGGTCGATACCGTTCGGCGTACTGTTGACGCGGGCGGCGGGTGCGGGGGATCTGCGACAGATCGGGTCGGGCAATATCGGCGCGACCAACGTGCTGCGCACCGGGCGCAAGGGGCTGGCGGCGGCGACGCTGCTGTTCGATGCGCTGAAGGGCTTTGCGGCGGTGTGGATCGCCGAGCGCTATTTCGGCGGCACCAGCGTGATGGCCGCCGCAGCGGTGTTCCTCGGGCATCTCTACCCCGTCTGGCTGCGCTTTCGCGGCGGCAAGGGCGTGGCGACGATGCTCGGCATCGTGCTCGCGCTCTATTGGCCGATCGGACTGGTCTATGCGGTAAGCTGGCTGGGCTTGCTGGCGATCTTCCGGATCTCCTCGCTTGCCGGAATGGCGGCGGCGGTCGGTGCGCCGCTTAGCGCTGCTTTTTTCGCAAGATTCGATCTGGTCCTGCCGCTCATGGCGCTGGCCTTGCTTGTCGTATGGAAGCATCGTGAGAATATCGAGCGCTTGCTGAGCGGTACCGAGCCGCGAGTCGGCAGTGGTCGGGCTAGCCGCGCCGATGCCTGACGGCACGGCGGTCGCGCGCCTTCGGCTGATCCGCACCGCGCAGATCGGGCCCGTGACCTATGCGCAATTGCTCAGCCGCTTCGGTAGCGCGGCGGCGGCGATTGAGGCACTGCCGCAGCTTGCCGCGCGCGGCGGAGGCAAATCGCCGACCGTCGCGCCGGTCGCACTGGCCGAGCGCGAACTGGCGCAGGTTGCGCGGCTTGGCGCGCGACATCTGTTCCTGGGCGATCCCGATTATCCCTCGCTGCTAGGCGAACTCGACGATGCGCCGCCAGCTTTGATGCTGCGCGGCCGGGTCGAGCTGATAGCGCGAACCACGATCGCGATGGTCGGCGCGCGCAATGCCTCGGCGGCGGCATGCCGGTTCGCGCGGCAATTGGCGGCGGAGCTCGGGCGCGAGGATGTGGCGGTGGTGTCCGGACTGGCGCGCGGGGTCGACACCGCCGCGCATGTCGGGTCGCTCGAGACGGGCACGATCGGTGTGATCGCCGGCGGGATCGATGTGGTCTATCCGCCGGAGAATGCCGCGTTGCAGGAACGCATCGCTCAGGAAGGTCTGCTGATAGCGGAACAGCCGCCCGGCACCGAACCCCGCGCGCGCCACTTTCCCTATCGCAACCGCATCATCGCCGGGCTGTCGCTTGGTACGGTGGTGGTTGAAGCCGCGCCGAAATCGGGCTCGCTGATCACCGCGCGACTGGCAGGCGAAATGGGACGCGAGGTGATGGCGGTGCCGGGCAGCCCGCTCGACCCGCGCGCGCAAGGCTGTAACGGGCTGATCCGCGACGGTGCCACGCTGGTGCAATCCGCCGCCGACGTGCTGGAAACGGTGCGCCCGATCGATGGCCGGATGGTCCGCAGCGGGCGCGACGCTTTCACCGGCCCGCCACCCGAGGATGCAAACGATGCCGAGCGGCGCGATCTGATCGACCTGCTCGGCCCGGTGCCGGTCGCGATCGATGAACTGATCCGGCAATCCGGCCATGCGCCTGCGATCGTGCAGACGGTGCTGCTCGAGCTGGAGCTGGCCGGGCGGCTCGAGCGGCATGCGGGGGGGCGGGTGGCGCTGGCATGATAACCGGTTTGAACTTCAGCGACTTGACCAACGCGCTCAGCGCGACGGTGCGCGGCAATGCGGGTCTCGTGATCGGCGCGGTCGGTGGGTTAACGATCGGGAACGTCCTGCTCGATCGCTTTACGCCGGCACAAGCATCGGCGCTGATAGGCAATATGGCAGTCTTCGCTGCCCAAGTTATTGTGACTCGGGTTGCGACGCAGCGGCTCGGCCCGGAACCGCTCATTCCGCGCGTTGGTGGCTTCTTTGTGCTAGGTCTGCTTGGTGGGATCGGCGTGCTCGCTGGGCTGGTATTCGCAATTGTGCCTGGCCTTTATCTGGCTGCGCGCTGGTTGGTCGCCGGTCCGGTCCTGCTGGTCGAGCGCGATGGCGTGGTCGCCGCGATGCGTCGCAGCTGGTCTATCACCGCGCCTGTGGCCTGGCCGCTTTCCTGCCTGTTGTTGATGCTGTGGGTTCCGGCGGTTCTGGTGGCGTTCGGTGGGGGTTTCTTGGCAGGGCTTTTTTACAGCGCTGGATCCGAGACGACGGACTTGGCGATCTCTGCGGTGGCTTACTTTGTGATGGCCTCCGCATCAGTCGCGTCGTGGCTGACTGCGGTTGCGACGTTTGGTTTGCTCCGCCCTCAAGTTGACACGCTGGCCGACACGTTCGCCTGAACGCAACCCTACGCTTGACGAGCCACCTCGAACCCCGCCACCCTCGCGCGTACACGTAAGGACACCGCGAACCCCCATGCAGCTCGTCATCGTCGAATCGCCCGCCAAGGCGAAAACCATCGAGAAATATCTCGGCTCGGATTACCGTGTACTCGCGTCCTACGGTCATGTCCGCGATCTGCCGCCCAAGGACGGATCGGTCGATCCCGACGACGGGTTCGCGATGGAATGGGAAAATTACGCCGACAAGACCAAGCAGTTGAAGGCAATCACCGATCTCGCAAAAACCGCCGACCGTCTGATCCTCGCGACCGACCCTGACCGCGAGGGCGAGGCGATTTCGTGGCACGTGCAGGAAGTGCTGCGGAACCGCAAGGCGCTGCCGAAGGACGTCCAGCGCGTCACCTTCAACGCGATCACCAAGGCGACGGTGACCGTGGCGATGAAGCACCCGCGCGTACTCGATACCGATTTGATCGACGCTTACCGCGCACGCCGCGCGCTCGATTATCTCGTCGGCTTCACGCTCTCGCCGGTGCTGTGGCGCAAACTGCCCGGCGCCAAATCGGCGGGCCGCGTGCAATCGGTGGCGCTGCGCCTGATCGTCAGCCGCGAGCGCGAGATCGAGGCGTTCCGCGCGCAGGAATATTGGTCGGTCATCGCCGAGATGGAGCAGGACGGGACGCCGTTTCAGGCGCGGCTCGTCACGTTCGAGGGCAAGAAGCTCGATCGCCTGTCGATCGGCGAGGAAGGCACCGCGCAGCGCGCCAAGAAGGCGGTCGAGGACGGACGCTTCAGCGTCACCTCGGTCGAGGTGAAACCCGCCACGCGCAACCCACCGCCGCCATTCACCACCTCGACGCTGCAGCAGGAAGCGTCGCGCAAGCTAGGGTTCTCGGCCGATCATACGATGCGGATCGCGCAGGGTCTCTATGAGGACGGCGCGATCACCTACATGCGCACCGACGGCGTGCAGATGGATTCGAGCGCCATCTCGGCCGCGCGGCTCGCCGTCGCCAACCGCTACGATGCGAGCTACGTCCCCGATAAGCCGCGCGTCTACCAAACCAAGGCCAAGAATGCGCAGGAAGCGCATGAGGCGATCCGCCCGACCGATTTCGGCAAGGACAAGGCCGGCGGCGGCGACCATGCGCGGCTCTACGATCTGATCTGGAAGCGCGCGCTCGCGAGCCAGATGGCGAGCGCCTGGATGGAGCGCACCACGGTCGAACTGCTCGACGGATCGGGCCAGACCGGCTTGCGCGCGACTGGGCAAGTCGTGCTCTTCCCCGGCTATCTCGCGCTTTATGAAGAAGGCTCGGACGATACGCAGGACGAGGACGCCAAGCGCCTCCCCCGCCTGCGCGAGGGCGATGCGCCCGCCAAAATGGGCGTCACCGCTGAGCAGCATTTCACGCAACCGCCGCCGCGCTTCTCCGAAGCATCGCTGGTCAAGCGTCTGGAAGAACTCGGGATCGGGCGTCCGTCGACCTATGCCTCGATCATCAAAACTCTGAAGGATCGCGCGTATGTCCGCGTCGAGAAAAACCGCTTCTTCGCCGAGGAATCGGGGCGTCTGGTAACCGCCTTCCTCGAGCGCTTTTTCGAGAAATATGTGGGGTATGATTTCACGGCCGGCCTCGAGGACGAGCTCGACGAAGTGTCGGGCGGGCGGGCCGAATGGCAAGCGGTGTTGGAAGCGTTCTGGAAGGATTTCAAGCCGCGCACGACCGAGGTCATGGAACAAAAGCCATCCGAAGTTACCGCCGAGCTCGATAAATTCCTTGCGCCGTATCTCTTTCCGGCGAAGGCGGATGGCAGCGATCCGCGGCTGTGCCCGAAGTGCGGCAAGGGTCAGCTCGCGCTGCGCGGCGGCAAGTTCGGCGCATTCGTCGCGTGCTCGAACTATCCCGAGTGCAAATATACCCGCCGCTTCGGCCAGCCGGGTGGTGATGAGGAAGGCGCCGATACGGGCCCGGAGACGCTGGGCAACGATCCCGAAACCGGCTTGCCGGTCGAGCGCAAATCGGGGCGGTTCGGGCCGTATATCCAGATCGGCGAGGGGGAAACGCGCAAGATGGCGTCGATCCCGAAGGACATTGGCGAACTCGATCTGGAATGGGCGCTGAAACTGCTGTCGCTGCCGCGCACCATCGGCACGCATCCCGAAACCGGTGAGCCGATCACGGCGGCAATCGGCCGTTATGGCCCGTATCTGAAGCACGCCGGCAAATATGCGCGGCTGACCTCGACTGCCGACGTGTTCGAAACCGGCATGAACGCGGCGGTGGTGAAGCTTGCCGAAGCGGCGGCGGGCGGCGGGCGGCCGCAGCGTGGCGCGCAGGCACCGCTCAAGGTGCTGGGGCTGCACCCACGCACCGAAGCCGAGATCAAGCTGATGGAGGGCCGCTACGGCGCGTACGTCACCGACGGGACGACCAATGCGACCTTGCCGAAGTCGATCGAGAAGGATGCGCTAACGCTCGAGGAAGCGGCGCAACTGATCGACGCGCGGGCGGCAGCGGCGCCACCGGCCAAGGGCAAGAAGAAGGCGGCGGCGAAGAAGTCGCCTGCGAAGAAAGTGGTCGCGAAAAAACCGGCGGCGAAGAGAGTGGCCAAAAAGGTGGTGGCGGACGCATAACCCGTTCCCGTTCGCCCTGAGCTTGTCGAAGGGCAGCGTGCCGCATCTGCGCGGTCGCGATCGAGAAGGGGCTTCGACAGGCTCAGCCCGAACGGATCGGGTGGGGTGGCGTCAATCGAACTGTCAGGCGGCGCGGCGTTGTGTGCTGACCAGGAAAGCGCGGGCAGCCGCCTGCGCGGTCGCGATCTCGCGCGCGGTCATGTCCTCCGCGATGTCGCGGCGGCAATCCTTGGCGCTTTCGCTGCCCGCGACGGCGGCGAGATTGAACCATTTATGCGCTTCGATCAGGTCGACGCCGATCCCGGCCGCCCCGCTCGAATAAACCATGCCGAGATCGTAACAGGCATCGGCATCGCCGCGTGCCGCATCGGCAAGCCGACTTTCGATCAGGAACCGTGCGTTCTTAAGGCTCGTGGCCATGCTCTCAACCCCCGTTAACCATTCTCCATTGGCCGCACTGTGCCGCGTAAGGGTCAACGAAAGGTTAATGCCGCATTAGGCGTGTTCGACCGGCGGCACGGCGAGATTGTCGATCAGGCGTGTGGCGCCGAGTTTGGCCGCCGCCAGCAAGCGCCGCGCGCGTCCGGGATCGTTTGCGGGGGCCAGTGTCTCGGCATCGACCAGATCGACATACTCGACGGTGAACCCGGCCGCCGCCAGCGTGTCGCGCGCCATGCCGAGTGCCGCTTGCGGGTCATCACCGCGCGCGATCGCCTTTGCCGCCACGCCAAGCGCGCGCGGCAAGGCCACCGCTGACGTGCGCTGCTCCGCGTCGAGATACACGTTGCGCGACGAGAGGGCGAGCCCGTCATCGTCGCGCTGCGTCGGCACGCCCTGGATCTCAATTGCGAAATCGAGATCGACCACCATCCGCCGGATCACGGCGAGCTGCTGGAAATCCTTTTCGCCGAACAGTGCAAGATCGGGCCGCACCTGGTTGAACAGCTTTGCCACCACGGTCGCGACCCCGTCGAAATGCCCGGGCCGTGCCGCGCCGTCGAGCCCGTCGCTGACGCCGGACACCGAAATATTGGTCGCGAAACCGTCGGGGTACATCGTCTCGACCGGCGGCAACCACACGAGATCACAGCCCGCCGCCTTCAGCATCGCCAGATCGGCGGTTTCCTTGCGCGGATAGCGTGACAGGTCTTCGTTCGCGCCGAATTGCTTGGGATTGACGAAAATCGACGCGACGACTTTGCGCCCGGGCCGCTTCGCCGCTTCGATCAACGCACAGTGTCCGGCATGCAGCGCGCCCATCGTCGGGACCAAGGCAATCGCCGCGCCACTGCTTCGAAAATCGGCAATCCCGGAACGGAGCGCTTCGAGGGTACGGATGGTTTGCACAGGCGTGGGGCCTTCGATAAGGACGAAAAGGATGGGGCGCGCCTTCTATGAGGCGCAACCGAAGCGAACAAGACGGGAAGCGACCACGTTGGCGACTGCTGCGCGAAAGCCACACATTATCGTCTTCGCCAATGAAAAAGGCGGCACCGGCAAATCCACCACCGCGGTGCACGTCGCGATCGCGCTTGCGGCGCGCGGCGCGCAGGTGGCTGCGTTCGATCTCGACCATCGCCAACGCACGATGGGGCGCTATTTCGACAATCGCGCGGTGACCGTGAAGCGCACCGGGCGCGACCTGCCGACCCCGCGTTATGCCACGCACGATGGCGAAAGTCTGGCGCGCTTTACCGACACGCTTGCCACTCTGGCGACCGACACCGATTTCCTCGTCATCGATACACCGGGCCGCGACGATCGTTTCGCGCGGATGGCGGCGAGCCGTGCCGATACGCTGGTCACGCCGATGAACGACAGTTTCGTCGACTTCGACCTGATCGGCCAAGTCGACCCCGAAACCTACAAGGTCACGCGCCCAAGCTTTTATGCCGAACTGATCTGGGAAGCGCGCAAGGCGCGGGCCAAGGCCGACGGATCGACGATCGATTGGGTGGTTTTGCGCAACCGCGTCCAGCATATCGAGGCGCGCAACATGCGCCGCGTGTCCGAAGCACTCGATCAGCTCGCCAAGCGGGTCGGTTTCCGCATCGTACCGGGCCTGGGTGAGCGCGTGATCTTTCGCGAGCTGTTTCCGGCAGGGCTCACGATGCTCGATTCGAGCGAATTCGGGTCGATGGCTCTGGCGCATGTTGCCGCGCGCCAGGAATTGCGCGAAATGATGAGCGCGCTCGCGCTGCCCGAGCCCGTTTTGCCGCTGTTCGCGTGAAGATAAAGCCCGCCTGATGGCCAAGGTTCTGCTCATCGCCGCAGCGTTTGTTGGCCTCTGGCTCTTGCTGCGGCCGCGCCCCAAGCCGACGCCACGGTTGGATGAAGTCGAGGCGCGCGCGGTGCTCGGGGTCGATGCGGCGGCCGATGCCGCAGCGATCCGCGCGGCGCACCGGCGGCTGGTGGCGGCGGTCCATCCCGACAAAGGCGGGTCGGCCGACCTGACGCGCCGGATCAACGCCGCGCGCGACGTGCTGCTGCGGCGTTAGTCTTACACCGTCATTGAACTTTCGCATTGCTCACCGATTGGGCATGCATCGACTATCAGGAGCCCAAGCGATGACGCATATTTTCAACCCCACATCCTTGCGCGAATATGACATTCGCGGAATCGTCGGCAAGACGCTGGGCATTGCGGATGCCGATGCGATCGGGCGCGGCTTCGGGACGTGCGTACGGCGCGCCGGGGGAACGCGCGTCGCGGTTGGGTATGACGGACGCTTGTCCTCGCCCGCGCTTGAGACGGCGTTGATCGGCGGGCTGACGGCGGTCGGCGTCGATGTCGTGCGGATCGGCATGGGCCCCACGCCGATGCTCTATTATGCCGAGGCCACGCTAGAGGTGGATGGCGGCATCGAGATAACCGGCAGCCATAATCCCGCCGAGTATAACGGTTTCAAGATGGTGCTGCAGCACAAGCCGTTTTTCGGGGCCGACATTCAGGCGCTTGGCCGCATGGCGGCGGAGGGCGATTGGGAAACCGCCGATCCTGAAGATCTGGGCACCGTTTCCACCGCCGACATCGAAGACGATTATGTCGGGCGGCTGGTGGCGGGTTATGCTGGCGGCAGCTACCGGATCGGCTGGGACGCGGGCAATGGCGTGTCGGGCCCGATCATCGAGAAGCTCGTCAAGCTGCTGCCGGGTGAGCATCATCTGCTCTTCACCGATGTCGACGGCAATTTCCCCAACCATCATCCTGATCCCACCGAGGAAAAGAACCTCGCCGATCTGAAGGCGCTGGTCGCGGAGAAGCAGCTCGATTTCGGATTGGCTTTCGATGGCGATGGCGACCGGATCGGCGCGATCGACGGGCAAGGCCGTGTAATCTGGGGCGATCAGATTCTCTCCATTTTGGCGGAACCTGTGCTGAAGGAGCTACCTGGGGCGACGATCATCGCCGACGTAAAGGCGAGCCAGATGCTGTTCGACCGCGTCAAGGAACTCGGTGGCGAGCCTTTGATGTGGAAGACAGGGCATTCGCTGATCAAGATGAAGATGAAAGAGACCGATTCTCCGCTGGCGGGCGAGATGAGCGGCCACATCTTTTTCGCGCATGAATTTTACGGCTTTGACGACGCGCATTATGCCGCGGTCCGGCTGATCCGCGCGGCGCATATGATTGGCAAATCGATCACCGAATTGCGCGGCGCCATGCCGGCTCTGGTCAACACGCCGGAAATGCGCTTCCAGGTCGATGAAAGCCGCAAGTTCGCAGTGGTCGATGAAGTGCTCGAACGGCTCGAAGCGGCAGGCGCCGACGTCAACCGCACCGATGGCGCGCGGGTGAATACGCCCGACGGCTGGTGGCTGCTGCGCGCATCGAACACGCAGGACGTGCTGGTCGCCCGCGCCGAAGCGAAGGATCAGGCTGCACTCGACCGGTTGTTGGCGATGATCGACGATCAGCTGGCGTTGAGTGGATTGGTGCGCGGGGAACAGGCCGGGCATTGAGCAAGGGGATTAAGCCCCCAGATCAT
>JBBQLB010000032.1:0-31044 GCA_038327465.1 Sphingomonadales bacterium | reverse complement strand
TCTGTCGGCAAGGTCGCCATGGTAAGTTCCTCTCGTTGAAGGAACTCCATCGTCCGCCACCGCCCCCACAGCGCCAAACCTCAACGAAACCGCGCTACCTAACCGCCAAAACCACTGCCGCGCAGCGGCTTCGTGCTGTGGTCGTGAGAGTGCGGCCCGCATTGGTCGGCGGACGTCTGCTTTCGTACACTCAGAAGTTATTCGTGTTCGACCGAATTTGGGGCGAAAGCCGAACCGCAACTTTATGAGTCTACGTCCTAAAGTCGCCTAAAAACCAGCATCACATTGTTCGCGGGCAACTCGATCGTCCGATCGAGCGCAAACCCCTCCGCCGCCTGCGCCACCGCCTCAACCGAGCGGATACCCCAGGCCGGATCGCGCGCGCGCAGCGATTCGTCGAAGGCGATATTGCTCGGCGCGGTCGGCACGTCATCGCGCAGGAACGGGCCGTAGAGGAGCAGCGGCGCGCCCGGGTCTAGCACGCGCGCCGCACCCGCCATCAAGCCGAGCGTCGCCGCCCATGGGCTGATGTGCACCATGTTGATGCACACGACGACGTCCGCCCGCGCGACCGGCCAGAGCGGCGCGGCGGCGTCGAGATCGAGCGGCGGCAGGACGTTTTCGATGCCGTCGCACCAGGCCGCAATCGAGGTCAGCGCAGCGCGATCGGGGTCGCTCGGCTGCCATGCGAGCGCGGGGAATTCGCCCGCGAAATAGGCGGCATGCTCGCCCGATCCACTCGCGATTTCGAGCACAGTGCCCGCGCGCGGCAGTTCCGCACGCAGCACATCGGCAATCGCCATGCGGTTGCGCAGCGTAGCGGGCGCGTGACGACGGGACTCGCCGCTCGCCTCGGCCGCGATCCAGGGCGCGGGTCCGGTCAAACGCGCGCCGTCTCGAGCAGACGCTTGGCTCGCCAGTACATTTCCAGCCGCTGGACCGCGAAGATGCCGAGCGACAGCGCGGCGAGCGCATCGACCAGAATGTTGGGATCGAAACGCAGTACCTGCCCTTCGGCCTGCGCCGCCATCTTGACCGCGACCAGCATTGCGATGATCGCGAGCGCCCAGATCGAGCCCTTCTGTTGCAGTGTGCCCGTGGCGGGATCGACATGGATCTGCATCGTCTTGCCGCGCTGCCACCCGATCGCGCCGCCGATCAACAGCGCGAGGATCGCGACGCCCCAGCCGATCAGGCTCGGCGGGACGCGCAGGAACAGATAGGCCACGATCGCGGCATAGACCGTCGGGATGATCCACAATTGGTCGATCTGGAGCGGACGCACCCGCATCAGGCTCCGTCCCCGGATCGCGAAGACGATGACGAACACCGCGAGCATGACCGCATATTGCTGCCAGTGCGGCTGAACCTGATGGACCGGCATGTTCCCCCCCTGTTTATTCTGCCGCTTGCGCGAGTTCCGGGTCCTTATAGACCAGCACCGGCTTGCGCGCCGCCAGCGAGTCGTCGAGTCGGCTGCGCGGCGCGAAGTGCGGCGCGGATTTGAGGCTGACGTCGCCCGCCTTGGCGCGTTCGGCGACCGAACGCAGCGCGACGATGAACTGGTCGATTGCTGCTTTAGACTCTGTCTCGGTCGGCTCGATCAGCATCGCGCCGTGGACGACCAGCGGGAAATACATCGTCATCGGATGGAAGCCCTCGTCGATCAGACCCTTGGCCACGTCGATCGTCGAGAAGCCCTCGGCGAGATTGTCGTCGGAGAACAACGCCTCGTGCATGCACGGCCCCGAATGCGCGAACGGCGCGTCGAGCGTACCCTCCAGCGAGCGCAGGATGTAATTGGCGTTGAGCACCGCATCCTCCGCCACTTGCCGCAAGCCATCCGCGCCATGGCTGAGAATATAGGTCAGCGCGCGCGTGAACATGCCCATCTGGCCGTGGAAGGCGCACATCCGGCCGAAGGTATGCGGATGCTCGTCGCCTGCGGTTTCCTCTTCGATCAGCGCGATATGGCCATCGGCCATGCGCGCAGTGAAGGGCAGCGGCCCGAACGGCGCCAGCGCCTCCGATAGCACCACCGGCCCCGAACCTGGCCCGCCGCCGCCATGCGGGGTGGAGAAGGTCTTGTGCAGATTGATGTGCATCGCATCCACACCAAGATCACCCGGCCGAACACGCCCGACGATCGCGTTGAAGTTCGCGCCGTCACAATAGACGAACCCGCCCGCCGCATGGACCGCGTCGGAGATCACCTTCATGTCACGTTCGAACAGGCCGCAGGTATTGGGGTTGGTGATCATCACCGCCGCGACGTCGGGGCCGAGCCGGGCCAGAAGTGCTGCGGTATCGACGCGGCCTTCGGCGGTGGCGGGGATATCCTCGACCGTGTAGCCCGCAAAAGCGGCGGTCGCCGGGTTAGTACCATGCGCACTTTCGGGCACGAGCACGACCTTGCGGTGCCCTTCCCCGCGCGCATCGAGCGCTGCCTTGATGCAGAGCATGCCGCACAGCTCGCCATGCGCGCCGGCTTTCGGCGTCATCGCCACGCCGTACATGCCGGTCAGCGTGATCAGCCAGGTCGCAAGTTCGTTGATCACGCCGAGCGCGCCCTGCACCGTATCGACCGGCTGGAGCGGGTGAATGTCGGCGAAACCGGGCAGCCGCGCCATCTTCTCGTTGAGGCGCGGATTGTGCTTCATCGTGCAGCTCCCGAGCGGGAAGAAGCCGAGGTCGATCCCGTAATTCTGGCGTGACAGGCGGGTGTAATGGCGCACTGTCTCGGGTTCGGAGAGACCGGGCAGGCCGATCGGTGCGGTGCGCGCGAGGGCACCGAGGCGCGCGGTAGCCGCGACCGGATCGGCGATATCCACCCCTGTCGTAGTCGTATCGCCAATCTCAAAGATCAGCGCTTCCTCCAGCATCAGCGCCTTGTTGCCGGTCGTCGTCGGCGATACCTTGCCGCCCGAAATCGGCGCTTCGGGGCGCCATCCGCTCGCGTTGATGCTCATGCCAGAATCTCCTGAAGCGCGGTGGCAAGGGTTTCGACATCCTCCGCAGACGTCGTCTCGGTCACCGCAACGACGAGGCCATTGGCGAGTGCATCCTCGCCCGGGTAGAGCCGCCCGAGCGACACGCCGGCGAGGATGCCGCGATCGGCCAGCGTGCGCACGACCGGTCGCGCTTCCTGCGACAATTTCAGCGTGAATTCGTTGAAGAAAGCGGGCGTGACCAGCTCGACGCCCGACACCCGTGCCAGCCGCTCGGCCGCCGCGACTGCCCCTGAATGGTTGACCGCCGCGAGTTTGCGCAGACCCGCTTCGCCGAGCAACGTCATGTGGATCGAGAAGGCCAGCGCGCACAGGCCGGAATTGGTGCAGATGTTCGACGTCGCCTTCTCGCGGCGAATATGCTGCTCGCGCGTGCTGAGCGTCAGCACGAAGCCGCGCCGCCCATCGGCATCGAGCGTTTCGCCACACAGCCGACCCGGCATCTGGCGCACGTATTTTTCCTTGCAGCCGAACAGGCCGACATAGGGCCCGCCGAATTGCAAGCCCACGCCGAGCGATTGCCCCTCGCCTACCACGATGTCGGCATCCATCTCCCCGGGAGACTTGATCGCCCCGAGCGCAACCGGCTCGGTCACGACCGCAATCAGCAATGCCTTGTGCGCATGGCAGGCGTCCGCCAGCGGCTTGAGATCGGCGATCCTGCCGAGGATGTCAGGATATTGCACGACCACGCAAGACGTGTCCGAATCGATCGCGGCGATCAGCGTGTCGATGTCGGTATCCGGCCCGAGCTTCGGGATCGACGTCTCCAGCGCGTCGCCAGTAAACTTCGCCATCGTCTTCGCGACCGAAACATAATGCGGGTGCAGCCCCGCTGACAGGACCGCCTTGCCCCGCTTGGTGATCCGGCGCGCCATGCCGATCGCCTCCCAGCACGCAGTCGAGCCGTCATACATCGACGCGTTGGCGACATCGGTGCCGAGCAGCCGCGCGACTTGCGTCTGGAACTCGAACAGCATCTGCAGCGTACCTTGCGCAATCTCGGGCTGATACGGCGTGTAGGCGGTGAGGAATTCGCCACGCTGGATGAGATGATCGACGCTAGCCGGCACGTGATGCTTGTACGCGCCGCAGCCGAGGAAGAACGGCGCCTCCCCTGCCGTCAGATTCTTGCGGGCGAGCGCCGACATATGCCGCTCGACCGCCATTTCGCTGGCGTGCATCGGCAGACCGTGGATCGGCCCGTCAAGGCGTGCGGCTTCGGGCACATCGACGAACAGATCGTCGATCGTGGCGACGCCGATCACGCTGAGCATGGCGTCACGGTCAGGCTGGGTCAGGGGTAGGTAGCGCATGACACATTCCTCTCCCCTCCCTGGAAGGGAGGGGCTGGGGGTGGGTTGGTATGGGGCTGGCGTTACGGCTCAATTCGGGCCGACCCACCCCCGACCCCTCCCTTCCAGGGAGGGGAGGGCTCTAAAGCTTCGCGACGAACGCCTGATACGCGATCTCGTCCATCAGCTCACTGAGCTCCTCCGGATCGGACAGCGTCAGCTTGTAAAACCAGCCGTCACCTTCGGGGTCTTCATTGACCAGGCCCGGCGTGTCGGCGAGCGCGCTGTTGCCGTCGATCACGGTGCCCGACACCGGCGAATAGACGTCCGACGCGGCCTTGACCGATTCGACCACGGCGGCCTCGTCCCCCTTGGTCAGTTCCTTGCCCTCATCGGGCACGTCGACGAACACGATGTCGCCGAGCTGTTCCTGCGCATATTCGGAAATGCCGACGGTGCCGATGTCGCCATCGACATCGACCCATTCGTGATCTTCGGTGAAATAACGGCTCATGACTTGACTCCTGCGCGGACATAGCGGTGGGGAATGAAGGGCATTGCGGTAACGGTCGCGTGATGGACCTTGCCGCGTTGCGAAAGCTGGATCGTGGTGCCGGGAACAGCCAACGCGGTCGGCACATAGGCCATGGCGATCGCCGCGCCGACGCTCGGCGCAAAGCCGCCACTGGTGACGCGGCCGATTTCGCCACCGGTCGCATCAATCACGGTCGCCCCCTCGCGCACCGGCTGACGACCCTCGATCAGCAGCCCGACGCGCTTGATCGGCGCGCCCGCTTCGCGCTCGGCGAGGATGCGCGTCGCACCCATGAAATCGCCCGCCTCGCGGCGGCGCTTCGAGAGAGCAAAGCCGAGATCGGCCTGCACCGGCGTCGTCTCAGGGTCGAGATCATGCCCGTACAGCGGCAGCCCCGCCTCCAGCCGGAGCGAATCGCGCGCGCCAAGGCCGATCGGCTTGACCTCGTCCTGCGCGGTCAGCGCATCAGCGAGCGCCTCGACATGCTCGGCGGCAACCGAAATCTCGAACCCGTCCTCGCCGGTATAGCCCGAGCGGCTGATCCACAGCGGCACGCCGTTCCAATCGAACGCGCCAGCCGTCATGAAGAAGAGACCGGTCACCCCCGGCACCAGCCGCGCCATCGCATCGATCGCTTTCGGCCCCTGTAGCGCGAGCAACGCCTGGTCTTCGAGGTGATTGATTGCAATCCCGTCGGGCAGGAATTCGAGCAGATGCGCGATGTCGTCGATCTTGGTCGCGCCGTTCACGACCATATAGAAACCGTCGCAGTCGAACGGATTTGCATCGGGCAACCGAGTGACCATCAGATCGTCGAGAATCCCGCCATCCTCGGACAGCAGCAACGAGTACCGCTGCTTGCCCGCACCCAGACCCGCAATGTCCGCAGGGAGCAACGCCTCGAGTGCGGCCACGAGATCGGCGCCATCCTCGGCGCGGAACAGCAACTGCCCCATGTGGCTGACGTCGAACAGCCCGGCCGATTCGCGCACCCACAGATGCTCGGCCATGATGCCTTCATATTGCACCGGCATGTGATAGCCGGCGAATTCTACCATCCGGCCACAGCGTGTGCGGTGCCACGCGTCGAGCGGGAGGGTCTCGGTAGCGATCTCGTCGAGAATGTCGGTGTCGCTCATGCAAAGGCCTTCCGTGGGCGGAGTTCACGGCGCGGCATCACGCGCTTTGCGTGCCTGCATCGCCGCCCCCTCTGTCACGGGAACCTGAGAGCTTTGACCCTGTGCCTGACGGCGACGGGCTTACCCCTTCGGTGGCCCCCGCTCAGCGAGCGGGTGCGCTTTCCAGAGTGTCGATAGCCCGCGCGGTCCGGTGGCCTGAGAGATTCCGGGGCGGTTGCTCCTTCGGCGGCTTCGATCAACCCTGAGGGTTACCCGAAACACTCTCCCGCGCGTGCCTATGCACGTTTCCCTGCATCGACGCTTAAGGTTTGACGCGGTGCAGCAAGCGAGTCAACGCCGCATTAGCGTGTGGCGTTATATTTCAGTTGGTCGGCGGTCAGCTGGAACCCGACCAGCGCCTCGAAGGTCGAGCGGAGCACCGCTGCACGGATTTCCGGGCGCGTGAGCGGATCGACCGCGGCTTCCTGATCGCCTGCACGGCGCTTCTCGGTCAGTTTCTTGCGCACGTCGGCCGAAAGCGTCGCGGCGGCGCGGGCGACGGTTGCGCTGCCAGTGCCCTGCACGCTAGCGCGTGCCTGACCGGGCTCGAAATGCAGTGTGGCATGGCCGATCCGCTTGGCGATCACCACGCTGCCGCCCTGCACGACGGTAACGAAATAGGGCAAGGTGACGTCGCGCGCGACGTCGGTGTGGGTACGCCGCCCTTCGACGGAAAAAGTGACCGTGGTGAGAATATCGGTACCCGCATCGGTGCACGTCGAGCGCAGATTGGTCAGCACCGCCGTCACGTCGATCGCGGTCGCGTCGCGGCTGGTCGCGGGATCGAACACGGTGATGTCGCCGGTCGAGGCCGGAACCGCGACACTCGGGCAGGCGGTGCGGATCGCGGTGACGCCGCCCGATTCGTCAAGTTCGCCCGTAGTCTTGCACGCACCAAGCAGGGCGCATGCCGACAGCAGGAACGCTGAAGCGGCGATGGTCGATTTCCGGACTGTCACGGGATCACGTACCTTGTCATGCAAAAGGGCTCTGTCGGCCACGCGAAATCACCTGTGTAAGGATTTATTGCGCAGACGCGGGGCCACCATAGGAAGCGGCTTTCGCCTACGCAAGCAATCGCGTAGGGTCACCGCTGTGATACTTACCCCCCAAAAGCCGTCCCTGGCCTTGATCATCGCCGCCCCGCGTGGCTTTTGCGCAGGCGTCGATCGTGCGATCCAGATCGTCGAACTGGCGATCGAGAAGTTCGGCGCACCGGTCTATGTGCGCCACGAAATCGTTCACAATCGCTTCGTGGTGGATATGCTCCGCGACAAGGGTGCTGTGTTCGTCGAGGAACTGGACGAGGTTCCGGACGGCGTTCCGGTGGTATTTTCCGCGCACGGTGTGCCCAAAGCGGTGCCCGACAAAGCGACCGAGCGGGGCCTCGCCTTTTTCGACGCGACGTGCCCGCTCGTCTCCAAGGTCCACCGCGAAGCCGAACGCCACGTTGAGGCGGGGCGGCATATCCTGTTCATCGGCCATGTCGGCCATCCCGAAGTGATCGGCACCTTCGGACAAGTCCCCGATGGCGCGATGTCGCTGGTCGAAACGGTGGAGGATGCCGAGACATTCGCCCCGGTCGACCCCGACAACCTCGCTTTCCTCACTCAAACGACGCTTTCGATGGACGACACTGCCGAGGTGGTCGCGGCGCTGAAACGCCGCTTCCCGTCGATTCAGGGGCCGCGCGGCGAGGACATTTGCTACGCCACTTCCAACCGTCAAAGCGCGGTCAAGGCGATCGCGCATGCGTGCGACGCGCTGCTGGTGATCGGCGCGCCTAATTCGTCGAATTCGCTGCGGTTGGTCGAAGTCGCCGAGCGCGAGGGCACGCGAGCGCGGCTGATCCAGCGCGCCGAAGAGCTCGACTGGAGTTTTCTCGAAGGCGTGACGACGCTCGGTATCACGGCCGGGGCCTCCGCGCCTGAAGTGCTGGTGCGTGAACTGGTCGACCGGCTTGCGACACGTTTCGTCATCACCGAGCAGGAAGTCGAGACCAAGCGCGAGACGGTCGCCTTCAAACTGCCCCGCGGGCTCGAAATCGCAGCCTGATCCATGGCCGTGTACACGCCTGTCTCGGCCGAGAGTCTGGCCGGTTTTCTCGCGCGCTACGACGTCGGCGAACTGGTGTCGGCAAAGGGCATCGCCGAGGGCGTGGAGAACACCAATTATCTGGTCGATACAACGACCGGACGGTTCATTCTGACGCTGTACGAAAAGCGCGTGGATGGCGGCGATTTGCCGTATTTTATGGCGCTGCTCGATCATCTAGCGGCGCGCGGGTGTCCGGTGCCGCCAGCGATCAAGGACCGGGCGGGCGTGGCGATCCAGACGCTGGAGGGCCGTCCGGCGTGCCTGATCCAGTTCCTGCCAGGGGTTTCGGTGACGCATCCGACGCCTGCGCAAGCGCGCGCGGCAGGGGCGGCGCTCGGCGAAATGCATGCGGCGCTGGTCGATTTTCCGCTCGAACGCGCGAACTCGATGGGTTTTGCAACGTGGAAGCCGCTGCTTGACCGGTGCGGGAGCGATCTTGATGCGATCGCCCCCGGACTGCATGATGACATGACCTTAGCCCTCGCCGATCTGACCACGACATGGGAGCGGCATCCCCTCCCTCGTTCGACCATCCATGCCGATTTGTTTCCGGACAATGTGCTGATGCGCGGCGACGTGGTGGGCGGGCTGATCGACTTCTACTTCGCCTGTACCGACATCCGCATTTACGATTTGGCGGTGATGCATGCGGCGTGGGCGTTCGATGCCGCCCACGCGACCTTCAACCCAGCAGTCGGTAATGCGTTGATCGCTGGATATGAGCGCCATTTTCCGCTGTCGGAGGAAGAACGGTCCGGGTTCAACGATCTCGCCGTTGGCGCGTGCATCCGCTTCACGCTCTCGCGCGCTTGGGATTGGCTCAACACCCCGACCGATGCGCTGGTGACGCGCAAGGACCCACTGGCGTTCTGGCGGCGCGTCAAAGTCTACGACCCCCATCTCGCCAGCCTGTTGAAGACCCTGTCATGACCGAACTCACGCGCGTCGAAATCGCGACCGATGGCGCGTGCAAGGGCAATCCCGGCCCCGGCGGCTGGGGCGCGTTGATCCGATCGGGCGCGACCGAGAAGGAACTGTCTGGCGGCGAACTGCTCACGACCAACAATCGCATGGAGCTGACGGCCGCGATCGAGGGGCTAACCGCGCTGAAACGCCCGTGCCATGTAACGCTATCGACCGACAGCCGCTACGTGATGGACGGGCTGACCAAATGGATCAAAGGCTGGCAGAAGAACGGCTGGAAGACCGCCGCGAAGCAGCCGGTCAAGAACGCCGATCTATGGCAAAAGCTGATCGATGCGGCGAAACCGCACCGGATCGAATGGGTGTGGGTCAAGGGCCATGCCGGCCACCCCGACAACGAACGCGCAGACACGCTGGCGAGCGATGCCGCGATGGCGGCAGGACGGCGGGGTTAGCTCAGCTATTGTCCTCGGTCGGCGCGTCCGGGCCGTTCTTCTTGATCGAATCGATCGCGTTTTGCGCTGACGCCTTGCTGGCATAGCCTTCGGTCGAGAACATCGTCTCGCTATTGTATTTGAAGCGGACGCGGAACTCGCCAGCCTTATCCTTATAGATTTCGAATTTGTGTGCCATCAGGACCTCCCGCTTGTCGGTGACGATACCCTATACCCTAGCAAAACGTTACGCCAGCGCATGAAGACGGCCCGGCGCATAGCGTGCCGGATCGATCGCAGCGACGCTCGCATCGGGGTCGAGGCCGAGCAACACTGCGGCGGCGAGCGCAGCAGCGGCGGGCGCGGTCTGGATACCGAATCCACCCTGCCCCGCGCACCAGAAAAACCCCGGCGCATCGGGCGCGAAGCCATACACCGGCATCCGGTCCGCCGCGAAACTGCGCAGGCCCGCCCAGCGTCGCTCGAGCTTCGTCACGCGCCAGTCGACGACCTGTTCGAACCGGTCGATCGCAGTGGCGACGTCGATTTCCTCGGGCTGGACATCGCCGGGCTCGGCCTCGGTCTCGTCATGCGGGCTGAGCCACAGCCGCCCGCCCGCCTCCGGCTTGAAATAGAAATTCCCGGCGATGTCGGCGATGTGTGGCATTGTCGCGGGCGGCACCGGGTCGGTCACGAGCTGCACGACGGTACGGCGATATGCCGTGATGCCGATCGGTGTGACATCGGAACGCCGCGCGACCTCGTCCGCCCAAGCGCCGGCTGCATTCACCAGAATCGTCGCCGAAAATACGCCGGCGCCGGTCTCGATCTGCCAGCGGTCCGCCATATGCGTCGCGGCGTTGAGCGGTGCGGAGAGCATCAGTGCGGCACCCGCGCGCCGCGCATCGGCAAGGTAGCGCGCATGGAGCGCCGCAACATCAATATACGCGCTGCTCTCCTCATACACCCCGAGCGCCCATTCGGTGCGCAAACCGGGAATATAAGCGCGCGGATCGACTTGCTTCAACGCCACGCCGGTCCCCGCAAACTCAGCGAGAAACGCCGCGATCGCGGCTTCGTCCTGCGCCCGCCCGATGTGAAGCGACCCGAGGTCCTCCAGAAACCCACCGTCGCGCAGCGCCGCACACGATGCGGTAGTGAGCGGTTGCACGCCCGGCCCACCATAGCTTTCGGACCAGAATGCGGCCGAGCGCCCGGTCGCGTGATAGCCCGGCAGGTCTTCGGCCTCGAGCAGCAAAACCGACGCATGCGGCGCGACCGCAGCGGCGAGGCTAGCGCCCGCAATCCCGGCACCGACGATCGCCACATCGTAGCGCGTCATGCCGTTCATCCCTTCGCGCGCGCCGAGAAGAAGATGTCGATCTCGCCGATCGCCCGATTGCGCACCGCATCGACTTCGCGCAGCAGTTCGTGCGCAGCCTCCTTGCCGAAGCGCACGACGCGAACATCGGGCAGCTTCGCGGCGGTCCTGTAGGCCGCTTTGGGCGCGACGAGTTTGTCATGATCGGCGACGAGCAGAAGGATCGGCACGGCGAGCGTCTTCAGTCGCGGATCGTCGCGCAGCCGCCGGGTCGAGCCGAACGCCTCGATCACCCAGCGCCAGCTCGGCGGGCCGAGGAGCAGCTCGGGCGTGGTCGATTGCCAGAAGATCTCATCCTCATAGCGGTCCTGATCGTGTGTCAGCAGGGCTTGCCGGGTGTCGGTCGTCGCGGGGCGTTCGTTGCGGCGCCAAGCCGGGCGCGCCGAGTTGCCAACCCCGCCAAGCACACGCGCCAGCCGCTCGCCCAGCGCCGACCCAAGCGGGCTGTGCAGCCCAAGCATCGGCGCGACGAGCACCGCCGCATCGGGAGCCGCTGCACCCTCGACCAGCGCGCGCAACAGCAAATGCCCGCCCATCGAATGGCCCAGGACGACATGCGGCCCCGCCCCTTCGGCGACCCAGCCGGCCCAGAACTCGCGAAAGTCATCGACGTAATGCTGAAAATCATCGACATGCCCGACATGAGGGTCGGGCGACAGTCGCCCCGATCCGCCCTGCCCGCGCCAATCGAACGAGGTGATCGACCAGCCTTGCGCGTGCCAGTGCGCGAAGGCCTCGAGATATTTCTCGAAAATATCGCCGCGACCGCCCTGGAACAGCATGCGGCCCCGCATCTGCCCTTCGGCCGGCCAATCGAATCGCCGCAGCGTCCAACCGTCACGGGCGGTCCAGCGGGTGATCCGCGCGGCGGCGGGAATCGCACGGCGATAAAGTTGTGGGGAGACCATTGCCGTTGGTTACGTTTTAGAAAGGCCTGACGTCTAGGCTTTTCCCTCATGGGTGGGCTTTCCTTTGCAGCAGCTTTGCTTGTCGCGCTTGCGGCGCTTCTGGTTTCGGCCGGAATCCAGGACGCACGCACGCGTGAGATCGCCAATTGGAAGAATGCCGCGATCGCTTTGCTGGCCCCAATCTGGTGGTGGGCGAACGGCCTTTCGCTCTGGCCTGAAATGGCAATGCAATTGGGTCTCGCGCTGATCGTGTTCGCGTTGTTCGTCGGGGCGTTCCAGTTCGGCTGGATGGGCGGCGGCGACGTGAAGATGATCGGGGCACTCGCCTTGTGGCTGCCGCTGGTGCCGCTGATGTGGATGTTGATCGTAATGTCGCTGGTGGGCGGTGCGCTCACCGTCGTGCTTTTGATCGAACGTGCGGTGCGGCACCGGACTGGCCAAATCGAGGTGCCCTACGGCGTGGCGATCGCGATCGCCGCTCTGATCGCGCTGCGTGAACCGCTTTTTAACCACTTTGGTGTGAATGCTTAACGCGAGCTCAATCGCTCGCGTCCGAAAGGTCTGAAATGGATAGTCGCAAGGTCATATTGCTGGTGGGTGCGCTGATTGTCGCGGCGATCACGGCGTTCATGGCGCGATCCCTGATCGTCGGCGCTCCGGCACCGCAAGCGGCAGCCGTGGTGGCGCCGCAGCCGACCGGCCCCGAAGTGCTGGTCGCGACCAAAGCCTTGCCGGTCGGCACGATCCTCGATGCCACGTCAATCCGCTATCAGCCTTGGCCCAAGGAACTGGTCGAGAACGTCTATTTCATCAAAAAGCCGGGCTTCGATCCCAAGACGCTCGCCGGCACTGTCGTGCGCAACGCCATCACTGCGGGTCAGCCGCTGACCAACGGGTCGTTGGTAAAGCCGGGCGACCGCGGTTTCCTCGCCGCAGCACTCGGGCCGGGCATGCGCGCGGTCACCGTGCCGGTGCAGACGCAGACCAGCGTCGCGGGCTTCGTCTTTCCGGGCGACCGCATCGACCTCATCCTGACGCAAAGCGTGTCGGGCGGCGGCGACGGTCCGCCGCTGAAGGCAGCCGAGACGATCATGCGCAATCTACGCGTTCTCGCCACCGATCAGCGTACCGACAATTCCACCGGGGAAGATGGCAAGACCATCGTCCGGACCTTTTCCAACGTGACGATCGAAGCCACGCCGAAGATTGCCGAGCAGATTGCGGTCGCCCAGACGCTCGGCTCGCTGTCGCTGTCGCTGCGCTCGATCGCCGACAATAGCAGCGAACTCGAACAGGCGATCGCCAGCGGCGACGTCAACATGCCAGACGATCCCAAGGCCGAAAAGGCGATGCTGACCAGGATCGCCAGCTCGCCATCGACGGGCACGTCGACCATGGCGACCGGGGCCGACGTGTCGCGCTTCCAGCGCCGCACTGTGCCCGGCAAGCCTGCGGACAATGGTCCGGCGGGTGGCGCTGCACCGAACGGCGGGTTTCCGGGTGCTGCGGCCAATACCGGCCCAATCGTCCATATCGCACGGGGAAATGCGGTGACCGATGTCGCCGTTGGGGGGAAGAAGTAGATGCGTAGCGTGTCCATCTCGCTCGGCTGGTCGCTCGCCGTCGCGCTTGTCGGCGGAAGCGTCGCGGTGGCGCCGGTCGCGGCCCCGGCCCAGACCGTCAGCGCCGGCACGGTGCTACAGCTCAACACCGGTCGCGGACGCCTCGTCACGCTGACGCGGCCGATGAGCGACGTGTTCGTGGCCGACGACAAGATCGCCGACGTGCAAGTGCGCTCCCCAACCCAGCTCTATGTCTTCGGCAAGGCCGCGGGCGAGACGACCGTATCGGTTACCAACAAAGCCGGCGCAGTGGTCTATTCCGCCACCGTCCGCGTCGGCAACAATTTCGATTCGATTCAGCAGATGCTGTCGCTCGCCATGCCCGACGCGCACATCGTGGCAACGCCGATGAACGGACTGGTCCTGCTCACCGGAACGGTAAAGGCGCCGGAGGACGGCGCGGAAGCTACCCGGCTCGTCCAGGCCTATGTCGGCGACACCACCAAGGTGCTCTCACGCCTCGGCACCGCGACGCCGTTGCAGGTCAATCTGCAAGTGCGCATCGCCGAAGTCAGCCGCAGCTTCGTCAAGAATATCGGCGTCAATCTGCAAAGCCTGAACAACAGCGGTGGCTTCAATTTCGGCATCGGTCAGGGTCGCGGCGCGTCCCCGCAATATACGCCGGGCGGGCCGCTGTTCGTCGGCGGCACCGTCTCATCGACGGGGACCACCCTGCTCACCACGGTTGCCAACGGCACCACGATCGGCGCGGCGGGCAAGCTCCTCGGCCTCGACCTCCTGTCCTCGCTCGATCTGGGCGAGCGCGACGGTGAAGTGTCGACGCTGGCGAACCCGAATATCACCGTCATCTCCGGCGAAACCGGCTCGTTTCTGGCCGGGGGGGAAATCCCGATCCCGATCAGCCAGGGGCTTGGCGCGGTTTCGGTCGAGTATAAGCAATATGGCGTGAGCCTGTCCTATACGCCGACAGTGCTGGCGGACGGTCGCATTTCGATGCGCGTGCGGCCCGAGGTCTCGCAACTGTCGTCGGATGGCGCCGTGACGATCGCCGGGACGACAATCCCGGCGCTGAGCACGCGACGCGTAGAGACCACGGTCGAGCTCGGCTCGGGCCAGAGCATGATGATCGGCGGCCTTCTGCAGAACAGCCATAACAATTCGATCACCAAAGCGCCCGGCGTGGGCGACGTACCGGTGCTCGGCGCACTGTTCCGCTCGAACGCGTTTCAGCGCAACGAGACCGAATTGGTGGTTGTGATCACGCCCTATCTGGTCAAGCCGACCAACGCGAACGACATCGTCCTGCCGACCGACGGAATCAAATCGCCGACCGATCTCGGCCGCGTGTTCCTCGGCGAATTGGGGGGTGGCACGACCGGGGGCGACCGGCCCAAGCCGACGCTTGCGCCGCGCAGCAATGCCCAGCCGACCTTCGGTGCGGTGACGCCTGCCCCCGTATTGCCGGTCGAGCCTGCGCCCACCCCGCAGCGTCGCGAGGAGCCGGTGTCCGCGCTTCCCGCGCCCATCACATCACCGAAAAAGGGCAGCACCGCCGCGCCCGGTTTCAGCATCAATTAAGGCCCCGGAGGGACATAACCATGTGCACCCGTACACTCCTGCTCGCGACCGGCCTGGCCCCTGTCCTGCTGATGGGCGCGTGCACCACCGTGGGCCCGGGCTCGGGAACGCAGAATCGCGGGCTCGAATCGGTTCATCAACCGGTCGTCAGCCGCAACGATTACGCGCTCGACGTCGCGACCAGCGGCAACGGCCTGGCACCGGGTGAGGAACAGCGCCTTGCCGGATGGATGGGCTCGCTGCGGCTCGGCTATGGCGATCAAGTCGCGATCGACGATCCCAACCCCTATGGCAGTGGCGTGCGCGACGATGTGTCGCGTCAAGTCGCGCGCTTCGGCTTGCTCGTTTCCGACGAAGCGCCGCTGACCAATGCTCCGGTCACGCCCGGGATGATCCGCGTCGTGGTCAGCCGGATGCAGGCGAGCGTTCCCGGTTGCCCCGATTTCAGCCGCGTCCGAGGCCCCGATTTCGAAGGCCATACCGGATCGAACCAGGGCTGTGCGGTCAATTCGAATCTCGCCGCGATGGTCGCCAACCCGACAGATCTGGTGCGCGGGCAGACCGGTACCGGCATCACCGACACCGCCACATCGGGCCGGGCGATCGACAGCTATCGCAAGGCGACCCCGACCGGGGCCGGCGGGACGACGATCAAGAGCGAGAGCTCGAAAGGCGGCAACTGATGAACGCACCCTTCAATTCGGGGCGGATCGGTCTGCGCGACCCGTTCACCGCGTATGTCTGCGACGAGACCACTGCCGAAACGCTCCGCCCGATCGCCGTCGAAATGGGTTGGGCGCCGGAAAAAGTGAACAAAGGCGGGCTGCGCAACGCCGTGCAGTCGCTGTCAGTCTCTGCCTCGCCGCAAATCCTGTTCGTCGATCTGTCCGAGAGCGGCGATCCGATCAACGATATCAATGCGTTGGCCGAAGTGTGCGAGCCGGGGACGGTCGTGATCGCGGCCGGGCAGGTCAACGATGTCCGGTTGTACCGCGACCTCGTCGTCAGCGGGATTCAGGATTATCTGCTCAAACCGCTCAACCCCGACATGCTGCGCGAGGCGTTCACCAATGCGCAGGCCATTCTCAACGCGCCCAAGGCAGTCGATGCGGGGACCGAGCGCCCGCATATTTCGACCGCATTCATCGGCGCGCGCGGCGGAGTCGGCGCATCGACGCTCGCCACATCGGTCGCGTGGGTGTTGAGCGAGAAGGGCGCGCGGACCACCGCCTTGCTCGATCTCGACGTGCATTTCGGGACGGGTGCGCTGTCGCTCGACCTCGAGCCCGGCCGCGGACTGACCGATGCGATCGAGAATCCCAGCCGCATCGACGGGCTGTTCATCGAACGCGCCATGGTAAAATCGAGCGAGCGGCTGTCGGTGCTGTCGGCCGAAGCGCCGATCAATTCGCCGGTGCTGACCGATGGCAGCGCCTTCTACCAATTGCAGGAGGAAATGCGTTCGGCGTTCGAATGCACCGTGGTCGATTTGCCGCGCGGGATGCTGGTGCTGCATCCGCATCTCATGACCGATATCCAGGTCGCGGTCGTGGTGACCGAGCTGACGCTGGCGGCCGCACGCGACACGATCCGGTTGCTGTCGTGGATGAAATCGAACGCACCGCAGACGCAGATCGTGGTCGTTGCCAATCGCGTCCAACCCGCCGCCGTGCTCGAAATCAGCCGCAAGGATTTCGAAGGGTCGATCGAGCGCCGCATCGATTTCCTGATCAATTTCGACCAGAAGCTCGCCGCGCAATCGGCCAAGCTCGGCAAACCGTTCGCCGAAGCCGGCAAGGGCAACAAGACCATCGTCCCGATCGTCGATCTTGCCACCAAATTGATGGCGGTCGGGGATTCGGCCGAATCGATCGACAGCAACAGCAGCAAGAATGCGGGCAAGAAAAAGCCGGTCAGCAAAGGCACCTCGCTGATGGGCAAATTCGACTTCAGGTCGATGATTTCGCGGCCCGCCAAAAAGAAATGATCCGCCTGACGGGGGTGTAAACCCCGTCGTAACGAAACGGAGCGCCAGATAGGCCTGTGGAACTGATACCGGTCCTTTCGCTGGGTGTTGGTGCGTTGATCGTGCTGGCACTGATGGCCGTCGCGTTCAGCGGCCCCAACGCCGCGCGGGCGAGCACGCGCCGCCTGGGTGCGGTGCGCGCGCGCCATAACGAATCGGCAAATGCGTTGGTCGATGCGCAGATGAAGCGGATTGCCGCTGCGCGCAGCAACAAGATGGATGCCGCCGCGATGCGCTTCCTGCCGCGTCCGGCGGTGCTCAAGAAGCGGCTGGCGATGACGGGCAAGACCTGGACGGTCGGCCAATATGGGATGGCGACGCTCGGCATCGCGACGATCGTCACGCTGCTGCTGACGGTTGCCGGGCTCCCGATCCTGCTGGCGTTGCTGGTCGGCGTGGTGGTCGGTGCCGGAATCCCGCATATGGCCGTCGGGTTCTTCATCAATCGTCGCATTGCCAAATTCACCGCCAAATTCCCCGACGCGATCGAATTGCTGGTGCGCGGCCTTCGCTCAGGCCTTCCGATCACCGAGACGATCGGCGTCGTCGGGTCCGAGCTCGACGGGCCCGTGGGCGTCGAATTCAAGGCGATCACCGACAAGATGAAGATCGGCCGCACGATGGATGCAGCGTTGCAGGACACAGCCGACCGGCTCGGCACGCCCGAATTCCAGTTCTTCGTCATTACCTGCGCGATCCAGCGCGAGACCGGCGGCAACCTTGCCGAAACGCTCGCCAATCTTGCCACCGTGCTGCGCATGCGCGGGCAAATGAAGCTGAAGATCAAGGCGATGTCGTCCGAATCGAAGGCCTCGGCCTATATCGTCGGGTCGTTGCCGTTTATCGTGTTCGGCATGATCTGGATGATCAACGGCAGTTATATGCAGGGCTTCTTCATCGACCAGCGGCTGATGGTCGCGGGCGGCGGCGGGCTGCTGTGGATGGGCATCGGCGCGTTTATCATGAGCCGCATGGTCAATTTCGAGATTTGATGCGATGACGAACGCCCCCACCGGACCCGTTATCCTCGGCGTCGATGTCTTCACCGTCGCAACGCTGCTCGCCGGCGTCGCCGCCTTCATGGTGCTGCTTGCCGTCTATGCGGTAACCACCGCGCGCGACCCGATGACCAAGCGCGTCAAGGCGCTCAACGACCGTCGCGAGCAGCTGAAAGCGGGCATCACCGCATCGACCAAACGCCGCGCCAAGCTCGTCACCAAGAACGAAACAACCGACCGGATCAAGGCGCTGCTGTCGGGCATGAAAGTGCTGCAGGAAAGCCAGGTCAAGGCCGCCCAAATCAAGTTGATGCAGGCCGGGATCCGCTCGAAAGAATATGCCGTCGCGGTCATTTTCGGGCGGCTCGTCATCCCGCTGACGTGGGGCGTGTTCGTCCTGTACCTTGTCTACGGGACCGAAATGTTCGCCGATTGGACGCCGTTCAAGGCGTACGGCCTGGTCGCGGTAAACTTCATTCTGTCGTACAAGGCTCCCGATCTTTACCTCAACAACAAGATCGCCAAGCGCAGCAAGGAAATCCAGAAGGGCCTGCCCGACGCGCTCGATCTGTTGGTGATTTGTGCCGAAGCGGGACTCACCGTTGATGCCGCGTTCAACCGCGTGGCGCGCGAATTGGGCAAGGCCTATCCCGAACTCGGCGACGAATTCACGCTGACCGCAATCGAATTGGGCTTCCTGTCCGAGCGGCGGCAAGCGTTCGAGAACCTCGCGATGCGGGTAAAGCTCGATGCGGTAAAAGGCGTCGTCACCACGATGGTACAGACGGAGAAATACGGCACGCCGCTTGCCTCCGCCCTGCGCGTCCTGTCCGCCGAGTTCCGCAACGAACGCATGATGCGCGCCGAGGAAAAGGCCGCGCGTCTCCCGGCAATCATGACGATCCCGCTGATCCTGTTCATCCTGCCGACGTTGTTTGTCGTCATTCTCGGGCCGGCGGCGTGCTCGATTTCGGATGCCTTCAAGAACGGCGTCTAATCCATTCTAGGCGCTTGCCCCAAGGCGTGGTTAACGGCAGGATCGCGGTCGTAACGAATCCGCGGGGAATATCGCCATGCTGTTCACAACACCGGAACAGTTCATCGTGCTGGGCATGCTGCTGATTGGCGGCTGGTTGCTGGGCTTTGCCAGCGCGCCGAGCACCAAGAAATGGAAGCGGCGGGTGCGCGAGCAGTCCGACAGCTTCACCGCATATCATGCCGAAGCCGAAGATCGCACCCGCGCCGCGACCCAGCGCGCGTCCGATTTGCAGGGCGAACTGGAAGCGGTGCGCGCCGATCATGCCGAAGCCGAACGGACGATCGTTTCCTTACGGGCTGCCACTGCGACTGCCGCCGTCGCTGTGCCGGTTGCCGCAGTCGTGGCGGAACCTCTGGCGCCGAGCGTAGTCGAGTCTGGATCAATCGCGGAGATCGCCGCCGAACCGGTTCCCGCCGAGATCGCGCCGGCGACGGAAGACCATGCCGCGCCCCTTTTGGTCGAACCGCTCGCTGAGCCGCAGTCCGACGCGCCTGCAACCGTGGGGCCGGTCGAGGCAGAGATCATGTCGACAGAAGACCATGCCGCACCCTTGGTGGTCGATCCTCTCCCCGAGCCGGAGCATGCCGCTCCCGAGGTTGCGGAGCCGGTTCACGCAGATGAGGTTATAGCGGAAACGTCAGCGCCCGAAGCAGCGGTCGTCACAACCCACGAGCCAGCAGAACCCGAGCCAGTCATCGAGGATGCAGTGTTCGAACCCGTCGCGCCCGCACCGATGACTCCGATCGCAACCGAGGCACCGCCTGCCCCAATCGGTGCGGCCGAGCCCGAAATGCCGAGCGAAGGCTGGTTCGCCAGCAGCGCACGCGATGAACTCACGCGGATCCGCGGCATTGACGACGCGCTCAACACGCAGCTGTTCGGGCTGGGCGTGGTGCGGTTCGAGGATGTCGAAATGCTCTCTGCCGAAGACGAAATGGCGCTGGAAGAACGGCTAGCGCTGCCGGTCGGCACGATTGCGCGCGACCAATGGCGGGCGCAGGCGGCGTTTTTTCGCGCCGGACGGAGTAACGAGCCCGTGGCGGACCTTGCCCCGTTGGAGCCCGCGCCAGTTAGCTAACCCGCGCGGCAGACGGTCGAGCGACGGGCGCGATCGAGCGCGGGGAAGGTCGATCGATCAGCGACGAGGATCCGCACCAGCGCAATGCCGCGCGCGCCGTGTACGCGGACGGCTTGATAGCCTGCCGGAATCGGCTGATTGCCCTGCGCGATCGCGACGCGGAAGGGCTTGCCCTGCGCTTGCCCGCCATTGCGTACGAACACGGTATCGGTGCGCGAATCGAAGATCGACAGCGACCAATAAGGGGCCGCGACGGGCACTGCGTCGATCAGCAGCGGCCCCTTCGACACGTCATAGGGGCAAGACGAATAAGCGAGATCGGGGCTGGGTCGCACGATCCGCCGACTGGTCGCATCGGCGAGCGGGACATGGCTGAACCGATCGAATCCGCCCTCCGATACGCGCCGGATTGCAGCGCCCATCAACACATCGGGCGTAAAGACGAGGCCGAGATAGCAGGTCGCGCCCGCGACGATGAGCCCGAGCAAGGCGGGTCCGGTCCAGCGTGCCATCAGCATCCCTCCCGCATGATTTTGGGCAAGACATCGGCGGTCGGATTGCCGGTGCCGCCATCGGTCGGCAAATAGGTTCGGAGCGTCAGTTCGAGGCGCGGCACGCCGCCGCTCGGCAACCACGCGCCCGGCTGCGGCTTCGGAGCGAGCCGGATTGACCAACCACCGCGCCCGCCATTCGGAAAGGCATTGCCCGCGACCGAGAAACGGTTAGCGGGATTGGCGATGAGGTACCCGTCGGGATCGTACGCGGTCATGCTCCACCATGCGGCGGGCAGTTCCCCGCCCAGGATGAGATAGCGGCAACGTCCATCGAGCGGCGCCCCACCGCTATCGGTGGCGGCAGTATAATAGCGCGCTTCGTGCGCCGGGAGCGCGAGCAGGCCCTTCACCGCAACGATGGCGCGAGTGTACGGATCGGCACTGGCCGAGCCGAATGTGCGGCCCGTCGCCCATGGACCGATCAGCACATTGTTGCCGAGCGCGGCGTGCCGGACGAGATACACCGTCCCGCCGAGGCCGAGCGCGACCCCTACGACCGCACTGACGACATAGCGCGCCCAGGGCTTCATTTCCGCACCGCCGCCAGCGCTGCCTGCGCCGCCGCGAGCCGTGCGATCGGCACGCGGTAGGGTGAAGCGCTGACATAATCGAGGCCGGCGCCTTCGCAAAAGGCGATGCTCGCCGGGTCACCGCCATGTTCGCCGCAAATGCCGAGCTTGATGTCAGGACGGGTCGCCCTGCCCCGCTCCGCCGCCATTTCGATCAATTGCCCGACGCCCTCGACATCCAAGCTGACGAACGGATCCCGCGCATAGATGCCGCGCTCGACATAGGTGGTCAGGAAGCGCGACGCATCGTCGCGGCTGACGCCGAGCGTCGTCTGCGTGAGGTCATTGGTGCCGAAGCTGAAGAACTCGCCAATCTCGGCGATCTCGCCCGCCATCAGGCAAGCGCGCGGCAGCTCGATCATCGTGCCGACGAGGTATTCGAGCGTAGTGCCGGTCGCGGCGAACACGGCAAGCGCGGCCTTGTCGACCACGGTCTTCATCAGCTCCAGTTCGCGGCGCGTGCCAACGAGCGGGATCATCACTTCCGGGATCGGCGCGGCCCCCGATTTCTGCGCGACGAGCACGGCCGCCTCGAAGATCGCGCGCGCCTGCATCTCGTAGATTTCGGGGTAGGTCACGCCCAACCGGCACCCGCGATGGCCGAGCATCGGGTTGAATTCATGCAGTTCCGCGGCGCGCCGCTTGAGCACCTCGACCGCGATCCCCGCCGCCGCCGCAACATCGGCGAATTCGCTTTCTTCATGCGGCAGGAATTCGTGCAAGGGCGGATCGAGCAAGCGGATCGTCACCGGCAGACCCGCCATCACCTCGAACAATTGCACGAAATCGCTACGCTGTTCAGGCAGCAGTTTGTCGAGCGCGACCCGCCTGCCCGCTTCGTCCTCGGCCAGGATCATCTGACGGACATTGGTGATGCGCTCTGCATCGAAGAACATATGTTCGGTGCGGCAAAGCCCGATGCCCTCCGCGCCGAATTCGCGCGCGACCTTGGCGTCCAAGGGCGTCTCGGCATTGGCGCGCACCTTCAGGCGGCGCGCGGCATCTGCCCACACCATCAACGCGGCGAAATCGCCCGAGACTTCGGGCTGCACGGTCGGCACTTCGCCCGCCATCACTTCGCCGGTGGTGCCGTCGATCGTGACCATGTCGCCCGCTTTGATCTCGCGCCCGGCGACGCGCATCACGCCCGCCTTGGCATCGATCGAGATGCTGCCTGCGCCCGAGACGCACGGCCGCCCCATGCCGCGCGCAACCACTGCGGCGTGGCTGGTCATGCCGCCGCGCGCGGTCAAGATGCCGCGCGCCGCATGCATGCCGTGGATGTCCTCGGGGCTGGTTTCGGTACGGATCAGGATGACCGACTCGCCCGCGTTGCTGCGCTTTTCGGCGGTATCGCTGTCGAACACCGCGAGGCCGCTCGCCGCACCCGGGGAGGCGGGCAAGCCCTTGGTCAGCACGTCGCGCACCGCTTTGGGGTCGAGCGTTGGGTGGAGCAATTGATCGAGCGCCATTGGATCGATCCGCGCGACGGCTTCGTCGCGGGTGATGAGCCCTTCCTCTGCCATATCGACCGCGATCTTGAGCGCAGCCTTGGCGGTGCGCTTGCCGCTGCGGGTTTGCAGCATCCAGAGCTTGCCCTGCTGCACGGTGAATTCGATGTCCTGCATGTCGCGGTAATGCGTCTCGAGCAGGTCGAACACTTTCGCCAGTTCAGCGAACACCACCGGCATCGCTTCTTCCATCGACAGCGGCTTGGCGTTGGCTGCCTCGCGGGCGGCGCGGGTCAGATATTGCGGGGTGCGGATGCCGGCGACGACGTCCTCGCCCTGCGCATTGATCAGGAATTCGCCATAATAGGATTTGGTGCCGATCGCGGGATCGCGCGTGAAGGCGACGCCGGTGGCCGAGGTATCCCCCATATTGCCGAACACCATCGCCTGAATGTTGACGGCGGTGCCCCAGCTTGCCGGGATATCGTTGAGGCGGCGATAGACCTTCGCGCGCTCCGACTGCCACGATCCGAACACCGCGCCGACCGCACCCCACAGCTGATCATGCACGTCCTGCGGGAAGGGCTTGCCCCATTGCGCCTCGACCAGCGCCTTATACTCGGCGACGAGCTTTTGCAGGTCGCTCGCGGTCAGCTCGGTGTCGAGGAAATAGCCATTGTCTTCCTTGGCGATTTCCAGCGCATCCTCGAATGCGGCATGATCGAGCTCGAGCACGACATCGGCATACATCTGGATGAAGCGGCGATAGCTGTCCCACGCGAAGCGCGCGTCGCCGGAGGTCGCGGCGAGGCCCTCGACCGTCGCATCGTTGAGACCGAGGTTGAGGACGGTGTCCATCATCCCCGGCATCGACGCACGCGCGCCGCTGCGGACCGAGACGAGGAGTGGGTCCGCCGCATCTCCGAAGCGCTTACCGGTGATGCCTTCGATATGCGCGATGCCGGTGGCGACTTCGGCCTTCAGGCTGTCGGGAAATTGCCCGCCTTGGTCGTAATAGACGGCGCAGAATTCGGTCGAGATGGTGAAGCCCGGCGGCACCGGCAGGCCGATCGACGCCATTTCCGCGAGGTTCGCGCCCTTGCCGCCGAGCAAGTTGCGATCGCCCTTGCCCCCATCCGAAACGCCGCCGCCAAAGCGATAGACATAGTGTGTCATGTCAGTCCTCTAAGTCTCTGATTTCGCTGGGGAGGCGATCGTAAAGTCACAGGCGAGTCGCACCATCGACGATGCTAACCCTCGATCTTTGAGAAATCGGCGACGGTGTGGACCGCAGCGCGAACGCGATCAAGCAAGGCGAGGCGCGCTGTCCGCTTGGCGGGCGCGGGGTCGTTGACGATCACGGTTTCAAAGAACTGGTCTACGACCGAGCGCAGCGTCGCGAGTGCTGCCATCGCGCGTTCGAAATCCTCGGCTTCGATCGCCGCGGCAGCGGCGGGTTCGGCTGAGTCGAGTGCGGTGGCGAGGGCGGTTTCGGCCGGTTCGGGCGTGTAGGACAGCGGATTTTGCGAGGGGGTGCTGTGCTCCGGCGAAGGCCGGAGCGTTGGGTCGCTGGCGCCGTCCGCGGAACCCAGGGCTCCGGCCTGCACCGGAGCACTCGCGTGGGCAAACACCTCCTTCTTCAAAATATTCGCCGCGCGCTTATACCCGGCGAGCAAATTCGCCCCGTCCGCCGTACCGATAAACGCCTGCAACGCGTGCACGCGGGCGAGCAAGCGGACGAGATCGTCCTCCCCCCCGAGCACGAACACCGCGTCGATCAGATCGTGGCGGACCCCGGCTTCGCGTTGCTGGACTTTTAGGCGGTCGATGAGGAACTGAAAAACTCCCTCCGACGCATTCTTGGCGAAGAGACCAAATGCCAGCCCGTCCACGAAGGACGCGTCAGCGAAATCTGCGCCTCGCTCGACGTGCCTTAGCAAGTCATCCTTGGAAGCTCCGAAACGCACCGTCCAATCATCGCGATGAAGGCGAAACTCTTCGTCGGTGGCATAATCAAAAAGCCAATTCAGACGCAGCCGCACGTTATTGTGCAATATCAAGGACGCCACACCGAGCGCGGCGCGCCGCAGCGCGAACGGGTCTTTCGAACCGGTCGGCCTCTCGTCAATTAGAAAGAATTGTAAAAGGCTATCCAGCTTATCCGCCAAACTCACCGCCACCGTCACCGGATCGGTCGGCACTTCATCGCCCTGCCCGACCGGCTTGTAGTGATCGCGGATCGCGGCGGCGACGGCGGGGTGCTCGCCTTGCGCGGCGGCGTAATAGCCGCCCATCAGGCCCTGCAGCTCGGGGAATTCGCCGACCATGCCGGTGACGAGATCGGCCTTGCACAGGCGCGCGGCGCGGTCTGCGAGGGCGGCGAGGTCTTCTTTACTCCCCTCCCGCGAGCGGGAGGGGCTGGGGGTGGGCGCGCGCTCGCCGGAGAGCGCAGCATTTGTGGAGGTCGGGAGCCCACCCCCGGCCCCTCCCGCGAGCGGGAGGGGAGAAGAAGAGACGATCCCCTCCTCCACCAGCCACCGCGCGAGCTTCGCTACGCGCTCCACCTTGTCCGCGACCGTGCCGAGCTTTTCGTGAAACACGATCCGGTCGAGCTTCTTGGCCTGCTCCTCGAGCGGCACCTTCAAATCGGTGTCGTAGAAGAATTTCGCATCGCTCAGCCGCGCCGCGAGGACCTTGCGATTGCCCTCGACGATCGCGGCACCGCCGTCGTGCGCGTCGATGTTGGCGGTGCAGACGAAGGCGTTCGCCAACTTCCCATCCGCATCGCGGCACACGAAATATTTCTGGTTCACGCGCGCGGTGAGCTGGATCACTTCGGGCGGCACGTCGAGGAACGCCGCATCGAAGCGGCCGAGCAACGGCACGGGGAATTCGGTCAGGCCGGCATTCTCGGTCAGCAGGCCCTCGTCCTGCACCAGCTCGAGCCCCGCCTTACGCGCCGCCATCGTCGCGCCGAGCGCGATGATCTGGCGGCGTTCGGCCTGATCGACGATGACGTGGCAGGCGCGCAGTTTCTCGACATAATCGTGCGGGTTGCCGATCGTGATGATGCCGGGGTGGTGGAAACGGTGGCCGAGCGTCGCGGCACCACTGACGATGCCGGCGATTTCGCAGGCGACTACGTCATCGCCGAAGAGCGCGACGATGCCTTGCAACGGGCGAACCCAGCGCAGCGATTCCATCGTGGTGGAGGCCGCCCCCCAGCGCATCGCCTTGGGCCAGGGGAAGGCGCGGATGATCGCTGGGATCGCCTCAGCGAGCACGTCCGCCGTGGCGCGGCCCGGTTTGTCGATCACCGCGAATAGCACGCCGTCGCGCTCGACGAGCTGCTCGCGGGTGAGGCCGGTCTTGCGCAGGAAGCCTTCGAGCGCTTGCGGCGGGGCGCTGGCCTTGGGGCCCTTGGTTTCTTCGGACACGGCGGCGGTTTCGGCCGGGAGTCCGCGTGCGATCAGCGTCAGGCGGCGGGGCGTGGCGTAGGTGACGAGCTCGGTCGCAACGAGGCCCGCTTTGGCGAGTTCGGCGGCGAACAGCTTGGCAAGATCCTCCCGCGCGCGGTCCTGCATTCGCGCGGGGATTTCTTCGGAGCGGAGTTCGAGGAGGAAGTCGGTCATACGAACGCCTGATGCGCCGCAGGCACAAGAAAGTTTGATCTCACACGAAGACACAAAGGCACAAAGGAAGAAGGCTTCTTCTTCGTGTCTTCGCGTCTTTGTGTGAGCAAATCTTCTTTCTTCTCTGCGCCTCTGCGCCTCTGCGCGAACAAAAAGAAGGTTGGTTCGCGCAGAGGCGCGGAGGCGCGGAGAAAAGAAAGCCTATGGCCTGCGGCGCTAAAGGTGCTCACGCCGCGCTCCATGTCGGATACTCAGCCTTCCAGCCTTCCGTGTTGCGGTCCATCCACGCCTGGCAGCTGCCCTTTGCGAGATCGCGGACGCGGCCCATGTACGCCTGGCGCTCCGCCACCGAGATGACGCCGCGCGCTTGCAGCAAGTTGAAGACGTGGCTCGCCTTGATCGCTTGTTCGTACGCCGGGATCGGCAGCTTGGCCGCGAGGCAATTCTCGCATTCCGCCACGTGTTTGCGGAATTGGTCGAACAGGCTGTCGGTGTCAGCCACTTCGAAATTCCAGGTCGACATCTCGACTTCGTTTTCGTGGAAGACCTCGCCGTACGTCACCCCGGCATCGTTGAACGCGAGATCGTACACGCTGTCCTTGTTCTGGATGTAGAGCGCGAGGCGTTCGAGGCCGTAGGTCAGCTCGCCCGCGACGGGCTTCATGTCGAAGCCGCCCATTTGCTGGAAATAGGTGAATTGCGTCACCTCCATGCCGTCGCACCACACTTCCCAGCCAAGCCCCCACGCGCCGAGCGTGGGCGATTCCCAATCGTCCTCGACGAAGCGGATGTCGTGGAGCAACGGATCGATCCCGATCGCGGCGAGGCTGCCGAGATAGAGCGCCTGCAAATCGGGCGGGCTGGGTTTGAGGATCACCTGATATTGGTAATAATGCTGCAGCCGGTTGGGGTTCTCGCCGTAACGGCCATCGGTCGGGCGGCGGCACGGCTGGACGAAGGCGGCGTTCCACGTGTCTGGCCCCAGCGCGCGCAGCGTCGTCGCGGTGTGAAACGTGCCCGCGCCCATCTCCATATCGTAGGGCTGGAGAATCAGGCAGCCATGCGTGCCCCAATAGCGGTGGAGCTCGAGGATCATGTTCTGGAAGCTGAGCGGCTGCGTCACGCGGCGGGCTTTGCCGCAGTGCCGCGAAGGGGTCAACCGCGCGGGTGGCGAGCCGCATGGTAAAGTCGCCCTCCACTGACTTTTTGTAAGGGGTTATTGACACGTGCGCGAATCACTGGCATTTAGTCATGGACAGCTGACATTGGGTCAGTGTCGCATGACGGAGAAAACCGATGTGCCCCGAACGGATGAGCAAGCGCGACGAGTGGATCGTGCTGGGATCGTCGCTGTTCACGGTGTTCGTCTCGCTCTTCACGATCCTGTGGTCGTGATGCGGTGGACGCCGTGAAGAACCGCCTGAAAGTGCTGCGTGCCGAGCGCGACTGGAGCCAGGCAGAACTCGGTGGAAGGCTCGGCGTGTCGCGCCAGGCCGTCAACGCGATCGAGACGGGGAAATATGATCCCTCGCTCCCGCTCGCCTTCAAACTGGGTCGGCTGTTCGACCTTCGGATCGAGGAGATTTTCGATGATGGGAACGATCATGAAACGCTCTGACACGGGCGCGATGGGCCCGGGCGAAGCCGCCGCGCGCTTGCGCCAGCGGCGGATGCTGACCAATTTCGGCGCGATCGCCGCCGTCGGCTTCGTCGTCGGGCTGACCGCCGCTTTGGTCGAGAGCAAGGATGCGTCGATCTTGTCGGGCGGCACCTTGCCGGGCTGGTTCGCGATTATGGCGGCGGTGCTGACCGTCGGCGCGGTCGGGATCGGCAGCTGGCGCTATCACCGTACGATGGACGAATTACAGCGGCTCGACAATTATTTCGCCGGAACGGTCGGCGCGAATCTGTTCCTGGGCGGCTATCCGGTGTGGCTGATCCTGTGGAAGGGCGGCCTCGTCCCTGAACCCAATGCTTTGGTGCTGTACCTCGCGGTCTGGCTCACCACGGTGCTCGCTTATACCTGGCGCAAGCTGCGCTGACGCTTTTCCTTTATCTTCCCCCTTTTTTGACAGGATATTCGATCATGGATTTCAAGACGATGACGGTCGCGCTCGCGGCCCTGCTGCTGGGCGGCAACACCGGCCCGCAGGCCGTTGCACCCGCACCTGCGCCGGTTGCGGCCCCGGCACCCTCCATCCCCGCCGATCCGGCGCTGTGGGTGGTGAAGGACAAGGACACGACAATCTATCTGTTCGGGACGGTGCATGCGCTGAAGCCGCGGCTCAGCTGGTTCGATTCGGCGGTGAAGAAGGCGTTCGACGCGAGCGGGCAGCTCGTACTCGAAATCCCGCTGCCCGATCCGGCCGAAGCGCAGAAAGTGGTGCTGCCGCTGGCGATCGACCCCGACGGCCCGCCGCTGCGGCAGAAGCTGACCGAAGCCGACCGCGCGACTTATCTCACGGCGATGACCAAGCTTGGCATTCCGGAGGCGGGGATCGCGCAGTTCGACCAGTTCGAACCGTGGTTCGCCGGGGTGACAATGGCGCAGATCGCGCTGCAAAAGGCCGGCTTCACCCCCGGTGACGGCGCCGAGATGTCGCTCGACAAGGCCGCCAAGGCCGCAGGCAAGCCAGTGTCGGGGCTGGAAACGCTCCAGCAGCAGCTCGGGTATTTCCATGATTTGCCCGAGGCCGATCAGATCGCCTTTCTCGTTGCAGGCGCAAAGGATGTCGATAAATTCGATGCAACGATCAACGCGATGGTCGACAAATGGAAAGCGGGCGATGCCGAGGGGCTGAGCGCGTTGATGAACGAGGATCTGACCAGCCAACCCAATCTCTACAAAGTGCTGCTGGTCGATCGCAATGCGCGCTGGGCCGACTGGATCGATAACCGGCTGAAGACGCCCGGGACGGTGTTCGTCGCGGTCGGCGCGGGGCATCTCGCGGGCAAGGACAGTGTGCAGGTGCAACTCCGCAAGCATAAGCTGACCGCGGTTCGCGTGAAATATTGACGGGCACGCGGCGGATGCGCCGGTCCGCGCGATCGCTGGGCACCCTTGCGATCGCGCTGACGCTCCTAACCGTCGCGTGCAGCCGGCCGCGTCCTCCGATCGAGGCGCGGCCGGCGCTTTGGCGCGTGGCGGACAAGGATACGACGATCTGGCTGTTCGGATCGATCCATGCCCTGCCGCCGGGGGTGCGGTGGCGGACGCCCGCGGTGGAGCGCGCGATTGACGCGGCGGATACGCTGATCCTGGAAGTGCCGCCCGCCGATCCTGCGGCTGCACGCGCGGAATTTCTGGCGGCGGCGAAGCGCGACGGATTGCCGCCGATCCTCGACCGCGTCCCGCGCGACCGGCGTGCGGCACTGGCGCGCGGGATCGATGCGACGGATTTGAGCGCGTGGGAGCTTGATCATTACGAAACCTGGGGCGCGGCGCTGACGATCGGCGCGGCGGCTGCGCGGCGCGAGGAAGCGCGCGGCGCGGATGGGGTGGAGCCGGCGCTGACGGCGCGCTTTGCGGGGCGCGCGATCGGTGCACTGGAGACGCGCGGCGGGCAATTCGCGACCTTCGCGCGACTGCCCGAGGCCTCGCAGCGCTATTTACTGCTGCAGGCGGCGGAAGACGCGCGCGATCCGGCAGGCGGGTATCGTCGGCTGCTTGTGGCGTGGGCAGCGGGGGATGAGGCTGCGCTGGCGGCGACGTTGCGCCCTTTGCTGGGCAACGCGGCGATCCGCCAGACGCTGGTGACCGACCGCAACCGCCGCTGGGCGCGCGCGATCGAGCGGCGGCTGGCGCGACCGGGGCGGGTGTTCGTGGCGGTCGGGGCGGGGCATCTGGTCGGGGACGAATCGGTCTTGGCGATGCTGCGCGCGCGCGGATTACGGGTGACGCGGGTGGAGTGACGCGCCGGTTGCACAATCTCCCCCCCTCCCCTATAGGCCGCCGCTTCGATCAGGGTCATCCCTGGAGGCCTGATCGAAGATCTGAACCCTAACGTAATCGGAGTTTGCAATGAGCGACCTTTTGACGCTCGCAGCCGAGACGCGCGAACAGGTTGGCAAGGGAGCCTCCCGTTTGCTTCGTCGTGAAGGCCGCGTCCCCGCCGTAATCTACGGCAACAAGCAAGAACCCCTGTCGATCCATGTCGAGGAAAAGGCGCTGATGCGTCTCCTGATGACGGGTCACTTCATGAATTCGGTCGTCATGGTCGAGGCCGGTGGCAAGCAGATTCGCACGCTGCCGAAGGACGTCGCGTTCGACGCCGTCACCGAACGCCCGACGCATGTCGACTTCCTGCGCATCGGCGCGCACACGACGGTGCATGTCAACGTGCCCGTGGTCTTCACCGATGAAGACGGCTCGCCCGGCATCGCCAAGATGGGCGGCGTACTCAACATCACGCGCCACGAACTCGAACTGGTGTGCGACGCGGCAGAGATCCCAGGCGAGATCGAAATCTCGCTCAAGGGTCTCGACGTTGGTGCGTCGATCCACATTTCGGACGTGAAGCTGCCCAAGGGCGTCAGCTCGGCGATCACCGACCGCGACTTTTCGATCGCGACGATCGTTCCGCCGACGGTGCCGACCGTTGCCGATGACGAAGCAGATGCGGCGATTGCCGAAGAGGCTGCTGCCGATGCCGAAGCAGCCGACGGCGCGACGGCGGAGTAAGCTACTCTCCCTCTCACCGCTTGCGGGGAGAGGGTGGCCGAGCGAAGCGAGGTCGGGAGAGGGGAAGTAACGGGCGCAGCACTTGCGACTGGCCC
>JBBQLB010000031.1:0-32908 GCA_038327465.1 Sphingomonadales bacterium | reverse complement strand
CGCCTTAATCCGCACTAATTGCAACCGTCCGGCCCCGACACCTTTTAACACGACGCCCCCTCCCCCCGCTTGGGGGGAGTGGGGGGCCGAGCGAAGCGTGGTGGGGAGTGGGGCAGTCTTTGAGCGTATCTCGGGCGACTGCCCCTCTCCCCGGCCCTCTCCCCGCGAGCGGGGAGAGGGAGAAAGTTGACCGCCCTCACCGCGCCGCGTCCATCGCCGCGCGCATCGCGCGCACGGCATCGCCCAGCCCCATGAAGATCGCGTCGGCAATCAGGCTGTGGCCGATGTTCAACTCGCGGATCTGCGGGATTGCGGCAATCGGCGCGACATTGGTGAGGGTCAGGCCGTGCCCGGCATGCACCTCGACCCCGTTCTTCGCCGCCAGTGCTGCCGCATCGGCGAGGCGGCGCAGCTCTTCGACCTGCGCTTGGCCCGACAGATCGGCATAGCGCCCGGTGTGCAGCTCGATCACCGGCGCGCCGAGCCGGATGGCCGCCTCGATCTGGCGCGCATCGGGTTCGATGAACAAGGAGACGCGGATATTCGCCCCGCGCAGTTCGGAAACCAGCGGTGCCAAGTGATTGTGCTGCCCCGCCGCGTCGAGCCCGCCTTCGGTCGTCCGCTCCTCGCGTTTTTCGGGAACGATGCACGCGGCATGCGGCAAGTGGCGCAGCGCAATCGCCAGCATCTCGTCGGTCGCCGCCATTTCGAAATTGAGCGGGATCGTCAGCTCGGCGGAAAGGCGCGCGATGTCGTTGTCGGTGATGTGCCGCCGGTCTTCCCGGAGATGCGCGGTGATGCCGTCGGCGCCTGCGTCCGCCGCCAGCAGTGCCGCGCGCACCGGATCCGGATAGCCCGATCCGCGCGCATTCCGCACGGTCGCGACGTGATCGATATTGACGCCCAAACGGAGCCGATCGCCCTGCGCTTGTCGAAGGGTCATGCCGCGCGGCTCCCGGGCTTGATCGCCGGAATACTGGCCAATTCCGGCGGCAGCGCATCCGCCGCATAGGTCGGCACATCGAGTCGAATCAGCGGATAGAAAGGCACACCCAGATCGGCCGATCCGTTGGACCGATCGACCAATGCCGCCGCCGCCACGGTTTCACCGCCCGCGCGCGCAATCGCGGCAATCGCCTCTTTGGAGGATAGGCCGGTTGTCACCACGTCCTCCATCATCAACACTTTGGTACCCGGTTCGAGCCGGAACCCGCGGCGCAGTTCGAACACGCCATCGGGCCGTTCCAGAAACATCGCCGAGACCCCCAGCGCGCGCGCCATTTCATGGCCCGCGATCACCCCGCCCATCGCGGGTGACACTACGACAGCGATGCTTTCCCTTACGTCGTCCGGGAGTCGCGCGACCAGAGCCTCGGCCAACCGCGCGCCCCGCGCCGGGTCCATCAGCACGCGCGCGCATTGCAGATAGCGAGACGAGCGCAAGCCCGATGACAGGATGAAATGCCCCTCCAGCAACGCCTCCGCGCTGCGGAATTCGGCCAGAACATCGTCGTCGGTCATCATCATGGGTCCTGCGTGCGGGGGGCCTGATTAGAAGCGTGCATGCTGCGACGCAACGATTGCGCAAAAAATGCGGCATGTTCGACTTGAGACACGGGGGCACCCTGCGTATAGGGCCGCTGTTAAGGGCGTATCCCCGCCCTGTCGGCAGCGTTGGCCGGCGTAAGTGTTCGAGGGTAGAAACAGAAAGATGCGAATGATCGGGATCAAATCGATCGCGCTGGCCGCAGGCCTTGCGCTGCTGAGCGTTGGGGCGGCGAATGCTGCACCGCAACCCGCGCCGATTGCTCCTGTATCGAAACCGGTCGAGGCCGCGCCGACGGCCACGATCGCCGACCCCGCCGCTGCGACCCCGACCGCGACGACCGCGGCTTCGACCGATCCGATGCTCGCTGTCGACGGTGCGCCCGCAATGGCGATCGACCCCAAGGTCGGCCAGCCGGTCGTCGGTATGCTCGGGCTGCAACCGCAGGTGACGCACACCGGCGCGCAGGCCGCCTGGTTCCATGATTGGCTGTTGATGCCGGTGATCACCGGCATCTCGGTGTTGGTGCTGTTCCTGCTCTTCTGGGTCGTGGTGCGCTATCGCCGTGCCGCCAATCCGATCGCCTCCAAGACCTCGCACAACACGCTGCTCGAAGTGCTGTGGACCGGTGTCCCGGTGCTGATCCTGCTTGGCCTCGCGCTCCCCTCGATCGGCTTGCTGCAAGCGCAGTATAAGCCCGCACCGAAGAATGCGGTGACGCTCAAGGCGATCGGCAATCAATGGTATTGGTCGTATCAATATCCCGACAATGGCGGGTTTGAAGTCACCGCCAACATGCTCAAGGAAGCGAATGAAGTCGGCAAGGGCGAGCGCGCACGGGTTGCGATCGACGGTCCCCGTCTGCTCGCCACCGACCAGCGTGTCGTGCTGCCGGTCGGCGTGCCGATCCGCTTGATCACCACCTCCAACGACGTGATCCACGCCTGGGAAATCCCGGCTTTCTGGATCAAGCTCGATGCGATCCCCGGGCGCTTGAACGAAACCAGCTTCACGATCGATAAGCCCGGCGTCTATTTCGGGGTTTGCTCGGAACTGTGCGGCGCGCGCCACGGTTATATGCCGATCGCGGTTCAGGCCGTGACGCCCGCCGTGTTCGCGCAGTGGGTGAAGGCAAAGGGCGGTACGATGCCCGGTGCGGGGGCCGCGCCTTCGCCCGCCGTCGTCGGCGCTCCCCCCGCCGCACCGACCGCCGCCGATACGGCTGCCGCCAACGCGCTGCCCGCCGCCGCGCCCGCCAACGCTTCCGCTGGACAATAAGCTATGACCGATACAGCCCTTAGCCCCGCCGCCTTTGAGGCGCACCATCACGACGATGTTCACGCGCATGACGACCACCAGATGTCGTTTTTCACGCGCTGGTTCATGTCGACCAACCACAAGGACATCGGGACGCTCTATCTGATCTTCGCGATTTTCGCAGGGATCATCGGTGGCGCCATCTCGGGCCTGATGCGCGCCGAGCTGGCCGAGCCGGGCATTCAGTATCTCGGCATTTGGGCAAGCTACTTGCCCGGCGGCGAGCAGGGCCTCGATCATTCGCTCCATTTGTGGAACGTGCTGATCACCGCGCACGGCCTGATCATGGTGTTCTTCATGGTGATGCCCGCGATGATCGGCGGCTTCGGCAATTGGTTCGTGCCGATCATGATCGGTGCGCCCGACATGGCCTTCCCGCGGATGAACAACATCTCGTTCTGGCTGCTGATCCCGAGCTTCACACTGCTGCTCGCCTCGCCCTTCTTCGGCGGCGCGGGTAACGGCTGGACGCTCTACGCGCCGCTCTCGACCTATGGCGAGCCCGGACCATCGACCGACATGGCGATCCTGTCGCTGCATCTGGCCGGTGCCTCGTCGATCCTCGGTGCGATCAACTTCATCACCACGATCTTTAACATGCGCGCGCCGGGCATGACGCTGCACAAGATGCCGCTGTTCGTCTGGTCGGTGCTGGTCACTGCCTTCCTGCTGTTGCTGGCGCTGCCGGTGCTCGCAGCCGCAATCACGATGTTGCTGACCGACCGCAATTTCGGCACGACCTTCTTCGATCCGGCCGGTGGTGGCGATCCCGTGCTGTACCAGCATCTGTTCTGGTTCTTTGGCCACCCCGAAGTGTACATCATGATCCTGCCGGGCTTCGGCATCGTCAGCCAGGTGATCTCGACCTTCTCGAAAAAGCCCGTGTTCGGCTATCTCGGCATGGCGTACGCGATGGTCGCGATCGGCGTGGTCGGCTTCGTCGTATGGGCGCACCACATGTTCACGACCGGCCTCAGCGTGAACACCAAGATGTACTTCACCGCGGCAACGATGGTGATCGCGGTGCCGACCGGCATCAAGATCTTCTCGTGGATCGCGACGATGTGGGGCGGCTCGCTCTCGTTCAAGACCCCGATGCTGTGGGCGATCGGCTTCATCTTCATGTTCACCGTCGGCGGCGTGACGGGCGTTGTGCTCGCGAACGGCGGCATCGACGATTATATGCAGGACAGCTATTATGTGGTGGCGCATTTCCACTACGTGCTGTCGCTGGGTGCGGTGTTCTCGCTGTTCTCGGGCTTCTATTACTGGTTCCCGAAAATGTCGGGGCGGATGTACAATGAGCTGCTCGGGCAGATTCATTATTACATCTTCTTCCTCGGCGTGAACGTGCTGTTCTTCCCGATGCACTTCCTCGGCCTGCAGAACATGCAGCGCCGCGTACCGGATTACACCGACGCGCTGGCGCATTGGAACTGGGTCGCGTCGCTCGGTTACCAGATCATGGCGGCATCGATGCTGGTGTTCTTCGTCAACATCATCTGGTCGCTGTTCAAGGGCAAGACTGCGGGTGACAACCCGTGGGGCGACGGCGCGACGACGCTCGAATGGACGCTGTCGAGCCCGCCGCCATACCACCAGTTCGAGACGCTGCCGAAGATTGATTGAGCCGGAGGCAGGCGCGCTGCGAAGCAGCGCGCCGGTCCCGCTTTAGGCGGGAGCCGAACGGTCGGCCGGCGTCCGAAGTGACGACCGACGACGCGGCTTTGCCGCGGCGCCGCCTAGGAACAGATATGACCGCCACCACCACGTTCCCGACCACCACTCTCCCCGCCGGTGCAGCCGATTTCTTCGCGCTGACCAAACCGCGCGTGATGCGCTCGGTGGTGTTTACAGCACTGTGCGGCATGCTCGCCGCGCCGGTGCAATTGCCCTTCACGCTCGCCTTCACCGCGATCCTCGCGATCGCGCTCGCGGCCGGGTCGGCGGGGGCGCTCAACCAATGGTATGAAGCCGATATCGATGCGCTGATGAAGCGTACCGCCAAGCGGCCGTTGCCTGCGGGCAAGATGGACCGCGAAACCGCGCTGCAGTTTGGCGTCGCGCTCGGCGTCTTCTCGGTGCTGCTGATGGGCCTCGCGATTGGCCTGATCGCGGCCGCGCTGCTGACCGTGTCGATCCTGTTCTACGTGCTGGTGTACACCGTCGGGCTCAAGCGCCGCACGCCGCAGAACATCGTTATCGGCGGTGCGGCAGGGGCCTTCCCGCCGCTGATCGGCTGGGTCGCGGCAACTGGCAGCGTCTCCACCCTGCCGCTGCTGATGTTCGCGATCATCTTCCTGTGGACCCCACCGCACAGCTGGGCGCTCGCTTTGCTGATCCGCGACGATTACGCCAAGGGCGGCGTGCCGATGCTGCCGGTCGTGGCGAGTGCCGCGACGACACGCTGGCAAATGCTGTTCTACGCGGTGCTGATGGCGGCGGCGGCGGTGGCACCCTGGCCGCTCGGGCTGGCGGGTATCACCTACGGCCTGATCGCCACGCTGACCTCGCTCGTCTTCGTCGGGCTTACCGCCTGGGTTGTGGTGCAGCGCGCTGCAACGACGCCCGAGATGAAGGCCGAACGCATCCTGTTCGTCTATTCGATCGGCTATATCCTCGCGATTTTCGCCACCCTCGCTTTCGATCGGCTTACCGCATGATCCCAGAATTAAACGGCGACCCGCACGCCGACCTCGTCCGCAAGCGCCAGCGCAGCCGCGCTACGGTGCTGGCGCTGATCCTCGGCGCGTTCGTCATCCTGGTGTTCGCGATCAGCATCGCCAAGATCAAAGCGGGGATGCCGCACTGATGGCAATTGGCCTGCCCGCTGACGGTAAGCTCCGCACCGCCATGTTCGCGGTGATCGGTGTGTGTTTCATGAGCGGGATCGGCTGGGCGAGCATCCCGCTTTACCGCATGTTCTGTCAGGCGACCGGCCTCAACGGCACGACGCAGCGCGGCACGGTCGCCCCGGGCGCGGTCGATCGGGAAATCCGGATCGATTTCGACACCAATGTCGCGCCGCACATGCCGTGGAAGTTCGCGCCGGAAAATCCGTCCGAGACGGTGGCGATCGGCGCGCGCGACATGGCGTTCTTCACCGCGACGAACACTTCGGACCATCCGATCACCGGCACCGCGACGTACAACGTCACGCCGGCGCAGGCGGGCAAATATTTCACCAAGATCCAGTGTTTCTGCTTCACGCAGCAGACGCTGAAACCCGGCGAGACCGCGCGCATGCCGGTGATCTTCTTCGTCGACCCCAAGATCCTGACCGATCCCGATGCCAATGACGTCGAGACGATCACGCTCAGTTACACTTTTTACCCCGTAGATTCCGCGAAGGCCAAGGGCTAGAGCGACCGCATAATCCGATAGACGCGTACGAAGGACGACCCCCATGGCCGGTGCCAAGAACCACGATTATCATATCCTCCCGCCGAGCATCTGGCCGCTGGCCGGGTCGATGTCGGCGCTCGCCATGGCGGCGGGCGGAATCATGTGGATGCATTCGGCGGCGGGTGGCGGCGCGATCTTCTACGCCGGGCTCGCGGGCGTGCTCGCGGTGATGTACGGTTGGTGGCGCCAGGTGATCATTGAGGCACATGCCGGCGACCATACCCCGGTCGTGCAGCTCCATTTGCGCTACGGCATGATCCTGTTCATCGCGTCGGAAGTGATGTTCTTCGTCGGCTGGTTCTGGGCCTATTTCGACTTCTCGCTCTTCCCCGCGCACATCGCGTACGATTCGGTCGCCAAGACGACCAGCGTCATCACCGATGCTGCCGCCGGGGCTGCGCAATGGCCGCCCAAGGGCCTCGAGGTCATCGATGCCTTCAAATTCCCGCTGCTCAATACACTGATCCTGCTGACCAGCGGCACCACGATCACCTGGGCGCACCACGCGCTGATCCATGGCGATCGCGACGGCCTGAAAAAGGGCCTGTGGGCGACGATCGTGCTAGGCATAATCTTCAGCTCGATCCAAGCCTATGAATATTCCGAGGCACCGTTCCCGTTCAAGGGCCTGAACTATGGCGCGGCCTTCTTCATGTCGACGGGCTTTCACGGCTTCCACGTGATGATCGGCACGATCTTCCTGATCGTCTGCCAGATCCGCGTCTATCAGGGTCATTTCACCCCGAGGCAGCATTTCGGCTTCGAGGCAGCCGCCTGGTATTGGCATTTCGTCGACGTGGTGTGGTTGTTCCTGTTCGTCACCATCTACGTCTATGGTGGCTGGGGCGCACCGGTCCACGCCGGGTGACCCGGTGAGCGATGGGCCGGCGGTCACCACCGCCCCCACGCCCGTCGCGGCCGCGCTGAAGGGCCTGTGTCCGCGCTGCGGCGCGCCGGGCCTTTTCCACGGCTGGCTTGATTTCGCTGATCGCTGCAAAGTGTGCGGGCTGGATTATAGCGCGTTCAACGTGGGTGATGGTCCGGCTGCGATCCTGACACTGGTGCTGGGGGCGCTGATCGTCGGCATCGCGATCACGATTCAGCTGACCTGGGGTCCGCCGATCTGGCTGCAATTGATTGTGTGGCTGCCGATTACGGTGGTGAGCGTGATCGGTGCGCTGCGCATCGCCAAGGCGGCATTGCTCGGATCGGAATTCCGCACCGCCGCGCATGAGGGGCACCTCGCGCCACCGGACGTCGATCCATGAAACGCATCCCCGTCATTCCCACGATCCTGGTTGGCCTCGCCGTCGCTTGTATGATTGCGCTCGGCGTGTGGCAGCTCCAGCGTCGCGCGGAGAAGGAAGCGCTGCTCGTTCGCTACGCTGAAAACGTCACGCTCCCGCGCATCACCTTCCCGGCGATCCCGGTCGACGACACTTTGCTGTTCCGCCGCGCGAGTGGCTTTTGCCTCGAGCCGGTCAGCTTCGCGATTGAGGGCGGGCGTAATGCGCGCGGCGGCACCGGCTGGCGCCAGATCGCGCAGTGCCGCACCGGCGCGGAGGGTCCGGGTTTTGCGGTGCAATTGGGCTTCGGCAAGGATCCCCATGCCAAACCCAATTGGAAGGGCGGTCCGGTACGCGGCTATATCAGCCACGCGCCCGATCATGCGCCGATCCTCGCGGCGGCCTTTGGCGGCGGCGCACCCAAGACGCTGATGCTGGTGGCCGATCCGCCACTGGCGGGGCTGGACCCCAATCCGGGACCCGATCTCTCGGCGGTGCCCAACAACCATCTCGCTTATGCGGTGCAATGGTTCGTCTTCGCGAGCCTCGCTGCGTTGATCTACGCGCTCGCGCTCCGCCGTCGCACGGTTGCCGAGTCGCCCGCACCCCGCTAACCGCAAGCGCCATGCGCTATATCAGCACGCGCGGCGCCGCGCCGACCCTTGACTTTCGCGACGTCACGCTCGCCGGGCTTGCCTCGGATGGCGGGCTGTATCTTCCCGAAAGCTGGCCAAGCTTCTCGCGCGATCAGATCGCGGCGCTGCAGGGCCTGTCCTATGTCGAGACCGCCGTCGCGGTGATGCTGCCGTTCGTTGCGGGAACGCTCAGCGAGGATGACCTGCGCGACCTGTGCACACAGGCCTATGGCCGCTTCGCGCATGCCGCCATCGTCCCGCTCGTTCAGCTCGACCAGCAGAACTGGCTGCTGGAGCTGTTTCACGGACCCACGCTCGCCTTTAAGGATGTCGCGCTGCAATTGCTCGGGCTGCTGTTCGAACGGTTTCTCACCGGCAGCAGCCAGCAAGTCACCGTGATCGGCGCGACCTCGGGCGACACCGGCTCGGCCGCGATCGATGCGCTGGCCGGGCGCGCCGGGGTGGACGTGTTCATGCTCCACCCCAAGGGCCGCGTGTCCGACGTGCAGCGCCGCCAGATGACCACTGTCATTGCGCCCAACATCCACAATATCGCGCTGGAGGGCGCGAGCTTCGACGATTGCCAGGCGCTGGTGAAGGCGATGTTCAACGACGCCGCTTTTTCGGGCAAATTCGCGCTGTCGGCAGTGAATTCGATCAACTGGGCGCGGCTGATGGCGCAGATCGTCTATTATTTCTACGCCGCCGTCCGGCTCGGCGCGCCCGATCGCGCCGTCGCCTTTTCCGTTCCCACCGGCAATTTCGGCGATGTGTTCGCAGGGTATGTCGCGGCGAAGATGGGGCTGCCGGTCGCCAAATTGATCGTCGCGACCAACGTCAACGACATCCTGCACCGCGCGCTGAGCACCGGCGATTATGCACAAGGCACGGTCGTCCCGACGCCAAGCCCGTCGATGGACATTCAGGTGTCGAGCAATTTCGAGCGATTGCTGTTCGATCTCGGCGGGCGTGACGGGCATGCATTGGCCGCACAAATGCAAGGTTTCGAAGCGACCAAGGCGATGCGGCTGACCAATGCGCAGCGCGAGGGCGCCGCCACGCTGTTCGGTAGCGACCGCGTCGATCTCGACGATATGGCGCTGGCGATGCGCTGGGCGTGCGATTCGAGCGGACAGATCATCGATCCGCACAGCGCGATCGGCCTCGCCGCCGCGCGCCGCGCTGATCTCGCGCCGGACGTCCCGGTGGTGACGCTCGCCACCGCGCACCCCGCCAAGTTCCGCGATGCGGTCGAACGGGCAACGGGTCAGCGCCCGGCGCTCCCGGCGCGAATCGGCGATCTGTTCGACCGCGAGGAACGCTACACGTCGCTGCCGGGGACGTTCGATGCGGTGACGGCCTATATCGCCGCGCGGGCCACCGCGCGGTGAGAGACGGTCGCAACGCAGCTGCCTCCCCTCCCTGGAAGGGAGGGGCCGGGGGTGGGTCGGTATGGGGCGGCGTCGGACCTCTCCTCAGAGCGACCCACCCCCAACCCCTCCCTGTCAGGGAGGGGAGGAAATGACCGACCTTACAACCCTCATCGCCGAACCCTGGGCCGATTACGGGCTCGTCGATTCAGGCCATGGCCGCAAGCTCGAGCGCTATGGCCGTTTCCGCTTCATCCGCCCCGAACCGCAAGCGATGTGGGCGCCCGCAAGCGACAGCTGGGAAGCTGATGGCGATTTCATCGGCGCGTCCGACGAGGAGGGCGGCGGGCGCTGGCATCTCTCGCGCGACGTTCCGCGCGGCGGGTGGCACGTGCGCTGGGAAGAGGTGCTGCTGCTCGCGCAGAACACGCCGTTCCGCCACCTCGCTTTCTTCCCCGACATGGCCCCGCAATGGGAATGGATGCGTGGGCACGTCGCGGAGGGGGACCAAGTGCTCAATCTGTTCGGCTATACCGGCGTCGGCACGCTCGCGCTCGCGGCCAAGGGTGCGGCGATGACGCATGTCGATGCCTCGAAGAAATCGGTCGAGGCGGGCAAGGCCAACGCCTTTTTGTCCGACATGGCCGACCGGCCGATCCGCTGGATGGTCGACGACGCCGCCAAATTCGCCGCGCGCGAAGTGCGGCGCGAGAAACGGTATGACGGGATTTTCCTCGATCCCCCCAAATTCGGGCGCGGCCCGGAGGGCGAAGTGTGGCGGCTCGAGGAAGGCCTGCCCGGCCTGATCGCCGATTGCCGCCGCTTGCTTGACAAGGACAGCAAGTTCCTCGTGCTGACGGTCTATGCGGTGCGCATGTCGGCGCTGGCGATCGGCGAAGTGGTGCGACAGGCTTTAGCCGATCTCGGCGGGACGGTCGAAGTCGGCGAAATGGCCGTCCGCGAGGAAGCGCGCGGGCTGCTGCTGCCAACCGCGATCTTCGCGCGGTGGTCGCGGGGGTAGAAGAAGAAGGGGTTCACGCGAAGGTCGCGAAGGAAAGAAGGACGCGAAGAGTCGGGAGTTGTCAGCGGTCGGATTTCAGTACGATCTGTTCGCTCAGTTTATGATTGTTGACGATCCGTTTTAGCCCCTCTTTGAAGGTCTCTCCGCCGAAATTCATGAGCAGCCCTACGGGCAACTCGAGGAAGCGCAGATAGGTCAGGACTTGCTTGACGTGAACCGGTGCCAGACGGTCAATCGATTTCAGTTCGATCAGCAGTACATCCTCGACGATCAAGTCAGCGCGGAAACCCGCATCGATGACCATACCGTCAAACCGTATCGAGATTAGCTGTTGTCGTGCGACGCGCAGCCCTCGCTTTTCGAGCGCGTGCGAAAGCACGCTTTCATACGCCGACTCCAGTAATCCCGGCCCGATCCGTCGATGAAGATCCAAGCCGCAATCAATGGCGATCTTCGCGACCGTTTCGACATCCATACCAGCCCCTTCGCGGTCTTCTTTCCTTCGCGCCCTTCGCGTGAACCACCTTCTACCTTCTACCTTCCACCTTCTACTCCATCCCAGCCCGCATCGCCGCGCCCGCCACGAACGGCGCGCCTGCCAGCAGCAACAGGCTGACCGCGCCGAGCAATTTTAAACCACCCACGCCCCCGTCGATCGACCCTGCCCCGAAGATCAGCAGCGGCACCGCAAGCGGCAGCATCACCAGCCCGGCGACCGATCCCGCCCCGCGCAGCCCCGTCACCAGCGCCGACGTCGCCACCGCGAGCGCCGCCAGCCCCGGCGTGCCGATCAGCAAGCCCAGCTCGACCGCACCCAGCGTCGGCGCATCCAGCCCGAGCAGCCCCGCCGCAACCACCGCCGCCAGCATCAGCGGCGGCCCGAACCCCAGCCAGTGCGCGACGATCTTTGCCGCCGCCACGCCCGACATCGAAAGCCCGCGCACTGCCAGCTGATCGAGCACGCCGCTTTCCAGATCCGGCCCGATCAGCCGCTCGACCGGCATCAATGCGGCGAGCAACGCCGCGGCCCAGATCACCCCGCCGCCGATCCGCGCGAGCAAGGCGGTGTCGGGGCCGACCGCGAAGGGGAAGAGGATCGTCACCAGCAGGAAGAACGCCAGCGCGTTGACGATCCCGCCGCTCGCCCAGGCGATCCGCACGTCGCGTGCGATCAGGGTCAGCATGATGCGCCCCCGATCCGTTCGCCCTGAGCCTGTCGAAGGGCCGCCAGCCGCACGGGCTGCTCTTGCGGCCAAGAGTGCTTCGACAGGCTCAGCACGAACGGGTTCGGGTTTGCGGTCATCGTCACAGCACGATCTCCACCGCGTCCGGCAGCGCGATCAGGGTGTGCGTCGCAACCAGCACCGCACCGCCACCCGCGCGGTGATCGGCGATCAGGCGCTCTAGCAATGCGACACTCGCTACGTCTAATCCGTTGGCAGGTTCATCGAGCAGCCATAGCGGCGCATGACTCGCGACCACGCGCGCGAGTGCTGACCGGCGGCGTTGTCCGGTCGAAAGCAGGCGCACCGGCACCTCGGCGATGTGCGCCAGACCGACGGCTTCCAAAGCCCGCGTCACCCGCCCACGCGGATCGGGCTCGGCGTCGAGCTTAGCCCAGAAGCCAAGCGCATCGAACAGCCGCAGGCCGGAATCGAGCGCCGCCGCCTCAGCCATCAAGGCGCGCACCTGCGTTCCGTTGACCTCCCCGGCCGCTGGTTGAAGCAACCCTGCTGCCACGCGGATCAAGCTCGATTTCCCGACCCCGTTTGGTCCTGAAACCAACGCCGCCCCCCCGCCTGCAATCGCGAAGGACAGCCGCTCGAACAAGGTCCGCCCGCCGCGCACGCACGTTACGTCGCGAAAGCCCAGCGCAGCATCGGGAGCGACAGGCGGTTGATCGGGCGGCACCATCCGCTAAGCCTTACGGCCAAGGCGCACGGTGCGCCAGCAGGCCCGCGCGCGGACGCGCGCAAATAGGAGAGCGCCCCCGTGACCGTGGAACAACTCAGCGACGAAGACCGCGCCGAGGCGCTCGATACGCTCGACGAATGGGATTATGACGAAGCGCGCGACGCGATCACACGGACCTTCACCTTCGCCGATTTCAGCGAAGCGTTCGGCTTCATGGCGCGCGTCGCTTTGCTCGCGGAAAAAGCCGATCATCACCCCGAATGGTCGAACGTGTGGAACCGCGTCGACATTGCGCTCACCACGCATGACGCGGGCGGGCTGTCGCATAAGGATGTCGCGCTGGCCGAGGCGATCGACGGTTTACTCGACTGATCCCACGACCCCGCGCCGCATCATCTTGCGCAGCCGCCCGGGCATCCAGCGCGCGGCAAAGGCCATGCGGTCGGCGGTCTTGCCGACATAGGTGTGGACCTTGTCGCCGTGGACCGCGTCCCATGCCGCTTGCGCGACGGCATCGACATTGGTCAGTTCGAGCCCGGCATTGGTGACGACCTGTTTGATCGAGTAATTGCTGTTGCCGGCTGGCGTTGCGAGGAGCGGCGTGTCGATGAAGCTCGGCACCAGATCGCGCACTTTTACGCCTGCACCATACCATTCGCCGTCGAGCGCCTCGGTCAGCGAGCGGACGCCGAACTTGGTGGCGGAATAGACCGACAGGCCCGACGACCCGTAGATCGCGGACGCCGATGCGGTGTTGAGCAAGCACGATCCCGGCGTCTTCGAAAGATAGGCATAGCCGATCTTCGCGCCGTTGAGCACGCCGACGAAATTGATCGCGACGACGCGGTCGAGATCGTCGAAGCTCATCTCGGCGAGCGGGCCGCCCGTGCCGATCCCGGCATTGTTGAACAAAACGTCGAGCCGACCGCCGGTCGTCGCGGTGAAGGCGTCGAGATTGGCGACCCACGCCTCGCGGTCGCGCACGTCCATCGTATAGGTCGTGGCCATGCCGGCCGGCAGCATCGCCGCGGTTTCGCTCAGCCCCTTCGTGTTGACGTCGGCCAGACCCACGCGCCAGCCCTTGGCGGCGAACAGCTTGGCGGTCGCCTGTCCGATGCCCGATCCGCCGCCGGTGATGAAGATCGCTTTTTGTTCAGCCATTTCTTGCCCACCCATGTCGCTACCCCTTTGACGCGCGCGATATCGTGCCCCACTGTCCGAGTCGATGCCGCAAACGCACTCTATCGGCCCGTCGGTCGCCTTTGATGGCGTGGCCAAACGCTATGGCGGCGGCACCATTGCCGTCGATGGCGTGTCGATCGAGATTGCGGGCGGCAGTTTCGTGGCGCTCGTCGGCAGTTCGGGCTCGGGCAAATCGACCTTGCTCAAGATGGTCAACCGCCTGATCGACCCGAGCGAGGGCGCGGTGCGGATCGGCGGGGAGCCGGTGAGCGACGCTGCCCCGCACGCGCTGCGCCGCCGGATCGGCTACGTATTCCAGAATATCGGCCTGTTCCCGCATATGACCGTTGCCGAGAATATCGCGATCGGCTTGCGGCTTGCGGGGGAGAAGGCGCACGCCCCGCGTGTGGCGGAATTGCTCGATCTGGTCGATCTACCGCAGGAGTTCGCCGCGCGCATGCCTGATGAATTGTCGGGTGGACAGCGGCAGCGGGTGGGTGTCGCCCGCGCGCTCGCCTGCCAACCCGGCCTGTTGCTGCTCGACGAACCGTTCGGCGCGCTCGATCCGGTGACGCGCGGGTCTCTCGGCAATGCGATTCGCGCGCTCCACGACCAACTCGGCCTCACCACGATCATGGTGACGCACGACATGGCCGAGGCGCTGATCCTCGCTGACCGCGTGCTGGTCATGGACCGCGGGCGGATCGTCGCCGACGCGACGCCAAAGGCGCTGTTGGCGGGCGAGGGCGGGCCGGTTGCCGACGCGCTGGTCGCGGTGCCGCGCGAGCAAGCGCGGCGGATGCGCGAGCTGGAAGCATGAGGAACAGCCCATTCTTTGAGGCGATGGCGCGCGTGCCCGATCTGCTCGCGGCGCATCTGTTGCTGGCGGCGTCGGCGCTGATCCTGGGGTTGGTCATCAGCCTGCCGCTCGCGATCTGGTCGGCGCGGCGACCGGGTGTGGCGCGCGTCGCGCTCGGTTTCGCAAGCCTCGTCCAGACGATCCCGAGCCTTGCGCTGCTCGCGCTCTTTTACCCGCTGTTGCTGTCGCTTTCGACGCTGGTCGGCGGCGGGATTCCGGCGCTCGGTTTTCTGCCGTCGCTGCTCGCGTTGACGCTCTATGCGCTGCTGCCGATCCTGCGCAACGGCGTAACGGGGCTCACTGGCCTCGATCCCGCTATCATCGAAGCGGCGGATGGCGTCGGGATGACCGCGTGGCAGAAATTGCGGCTGGTCGAGGCGCCGCTCGTCGCGCCGGTGCTGATGGCGGGAATCCGCACCGCGGCGGTGTGGACGATCGGTGCGGCGACGCTCTCCACCACGGTCGGTCAGCCGAGCCTTGGCGACATGATCTTTGCCGGATTGCAGACGCAGAATTGGGCGTTGGTGCTCGCCGGGTGCCTCAGTGCGGCGGCACTCGCGCTGGCGGTCGATGCTTTGCTCGGCGTGATCGAGCACGGCATCGCCGCGCGCAAACGCGTGCGCGCGTTCGTAGCGGCGGGCGTGCTGCTGGTCGGTGTGCTGATCGCGCTGGCACCGGCATTGCCGCGTTCGGATGAGACGATCACGGTCGGCGCGAAGGGCTTTGGCGAGCAATATATCCTCGCGCGGCTGATCGGGCATCGGCTCGAACGCGCCGGCTATCACGTGCAATATCGCGAGGGGCTTGGCTCGGCGGTGGTGTTCGGCGCGCTCAAATCGGGGGCGATCGACGTCTATGTCGATTATTCGGGGACGATCTGGACCAACGAGATGAAGCGCAGCGACATCCCGGCGCGCCCAGCGATGGTGTCGGCGATCGGCGCGTGGAGTGCGAAGACCTCGGGCGTCCGGCTGCTCGGCGCGCTGGGATTCGAAAATGCCTATGCCTTTGCGATGCGCGGGGCCGATGCGAAGGCGAAGGGCATCGCCTCGCTCGACGATCTCGTTTCGGCGGCACCGCGGCTGAAGTTCGGCTCCGACCTCGAATTCCTCGAACGGCCCGAATGGGCGGCGATCAAGCGCGCCTATCCGCTCAACTTCGCCGCCGCCAACGCCTACAACCCGACTTTTATGTATCGCGCGCTGGAAAGCGGGCAGGCCGATGTGATCTCGGCATTCTCGTCCGACGGGCGGATCGCCGCGCAGCATTTGACGGTGTTGAGCGATCCGCGCGGCGCGATCCCCGGCTACGATGCGATTCTCATGGTTGCGCCGGGGCGGGCAAAGGATGCCAAGCTGATCGCGGCGCTGCAGCCGCTCGTCGGGCGCATCCCGGTCGATGCGATGCGCGAGGCGAATTACCGCGTCGACCGCGACGATGACAAGGATTCGCCCGAGGCTGCGGCGCGTTGGCTCGAGAAGAAGGTGGGGTTCTGAACGCGCGTTTATGCCGCTACTTCTGTCATCCCCGCGAAAGCGGGGACCCATTACCCGCCGCCCGAGATGGGTCCCCGCTTTCGCGGGGATGACAGTGGGGGGATCAAGCGCTCAGGCCCGCACCGCCGTGACGAAATAATCGAGCTTGGTATCGTCGCTCAGCACAAAGCCCTTACTGACCGAAAACCCCAATCCGCGCACATCGACCACCCGCAAGCCCGCCGCCTCGACCAATTCGGTCAGCGCATCGGGCGCGAGGAACTTGTTCCAATCATGCGTCCCGCGCGGGATTTGCCCGAGGCCTTCGCCAAGCGTGATTAGCGCGAGGCGCGACAGCGCTGTGCGGTTCGGGGTGGACAACACCAGCAGTCCGTCCGCCGCCAGTGCGCTTGCGAGACCGGCGATGAACGCGGCGGGATCGGTCACATGCTCGATCACTTCCATGCTGGTGACGAGATCGAACTTTTCACCGCCCAAGCCTTCGACGCTGCCGGTGCGATAGTCGATCGCCAGCCCGGACTGCGCGGCATGTGCCTGCGCCACCGCGACATTCTCTGCCGCCGCATCCACGCCGGTCACCGCCGCACCCAATCGCGCGAGCGGCTCGCACAGCAACCCGGCGCCGCAGCCGACATCGAGCGCGCGTTTGCCGGTTAGCGGCGTGAAGCTCGTCGCATCTCCGTGCCAGTGCCCATCAATTTGCTCGCGAAGATAGGCGAGCCGCACCGGGTTCAACCGGTGCAGCATCGCGGATGACCCCTTCGGATCCCACCAATCGGCGGCCATCGCGCCGAAATGCGCGGCTTCCCCCGCATCGATGGTGGTTACGTTTGTTACGGTTGCGCTTGCCATGCCCGCTTTCTATCAGGACCGCCCCAAGACCCCAAGGCCCTCCCAAGGATTTCTGGCACCCGATGGCGCGTATCGTGATGAAATTCGGCGGCACTTCGATGGCGGGGATCGAGCGCATCCGCTCGGTCGCGGCGCGGGTGAAGCGCGAGGTCGCGGCGGGCAATCAGGTCGCGGTGGTCGTGTCGGCGATGGCGGGCGAGACCGATCGGCTCGTCGGCTTCTGCCGCGAGGCCTCGTCGCTCTACGACCCCAAGGAATATGACGTCGTCGTCTCGGCGGGCGAGCAGATCACCAGCGGCTTACTCGCCATCGCGCTGCAGGCGGCGGGCGTTCCGGCGCGGAGCTGGCTCGGCTGGCAATTGCCGATCGCGACGAGCGATGCGCACGCCTCGGCGCGGATCGAGAATATCGACACGACCGCGCTCGACGCGAGTCTGGCGGCGGGCGAAGTCGCGGTCATCCCCGGTTTTCAGGGCGTCGATGATGACGCGCGCGTCAGCACGCTCGGTCGTGGCGGTTCGGACACGTCGGCGGTGGCGATCGCGGCGGCGATGAAGGCTGATCGCTGCGACATCTACACCGATGTCGACGGCGTCTACACGACCGACCCGCGGATCGTACCGCGCGCGCGGAAGCTGAAGAAGGTGACGTATGAGGAAATGCTCGAACTGGCCTCGGTCGGCGCGAAGGTGCTCCAGACGCGCTCGGTCGGCCTCGCGATGAAGGAAGGCGTGCGCGTGCAAGTGCTGTCTTCCTTTACGGGCGAAGACGCACCGATGGCGGATACACTCCCCGGCACGATGATCGTGAGTGAAGAGGATTTAGGCGATATGGAACGACAGCTCATCACCGGCATCGCGCACGACAAGAACGAAGCCAAGATCACGCTGATCGCGGTGCCCGACAAGCCCGGCGCGGTCGCGGCGATCTTCTCGCCGCTCGCAACGGCCAACATCAACGTCGACATGATCATCCAGAACATCGCGCATGCGGCGGGATCGACCGATGTCACCTTCACCGTGCCGAGCACCGATCTGGCGCGATCGATCGAGGTACTGACGCAGGCGCAAGCGGCGATCGGCTATGCAAATTTGGTCCACGACACGCGCGTCGCGAAAATCTCGGTGGTCGGGGTCGGCATGCGCAGCCATGCCGGTGTCGCCAGCACGATGTTCACGACGCTCGGCGCGCGTGGCATCAACATCCAGGCGATCTCCACGTCCGAGATCAAGGTCAGCGTGCTGATCGACGAGGACGAAACCGAGCTCGCGGTGCGCGTGTTGCATACGGCGTACGGGCTGGATGCGGAGGATGTTGCGGCCTGAGCGGCGCGATGTAGCGTAGCTGGTTTGACGCCATGGCAAATTGCTCTAGTCCCCGCGGGATGACCCAAACGACCACCGGCGCCGAGCGCCTCTCCGCCCGCATGGCGCGCGGCACCGCCTTTCTCGGCAGCGAGACCGCGATCATCTGCGGCGCGATGTCGTGGGTGTCGGAGCGGCATCTCGTCTCCGCCATTTCGAATGCGGGCGGTTTCGGGCTGATCGCGTGCGGGGCGATGACGCCGGAGTTGCTCGATGCCGAAATCGCCGCGACCAAGACGATGACCGACAAGCCGTTCGGCGTGAACCTCATCACCATGCATCCCGGCCTGTTTGACCTGATCGCGGTATGCGCGAAGCACAGCATCACGCATGTCGTGCTCGCGGGCGGGCTGCCCCCGGCGGGGGCGCTCGATGCGATCAAGGGTTCTGGCGCGAAGGTCGTGTGTTTTGCGCCCGCGCTCAGCCTTGCCAAGAAGCTGATTCGCTCGGGCGTCGATGCGCTCGTCGTCGAAGGTATGGAGGCGGGCGGGCATATCGGCCCGGTTTCCACAAGCGTGCTCGCGCAGGAAATTCTCCCCGATCTCGCCGATCAGGTCCCGATCTTCGTCGCGGGTGGCATCGGGCGCGGTGAAGCAATTGCCGCCTATCTCGATATGGGTGCTGCGGGCGTTCAACTCGGCACGCGCTTCGTCTGCGCGACCGAAAGCATCGCGCACGCCAATTTCAAGAAAGCGTTCCTGCGCGCTTCGGCCCGCGATGCGGTGGCGAGTGTGCAGATCGATCCGCGCCTGCCTGTTATCCCGGTGCGCGCGCTCAAGAATGCCGGGGCCGAGCTGTTCACCGCCAAGCAGCGCGAGGTCGCGCAATTGCTCGATGAGGGCAAGATCGCGATGGCCGAGGCGCAATTGCAGATCGAGCATTATTGGGCGGGGGCTCTCCGCCGCGCGGTGATCGACGGCGATGTCGAGCATGGCTCGCTCATGGCGGGGCAATCGGTCGGGATGGTGACGAAGGAAGAACCCGTTGCCGAGATCATCGCGTCGCTGATGGAAGAAGCGGCGATGGCGCTGGGGCAGCGCGCGGGGTGATGCTTGCATTTTGCTAGCATTTTGCTATCAAGCATCATGGCCACGATCACGATACGAAACATTGACGATACGCTTCACGAAGAGCTGAAGCGGGATGCGAAAGCAAACCATCGCTCGCTTGAGGCGGAAGCGCGTATGCGGCTTGAGCGAGCCCCGGTGCGTGCAATGAAGCCCGAGCGCGATTGGGCGGAGGAATTGCGGCGTGTCGCGGTCGATCCCGGACCCGGTTATGAGGGGAGCGTAGCGCTCATTCGAGCCATTCGCGACGAGGAATGATCGTTGTCGATGCAAGCCTTGCAACCAAGTGGTTTCTAAACGAGGCGGATAGCGAGCCCGCGCGACGCATTTTAAATAGCAAGGTTGGCCAGTTGCACGGCCCGGACGTCCTCACGGTCGAGGTCAGTCGGGCGCTGGTCGCTGCGGTCAATGCGCGACGCGTAACCGTTGCTCATTTCCGGGGAATGATTGCGAAGTGGCTCAATTCAGTAACGGTTGACGCGCTGGATTTGCATCGACTCGATTCCCACCTGATCAAACATGGCGTAGATATCGCCCTCAATCTCGGTCACCCGCTCGCCGACTGCATTTACCTCGCGCTGGCGATCGATCTCGATTGTGATCTCGCGACATGCGATGCGAAATTCCAGGCCAAGGCGGTGTCGGTATACCCCCGCGTAAAACTGCTTGCGGAATTCAATTGAACTGCGGCAGCCCGGCAAATCCGGTCACCAGCCACACCGCGAGCGCAGCGCCCCCGCCGAACACCAAAGCAATCAGCAGCGACAGGATCCCGGCGACCACGCCGCCCTGACGACGCCGCGCGAAGGTGCTGCGCTGGCCCGGCTTGCCGAGTTTGAGTTCGACATAGCCGGCCGCTGCACCGCCCAAGGCGGTCATCACCAACGTGATTGCCGCGCCAACCGGCGTTTGCAGCGCGATCGCGATCGGCAACAGGATTGCAAACGGTGCCGCCATCGCAAAGGCAGCGAGCAGCTTGGCGACATCGATCTCGTCCTTGGCGACCGGCGCGACCGCGAGCAGATCGGGCGAATCTTCGGCCGAAACCGCGAGCCACGCGAAACTGCCGACGAGCTGGCTCGCGATCAGCACGCTACCAAAGGCGAGCGTCGCCGGGATCGGCACCGTGTTGCCACGCCCGAACGCCACGAACAGCAGCGGCGCCATATAGACCAGCCGCAGTACGATCTGGAACGCGAGTGCCGGATCGCGGGCGAGCAGCCGCCATTCCTTCGCAAAGACCGAGCGGGTGAGCCCCGCATGGAACAGCCGCCCGCTCGCCCGGCCCGTTGGCTTGCTGCGCGACAGCCGCGTGCCGCCATCCTGATAGCCCGACAGGAACAGCCGCTGCAGCGTCGCGCCCGCGCCGATGAACAGTAGCAGCGCGCCGCCGAGCAGAATCAGGATCGCCAGTGGATCACCGAACGCGGCTTGGCCTGGCAGCGCCGTCACGCCTTCGGTGCCGAGCCCGTCGTCGCGCAGCCGCTCGTATAAAGCGATCGTCGCGCTGCCCTTGCGATCGGCATGCGACAGCAGTTGCGAGGCGAGGAACACCGCACCACCGATCAGCGCCGCCATGATTTGCCCGAGCGTGCGCGCCGCGCGCGGGCCGATCAGCGTCGCGATGGCGAGCGTCAAAGCCAGACCCAGCGCCGCAGCGGCGAGCGCGAGCGCCGCCAGCAAGGCGACCAGTCCGAACAGCTGCGGATGCCCGAGGATCGCGATCGGCAGGATGATTGGCAGCAGCAGCATCGTATAGGTGAGCGCTATCGTCCCCGCGATACCGAGCAATTTCGCCAGCAATACGGTCCGTTCCGGGATTGGCGCGGAAAAGAGCAGCGCCAGATCGTCGTTCTCGTACAGCGTGCGCTGGCTGCCGACCATCGCCTGGGCGGTCATGAAGGTCAGGCCGACGATGCTGATCCCGAGCACCGCGACCAGCATTTCGGGCAAGATCGGGATCGGCGTGTCGCGCAGCGCCCAGCCGATCGTGCAGCCGAGCGCCAGCCACAACAGCCCCAGAATATAGCCGATCACCTGCGCCGCGCCGGGCATCCGCCCGACCAAGCCGAACAGCTTGCGGCGGGGCTTGCGATTCGTGGCACGCGTCGCCAGCCGCAATTCGTGCAACGCAAGCCAGGCAAAGCTGCCGCGACGCGTCAAGCGCATCGCCCAATTCACAGCGCGGCGACCGCGTGCGGCGTCGGGTCGGTCAGGCGGATGAAAGTGTCCTCCAGCGTCATGCCCGCCGTCCCGGCACTTTCGCGCAATTCGTCGAGCGTCCCTTCGGCGAGCAATTTGCCGCCGCCGATGATGCCGATCCGGTCGGCCATGCGCTCGGCAACCTCAAGGATGTGCGTGGTGACGATCACGGTCTTGCCCGCATCGACTTGCGCGCGCAGCGCATCCTTCACCGCGCGCGCCATATTCGCGTCGAGGCCGGTCAGCGGTTCATCGAGGATCAGCAATTTGGGATCGTGGATCAACGCCCCGGCCAGCGCGACCTTCTGCTTCATCCCGCGCGAAAACCCCTCGCACCGCGTATCGCGCTGTTCCCACAGATCGAGCCAGTGGAGCAGCCGGTCGGCCTCGGCCGCAGCCTGCCGCGGCGCCATCCGCCACAGCCCCGCGACGAAGGCGAGATATTCCATCGGCGATAATTTGTCGTACAGCATCGCCTCATCGGGCAGCCATGCGGTGATCGCCTTGGCGCCAAGCGGATCGCGCAAAGCATCCACCCCGAAGATGTCGATCGTGCCCGAATCGGGCTTCGCGAGCCCCGCGACCATCCGCAGCGTCGTGGTCTTGCCGGCACCATTGGGCCCGAGCAGCGCATAAAGCTGTCCGGCCGCGATATCGAGATCCAGCCCGGCGATGACGGGCTTGTCGAAGGCCTTGGCCAAGCCGCGAATCCGAAGAGCGGGCAAGTGCGGTGAATCGGTCATGTGTTCTGTTTAAGCGCTACACCGGGGGCGTCCAGACCGATTGCATGGACGGTTCGGGGTTTTCGTGTGGCCGCCGTGCCGTTACAGCGCGAGGCCATGCCGTCATCCGATCTCGACTTGCCCGCTGCGGGCCGCATCGTCGCGGGCGCGCATCGTTTCCCGCTCCGCGTCTATTTCGAGGACACCGATCTGTCGGGGATCGTCTATCACGCCAATTATCTGCGCTACATGGAGCGTGCGCGATCCGACATGTTGCGATTGGCGGGGATCGACCAGCGTGGCCATCACGAGGCGGGCGGCGGCGCTTATGCGATCACCGCGCTCGCGATCCGGTACCGGGCGCCTGCAAAGCTCGACGATGCGCTGCTCGTTATAACCAAATTGAGACAGGTGCGCGCGGCATCGGTCGATATTCATCAGCGAGTCATGCGCCGCGGTGAGATATTGACCGAAGCCGAGGTGACCGCCGCGTTGGTCGGGCCGGCCGGTCGGCCGGTGCGGCAACCGCGTGGCTGGATCGCTGCGTTCGAGGCGATCATGGCCGAGCGTGATACTGACGACGAGATGCCAGGGGAACAAACCGCGTGACCGATCTGATGTTCAATACCGACGCAACGTCCTTGTCGCCAATCGGCATCTTCCTGCACGCCGATCCGGTGGTGCAGGTCGTGATGGTCGGGCTGCTGCTCGCCAGCATCTGGACGTGGGGGATCATCATCGTCTCGGTGTTCAAGCTTGGCAGTACGCGCCGCAAGATCGAGCGGTTCGAGCGCGATTTCTGGAAGGCCGAGGATATCGACGCCTTCCACCGGATCGAAGGCGAGAGTGACCTGCCCGTCGCCAAGGTGTTTGCGGCGGGCGTGGCCGAATGGCGCCGCTCGACCGCCGGCGGCCAGGTCGATCGCGGGGGCACGCGTGAGCGGCTGGCGACGGCAATGGGCGCGGCAGTGGCGAGCGAGGTCGATAAATTGTCCGACCGGCTCAACATCCTCGCGACGGTCGGCTCGGTCGCGCCGTTCGTCGGGCTGTTCGGCACGGTCTGGGGGATCATGCGCAGCTTCACGAACATCGCGGCGGCGCAGAACACGTCGCTGGCGGTGGTCGCGCCCGGCATCGCCGAGGCGTTGTTCGCGACCGCGATCGGGCTGTTTGCGGCAATCCCGGCGGTGATCGCGTACAATCGCTTCAGCCACGGCATCAACCGCATCGAAGCGCGACTGAACCGCTTCGCCGACGGCTTTCATGCGACCCTAAGCCGTCAGCTCGAGAGCGAGGTGAAGCGGTGAGGGGTTTTCTTCTTCGATCCGCCCCCGCTTCAGCGGGGGAGGGGGACCATTTTGCTTCTTCAGCAAAATGGTGGAGGGGGGCGACGCTTGATGGTCGCGCCTGGTCCGGCCCCCTCCACCACTCGGCTGAAGAAGCCGAGCGGTCCCCCTCCCCCGGTCCCCGGGGGAGGATTTAATGGCCATCAACCTTCCCTCGCAACGCGGACGCGGGCGGCGCGCGCCGATGGCGGACATCAATGTCACACCGCTGGTCGATGTGATGCTGGTGCTGCTGATCATCTTCATGGTGACGGCACCGCTGTTGACGGCGGGCGTGCCGGTCGAGCTCCCCGATGCCCGCGCGAAAGCGGTCGAACAGGATCAGAAACCGGTCGAAATCTCGCTCGATCGCGAGGGTCATCTGTATGTTGACAAGGACGCGGTGAGCGAGGCGCTGCTCCCCGACATCCTTGCGCAGATCGTCGCGAAAGGCGATCCGGCCAAGCCGCCGCAAGTGTTCCTGCGCGCCGACAAGAGTCTCGATTACGGTCGCGTGATGCGCGTGATGGGCGAGCTCAACCGCGCCGGGCTCAACCGCGTCGCGCTTCTAACGGTCGAACCAGGCGGCAAATGAAGCGCCCCCGCAATGACTAGGAGCGAGGCCGCCGGATTTGCCGTGGCCGTGATCGGCCATGTCGGCCTGTTTGCGATTCTTTCGCTCGTCTGGTCTGCCAAGCCGGCGCCGGTGCCGACGCCGAAACCGATCGAAGTGTCGCTGGTCGACGATATCGCGCTCGACCAGCGCGCACCACCGGCCCCCGAACCGCCCGCGCAATCCACCGCGCCCGACCAGGGCCCGCCGGAAGACGCGCCGCCGCCCGCCAAGGCACCCGAGCCTGCGCCCGATCCGGCTCCGCCGAAACCGCAGCCCGAAGCCGTCGCCCCGCCCAAGCCCGCGACCAAGCCGCTGCCGCCGGTGAAGAAGCCCGTCGCCGAGAAGGTCGAGAAGCCGGAGAAAGCGAAGGCCGCGCCGGTCAAGGCGGCTGCACCGCCGACCAAGGCAGTGGCGGCAACCAAGGCGGCGGGTGCCAATCCCAGGGCAACCAAGGCGAAGGCGACGGGATCGCTACTCGACGCCGAGTTCCGTAAAGGCCTGTCGCAGACTCCGTCCAAATCGAGATCGCCCGATGCCGCCCCAGGTGCCACGATGGATGCCAAGGCCGCTGCCGATATCGGCTCGGCGATTCGGCGGCAGGTGCAGCCGTGCGCCGATCGGCAAGTGAACCCCGGTCCCGGCGCCTCGCGAATCGTGGTGACGATCGCGCTGTCGCTCAATCGCGATGGCTCGCTGGCGGCGCGGCCGACCGTATCGGGCGACCATGGCGGGGTCGATGACGAGAATCGGCGCTATGTCGACGCGGTCGATCGCAACGCAATTGCTACCTTTTCGGGCTGCGCACCGCTGCGCGGCTTGCCACCCGAGCTTTATGACGTGCCGCGCGGGTGGAAGACCTTTAAGCTGCGCTACAAACTTCCGGGCTGAGGAATGACGACGATGCTCCACAAGACGATTTTAGCCGTAGCTTTGGCGGTGACCGCCACTGCCGCGAGCGCGCAAACCGCGCCCACCCCCGCACCGACCCAATCGCCCGCACCGGCAGGCGCGACTGACCCGCAGCAGCAAGGCGAATTGGTGGTCGATGTCGTCGGCGGCGTCTCCGCCCCGCTTGGCATCGCGATCCCGGTGATGCCGACCGCCGAGGTCGCCAATACCGCAGCCGGGCGCACTGATGTGCTGGGGCAGCAACTCGCGCAGATCGTCTCCAACGATCTGCGCAATTCGGGCCTGTTCAAGCCGCTCGATGCGGGCGTGAAGTCGGTCGCTTACCCCGAAGTCACCGCACCGACGTTCGACTATTGGGGGCCAGCGGGCGCGTCCGCGCTCGTTCAGGGCTTCATCCGTGCGAATGGTGACGGAACGCTCACGGTCGGTTGCTATCTCTACGACGTCTTCTCGCGCGCCGAACTCGCGCGGCAGGGGTTCGTCGTGGCACCGGGCGACTGGCGCCGGGCCGGGCATAAATGCGCCGACATGGTCTATTCCAAACTGACCGGCGAAGGGCCGTATTTCGACAGCCGCGTCGTCTATGTTTCGGAGACCGGCCCCAAGGGCAAGCGCATCAAACGACTCGCCTTGATGGATCAGGACGGCGAGAATCACACCTTTCTGACCAACGGGCAGGCGATCGCGTTGACGCCGCGCTTCTCGCCCGACCAGAAATCGATCGTCTATATGAGCTATCTCGATGATCGTCCGGCGATCTATGTGTACGATATCGGGACAAAACGGCAGCGCTTGCTGGTCCCCAACACCAATCTCACCTTCGCCCCGCGCGTTTCACCCGACGGACGCTGGGTGCTGTTCTCGATGGCGATCGCCGGCAATACCGATGTCTACCGCGTCGCGTTCGGCGGGGGAACGCCGCAGCGGCTGACGGATTCTCCGGGCATCGATACGGGCGGCACCTATTCGCCCGATGGCGGGCGGATCGTGTTCGAAAGCGACCGGTCCGGCTCGCAGCAACTCTATGTGATGAACGCCGACGGGTCGCAACAACAACGCATAAGCTTCGGAAATGGCCGCTATGCGACCCCGGTGTGGAGCCCGCGCGGCAATCTTATCGCCTTCACCAAGCTTGCCGGATCGTTCCGTATCGGCGTGGTGAGTCCGGCTGGCGGCAATGAGCAATTGCTCACCGATGGCGCGCAGGATGAGGCACCGACCTGGTCGCCCAACGGCCGCGTGCTGATGTTCTTCCGCTCGACCGGCGGCGGCAGCGGGCGGGCGGATTTGTGGTCGGTCGATTTGACCGGCGTCAATCTGCGCCCCGTTCCGACCCGGCTCGACGGGTCCGATCCCGGTTGGGGACCGTTGCGCCCATAAGACATGTCGTGCGTTGACTCCGGCGCGTCATCGCGCGATGCCGTTAACCAAGTTTTGTACCCGTAACGACCGACCTGAGCTTGGGTCTACATTCTGGGAGAAGCCGTCATGGCCAAACTGACCACCACCTTGCTGATCGCTGCCACGTTGCTGGCGGCGGGTTGCGCCAAGAAACCCGCTTACATTCCGCCCGCCCCCGGCGGCGGCCCGGTTCAGAGCGGAGTCGTTCCGGGTTCGCGCGCCGATTTCGAGCGCTCGGTTACCAGCAATACTGTCAATTTCGCGTTCGACAGCTTCGGCCTCGACGATCGCGCTCGCGCGATTCTCGATAGCCAGGCTGGATGGTTGTCGAAGTGGCCGAACGTGCCGGTGAGCCTCGAAGGCCATTGCGACGAACGCGGCACGCGCGAATACAATCTCGGCCTCGGCGACCGTCGCGCCAATGCCGCCAAGAACTATTTGGCCGCACGCGGCATTGCGCCGGGTCGCATCTCGACGATCAGCTACGGCAAGGAACGCCCGATCGCCCTTGGGTCGGACGAAGCGAGCCTCGCGCAGAACCGCCGTGCGGTGACGATCGTTCTGAATTAAAGGCGGCTTTCTAGCGCCAAAGAGGGCGGCGTTGCTTCGGCGGCGCCGCCTTTTTTGTTTCTTCTTCTCCCCTCCCTGGAAGAGTGTCGGGTGAACAGCGCCCCGCGCTGTTCAGGCCCTGCCGGGGGCAGGGCCGACCCGACACTGGGCTGGGGGTGGGTTGGCTCGTTATCGAACGCCGCACCTGCCCCATACAGACCCACCCCCTACCCCCTCCCTTCCAGGGAGGGGAGAACCACGCGAACAACCCCTTGCATATCTCATAATCCCGATATAAATGTGATATCATATTAACGGGAGGCTTTCATGGTTGAGTCGGGAACACGCAACACCGCGCTGACGCTGTCGAGCGAGCATAATGCATCCACGTCGAGCGGCTATGCCATGCTGCTGCTGATGCTGGCCGCGCTCGCCGCGGGGATGTTCGGGGCAACGCTGCTCGACGGGAATGCCGCGCTCGGCGGGATCGTCATCACCCTCGCCAGCGTCGTCTTTCTGTTCGTCGCGTGCGGTTTTTACATGCAGCAGCCCAATCAGGCGACCGCGATCACGCTGTTCGGCGCGTATAAAGGCACCGATCGCAACACCGGCTTGCGCTGGCTGCTGCCATGGCTGGGGCGCAAGAAAGTGTCGCTGCGCGCCAACAACATGATTTCCGAGCGGCTGAAGGTCAACGATCTGCGCGGCAACCCAATCGAGATCGCCGCGCAAGTCGTGTGGCGCGTCACTGACACGGCGCAGGCGCTGTTCGATATCGACGATTACAAGGCGTTCGTCATCGTCCAGATCGAGGCGGCGGTGCGCACGATCGGCGCGCGCTACCCCTATGACGATTACGAGCATCAGGAAGTGACGCTGCGCGGTAATCACGATCAGGTTGCCGTTGAACTCCGCGCCGAACTCATCGCCCGGCTGGTGACGGCGGGTATCACCGTTGACGAATGCGGCTTCACGCATCTGGCCTATGCGCCCGAGATCGCCGGTGCGATGCTGCGGCGGCAACAGGCGCAAGCGGTGGTCGCCGCGCGCGCAACCTTGGTCGAGGGCGCGGTCGGCATGGTCGAAATGGCGCTCGACTTGCTCTCGAAGAAGGGCGTGGTCGAACTCGACGACGAACGTCGCGCGGCGATGGTGTCGAACTTGATGGTCGTCTTGTGCGGCGAGCGCGATACCCAGCCCGTCGTCAACGCCGGCACGCTCTACTGATCGGCTGGACGCGTTGGCCGCTCCTCCAAAGAAGGCGTTCCCGCTGCGCCTCGATCCCGCGCTCTACGCCGCGGTCGAACGTGTGGCGGCGGCTGACCTCAGGAGCGTTAACGCCCAGTTCGAATGTTTGCTGCGTGAAGCCTTGGCCAAACGCGGCGTGAAGGTAGCCCAGAGCGAGGCACCCAAACGCGGCCGTCCTCCAAAGGAGAATTCCGATGACGAAGGATGAGGTGATTAATCATTTCCGGGTTGAGCCAGGCTATTGGTTCGCACCCAAGGTGTTCGGGATCGGCGCGACGCCGGTGACGTGGCAGGGCTGGGCGCTGACGCTCGGCTTCGCGGGATTGCTGGTGCTCGACGTGGTTTTCATGCCCGAGACGATCGCACGCGTCGGTGTCGGCGTTTCGCTGGCGGTGGCGTTCCTCGTGATTTGCATCCGCAAAACGCAGGGCGGCTGGCGCTGGCATTGGGGGTTCGGCAAATGATCCGGCTGCTCGCCATCGCGGCGTTGCTCGCGGCATCGCCCGCCTTCGCAGCAGCCCCCGCCCCGGTCGAACTGACCGCGCCGGGGCCGGAGGGTCCGCTCGCCGGAACGCTGCTCGATCCCGACGCCAAAGCGCCGCTGATACTGATCATCCCCGGCTCCGGCCCGACCGACCGCGACGGCAACAATCCCGCTGGTGTCGCGGGCGGCCCCTATCGTCAACTCGCCGAAGCGCTTGCCGCCAAGGGGATCGCGACGCTGCGCATCGACAAGCGCGGCATGTTCGGCAGCAAGGCGGCGGTGACCGACCCCAATGCCGCGACGACCGGCGGCTATGCCGAAGACGTGCAGGCGTGGAGCAAGGTTGCGCGCGGGCGGACCGGGCGGAAGTGTATCTGGCTGCTCGGCCATAGCGAGGGCGGGCTGGTGGCGTTGGTCGCGGCACAGCAACCCAAGGGTCTGTGCGGGGTCCTCCTGCTGAGCGCGGTCGGTCGTCCCATGGCGATGGTGCTACGCGAGCAGCTGAAAGCTAACCCGATGAACGCGCCGATCCTCGCCCCCGCGCTCGGGGCGATCGACGCGCTGGAGGCGGGTAAGCGCGTGCCCCAAGCCAGCTTGCCCGCGCCGCTCCAGCCGCTCTTTGCCGACAAGCTCCAGGGCTATTGGATCGATCTGATGTCGCACGATCCCGCGAAGCTGATCGCGGGCGTAAAGCTGCCGGTGCTGATCCTGCAAGGCACGCGCGATATCCAGGTGAGCGTCGCCGATGCCGAGACGCTCAAGCGCGCACAGCCCAAAGCGACGCTGACGCTGCTCCCCGGTGTCAACCACGTGCTCCGCCCCGTTGCGAGCGACGACCGCATGGCGAATGTCGCAACCTATGCCGATGCGACTTTGCCGATCTCGCCCGATGTAGCGGCGGCAGTGGCGGGTTTCGTGAAACCTTAGCCGAGCGCCCCGTCGAGCAGCTTTGCCAGCCGCAGCCCGCCGCGCTCCACTTCCAAGCGGGCGATCGGCACGAGCTTCGCGATCGTGGCATCGTCCAGCTTCACCCGCGCCGGGGTCGGCGCGCACGGATCGGACAGCACGCTGCCGTAAGCCGCGTCATGCGAGATTTGCCAGCTTTCGCGGCTCCAGTCGGTGACATCGCCCGCAGCGACTTGCGCCCGGACGGCAGCGGGATAGCGCCGGATCAGCGACGCTCCCGACGAGATCGCGCGCTCGGCGAGATAGCCGTCCCAGATGCTGTGCAGATTGAGCCGTGCGGGCGCGTAAATGCCGTAATCGGCCTTGGCGTCATTGCCGCCCTTATCGTCCTTGTCCCCGGCGTGGAGCGGCTGGTGCAGATCGCCGACGAAGTGGATCAGGAAAGCAAGCGCCTCGACCCGGTCTTTCAGCGGCGCGCGCTTGTTCTTCAGGAGCGTTGCTTGGCGGGTGATCTGCGCCGACACGCAATTGCCGTCCTTGCACGGCGGGGCAAGGTCGAAGGTACGGCAAATGCTGACATTCTGATAATGCCAGGAATAAGCGTAGCCGAAGCGCGACTGACCGTTCGCGTCCTTCAGCGGCTTGATGCAATCCGCCCAGACGCTCGCATCGGCCATCGTCGATGCCTTGCACTCTGGCGTGCCGAGCAGATCCGATCGCGCGAGCAACGCGCGGATCGCGATGCGCGTCTTGGGCCGGACATTGGCCTCGGCGATTTTGGCGACCGTCTGATGGCCATATTCCCAATAGGCCGTGGCGGGGGACGCGGTCGCGACAATCGCGACGGCGGCGAGCAAAGCGGGGAGGGGGCGAATCATGACCTTGCCCTACTCGCCTTGTCATCCCCGCGAAAGCGGGGATGCCGGGCCCGGTTTACGTGTCGCCGAACACCGCGACTTCGCGCGCCCCGTCCGACAGCAAGCGCGCGCGGTACATGCCAGGCGTCGTGAAGTGCCACACCGCCTCGCCGTGCGGTCCGGTGGCGATTACGCCACCCGATCCGCCGAGCGCGGTAACCTCGGCCATCACCGCCGCCACCGCCGCGTCGAGCGATTCGCCCGCCAGCCGGACGCGCGCGCAAATCTCATGCGCCACGCCCGCGCGGATGAAGAACTCGCCCGAGCCCGTGCACGACACCGCGCCCGCCCGGTCATCGGCATAGGTGCCAGCCCCGATCAGCGGCGAATCCCCGATCCGGCCCCAGCGTTTGCCCGTCACCCCGCCGGTCGATGTCGCGGCGGCGACGTGGCCGTGGCCGTCGCATGCCACCGCGCCGACCGTGCCATACTTCATGTCAGCATCGAACACCCCGCCGCCCGCGATCATCTCGGCGAGCTGCGCGCGGCGTTCGGGCAGAGCGAGCCAGTCTTGCGTTGCCGCTTCGCACCCTTGCGCGCGGGCAAACGCGTCGGCACCGGAACCGCTCAGCAGCACATGCGGGCTATGCGCCATGACCGCGCGCGCGGCGCTCACCGGATGGCGCGTCGCGCTGACCCCCGCCACCGCGCCCGCCTGTCGATCGCGCCCGTCCATGATTGCCGCGTCGAGTTCGGCCACGCCGTCATAGGTCAGCGCGGCACCGCGTCCGGCATTGAAGTGCGGATCGTCCTCCAGCACGCGCACCGCTGCCTCAACCGCGTCGAGCGCCGCGCCGCCGCCCTCCAAGATTGCAGCACCCGCATCGAGCGCTCGGTTCAACCCTGCCCGCGCCCCCTCCGCCTGTTCCGGCGTGACGGTCGCCGTCGTCATTTGCCCCGCGCCGCCGTGCAATACGATCGTCCAGCTCATATCGCTCGCTTCCGAAGTTCGCGCGAGCGCAAGCCAATCAGCGGGCGTAGCCAGCTAATCTCGCGTCCGATCGCGTAAAAAGCCCCGCATCCCGCGACCGTCGTCACTAGCAGGATCAGGAATTCCAATGCGGGCGGCAGGCCCCAGCGCAGCAGTGTGCCCTCGACCCCGACAATGATCGTCTGATGGATGATGTAGAAGGGGAACACCGCCTCGGTCAGCACGCGTCGCCACGGATGATCGCGGTTGAGATAGGTGTCGGCGAGGCCGATCAGCGCGACGATGATGCTCCACCCCTGTACCGCGCGCGCGCTGGCGAAGAGGATTCCGTAGGGCCAGCTCGGCGTGGTGCTGCCCGGCCATTCGATCTCGATCGCCACGACCACACTGTAGCAGAGCAGCCCGACGCCAAGCGCCCATGGCCACCACCGCCGCATCGCCGCGAGCGCGGGCGGCGACCCGGCCAGCGCAAATCCGAACAGGAAGCCCGGCCAATATTGGGCATGCGACACCAGATCGTTGACGAGATTGTTGGTCGGTCCGACCCCGGGAAACAGCCAGGCGCTGACCGCGACCAGCCACGCGGCCGGGATAAACCACACCAGCATCGTCCCGAACACGCGGTCAAACAGGCCTTGCGCGCTGCGCCGCCCAAAGCCTGCAACCAGCACCGCCAGCAGCATCGTGTAGAACCACAGATAGGCGACGAACCACAAATGCTGCCACGTCGGCAGTATTACCCCGCCCAAGCTGCCGAAACGAAAATAATCGTGGGTCAGGAAATAGCCGAAATCATGCGCGTAACCATGCTGCGTCGTCAGTTCGATCCAGGGTTGCAGCGGCACGACGATCAGGATGCCGAACAGCAACGGCACGATCAGCCGCAGCGTGCGATTGGCGGCGAACCCCGCCGTGCCCGCTCCCTTTACCAACAGTGCGCGGCTGGCATAGCCCGACACCACGAACAGCAGCAGCAACCGCCAGCTGTTCAGCGCGAGCATCGGCAGCGCCACCCAATCCTGCGGCTGCGCGGTTTTCACATGAAAACCCCATGGCACGAAGACCATGCCGATATGGTAGAAGATGAGCAGACCGAACGCGCCGATGCGCAGCCAGTCGAGACCGAAATGCCGTTCCATCGCGTGGCCTTAGACGAGACATCGCGTTCGTCCAATCGCAAGCTATTTCGGTTGGCCGACAACGGCGCTATAGCGCGCAGGCAATTAGAGGAAATCGATCATGTCCCTCCGCCCGTGGCGCGACATCAACCGCCGCCAGAGCCGCCAGATCATGGTCGGCAACGTCCCCGTCGGTGGCGACGCGCCGGTCACCGTCCAGACGATGACCAACACGCCAACCGACGATGTCAAGGCGACGATCGATC
>JBBQLB010000030.1:0-33383 GCA_038327465.1 Sphingomonadales bacterium | reverse complement strand
TTGGTCGGGTGACCCGCTCACCGCCGATTCGATTGGCGAAGTCATCGCTGCGGGCGACCCCGCGCGGATCGAGGAAATTCTGGAAACGCTGGCCTGTCGCGGGCATTGATCTTGCGTTTTGGACGACTCACCGTTATGGGGCCGCCTTCCTGCGAGTAAGAGGAACTGCCCGGCCGGTATGGGCTGCCGTGGCCGTTCATAGATCGTCGCATATTTGGAAAGGACGAAAATGCCCAAACTCAAGACGAAGAGCGGCGTTAAAAAGCGCTTCAAGCTCACCGCGAGCGGCCTGCTGAAGCACGGCGTCGCGGGCAAGCGCCACCGGCTGATGAGCCACAACGCCAAGTACATCCGCCAGAACCGTCGCACCAAGGTGCTGTCGAAGGCCGATACGGCCACCGTCAAGGCGTGGGCGCCTTACGGTCTGGGCTGAGCGGAAAGGAATTAAAGAATGGCACGCGTCAAACGGGGTGTAACCACCCACGCAAAGCACAAGCGGATCCTTAATCAGGCGAAGGGCTATTATGGCCGTCGCAAGAACACGATCCGTATCGCCCGTCAGGCCGTCGAAAAGGCCGGGCAATATGCATATCGCGATCGTAAGGTCCGCAAGCGGAACTTCCGCGCTTTGTGGATTCAGCGCATCAACGCAGCCGTGCGCGCCGAGGGTTTGACCTACGGCGTGTTCATGCACGGCCTGAAGCTCGCTGGTGTTCAGCTCGACCGCAAGGTTCTGGCCGATCTGGCGATGCATGAAGCGGGCGCGTTTAGCGGCATCATCGCGCAGGCAAAGGCGGCTCTGCCCCAGGCCGCCTGAAGGCGACCTGTTGCGAGATAGAGAAGGGGCGTCGGTGGCAACACCGGCGCCCTTTTCGTTGAACTGGGAATGACGAAGCGTGGCGGGGGCTGGGCATGGATGAGTCGGCGTGGGACATTCTCGAGGTCGCGAGCACGGCCGACCTTGCGGTGATTCGGCAGGCGTACGCCCGCAAGCTCAAGGCGATCGACGTCGATGCCGATCCCCGCAGCTTCATTGCCCTGCGTGCAGCCTATGATCAGGCCGTCGCTGCCGCTTCAATGCCGTCTCCGATTGATGACGCGGCCGAGCGCGATCGGATTGAGTCGCACGATACACGAGTCCCGGCTTCCGGTGCATCGGCATTCGACGCCCTGCGAACCTTGATCTGCGGCGGCAATCGTACTGCCGAAATCGCGCCTGAACTGGCCGATCTGACCGAATTGCTCGCTGAGCGGGCGCGGTCGTGTAGCATCGTTGAATTCGAGGCGATCGAAACAGGTCTGTGCGAGATAATCCTGACCCATTTTCCACGAACCGAAGCGATGCTTGGTCCGGCGATCGCGGGTTTCGACTGGAATGCGCGCGTCGACCTGTATGATTGCCCGGAGCAGATTCACGAGATCGTCCTGCTTCGGCGCAGCTTCCAAACGCTTGAAGGCATGCGACGGATCAACCCGGCGATGGGGCTCGCGTGGCAGGCGCTGACCGAGGGCGGTGTCGACTTCGACGCGGTCCATCGCGGATGCATGACCACGCTGCTCGGCACGCTCCAGTATCAGCACCCCGATTTGCTGGCGTACATCGATATCCGTCAGTTCGAGCGCTGGATCGATTATCTCGATCAGATGCGCAAGGCCGACCGGATGACGCATTTGGCCGAGCAGATTGCGCCCGAGCGGCCTGAACAGAACCTCCGGCCGATTGTGAATACGGTCGTCAACCTCCTGCTCGCGATGATCGGTTTCGGGCTGGTGGGCTACGCTATCGTTATCTTCCTGAAATTTGGTCAAGGCGTGTTGGTGGCAAGCCTTGTGCCCGCATTTATCGGCGGGCTTATCATCGCTCTGGCCCACGATCGTCAGGCTGACCTTCGGCGGCTATGCGCCCTGAACGATCGTGGCCGTTGATTGCGCGCCAGCTTTGAACCAATGGGTACCGTCATGAGTGATATCGATCAGCTAACCACCGAACTGCTTGCAACAGTACGCGCCGCCAACACGCTCGATGCGCTGGAAGCGGTCCGCGTGGCTGCGCTCGGCAAGGCGGGCAGCGTCACCGCGCTGCTCAAGACGCTGGGCGGCATGTCGCCCGATCAGCGGCTGGTAGAAGGACCGCGCATCCAGGGCCTGCGCGAGGCGGTCACCACCGCCATCGCCACGCGCAAGGCCACGCTCGACCGCGCCGAGCTCGACGCACGCCTCGCGCGCGAAACGCTCGATATGACGCTCCCCGCCGCCGCCGCTCCGCAGGGGTCGGTCCATCCGGTCAGCCAGGTGATGGACGAGCTCGCCGAAATCTTCGCGGATCTGGGCTTCGCGGTCGCGACCGGGCCGGAGATCGAGGATCAGTGGCACAATTTCACCGCGCTCAACATGCCCGAAAGCCACCCCGCGCGGGCGATGCACGACACGTTCTATGTTTCTCCCTCTCCCCGCTTGCGGGGAGAGGGTCGGGGAGAGGGGGACGCCTCAACGGGCGATCAGCTCGGTACCGAAGCACAGCCCCGCTCCCCGGCCCTCTCCCCTGAAGGGGAGAGGGAGATGTATGTCCTGCGCACCCACACCTCCCCCGTCCAGATCCGCACGATGATGGGACAGGAACCCCCGATCCGCATCATCGCGCCAGGCCGCGTCTATCGTTCGGATTGGGACGCGACGCACACCCCGATGTTCCATCAGATCGAAGGGCTGGTGATCGACAAGGGCATCACGCTCGGCCACCTCAAATGGACGCTCGAAACCTTCCTCAAGGCCTTTTTCGAGCGCGACGACATCGTACTCCGGCTCCGCCCGAGCTATTTCCCCTTCACCGAGCCCTCGGCCGAGGTCGATGTCGGCTGGACGATGGAAAAGGGCCGCCGCACGCTCGGTGGATCGGAAGGCTGGATGGAATTGCTCGGGTCGGGCATGGTCCACCCCCGTGTGATCGCCGCGTGCGGGCTCGATCCGAACGAATGGCAGGGCTTCGCGTTTGGTGTCGGGGTCGATCGGCTCGCAATGCTCAAATATGGCATGGATGATCTGCGGCCCTTCTTCGAAGGCGATGCGCGCTGGCTGAAGCATTACGGCTTCTCCGCGCTCGACGTGCCGACGCTAAGTCAGGGAGTGGGCGCATGAAAACGACGCTCGGCTGGCTCAAGGAGCATATCGACACCGACGCGTCGCTCGATACGATCGTGGAGACGCTGACCCGCATCGGGCTGGAAGTGGAGGGCGTCGAGAACCCCGGTGCCGCGCTCGCCGCGTTCAAGGTCGCGCGCGTGCTCAGCGCCGCCCCGCACCCCCAAGCCGACAAGCTGCAGATCCTCTCGGTCGATGCCGGCGACGGCCCGCTCCAGGTCGTCTGCGGCGCGCCCAATGCGCGGGCGGGCATGCTCGGCGTATTCGGCCCCGCAGGCGCGGTAGTGCCCTCCAACGCGATGGTGCTGAAAGTCGCGGCGATTCGCGGCGTCGAATCGAACGGCATGATGTGCAGCGCGCGCGAATTGGAAGTCGGCGAGGGGCATGACGGCATCATCGAATTGCCCGAAGACGCCCCGGTCGGCATGGCCTATCCCGATTATGCCGGGCTGAACGATCCGGTGATCGACATCAACGTCCTGCCCAACCGTCCCGATTGTTTCGGCGCGCGCGGCATCGCGCTCGATCTCGTCGCGGCCGGCCTCGGCACGGCAAAGCCGCTCGCCTACGCCCCCGTCGCGGGAACCGGCCCCGGCCCGGACGTACGCACCGAGGATACCGACGGTTGCCCCGCGTTCTTCGCGGCAAGCGTGACCGGCCTCACCAATGGCGAATCGCCCGAATGGATGCGCCAGCGCCTCACTGCGATCGGCCAGCGCCCGATCTCTACGCTGGTCGACATCACCAATTATGTGATGTTCGATCTCGGCCGCCCCTTGCACGTCTATGACCGCGCAAAGCTCAGCGGCGGCCTCGTCGCGCGCAAGGCGCGGGATGGCGAACAGGTGCTCGCGCTCAACGGCAAGAGCTATACGCTGGCTGGGTCTATGACGGTCATCGCCGATGAATCCCATGTCCACGATATCGGCGGCATCATGGGCGGCGAGGAATCGGGCGTATCGCTCGAAACCACCGACGTGATCATCGAATGCGCCTATTTCGATCCCGAAAGCATTGCCCGCACCGGGCAAAAGCTGCTGCTCACCTCCGACGCCCGCTCGCGCTTCGAACGCGGCGTCGATCCCGCGTTCCTCGCCGAGGGGCTGGAGATCGCGACGCGGCTCGTGCTCGATCTGTGCGGCGGCACCGCCAGCGAACCAACCTATGCGGGCACGCCCCCGACGGCGCGCAAGCGCATCGCCTATGACCCGACGCTCGCCGAGCGACTCGGCGGCCTCGCCGTCGCGCCCGATCGCCAGCGCGATATCCTCACCGCGCTCGGCTTCGACGTGGAAGCCGACTGGACCGTCCTGCCGCCGCCCGCGCGCCGCGATGTCGACGGCCCCGCCGATCTGGTCGAGGAAATCATCCGCATCGTCGGCATCGATTCGGTCCCCGTTACCCCGCTGCCTCGCACCCCCGGCGTTGCCAAACCGACCGCCACCCCCGCCCAGACGCTCGAAAGCCGCGTCCGCCGGGCTGCCGCAGCGCGGGGCCTGAACGAAGCGATCACCTGGAGCTTCCTGTCCGACGCGCAAGCCGCTGCCATCGGCGGAGGGGCTTGGAGCCTCGCCAATCCGATCAGCGAGGAATTGAAGGTCATGCGCCCCTCGCTGCTCCCCGGCCTGTTCGCTGCGGCCGAGCGCAACATGAAGCGCGGTGCCCCCGGCGTGCGGCTGTTCGAACTCGGCCGCCGCTATCTCGCAGACGGTGAGCGCGCGACACTCGGCGTCGTGCTGGCGGGCGAGAATCGCGCGCGCGGCTGGCAGAATGGCAAGGCCAGCACTTTCGACGCCTTCGATGCCAAGGCCGAAGCACTTGCCCTGCTCGCCGCCGCCGGGGCACCGATCGACAATCTTCAAGTGATGGGAGAGGCAGGGGACGCCTGGCACCCCGGCCAATCGGGCACGCTGCGGCTTGGGCCGAAAACGGTGCTCGCGGCGTTCGGCATGGTCCACCCGCTGACGCTGCGCGCGTTCGATCTCGATGGCCCGGTCGCGGCGGTCGAACTCTATCTCGATGCGCTCCCGGCCAAGCGCAGCACCGGCTTCGCCCGCGCACCCTATGCACCGCCCGCGCTGCAGGCGGTCCGCCGCGACTTCGCCTTCCTCGTGCCCGAAGCGCTCGCCGCAGACGCGCTCGTCCGGGCGGTCAAGGGGGCCGACAAGGCGAGTATCGTCGCCGCGCGACTGTTCGATGTTTTCATCGGGACCGGCGTCGAACCCGGCCATAAGAGCCTCGGCGTGGAAGTGACGCTGCAACCCGGCGAAAAGAGCTTCACCGAGGCGGAGTTGAAGGCGGTTGCGGACAAGGTCGTTGCCGCCGCCACGAAGCTCGGCGCGAGCTTGCGTGGGTAAGGCTCCCCCTTCCGTCACCCCGGCCTCGTGCCGGGGTCCACCGGGGTTCTAGGTTTCCGCTCGAAGGATGTGCGGCACCGTGGACCCCGGCACAAGGCCGGGGTGACGGCGGGATTTAATCGAGGATATACGATGACCGAGCCCGCCCTCATTTCGATCGCCTCACCGCACCTCTCCGCCGCAATCGACCCGCTTGGCGCGGAACTCTTCCGCTTACGCGACGCCGACGGGCGCGAGCTGATGACCGATGCCGATCCGGCCTTCTGGCGAGGCCATGCGCCGCTCCTCTTCCCGATCGTCGGGCGGCTGAACGGCGATGTGCTGCGGATCGATGGCGTGGACTATCCGATGAAGCAGCACGGCTTTGCGCGCCGCAGCCGCTTCACGCTGATCGAGCACAGCGCCAGCAAAGCTGTGTTCCTGCTCGAGGATAGCGTCGAGACTCGCGCGGTCTATCCCCGCGCCTTCGCGCTGCGGGCCAGCTATGAAATCCAAGATGCGACGCTGTCGATCACCATTGATATCGAAAATCGCGAAGCCGATCGCTCGCTCCCCGCGAGCTTCGGCTTTCACCCGGCCTTTGCCTGGCCGCTCCCCTACGGCCAGCCCCGCGAAGACCATCGCATCGTGTTCGAGGCCGAGGAGGCCGATTCGATCCGCAAGCTCACTGCCAGTCTCGTCGATCCAGCCCCGCGCCCCTCGCCGCTCGACGGGCGAACGCTCGCGCTGACCAATACCCTGTTCAGCGCCGATGCCCTGATCTGGGACCAGATCCGCTCGCAAAGCGTCCGCTACGGCGCGCCCGCCGGCCCGCAATTGCGAGTCGATTTCCCCGACACGCCGATGCTCGGCATCTGGACCAAGCCGGGCGCGGCGTTCGTCTGTATCGAACCATGGCACGGCCTCGCCGATCCGGTCGGCTTCACCGGCGATATGGCCGACAAACCCGGCATGATGCATCTCGCGCCGGGCGAAGTGCGCATATGCGCGATGCAGGTGACGCTGGAGCCGTGAGCCGCTAAGGCGCAGCGATGAATCATACCTCCGACCGCCGCACCTTCGCGATCATCTCGCATCCCGATGCCGGCAAGACTACGCTTACCGAAAAGCTGCTTTATTTCGGCGGCGCGATCCATCTCGCGGGCGAGGTCAAGGCGCGCGGGCAGAACCGCCGCGCGCGCTCCGACTGGATGAAGATCGAGCAGCAACGCGGCATCTCGGTCACCTCGTCGGTCATGACCTTCGAGCGGAACGGCCTGACCTTCAATCTGCTCGACACACCGGGCCACGAAGACTTCTCCGAGGATACCTATCGCACGCTGACCGCGGTCGATTCGGCGGTCATGGTGATCGACGCCGCGCGCGGGATCGAGGCGCAGACGCGCAAGCTGTTCGAAGTGTGCCGCTTGCGGAGCGTGCCGATCATCACCTTCATCAACAAGGTCGATCGTGAGGGTCGCCCGCCCTTCGATCTGCTCGATGAAGTCGCCGAAATGCTCCAGCTCGACGTGACGCCGATGAGCTGGCCGGTCGGCATGGGGACCGATTTCGAGGGGATTTACGATCTCCACGCCAATTCGCTCAGCCAGCCCGAGGGGCCGAGTCGCGAGTTTCACGGCAAGGCGACGAGCTTCACCGGAATGGACGATCCCGCGCTCGCCGCGACGCTCACCCCCGCTGGCCTGAAGACGCTGCGCGACGAGGCCGAACTCGCGCTCGGCGGCTATGGCGGCTTCGATGTCGCGGCGTATCGCGCGGGTGATCAGACGCCCGTTTATTTCGGCTCAGCGCTGAAGGATTTCGGCGTGGCCGAATTGATCGATGCGCTCGGCCGCCATGCCCCCGGCCCACGCCCGCAACCGGCAGAGCCCGCCGAAGTGCGGCCGGACCGTGCCGATGTCACCGGCTTCGTGTTCAAGGTCCAGGCGAATATGGACCCCAACCACCGCGACCGCATCGCCTTCATGCGGCTCTGCTCGGGCACCTTCAAACGCGGCATGAAGCTCACCCCAACGGGGCACGGCAAGCCGATCGCGATCCACTCGCCGATCCTCTTCTTCGCGCGCGAGCGGGAATTGGCGGATGAGGCGTTTCCGGGCGACATTATCGGCATCCCCAACCACGGCACGTTGCGCGTGGGGGATACGCTGAGCGAACGCGCCGATGTGCGCTTTACCGGCCTCCCCAATTTCGCGCCCGAAATCCTCCGCCGCGTGGCGCTCAAGGATCCGACCAAGACCAAGCAGTTGCGAAAGGCGCTCGACGACATGGCCGAGGAGGGCGTGACGCAGGTCTTCTATCCCGAAATCGGCTCGAACTGGATCATCGGTGTCGTCGGGCAGTTGCAATTGGAGGTGCTACTGTCGCGACTCGAGGCCGAATATAAGGTCGATGCCGCGCTGGAAATGGCACCGTACGACACCGCGCGCTGGGTCTCGGCGGCCGATCCGGCGGATTTGAAGGCGTTCATGGATTTGAACCGCACCTCGATGGCCAAGGACCGCGACAACAATCCGGTCTATCTGGCGAAGACCGCGTGGGACGTCGGCTATGTTGCGGATCGCTACCCCAAAGTCATCTTCGCAGCGACGCGCGAACGTTAGGCGCGGGCATCCTCGGCGAGCGCGGCGACGAGCGCATCGCGGACCCCGAGAATGGCGCTGCGGGTATCGGTATCGGGTGTCGTCGGCGCAGCGCTTGGCTTGCTCGCCAGCGCTTGCTGCACGCCCCGAATCGTGTAGCCGTCCTGCTCAAGCATCGCCGCGATACGTCGCACCAGCGCCACGTCCTCGGGCCGATAATAGCGCCTGTTTCCGGCACGTTGCAGCGGGCGCAACTGGGGAAAGCGCGTCTCCCAATAGCGCAGGATATGCTGCGGCAATCCCGTTTCGCGCGATAGTTCGCCGATCGTCCGATACGCGCTCTCCGCTTTATCGGGCACGTCGGGCGAGATCGCCACGGGGTTGCTCAATCGGCCTCGACAATGCGGTCGCGCATCATCTGGCTGGCGCGGAAGGTCAGCACGCGGCGCGGCGCGATCGGCACTTCGACGCCGGTCTTGGGGTTGCGCCCGACGCGCTCGCCCTTGTCGCGCAGCACAAACGTGCCGAAGCCTGAGATTTTGACGTTCTCGCCCTTGGCGAGCGCACCGCACATATGGCCCAAAATCTGTTCGACCAAATTCGACGAATCGGCGCGCGACAGACCGACCTGGAGATGCAACGCCTCAGCCAGATCGGCGCGTGTTAGAGTGCCCGCAGGTGCCATCAATTACCCTTCCCCCAAACCCAGAGAATCTGCGTAACACACAGAAGCGGCTCCCTGAAAGTGCTTAGTTACAGCAGCGAAATGAGGCTCTTCACACGCGTACTACTGCGGCACCCCATGTGAAGCCGCCGCCCATCGCCTCCAGCACGATCAAGTCGCCCTGCCTGATCCGTCCGTCTCTGACCGCCGTATCGAGCGCAAGCGGTACCGATGCAGCCGAGGTATTGGCGTGCTGGTCCACCGTCACTACGACCTTCTCAGGCGCGAGATGAAGCTTGCGCGCAGTCGCATCGAGGATCCGGGCATTGGCTTGGTGCGGTACGACCCAGTCGACATCGTCGGCGCCGAGCCCCGCCACGGCGAGCGTCTCGCTCATGACCGCAGCAAGATTGACCACGGCGTGGCGGAACACCTCGCGCCCCTTCATCCGCACCTTGCCGACGGTCCCGGTGGTCGATGGTCCGCCATCGACATAGAGCAAATCATTGTGGCGCCCATCGGCATGCAACCGCACCGCGAGGATGCCGCGCCCCTCCGGGCCGGTATCCGGCTGCGCCTCAAGCACGATCGCGCCCGCGCCGTCGCCGAACAGCACGCAGGTCGCGCGGTCCTCCCAATCGAGGATGCGGCTGAAGGTCTCCGCCCCGATCACGAGCGCCCGCCGCGCCGCGCCGCTGCGCAACATACTGTCGGCCACTTGCAGCGCATAGAGGAAGCCCGAACAGACGGCGGCGACGTCGAATGCAACGCAATCGTTGATCCCGAGCATCGTCTGCACCTTGGTGGCGCTGGCCGGGAAGGTCTGGTCGGGCGTGGCGGTGGCCAGCACGATCAGGTCGATTTCCTGCGCCGACAGACCCGCCGCGCCGAGTGCCGCGCGGCACGCATCGGCGGCGAGTGTCGCGGTCGTTTCGTCGGGGCCGGCGATATGGCGGAAGCGGATGCCGGTGCGCTCGACGATCCATGCGTCGGAAGTATCGACGGTTTCGGCCAGTTCTTCATTCGACACGCGCCTGACGGGCAGGGCCGATCCGGTTCCGACGATGACCGAACGAATCATGCTGCCTTCTTTTCGAAATCGCCGAGATCCTGCGCGATGCGCCGAGTCAGATCGTCGCGCACCATCTTCGCCGCCGCCGCGATCGCGGTCGCGACGCCCACTTCGTTCGCGCCGCCATGGCTTTTCACGACCAGGCCGTTGAGCCCGAGAAATACCGCGCCATTATGATTGTTGGGGTCGAGATGATGCCGCAGCAATTCGGTCGCCGGCTTGGAGATGAGGAAACCGATCTTCGAGCGCACCGAGGAGCGGAACGCGCGCTTGAGCAGATCGGCGACGAAGCGCGCGGTGCCCTCTGCGGTCTTGAGCGCGATGTTGCCCGAAAAGCCGTCGCAGACGATGACGTCGACATCGCCACGCGAGAGCTTGTCGCCCTCGATGAAGCCGGCGAAATCAAGCGGCAGATGCGAGGCGGCACGAAGCGCGGTGGCGGCATCGCGGATCGTCTCGGTGCCCTTCTGGTCCTCGCTGCCGATGTTGAGCAAGGCGACGCGGGGCCGGGCAAGATCGAGCGTGGTGCGCGCATAGGCCGCCCCCATCACCGCGAACTGGATCAGATTGCGCGCGTCGCATTCGGTATTGGCACCGAGATCGAGCACGACCGTGTCATTCTCGCCAAGCGTCGGCATCAGTCCGGCGAGCGCTGGTCGGTCGATTCCGGGGATCATTCGCAGCGAAAGCTTGGCCATCGCCATCAGCGCGCCGGTATTGCCGCCGGACACGCACGCCTGCGCTCGGCCCTGCTTCACCATGTCGATCGCGATGCCCATCGATGTCGTCTTGGCGCGGCGAATCGCCTGGCTCGGTTTGTCGTTCGAACCGACCACCTCGGGCGCATGGACGATCTCGGAATGCGCGGCCAAATTGGGGTGCGTTTTCAACCCGGCTGCAATCGCCGTTTCGTCGCCGACCAGAAGGAAGCGCATGTCCTCGCATCGGTGGCTGGCGCGGGCGACCCCTGCCAGCATCACCGCGAGTCCCTCGTCGCCACCCATCGCATCGACCGCGATCCGGGAGCTGTTCGTCACGCTGATCGCTCCCCTGTTCACGCTGCCGTCCGGTAGCTCGCGGATCAGCCTTCGACCGAAACGATCTCGCGGCCATTATAGTGGCCGCACGACGGGCACAGATTGTGCGGACGCTTCAGCTCACCACAATTCGGGCATTCCTGGAAGGATGCAACGGTCAGCGAATCGTGGCTGCGACGCATGCCGCGCTTCGATGGCGTGGTTTTTCTTTTGGGGACGGCCATTTCGGCGAAACCTTATACTTGTCTGACAGATGCGATACGCCCGAACCGGACTGCCACGCAACCGACGCCGTCGGCCGCGCAAGCGGCACATTGGCCAGACATATCGCGAAGATGGGGGCCTATAGCGATTCTGCCCGCCGTTGCAAGCGTGCGCGCACGGTGCCAAGGCGGCCACCGCGACACAAAGGGGAGAAATGCGGTGGGTTCGATCATGTTGCCGATTACACTAATGACGGCCGGCGCTGCCGCGATCCTTAATGTGTGGCTTGCGCTGCGCACGGGGGCGGTCCGCACCAAGGCCAAGGTCAGCATCGGCGACGGCGGCAATGAGATGCTGATTCGTCGGATGCGCGCGCACGCCAATTTCGTCGAATATGCGCCGTTCATCATCATCTTGATCGGCCTGCTCGAATTCAGCACCGGCACATCGCTTTGGCTGTGGGTGGCAAGCGCGCTTTTCCTGGTCGCCCGCGTCGCGCATCCGCTCGGCATGGACGGGCTGCCGGTCGGGCGCATGCTCGGCACGCTGCTGACGTTGCTGCTGCTGGTCGGCCTCGGCGGCTATGCGGTGACGCTGCCGTTTCTGCCCCATAGCACCGCCGGGACCCCGGCGGTCAGCGCAATGCCTGCCGGTTAAGCCGCCAGTGCCGCATCGCTGACGAACATATTGTTCTGGCGTTCGTGGGCAAAGGTGCTGGCCGGGCCGTGTCCGGGAATGAAGGTCGTGTTGTCGCCGAGCGGCCAGAGCTTGGCGACGATCGACGCGAGCAATTGCGGGTGATTGCCGCGCGGAAAATCGGTGCGACCGACCGATCCGGCGAACAGCACATCGCCGACCAGCGCCAGTTTCGAGGGCGCGTGGTGGAAGATGACATGACCCGGCGTATGGCCGGGGGTTTCATAGACGTGGAGCACCAAATTCCCCACGGTCACCGTATCGCCTTCGACCAGCCAGCGGTCGGGCTCGAAATTCACGCCCGCAATCCCGTATTGCGCCCCGCTTTCGGACAGGGTCGAGGTGAGGAAGCGGTCCTCCTCGTGCGGCCCTTCGATCGGCACGCCGAGTTGATCGGCCAGCGGCTTCGCCTCGCCGCAATGGTCGATATGCCCGTGGGTGAGAATGATCTTCTCGACTGTCACCTTGTGCTGCGCGGCGGCGGCGATCAGCCTAGGCAAATCGCCACCGGGATCAACAAACGCGCCGCGCATCGTGGCGGTGCACCACAGCAAGGTGCAATTCTGCTGGAGCGGGGTGACGGGGATGATCGCGGCGCGAAGCGGTGGCTTGGGCTGGGGTTGGGGCTGAGGGTTCATCTTTCGCAAGATACGGTGCGTGTACGCGAAAACCAAGGGTTGCCGGACACGGCATTCGCGGGGCATCTGGCGGCCTGACGCCATGACCATGCCTTCCCTTCCTTTTCTACATGCCCCTTTCGTGCTGCTCGACGACGCACGCGAGGGCGGCGCTCCGGCTCGGCTCTATGTCGATCCGGTGCGCATCGTCTCGGCAGGGACGGTGGCGGAGGTCCGTCCGGCGCTAGAAGCGATCCGGGCGGCGCAGCAGAGCGGTCTGCACGCGGCCGGTTTCCTGTCCTATGAGGCCGGAGCCGCGTTCGAGGCGGCATTGGCCGCGCCCGTCGCCGCAGGGGTGCCGCTTTTGTGGTTCGGCCTGTTCGAACGCTATGCCGAGATCGCCGCCGACCAAGTCGCAGGCCTGTTGCCCGATCCGGCAGGCACTTGGAGCGGCAGCCCCGAACCGGCGATCGACCGCGCGACGTATGACACGCACTTCGCCGCGGTGCAGGCGAAGATCGCGGCGGGGGATTTGTATCAGGCGAACCTCACCTACCAGGCGAAGCTCGCTGTCCTCGGTGATCCGCTGTCGCTTTATGCCCGTTTGCGCGGCACCGCGCGCGCCGGGTTTGGGGCGCTGATCGATACCGGACCGGGCCCGGACGGCGTGACGATCCTGTCGCTGTCGCCGGAATTGTTCTTTGCGCTCGACGGCACAACGCTGACCTGTCGCCCGATGAAGGGCACCGCGCGGCGTGGGCAGGACGCTCGCGAGGATGCGATGATCGCCGCGGCGCTGGCAAGCGACCCAAAGCAGCGCGCGGAAAACCTGATGATCGTCGATCTGATGCGCAACGACCTGTCGCGCGTCGCGCGCGCCGGATCGGTCGCGGTGCCGAGGCTGTTCGAAGTCGAGACCTATCCGACCGTGCATCAGCTCGTCTCGACCGTCACTGCCGAAATCGCGCCCGAGACCGATGCGATCGATGTGCTGGCCGCGCTGTTCCCGTGCGGATCGATCACCGGTGCGCCGAAGATCGCCGCGATGCAGGCGATTGCGCAGATCGAGCGCGGTGCGCGCGGCCTGTATACCGGTGCGATCGGACGGTTCGACGCGTCGGGAGACGCCATGTTCAACGTCGCGATTCGCACATTGACCCTGCCGCACAGTGCCGCGCACGCGACGTTCGGCGCAGGAGGCGGGATCGTCGCCGATTCGCTCGCAGGCGAGGAATGGGACGAGGCGCGCGCCAAGACCGACTTCCTGACCCGCGATTCCGGCACGTTTGACCTGATCGAAACGATGGCGTTCGACCCAGAATATGGCATCGCCTTGCTCGACCGCCACCTTCAGCGCTTGTCGGCCAGCGCGCATGCCTTCGGCTTCGCCTTCGATCGCCATGCCGCCCGCAACGAATTGCAGGCCGCGACCTTTCGTTTGCGAGAGCCATGCAAGATACGGCTATTGCTCGCCCCCGGCGGCGCGGTCGCGGTCGAAGTCGCACCGATGCCGCCGCCCCGCGACGTCCTGTCGGTCGCGGTCGTTCCGCTGCCGGTCGCGCCCGCCGACATCCGGCTGCGCCACAAGACCAGCGATCGGCGCTTTTACGACGACGCGCGCATCCGCGCAGGCGTTGATGAAGTCGTTTTCGAACGCCCCGACGGGCGGTTGACCGAGGGCAGCTTCACCTCGCTCTTCGTGCCGCGTGGAGAAAAGCTGGTGACCCCGCCGCTTGCGGCCGGATTGTTGCCGGGGGTGCTGCGCGCAGACCTGCTCGACAGCGGACGCGCGATCGAGGGCGATCTGACCGTAGCGGACCTGACGACCGATTTTTTCGTGGGCAATGCGCTGCGCGGGCTGATCGTTGCGCGACTGGCGGTTGCGGCGATGCCGCGCGCGCGATAAGCGCTCGCGCGACGCTTCGCCACCAAGGCCCTAAACATGCACCCATCCGCTGCGCTCGCCCGTATCAAGCCCTCGCCGACGCTGGCGATCACGTCGCGCGTGCTCGAGCTGAAACGCGCCGGGGTCGACGTGATCGGGCTGGGGGCGGGCGAACCCGATTTCGACACCCCCGATTTCGTCAAGGAAGCCGCGATCAAGGCGATTCGCGACGGTCAGACCAAATATACCAATGTCGATGGCACGCCCGAATTGAAGGCCGCGATCGTCGCCAAATTCGCGCGCGATAACGAGCTTGCTTATACCACCGACCAGATCACGGTGAACGTCGGCGGCAAGCACACGTTGTTCAACGCGATCGTCGCGACGGTCGATGTCGGCGATGAAGTGATCGTGCCGGCGCCTTATTGGGTCAGCTATCCCGATGTCGTGCTGTTTGCGGGCGGGACGCCGGTGTTCGTCGCGGCCGGCCCCGATCAGGGTTATAAATTGCGCCCGGAACAGCTCGAGGCGGCGATCACGCCGCGCACCAAATGGGTGATCCTAAACTCGCCGTCCAACCCGACCGGGGCCGCCTATAGTAAGGCAGAGCTGAAGGCGCTGGGCGAAGTGCTCGAACGCCATCCGCAGGTGTGGATCTTCGCCGACGATATGTACGAACATATTCTGTACGACGATTTCGAATTCGCCACGATCGCGCAGATCTGCCCGTCGCTGTACGAGCGCACGCTGACGGTGAACGGCTGTTCCAAGGCCTATGCGATGACCGGGTGGCGGATCGGCTTTGCCGGGGGCGCATCGTGGTTGATCAAGGCGATGTCGAAATTGCAGTCGCAATCGACCAGCAACCCCTGCTCGATCGCGCAGGCGGCGGCGGTTGCCGCGCTCAACGGCGATCAGTCGTTCCTGAAGGACCGGGCGGCGGCATTCCAGTCGCGGCGCGATCTGGTCGTGTCGATGCTCAATCAGACAGCAGGTATCACCTGCCCACGGCCCGAAGGCGCGTTCTACGTCTATCCCGAACTCTCGGGGCTAATCGGCAAATCGACCCCCTCGGGCAAGCTGATCGACAGTGACGAGGCGTTCGTCGCCTATCTGCTCGATGATGCCAAGGTGGCGGCGGTGCAGGGCGCTGCATTCGGCCTGTCGCCTGCGATGCGCATTTCCTACGCGACGTCGGAAGCACTGCTGCGCGAAGCGTGCGAGCGCATCCAAACCGCCTGCGCCAACGTACGATAGCCTGGATGCATTTTGGTAACGCACGGTTGCCGGAATGCTTCTTGTGAAACGATCGTCGGGAGCCGATTTGCTGCGCTGCGGCGATCGGTCTGGTGCCGACGCGAAAGGGCATCGTCATGCGTAGCGTTTTGAAATCGGGTTTCCTGTGGCAGTTCTTCGGCGGGTTCGCGCTGGGCGCAATCGCGCTCGTCACGCTCCACCCGGCGCAGGCGGCTCCCGCGCCTGTTACCAGCGCGATCGCCGCAAACCGGTAAGCTTCACCCCTCCAGGCTGCGCGAGGCCTGTTCGAACATATCTTTCGACAATCCCGGGACCTTGACGATCCGTTCCAGCTCGGCGCGCATCAGGCCACCGCGCGCGGCGTCGAAGCGCTTCCACCGGCCGAGCGGCGGGATCAGCTTCGCCGCCGTCTGCGGATTGAGCGTGTCGAGCGCGATCAACTGATCGGCGAGGAAGCGATAGCCCGATCCGTCGGCGGCATTGAACGCGCGCTGATTGACCCCGAATGCCCCGATCAGCGCGCGCGCGCGATTGGGGTTGGACAGCGTGAAATCCTGATGCCGCAGCAGTTCGCGCACGATTGCGCCAGTATCGTCGCGCGGTGCCATCGCTTGCACAGAAAACCATTTGTCGAGCACCAGCGCATTGTCGCTGTAGCGATTGTAGAAGATGTCGAGTGCAGGCGTGCGCTGCGCCGCGTCGCCCGCCACTAGCGTCGTCAGCGCGCTCAGTCGGTCGGTCATGTTATCGGCGGCTTCGAACTGCGCGAAGGCGAGATCGCCCGCATCGGCTGCGCCCGACGCGGCGATATAGCCGAGCGCGACCGCGCGCATCCGGCGCAAGCCCTTGGCCTCGGGCGAATAGATGTAGCCGCCGGTCGCTTCCGCTGCATCATAGGCGGCGCGCCATGCGCTCGCGAGCGCCCGCCCGATGTCGCGCCGCAGCGCCTCGCGCGCGCGGTAGATCGCGTCCGGATCGACCACCGCCATCTGGTCGCCGATAAAACTTTCGGACGGGAGCAAGACCGCTTCGGCGGCAAAGGCGCGGTCGAGCTGGGGATCGCCGATCGTTCCCGCAATGGCGGCGATGACCGCCGCATGATCGGCCTGATTCCCGCCGGATGCCGCCACCAGTGTATCGAGCATCAATTGCTGCAACGCCTCATAGCGCGCGAACGGATCATCGTCATGCGCGCCAAGAAAGGCGAGATCAGCCGCGCTGCGGTCGGTTTCGATGATCGCGGGGGCGGAAAAGCCGCGATTGATCGACAGGATCGGGCGTTCGGTAACGCCTTCGAAGACGATTCGCTCTTCGGCGTCACTCAGCAGAATGACTTGCTCGGGCGCGACGGTGCACGCGGTTTGCGACCCGAACAGTTTCAGGCGCAGCGGAAGAACGACCGGCACTTTGCTGTCCTGCGCCGGCGTCGGCGGTGTGCGCTGCGTCAGCACCAGTTCGGCGCGGCCCGATCCTTCGTGGTGCGTGAGCGAAGCGGTCACACGCGGCGTTCCGGCCTGCCCATACCAGTGGCGGAATTGCGTCAGATCGGTGCCGCTCGCGTCCTCGAGCGAGGCAACGAAATCCTCACACGTCGCCGCCGTCCCATCGAAGCGGTCGAAATACAGGTCGGTCCCGGCGCGGAATTTCTCGTGCCCGAGGATCGTCGCGAGCATGCGGATGATCTCGGCACCCTTGTTGTAGATCGTGGCGGTGTAGAAGTTCGAGATTTCCTGATATGCGTCGGGCCGGATCGGATGGGCGAGCGGGCCTGAATCTTCCGGGAACTGCGCCGCGCGCAAACCCCGGACGTCCTCGATCCGCTTTACTGCTGCAGAGCCCTGGTCGGCCGAAAAGCATTGGTCGCGGTAAACTGTGAAGCCCTCCTTGAGGCTCAGCTGGAACCAGTCACGGCAGGTCACCCGGTTGCCCGACCAATTGTGGAAATATTCATGCGCGACCACCGCTGAGATCGCATCATAATCGTAATCGGTCGCGGTGTCGGGATCGGCGAGGATGTAGCGCGAATTGAAGATGTTAAGCCCCTTATTCTCCATCGCCCCGAAGTTGAAATCGTCGACCGCAACGATGTTGAAAACGTCGAGATCATATTCGCGGCCATAGACGCGCTCATCCCACGCCATCGACGTCTTGAGGGCATCAAGCGCGTGGTGCGTCCGGTCGAGATCGCTCGCGCGGACCCAGATACCGAGTTCGACCTCGCGTCCCGACATGGTGACGAAGCTGCCGCGATTGACCGCGAGATCGCCCGCGACCAGCGCGAACAGATAGCAGGGTTTGGGGAAGGGATCGCGCCACTCGGCCCAGTGCTGCCCGTCGTCCAGATCGCCCGACGCAATCGGATCGCCATTGGCCAGCAAAACGGGATAGCGTTTTTTGTCCGCGCGCATCCGCACCAGATAGCGGCTCAGCACGTCGGGCCGATCAGGGAAAAAGGTGATCCGCCGGAAACCCTCCGCCTCGCACTGCGTGCACAAATTGCCGCCCGAGGCGTACAGCCCCATCAATTGCGTATTACGCTCGGGCGCGATCTCGACCGTGGTCTCGATCAAATGCGCCGAGCCGCTCAGCGGCAAAATCAGCGCGCCGTCCTCGATCACCCAATCGTTGACCGCATTTCCATCGACCATGACCGACAGCAAGGTCTGGCCCGCCCCGTCGAGCCGCAACGGGCGATTGTGCGCGCCGCTGCGCTGGACATGCAGCGTTGCGGTCACGCGCGTCGCGGCGGGATCGAGCTCGAAATCGAGCGCAATGTCGGGCACTTGCCAGTCGGGCGGGGTATAATCCGCGCGGCGGGTGACATGCGGTTGGGCGAGGCTGGTCTGGATGTCGAGCATTGCCAGCGATGTAGAGCGCGCAAGGACCGCTCGCCACCGAAATCGCCGCGCTTGCGCGCGCGCGGCACTGTGATACCCCGCTGCCACACGGAGGTGAGGATGACGATGAAGCTCTGGATGGCAGGATTGGCGGCGATTGCCCTGGCGGGGTCGGCAATGGCGGAGGACGTTGCGCTCCCCGACGATCAAGCCGCGATGAAGGCGCATGTCCTGTTCCTTGCCTCCGACGCGCTGCGCGGGCGCGAGGCGGGCAGTGCCGAATATCGCATCGCTGCCGAATATGTCGCCGCGCAATTCTTTGCCGCCGGGCTAAAACCGGCGGGGGATCCGGGCAGCTATATCCAGAAAGTGCCGCTCGTTACCTATCGCGCCGGCGACAAGGGCGATGTCGTGCTGACGCGCAAGGGCGAGGCCCCGACGCCGCTGATTTTCGGCGAGGATTATGTGCCGGGGACGGTCGCAAGCGCGGCACGGACGGTGATCGACGCGCCGGTGGTGTTCGTCGGCTATGGTCTGGTTGCGCCGCACTATGGCCGCGACGATTATGCCGGGGTCGACGTGCGCGGCAAGATCGTCGCGTTCTTCGGCGGCGCGCCGATCGATTTCCAAAGCGAGGAACGCGCGCATTTCCAGAGCGCGACGACCAAGGCGACGATCGCGGCAGCCCGTGGCGCAGTCGCCGCGATCGTGCTGACGCGTGCGGTGTTGCCCGGTGGCGGCGCGAATTACGACCGTCCGCGCACGACCTGGGCGCGCGCCGACGGGACCGGCGATGCGCAGGGCGTACCGATCCTCGCGACACTGAGCGCAACCGGCGCGGCCAAGCTCTTCGCGGGCGCAAAGACGCCGTGGAGCGCGATTGCCCCACGCGTGGCCGACAGCAAGACGGTGTTCACAGCCGAGCCGCTGCAGGTCAACGCCGCCTTTGCGCTGAAAACGACATTCGAGCCCGTCAGCAGCGCCAACGTCGCCGGAATGATTCCGGGCGGCGACCCCAAATTGTCGAAGGAAGTCGTGATACTGTCGGCGCATCTCGATCATCTCGGCGTCGGGCGCGCGGATGCGAAGGGCGACACGATCTATAATGGCGCGGAGGACAATGCCGTCGGGATCGCGTCGCTGATCGAGGAAGCCAAACGCTTCCGCGCGAGCGGCAAGGCACCGCGCCGCACGATTCTGTTCCTCGCGGTGACGGCAGAGGAAAAAGGGCTGGTCGGATCGGACTATTTCGCCAAGCATCCAACCGTACCGATCGAACGCATCGTCGCCGACGTCAATCTCGACATGCCGATTCTGACCTATGCGTTCGAGGATATGACGGTATTCGGCGCCGACCGCTCGACGCTCGGGCCGATCGTGGCGAAGGCGGTGGGAACGCTCGGCGTCACGATGTCGCCCGATCCCGACCCGGCGCAGGGCATTTTCGTGCGCTCCGACCATTACCGCTTCGTCCAGCAGGGCGTGCCGTCGGTATTCCTTTGGCCGGGGCAAAAGGGGCCGGGCAAGGCCGCCACCGCCGAATTCTTCAAGACGCGTTATCACCAGCCATCGGACGATCTGGCGCAACCGATCGATTGGGCGCAGGGGATCCGCTTCATCGACGCCAATTATGCGATTGCGCGCGAAATCGCCGATGGCGATGCGCGGCCGCGCTGGAACAAGGGCGATTTCTTCGGGCTGCTCTATCACGGCTATGGCGCGAAATAGCTTGGTGGGGCGGCTGCTGATCTTCGGGCTGGGCTATACCGCGCAGGCGCTTGCCGAGCAGTTGCGGGGAGAGGGCTGGCACGTCGTCGGCACATCGCGCGGCGGTCGCGACGGGACGGTGCGGTTCGGCGATGCGGCAGCGGTTGCGGGGGAAGTCGCGGCGGCAACGCATATCCTCTCGTCGGTGCCGCCAGTCGAAGACGGCGACCCGGTGCTCACCGCTTATGGTGCGCTCCTTGCGAACTGCGCGGCCTGGCGCGGCTATCTGTCCTCGACCGGCGTCTATGGCGATGCAGGCGGGGCGTGGGTCGATGAGACCGCCCCGACCGGCACCGGCCGCCGCAGCGCGCGCGCAGAGGCCGATGCCGCGTGGCTGACCGCGGGCGCACACGTGTTTCGCTTGCCGGGCATCTACGGCCCCGGCCGCTCGCCGCTAGACCGCGTCGCGAGCGGCAGCGCGCACCGGGTCGATTCCCCGGGGCAAGTGTTTAGCCGCGTTCATGTCGAGGACATCGTGGCAGGCGTGGTCGCCGGATTTTCGGCGCCGCCCGGAGCCTACAACATCTCGGACGATTGCCCCGCGAGCCAGAACGACGTGATCGAGTTCGCCGCGCGCTTGCTGGGCGTGCCAGTGCCGCTGTTCGTGCCGATCGAGTCGCTATCGCCGATGGCGCGCGGATTTTACGTGGAGAATCGCCGGGTCGCGAATGGCAAGGCCAAGCGGGTGCTCGGCTGGACCCCGGCCTATCCCGATTATCGTGCCGGTCTGCGGGCTCTCAGCGCAATGACCAGCCCGCCCAGCACCAGCGCCGCGCCGCCCGCCGCCAGCCACGTCCAGACATAGCCCTCGAACAGCGTCGACAGCAGCATTGCGATGACCGGCACCAGCACGCTGGAATAGGCCGCCTTGGCCGGGCCGATCACCCGCAGCACGCCGTAATAAAGCGGGAAAGCGAGCGCCGAGGCGAAGATGCCGAGATACAGCACGCCTGCAACATAGCCGGGCGAAGCGTCGAACACCGGCGGACCGCTGATAGTCCAGGCGATCGTCGCGTCGAGCGATGCGCCGATCAGCATCGCGACGCCGAGCATCGCCGCCATCGGATAGGCGCGCGCGGTCGGCGTGGCCTGCATGATGTTGGCGATCGATGCCGACAGGATCGCCAGTAGCGTAAAGCCGATCCCCATCAGGACTTGGCCCGGCCCGTGTGGATCGACGCGCGCCTCGCGCACGAACAGCAGCACCACGCCCGCCATTGCGACCCCCATTCCGACGATCAGCTGGCGCCCGAGCTTCTGCCCCAGGAAAATCCGCGCGAATACGGCATTGGGCAGTAGCAGCAGCGCGAAGACGACCGCGACCAGGCCCGACGTGACATAGCCCTCGGCGCGGTAGACGAAGTTGAAGTTGAGGCAGAATTGGCACAGCCCCGTCACCGCAGCGAACGCCCAGCCGCGCGCGTCGAGCATGATTTTCTCGCGCCGGATCAGCGCATAGCTAAGCATCGCGGTGCCGGCGACAAGGAAGCGGTAGGTGACCGACCAGGTCGGCGGCACCACGCCCAATTGATGCCGGATCACGAGCCAGGTCGACCCCCAGATCAGCGTGACGATCCCGAACGGGATCAAGATCGCGAGCCTGCTCGAATTGGGCGGCGGTGCGTCTCCGCTCAAAGCGCTGCAATCGCGTCGGCGAGCGGGCGGATGTCGGCAGGCGACTGGTTCCACGAGATGACCAGCCGCGCCTCGCCCGGACCCCAATCGTAGAAATCGAAGCCGAGCGCGCGCAACTGCTCCGCTTCGGCGGCGGTAACGCGGAGGAACACCTCGTTCGCCTCGACCGGGTTGACCAGCCGCGTCCCTGCCGCCTTCGCCAGTACCGCCGCCCCGGCATTGGCATTACGCCCCAGATCGAGCCACAGATCGCCCGCGAGCAACGCCAGCAATTGCGCCGCAAGGTAGCGCCCCTTGGACAGGAGCAATCCGGCGCGTTTGCGGCGGTAGAGCGTCGCGGCGGCTAATTCGGGCTTGAAGAAGATCAGCGCCTCGGCGCTCATCCCGCCATTCTTGACGAAGCCGAAGCTGAGCGCGTCGACGCCCGCGCGCCATGTCACGTCGGCGGGGGCGCAGCCGAGATGCGCGACCGCATTGGCAAAACGCGCGCCGTCCATATGCAGGCCAAGGCCGCGTTCCCTCGCCAAATGCCCGATCGCGGCCACGTCATCGGGCGAATAGACCAGCCCATATTCGGTCGCATTGGTAATCGAAATGGCGTGCGGCTGGACCTGATGGACGTCGTTGCGCGTCGCATCGAGCACCGCCGCAATCGACTCGGGCGTCAGCTTTGCGCCGACACCCTCGGCCAACAGCAACTTCGCGCCGTGCGTATAGAATTCGGGCGCGCCGCATTCGTCATTCTGGATATGCGCATCGCGGTGGCAGATGATCGCGCCATGTGGCGGGCACATTGCGGCAAGCGCGAGACAATTCGCCGCAGTTCCCGACGGAACCCACAAGGCGCGCACCGGTGTTTCGAACAGGTCGGAGAAGCGCGCGTCGAGCTGCTGGCTCCAACCATCGCCGTCATAGGCGGTGTCGAGTACATTGGCATCGCCAAGCGCGGCCAGCACGGCCGGGTGGACGGGGGCGGCATTGTCGGAGAAGAAACGCATCGCATGGCCTTGCGGCGATGCGTGGGCGGCGTCAACTCGGCAGCGTCACTGCTCGCCCGAAGGATCTCGTGGCGGGAGTGCCCGCTCATCGATACGGTCGCGGCGGCGGCGGGGCGGGCCGCGTTCGGGGTCGTCGGGGCCGCCGGGCTGGAAATCCAGTTCGCCGTCCCGTAGCCTGATCCGTCCGACGCCAGGAATTTCACCCTCCACGGCTGGAATGTTCGAAGGGTCGAGAAAATTTTCGAGCGAATCGTCAATGCTATTACCCGCATCCGGATCGACCAATTCGGGCTCCGGTGCGGGTGCGACCGCTGGCCCCACGCCCAGCGCGCTTTGCATGAAATCGCGCCATACCCGCGCCGGGATGCCGCCGCCCGATAGGCCAGCATTGGGCGTATTGTCGTCATTGCCGACCCATACCCCGCACACCAAGCCATTCGCGAAACCGATGAACAATGCATCGCGATTGTCCTGCGTCGTGCCGGTCTTGCCGTAAGTCGGCACCGACAGCGCCGCCGCGCGCCCCGTGCCCGTTTCGGCCGAGGCCGAGAGCAGATCGAGCATCTCGTCATGCAAATCGCCTGACAGCGCATGGCTTCGATCGGTCAGCGTCGCGAGCACGCCGCGCTCCGGCGCAGCTTCGAGCCCGCGCGGGCGCACCGGATAATGTTCCGCCGCGATCGAAGCATAGGCCGCCGTCAGTTCGAGTAGTGACATGCTCGATGTGCCGAGCGCGATCGTCGCTTCATTGGGGATCGGGGTCGATATGCCGAGATCGCGTGCCGCCTGAATGACCTTCGCCACGCCGACTTGCTGCGTGATGCGCGCCGCCGCGACGTTGGACGAGCGAGCAAAGGCCTGCCGCAGGCTGATCGGGCCGAGATAGCGCCCGTCACTATTTTTGGGTGACCATTTCGCGATCGTGATGGGTTTGTCGTCGATCACCGAATCGGGCGTCATGCCGTGGCGCATCGCGGCGAGATAGACGAACATCTTGAACGCCGATCCGGGCTGGCGCTGCGCTTGCGTCGCGCGGTTGAACGGGCTGTCGGCATAGGATTTGCCGCCGACCATCGCCACCACCCGCCCATCAGGCCGCATCGCCACCACGGCGATTTGTGCCTGACGAAGCCCCGCACGCTTGACGGCGCGCTCGGCCGCCTTCTGCAAGCGGCGGTCGAGCGTGGTCTGCACCGTCGTCTCGGTCGCGATTTCGCCGGCACGGTCGCGTGCTTCGGGCAACACCCAATCGGCGAAATAGGTGCCGTTCGGCAATATCTGCGTGCGATCGGGCACGATCCGCGCTGGACGGACATCGGCTGCGTCGGCCTTGTCGAGGAATTCGGCTTGCACCATTGCGGCAACGACGAGCTTCGCGCGGTCGCGTGCGCCTTGCAAATTGACGGTCGGCGCGAGTTTCGAGGGCGCTTTGACCAGCCCCGCCAGCATCGCCGCCTGCGCAATCGACAAATCTTCCGGCTTGCGCCCGAAATAGTGTCGCGCCGCCGCGCGCAGGCCATACACATTGTCGCCGAAATAGACGTTCGACAGATAGCGCGACAGGATCTGGTCCTTGCTCAGCCAAGCCTCCAGCCAAAAGGCGATCATCACTTCGCGGATTTTACGCGCGGCGGTACGATCCGAATCGAGGAAGGCGTTCTTCGCCAATTGCTGCGTGATCGTGCTGCCGCCCTGATCGCGACCCTTCGACGTTATGTTGTGGAAAAAGGCGCGCGTGATGCCACGCGGGTCGATCCCCCAATGCGAGCGGAAGCGCCGATCCTCGATCGCCAGAAAAGCGTTGGTGACGTTCTTGGGCAGCTTCGCCGCATCGACCGGCGCATCGAGGATCGCGCCACGCCGCGCGATCGGCGTCCCGTCATCGGCGAGCAGGGTGATGCTCGGCGGGGTTGGCGGCTGCAGCGATTTCGACAGCGGCGCCGTGACCGCGAGCCAGCCGACCGCGACCACGAACAACACGATCGCTAAACCGAATCCGCGCGTCAGCCACCGCCAGCGGTTGCGGCGCTGCACCACCGGCAGATTGGTGGTGTAATCGCCGTCTTCATACTCGCGTTCGGGTTCATACCCCTGCCGCAGCGGCGGCGGCATGCCGCCGGTCAATTCCAGCGCGCCGTCATCGCGCCTCGAAGAAGCGCCGCCAGCTGGATCGAAGGGATGAGAGCGCATCAAGCGTGTCCGTTACCGCAAGCACGTGTATTACCTACATAGAACAGATCGTGCAAGGGAAGCGAGCGCATCGTGATCGTCCATAGCAGTCGGATCGGCACGACGCGAGTGGAGAGGCGGTGCAGATCCGCCCGATCGCCCGACTTGGCGATTGAGCCGCACGCTCTGGCCCGCTATCGAACGCGCATGCGGTGTCTGCGCCGTCCTTTTGTTGAAAGCCCGTGCGATGGCCGACTCCCCTTCCCCTCTTCCGCTCGTCGTCGGGATCGGCGGGACAATTGGCGGCGTATCCTCGACCGAACGTGCGCTTGCCATCGCGCTCGATGCGGCGGGGCGTGAGGGGTTTCGCACGCGGATGTTCGGTGGGTCTGACATGGCGCGGCTCCCGCTTTACGATCCCAAGGCGACCACGCGTACCGCCGATGAGTGCGATTTCGTCGATACCGTGCGGCAGGCTTCGGCGTTGATCATCGCGTCGCCCGGCTATCACGGGAGCATTTCGGGCGTGGTCAAGAATGCGCTCGATCTGCTCGAGGAAACCGCGCGTGATGAAAACCGGCCGTATCTGGCGGACATGCCGGTCGGGCTGATCGCCACGGCTTACGGGTGGCAAGCGACCGGCAGCACGATCGCGGCGCTGCGTTCGATCGTCCACGCGCTGCGCGGGTGGCCGACGCCCTTTGCTGCGGCGGTCAATTCGCAAGTGACCAAGTTCGATGCCGAGGGCGGGGCAAATGATCAGGCCGTTGTTGCGCAATTGCAGATGGTCGGACAGCAAGTCGCGCGCTTCGCACCGCTGGCGATCCAGCATGGTTGAGCGGTTCGACCGGCGCGCCGTGCTGGCCCTTGGCGCAGGCGCGCTGGCAAGCACGCCGCTTTGGGCGCAGCTTGCCAAAACGGTCGTTCCCGCGCTGACCGATGCTTTCCCCGGAAAGCGCGGTATGATCCTGCAGCGCACGCGCGCGCCGCTGCTCGAAACGCCGATCGACGCGTTCGACGGCGCGCTGAGCGATTCGCCGTTTACCCCCAACGACCGCTTCTTCGTGCGCTGGCATTATGACGACATACCGCTGTCGGTCGATGTCGCGGCGTTCCGCTTGCAGGTCGGTGGCGCGGTGAAGCGCGCGCTGTCGCTCAGCCTCACCGAGCTTCAGGCGCTCCCGCAAGTCGAGATTGCGGCGGTCAACCAATGTTCGGGGAACTCGCGGAGCCTGTTCGGCCCGCGCGTGCCCGGCGCGCAATGGGGCAACGGCGCGATGGGCAATGCGCTGTGGACCGGCGTTCGCTTGCGCGACATTCTGGAGCGCGCGGGCGTCGCGCCGGGGGCAATGCAGGTGCGCTTTTCGGGGCTCGACAACCCGCCGGGTGCTGCACCCGATTTCGCCAAGTCGCTTGGGCTCGACCGTGCGATCGCCGAAGATACGATCGTCGCCTACGGGATGAACGGGGTGCAGTTGCCGCTGCTCAACGGCTTTCCGCTGCGGTTGATCGTGCCGGGCTGGTTCTCGACCTATTGGGTCAAGGCGCTCGACAAGATCGACGTGCTGAGCGCACCCGACACCGGATATTGGATGGAAAAGGCGTATCGCATCCCCGCCGCCCCGCGCGCGAGTGTCGTACCGGGGTCGAAGGATTTTCCGACCGTGCCGATCGGGCGGATGATCCCGCGCGCCTTCTTCACCCGCGCTGATCCGAAAGCGGTGCGTGGCGTTGCCCTGGGCGGCGATGCGGGGGTCGCGAAGGTCGAATGGTCGATCGATGCGGGGAAAAGCTGGCATGCCGCGCAGCTTGGCCCCGACCATGGGCGCTACGGGTTCCGCCGCTGGGCCGCGACGTTGCCGGCCGGATCGCACACCGTCGCGGTGCGCACGACCAACACCAAAGGCGAGACGCAATTGCCCGATCCGACCTGGAACCCCGGTGGCTATATGCGCAATACACCTGAGACGGCGAAGGTGACGGTCGCATGAAGACGCTTCCGCTCGCCGCGTTTGTCCTGCTCGCCGCGTGCCATCCGGCGGCGGACAGCCCCAAGCGAATCGCACTCACGTCACAGACCATCGCGCTTCCGGCCGAGACAGCGACACTCCCGGCCGAGATCCTGACGGTCAATTGTGCCGCGTGCCATTCGCCCGAGATGATCCTGACGCAGCCCAAGCTCAAGCCCGAGCAATGGCAGGCCGAAGTGACCAAGATGCGCGCTGCTTACAAGGCGAGCGTCGACGAGAAGGACGATGCGAAGATCGTGGCCGCCCTCCTTGACCTGCCCAATCAGAAATAGGGCCCAATCAGAAATAGGCGCGCCAGAAGAACGCGCCCGTCGTCACCGCCGTCACCAGTAAGGTCCAGCCGCGCACCAGCGCGGGGGACAGCCGTTTGCCGATATGCGCACCGGCCCAGCCGCCGAAGATCGCGCCCGCCAGCATCGGCAGGCACGCCGCCCAGCGCACCAGCCCGACCGCGATGAACACGATCGCGGCGGCGAGATTGGCAATCGCGAGCATCAACGTGCGCGGCGCGAACAGCGCACGGGGGCTGACCCCGGCGAGCAGCCCGTACACCGCCGTCGTCATCAGCCCGACCCCGCCGCCGAAATAGCCGCCATAAATGCCGAGCAACCCCTGCGCGACGATCAGCGTACGCGTGCCGATTGCGACGCGCTGTTTCAATGCATCGGCAGCGCGTTTGCCGAAGGCGATGACGACGAACGCAAACAGCAGCAACCACGGGATCACCAGATCGAATACATGCGTCGGCGTCGCGGCGAGCATCAGGCTCCCGGCCAGCCCACCGACAAAGGTGATCGCGCTGAGCAAGCGCAAACGCACCCCGCCGACCGGCCCCATTTCATCACGAAACGCCCAGGCACTGGTCGCCGCACCCGGCAGCAGCGCGACGTTGGAGGTCGCGTTGGCGGTGTTGGCAGGCAGCCCGAGCGCGATCAGCGCGGGTAAAGTCGCAAAAGTCCCGCCGCCTGCGAGTGCGTTCATCGCGCCGCCGAGGATGCCTGCGCCTGCTGCGAGAAAAAGAGCCGTACCGTCCACCCGCGCGCCCTAGCGCGACAATCGGGCGATGGCGAGGTTGGCGTGGCCGCATCGTCGGTATCGAAGGTTAGACGAAGGTTAGGCCTGAACGCATTGTGTCGGGACGAAAGTCAGCAAGCGGCCGACCTCTCACCGCGCCTGCCGCGGTGCGAAATCGATCCGTGCGCGCTCGCCGATCAGCCCATCGCGGACCCGTCCCTCGACCAGCTCATAGCCCATTAGCGCGAATACGCGCCCGTTGAGGAAGATCGGCCGCGCATTGCCGTACCAGTCGACGCACGATGCCTTACACGCGTCATCGCGCGCACCTTCGGCATTGGCGACCAACTCGCCCGCTGGCGAGAAGTGCCGAGCGTCGCGCCGCAGAAACGCAATCGCCGATCCTGCGCCAAGGAACCGGGCGACCGGCGTATTGCCGAGATCGCGCGTTACCGGCAGGCCGAGCATCCCCGAGACGCCGCCCGGGCTGCTTTCGTCGGGCCGATAGAAGAATGCCTGGCTGCGGCGTTCGCCTTCATGCGCGGCTGGCAGAAAATAGGTATCGCCGAGCCGTGTTTTGCCGTTGAGTTCGATCGCGCTGAAGCCAAGCCGCTCTCTGGTGTCGTTGCCGATCGCGATTGCGTCGCTGCCGATGATGTCGAGCCGATCGACCCCGTGCGGGACCGCGATGCGCACGATTGGCCCGCCGCTCAGCGGGACCGCGTAGACCGGCGTATCCCCGCGATGTTCGTTGAACGCCGCCGCGCTATAGATCAGATACTGTCCGACGAAACGATTGTGGAAGCTCCAGCCGTCGTTGCCTACCGGGAGCGTGCGATACGCGGTGGCGGGCGCTACCTGCGAGCCGTCCCCGAAAGCGGCGATCGGCAGCGTCAGCAATGCGGCTGCGCCTTCGGTGCGCTCCGACCGCCACATTGCGTCGCCAGCGCTGTCGGCGCGGACAACGACGTTCAAGCGCCGTGTCGCGCGATTTTCGGCGAAAGAGAATTGATCGACCGGCCCGCCCCAGGCCTGCGCTGCGCCCGGTGCCGATCCGTCGAGCGGCAAACGATAGACGAAAGCACCCGAACGCGCGGTGGTCGCGCGGTCGCTGTATGTCCAGACATAGACTGCCTCGCTCGAGACATAGAATGTTCGCGAGGAGGAGCCGAGCACAGCGGTCGCACGGCAGCGCAGACGCGGCGCGGTCAGGTCGCACTGCGTCACGGTGTGCAGCGTGGACAAATCTCCATCGGGCTTCCGACGCAACGGTTCGGGCACATAGAGCCGCGTCGCCGGCAACGTTCGTGCGAACGGCGCGTCACGATCGCCGGTCCAGCGCTGGAGACCTGGAAGCGCCGCCAATGGCGCGGCCGCATCGAAGGACAGCGGCGTGTAGAAGATCAGCGTCGAACCGATCAGTCGGGACGCATAATTGCTTGCCGAATAATAGTCGTTCGAACGCAGATGATAGCTGTCCTCGAAGCGCAATTTGCCGTCGGACGCGATCCTGAAGCGATTGATTTCGGTACCGCCGCGTTGGTAGCTGAAGCCGACGACGATCACATGGTCGCCGCTTACCAGCATCTCGTCATACCACGCATCGCCCGATGCGCCCGGCGGAAAAGTATCGATATGGTCGATCGGTCGCATGGAGTTCCCGGCAAGCGATACGCTGAAAAGGCGTCCACGGCGCAGAATTACGAGATGATCGCCTGCCACCTTGACGATCCCGCCTTCGTCGACATCCGCTTCCTGCGTGTTGGTGATGCTCTGGGCCTTCGCCGCGGTCACCACGACGTCCTGCGCAGCCTCGGCGGCGGGGGCCATCGCCGCGGGCGGTGGCGCCGCGACGGGCACATCGGTGGCGGTCATCACTGAATTCTGGTCTTGGCGCTGCCGGGCGGACACGCGCCGAAGGAACGTCACCAAGTCCTTGTCGCCGACAAACGCGCGCATCGATGGTGCCGTGGAGCGGCGGGGTTCCGCACCCGGTGCGGCAGAGCAGCCCGCCAGCATCGCAATGACCAACACGAACCGGAAGCGTCGCATATCACCCTCCTACACCTGTTGACGTTATACTATATCATTACGTCGTAGATGCAAGCGTCGCGCGATTTTGCTTTACCCGAGCGCCGCCAGCTTTGCCCCAGCCAGCCGATCGAGCTCGGCCCGCGACACCTTCTCGCTCGCGGTCTTCAACTGGCCGCACGCCGCGTCGATATCGCGCCCGCGTGGGGTGCGGACCGGGGCTGAAATTCCCGCATCGAACACGATGTTCGAGAAGCTCTTGATCCGTTCCGGCGTCGAACATTCATACGCCGCGCCGGGCCAGGGGTTGAACGGGATCAGGTTCACCTTGGCGGGCAGATCGAACTTGCGGAGCAACCGGACCAGCTCGCGCGCATCGGCGTCGCTGTCATTCTTGTCGCGGAGCATGACATATTCGAAGGTGATGCGCCGCGCATTGTTGGCGCCGGGATAATCGGCGCAGGCCTGGAGCAATTCCTCGATCCCATATTTCTTGTTGATCGGCACGAGCTCGTCGCGAACTTCCTTGGTGACCGCGTGGAGCGAAACGGCGAGGTTGACCGAAATTTCTTCCCCCGCGCGCGCGATCAGCGGCACGATCCCGCTGGTCGACAGCGTGATGCGCCGACGCGACAGGCCGATGCCGTCGCCGTCCATCACGATCTTCATCGCATCGCGGACATTGTCGAAATTGTAGAGCGGCTCACCCATCCCCATCAGCACGATGTTGGTGAGCATGCGGCCCTCTGGCTGCGAGGGCCATTCGCCCAGCGCATCGCGTGCGAGCATTACTTGCCCGACGATTTCCGACGGCTCGAGATTGCGCACCAGCCGCATCGTTCCGGTGTGGCAGAAGCTGCAATTGAGCGTGCAGCCGACCTGGCTCGAGATGCACAGCGTGCCGCGGTCGGCATCGGGGATGAACACCATCTCATAATCATTGCCGTCATCGGTACGCAGCAGCCATTTGCGCGTGCCGTCGGTCGAGACTTGCGCCTCGACCACTTGCGGGCGGCTGATAACGAAACGATCGCGCAGCCACGGCTGCATCGTCTTGGCGATATCGGTCATCAGCGCGAAATCGGTGACGCCGCGATTGTAGATCCAGTGCCAGAGCTGTTTTGCGCGCAATTTCGCCTGTTTCGGCTCGAGCTGCGAGGTCTCGAGCGCCATGCGCAGATCGGTCTTGGTCAGGCCAAGCAAATCGATCCGCCCGTCGCTACGCGGGGTAAGGGCGCGGGGTACGGGAACGGGGTCGATATGGCCGGGAATGGCCATGAGGGTGGTCGCGGAGTTTGGCATGGGCGGCGATGTAGTCGAAAACGGCGCGGTTTTCCAGACGCGCGCAGACCCTACCTCCCGACACACCCCAAGGCCGCGGCGTCGATCGCGGTTGCCGCGCCGCGCAGCGCATAGACATCGGCAAAGGGCGCGCCCGTTTTGGCCAAGGTTTCGACGCTCATGCTGCGGCTCGAGCGGATCGCGGCGACGATCGCGGAATCGGTGCGGGCATCGGGCGCCCAGGCGTCGGCACCTCCGGCGATCAATTCGAAGCGCCGCTCGCCGACCGAGAGCGTGACGCGAGATTGCGGATTGCGCTCGCGGCTGAGGCGAATGTGGAGCTGACCCCGCAACCCCTGTCCCGGCCAGGTCGAGACGCTGGCAAAGGGGCGCCAGCGCGATGCGCCGCCCGATTGCGCGGGCTGCGCGATCGCATAGCAGCGGAGCGGCGAGGGATCGGTGAAAGCGCCCCAACTATCGAACACGCCAAGCGAATCGCGCGCCATCGCTGGCGCCGCAGCTATCACAATCAGTAATGCCACCAGCCGCCTCATGCGGGCGCGTGTCCGGTGCCGCGGTGGACAATCGTCTCGACTCCGTTTTCGATCACCGCGACCGACCCTTGCGGCAAGCCGATTGCCGCGGGCGCGCCGTAACCGGGCACCTCAGCCGCGCCGGTCATCACCCCGCGCAGCACGCGGCTGGAAATGCCGTGCATGATGACGAGCCGGTCGCCGGGGTCGCCAGCGGTGTCCGCCAGCCAGCCCGCCACGCGTGCGGCAATTTGCGCGTAGCTTTCGCCATCGGGCGCGGGGAAGAGCAAGCCGGCCTCGCGGTCGATCACCTGTTCGCCCGCTTCTGCGAGCGCGGCATAATAAGCGCCGCCCCAGCTACCCATGCCAATCTCGACCAGCCGCGCGTCGGTGCGCGCGGCGTGCCAGTCGAGCTCGAGATGCTCGGCGATAATCCCAAGCGTCTGCAAGGCGCGCCCCGTCGGCGATGCCCATAGTGTCAGCGCCGGTTTCGCGCCCAATGTTTCGCGCAGCGCCCGTCCCATCTCGTCGGCCTGCGCGAAGCCGGCGCGGGTGAGCGGAGTGTGGGGGTGGTCGCCTTGCAAGCGTCCGGCGGCATTGAACACCGTCTCGCCGTGCCGCGCGATGTAATCCCTGCCGCCGCGCGGTGCCGCCACATTCAGGCCGCTTCTGGGCGGGATTGCGGCGTTGGACTCCATGCCCTGCCTTTCAACCCCGTGTGGCGCAAAAGCAACGGTTTTCCGTGTTGTCTGAGGTTCATGAAACTCTTGCCCACGCTACCCATTTGAGCAGCCCCACCAGGGTTCGGTGGGTAGTACCAATGGAGTTACCTCAATGCGTAAGCTTACCCTCACCGCCGCAGCTGCCACGCTCGGCCTCGCGCTCGCCGCCCCTGCCTTCGCGCAGGATGGTCCGCCGCCGTCGCGCGACGACCGCACCTTCACTGGCCCGCGCGTCGGCGTCATTCTCGGCTATGATAAGCTCCAGCCAGGCCGTGGGCCGAATTCGAGCATCACCAGCGACCGCAAGGCCGATGGCCTGACCTATGGCGGCGATTTCGGCTATGATATTGCGGTCAACCGCTTTGTGATCGGTGCCGAGGGCGAAGTGACCGGATCGACCGCCGATGTCAGCAATTCGCCTGCCAGTGCGACCGCGCTCGGCTATGGCCGCGTCAAGGCGGGCCGTGATCTCTATGCCGGTGGCCGGATCGGCTATGTCGTCGCCCCGTCGACGATGATTTATGCCAAGGGCGGCTACACCAATGCCCGGCTCGATCTGACCGCGAACAACGGCACGACGACGACCGGCCAGCACTATAATCTCGACGGCTACCGCGTCGGTGCCGGTGTCGAGCAGAAGATCGGGCGCACGACCTATGCCAAGCTCGAATATCGCTATTCGAACTATGGTAATGCGCGGCTCGAATATGTGAATGGCGCGAACACCAACAATTTCAGCGTCGATACCGACCGGCATCAGGTCGTCGCTGGCGTGGGCGTTCGTTTTTAAGACCTGACGGTCGCACGGTGCCGGCCCGCTCCCCCTCCCGGCCACCCATACAGTATACGCTGTGGGT
>JBBQLB010000029.1:0-34621 GCA_038327465.1 Sphingomonadales bacterium | reverse complement strand
CCGAACGTGGCGGCGGGCAGGGTGGCGGCGGACCTGGCGGCGGTCCCGGTGCTGGCGGACGCGGCGGCTTTGGCGGGTTCGGCGGATTTGGTGGAGGCGGACCCGGTGGGCGCGGCGGCCCAGGCGGCGGTCGCTTGCAATTCGCGCTTTATCACACTTGGCACTTCACCGATCGCGTGCTGGTGCAGCAAGGCGGCCCCGCGCTTGATCTGTTGAACGGCGACGCGACCGGCGGAAGCGGCGGGCAACCGCGCCACGAGCTTGAGGGGCAGGCGGGATATAGCAACAACGGCATCGGCGTGCGCCTGTCGACCAATTGGCAGAGCGCGACGCGCGTTAATGGCGGCACCGTGGCTAACCCGCAGACGCTGCGCTTTTCGGACCTTGGCACCGTGAATTTGCGGCTGTTCGCCGATCTGGGGCAGCGGTTGGAATTACTCAAGAAACATCCGTGGCTGCGTGGCACGCGCGTTGCCTTCTCGATCGACAATCTGTTCGATGCCCGACAGCGCGTGACGGACGCGAGCGGCACCACCCCGGTCGCGTATCAACCCGACTATCTCAACCCACTTGGCCGGACGGTGCGGATTTCGGTGCGCAAGCTCTTTTTCTGAGCGACGGGTCATGCGCTGGCGGCATAGCGCGTGAACTTCGAAGGCCGTTGACGGGGGCGGCGCGCGCCGTAAGTGGGGCGCAACCCCCGTCGAGGAAACGCCCATGAAGACCCGTGCTGCCGTAGCGTTCGAAGCGAAGAAGCCGCTTGAGATCGTCGAGCTCGATCTGGAAGGACCCAAGGCGGGCGAAGTGCTGGTCGAGATCATGGCGACCGGGATTTGCCACACCGACGCTTATACGCTCGACGGGTTGGATTCGGAGGGCTTGTTCCCGAGTGTGCTGGGGCATGAGGGCGCAGGCATCGTTCGCGAGGTCGGCGCTGGCGTGACCAGCGTGAAGCCCGGCGATCACGTCATCCCGCTCTACACCCCCGAATGTCGGCAGTGTAAATCGTGCCTCAGCGGCAAGACCAACCTCTGCACCGCGATCCGCGCGACGCAAGGGAAGGGGCTGATGCCCGACGGCACGTCGCGCTTTTCTTACAAGGGGCAGACGATCTTCCATTATATGGGCTGCTCGACCTTCTCGAACTTCACTGTCCTGCCCGAGATTGCCGTCGCCAAGATCCGTGATGATGCGCCGTTCCAGTCGAGCTGCTATATAGGTTGCGGCGTCACGACCGGCGTCGGCGCGGTGATCAACACCGCGACGGTACAAGTCGGCGATAATGTCGTGGTTTTCGGGCTGGGCGGCATCGGGCTAAACGTGATCCAGGGCGCGCGTCTTGCCGGGGCCAGCAAGATCGTCGGCGTCGACATCAACCCCGCGCGCGAGGAATGGGGCCGCAAGTTCGGCATGACCGACTTCCTCAATTCCAAGGGCATGAGCCGCGAGGACGTGGTCGCGGCGGTCGTCGCGATCACCGATGGCGGTGCGGACTATACCTTCGACGCCACCGGCAACACCGAAGTCATGCGCACGGCGCTCGAAGCCTGCCACCGTGGCTGGGGCACCTCGATCATCATCGGCGTTGCCGAAGCGGGCAAGGAAATCGCGACGCGCCCGTTTCAGCTCGTCACCGGGCGCAACTGGCGCGGCACGGCGTTTGGTGGCGCGAAGGGCCGCACCGACGTGCCCAAGATCGTCGACATGTACATGACCGGCAAGATCGAGATCGACCCGATGATCACGCACGTCATGGGCCTTGAAGACATCAACAAGGCGTTCGACTTGATGCACGCGGGCGAAAGCATCCGCAGCGTGGTGGTCTTTTAGTCCTCCCCAGAATGGGGAGGGGGACCATTTTGCTTCTTCAGCAAAATGGTGGAGGGGGCGCGCCACTAGCGGTCCGCCCGTTGCCCGCCCCCTCCACCATTCGCTGAATGCTCATGGTCCCCCGCCCCGTGCCGGGGAGGAGTGTACTTACTGACGCATCCTGAGCGTCACGCCGATCGTCCGCGGGTCGCTTGGCGTGGCGAGGATCAGGCCGGAATTGCCGGCCTGGATCGTCAAATTCTGGATATAGTTTTCGCCGAACACGTTGCGCACGAAAACGCCGATCTCCAGCCCGTTTTTCGCGCGATAGCCGAGGCTGGCGTTGGTAAGGTTGTATCCGTCGATCAGTGTGTAGCGCGACAGCGTCGGCTCGCCGGCATAGCTGCTGCGGAAGTTCGAATCGGCGTGCAGGATGAACGCGCCTGACCCGACCGGCAGCGTGTAATCGCCGCCGATCGTGGTCGACCATTTCGGTAGCCCGGCCAGCGCGCGTCCGGTCAGGTTGCACGCTTGCGTTCCGCTGGTCAGCGCTTCGAGCGGGCAGGGGCCAGCCGGATAGCGTGCGTACTTCCCGTCGGCATAAGCAACGCTGCCGCGTAGTTGGATGTTGCGCGTAAGGTTCGCGGTGACGTCCGCTTCGAAGCCTTTCACGGTCACCTTGGGGATGTTTGACAGATAGCCGCGCAGCGCGACGGTCTGGCTGCTGTCGACGACCGTCGCCTGGAAATCGCGCACGTCGGTGTAATAACCGGCGAGATTGACGGTCAACCGCTTGTCGAACAGCCCGGCCTTGATCCCGCCTTCATAGGTCTGGTTGAGCTCGGGACGGACGACGGCAGTGGCGAGCGCCGGTCGATTGCTCGCGTCGAGCGGCAAGCCCGACAAATTGATCCCGCCCGATTTGAAGCCGCGCGCATAGCCGCCGTAGAGCAGGACCGCGTCGGTTGCTTGCCAGGCGAGGTTGGCACGGCCCGACAGATTGCTCTCGCTGTCGCGCGCGGCATAGCTTTGCCCTCGCAGGACCCCCAGTTGCGCGTTGATCAGCGTCGGGTTGGTGACGGTCGGGCCGCCAAAGGTGAAGGTATTGTAGGTCCCGTCCTTCACCTCATAGGTATAGCGCAGCCCCGCGCTGAGCGTGACGCGTGGTACGATTTTGTAGGTCACCTCTCCAAAGGCGGCATAGCTGTCTTGCCTGAGGCGCGTACGGCCATCGGTGCCGTAGCCATCGAGCAAATTGGCCGGCACTGCGACCGCCGAAGCGCCCGTGCCGGTGCTGGTGCCGATCAGATAGCGCGCAGCGGCCGGGCCGTAGATGCTGATCGGGCGGCCGGTGATCGTCTGGTCGAAGAAATAGAGCCCTGCGACATAGCCGAGCCGGTGCTCGCCATTCGAGGCGAGGCGTAGTTCCTGGCTGAACTGGTCCTGCCGCGAGGGGATGTGCTGGGTGATCTGCACCGGAATGCCGGTATAATCGCGGTCGTTGGCTGCATCCCAGTTCCAGAAGCGCCACGCGCTGACAGAGGTCAGCGTCGCGAAGCCAAGATTCCATTCGGCAATTGCCGAGACGCCGCCCTCATTGGTGTCGACGCCGAGCTCTGCATCAATGTCGGTCAGCCGATCATACGGATTAGAGCTCGGCGGGGCATAGCCGAACTGTGCGGCAAGGCCGCTCGGCCCGGCATATTGCCGCATCGCCGCGCGGAGCGGGCTGACATCGGCGGCGCGCAGATAGACTTGTGTGCAGCACTCGCTCTGGAAGTTGGTGAAATCGGCGGTCAGCCGCAGCTGGAAATCGGCGCTCGGCTTGAACAGCAATTGCCCGCGCACCGCTTGATTCCCGATGCCGTTCTGGTCCGCGCCGGTGCGCGTGTTGCGGATCACGCCAGCCCGCCGCGTGACCAGCCCGGAGAGCCGGAACGCCACGCTGTCGCCGATCAGCGCCCCCGTCGCCGATGCGCGCGCCTGCACGAAATTGTAGCTGCCGACTGAGAGTTCCGCGTCCGCTCCCGCCGTGAAGCTGGGAACCTTGGAGGTGATACTTATCGCGCCTGCCGTCGTATTCTTGCCGAACAGCGTGCCTTGCGGCCCGCGCAGCACCTCGATTCGCTCGATATCCGAGAAATCGAACGCCGCCGTGGCGGGGCGGACGTGATAGACTTGATCGACATAGAAGCCGACGCCGGGTTCCAGCCCGTCATTCGCCTGGCTGACCGCGACGACGCTGCTGCCAAGGCCACGGATCGTGAAGGCGGTGTTGCGCGGGTTGGCGGAACTATAATTGAGCGCGGGCACGAGCAAGCTCAATTGCTGCGTGTTGACGGTGTAGGAGCGGCGGATCAGGTCTTCGCCGACCACCGACACCGCGATCGGGACCTTTTGCACATCCTCCGCCCGCTGACGCGCAGTGACGACGATGTCGGATGTCGTGGCGTCGCCCGCAGGCGGGGCGGCGGGGGCGTCTTTGGCCAGCGCCATATGCGGAAAGCAGGCCAGAAGCGCGCAGGCAGCGGTTCCGGCCAACATCGTCGATCGCATGAAGATCCCCATTGATGATGCGGCAAAGCGCGTCGGCGACTCGCCATATACCGTGGAATATAGTGATTGGAAGTCGGTCCAGCGAGGGGCACGTCGATGGGACGCGACAAGACGCTGCGCCGCTTCGAACTTATCCTTGTGGCGGTTGGCGATGCCCGCGATAGGAGTTGGCCATGCCCGGTCGCTTCGCGCGTTGAGAGTTTCGCCCACACGATGCGCCTTGTTCCGCTCCTCCCCCTGATCGCGCTGGTCGTCCCGGTTCCTGCCCTAGCGCAGCAGACTACGCTGGAACCGGATGGCCCAGACATCGTCGTGCTCGGCCGCCCCTTGCCCCCGCCACCGGGGGTTCTGGCCTATGGCTCGGTCACAATCGAGCGCGAACGGCTGACGGGCGATGCATCGGGCCGGGTCGAAAATGTGCTGGCCGATGTCGCGGGGTTCCAGCAATTCCGCCGCTCCGACAGCCGCTCGGCCAACCCGTCGGCGCAGGGCGTGACGCTGCGCGCGCTTGGCGGCAATGCGTCGAGCCGCGCGCTGGTCTTGCTCGACGGCGTGCCGCTCGCCGATCCGTTCTTCGGCTTTATCCCGTTCAACGCGCTCGCCGCCGACCGCTTGTCGAGCGTGCGGATCACGCGCGGCGGCGGGGCGGGGGCGTTCGGGGCGGGCGCGGTTGCGGGGACGATCGAACTGTCGAGCGCGACCCGGCGCGATTTGCCGCGCGTCGCGGAGGAGGCGTTTTACGGCAGTGCCAATGCGGTCGAGGCGGCGGGCAGCGTTTCACCTGACGTTGGCGGCGGGTTCGTCAGCGTGTCGGGCAAGGTCGAACGAGGCGACGGCTTCTTCACCACGCCGGTCGCGCAACGCTCCGCTGCGACCGTGCGGGCGCGCTATCGCGACTGGTCGGGCTCGCTCCGCGCCGTCCTGCCGATCGATGCCCAGACCGAGTTGCAGGCGCGCGGGCTGCTCTATCGCGACAATCGCACGTTGCGTTTTGCCGGGGCCGACAGCAGCTCCGAGGGACAGGACGCCAGCATCCGCCTGATCCATCGCGGGAAGTGGGCGGTCGATGCGCTGGCCTATGTCCAGGCGCGCAACTTCACCAACCGCGTGATCAGCGCGACCAGCTTCAGACTGACGCTCGACCAGCGCAACACGCCCGCGACAGGAGTAGGCGGCAAGTTCGAGCTGCGCCCGCCGGTCGGCCCGGATCATGTGCTGCGGATCGGGGTCGACGCGCGGATCGGCGAGGGCGTGCTGTATGAGGACGCCTACGCCGCGAGCGGCGCGGTCACGGCCCGACGCACCGCCGGCGGGCAGACCAGCACCACGGGCCTGTTCGTCGAAGACGACTGGACGCTTGGACGCTTGGTCCTAACGGCAGGTCTGCGCGGCGACCGCTGGACGATCACCGAAGGCTTCTTTCGTGAGGCGAATGCCGCGGGCGCGCGCACCACCGACACGCGCTTCGGCGACCGGCACGGGTTCGAGGCGACCGGGCGGGCAGGGGCGCTGTTCCATGCCAGCAACGCGGTGGCGGTGCGCGCGGCGGGCTATACCGGGTTCCGCGTTCCCACGCTCAACGAACTGTACCGCCCGTTCGTGGTGTTCCCGGTCACGACGCAAGCCAATGCGGGACTTGGGCTGGAACGACTGCGCGGCGTCGAAGGCGGGATCGACCTCACGCCCGCGCGCGCCGTGGCGATCGGTATCACGGCGTTCTACAATCGGCTGGAGGGCGCCATCGCCAATGTCACGATCGCCACCAACACCCGCCAGCGACGCAACGTCGATGCGATTGTCGCGAAGGGGGTGGAGGTGACGGCGCATGCCGCGCGCGGCGGCATTTCGTTCGATGCTTCCTATGCGTTCAGCGATAGCAGGGTCCGCGCGTCGGGTGCGTCGGCGCAGCTCAACGGGTTCAGCCCGGCGCAGAGTCCGCGTCATAGTGCAAGCGCGACGCTGGCCTGGGAAAGTCGCGGGTGGGGCGCATCGCTCACAGCGCGCCACGTCGGTCGGCAATATGAGGATGATTTGCAGACCGACGTTCTTCCGTCCGCGACGACGCTCGACGCGGTGGCAAGGCTCCCGCTCGGCCAGCATCTTTCGCTGATCGTGCGCGCGGAGAATCTGCTCGATGAGAAGGTGGTCACGCGCAACGCGGGCGGCTCGATCGACCTAGGCACCCCGCGCATTCTTTGGGTCGGGATCCGTTTGAAGTGACTCGCACGCCCTGAGTAGTTTCCGGCGCTGCACCAGCGCGTAGCGCAACCCTAGGCGATACCGCTCCACTGGAGCGCGAATAATGGACGACGGGGTCAATCGGAGGCGGCTATTGGTCGGCGGCGCGGGCGTGGCCGTCATCGCGGCTGGCGCGGCGGCGCTCGGCTATCGCTCGCTCGCATCGACCGAGGAGTATGACGCTGCCGTAGCGCGGACGCGCGCAGCCTTGTCCGCACGACCCGAGACGCGCGATTTGATCCGCTACGCGACGCTCGCCGCGAATAGCCATAATACGCAAGCCTGGCTGTTCCGGGTGGGCGAAAACCGGATCGACCTCCTGCCCGATCTTTCGCGGCGCACCCCGGCGGTCGATCCCGACGATCATCATCTGTTCGTAAGCCTCGGCTGCGCGGCGGCGAATTTCGCGCTTGCCTCGGCGGCATCGGGGCTTCCTTGCGCGGTGCATTTCGATCTGGCGCAGGGCGGGTCGGTTGCGATCCTCCAAAGCGTAAGCGCGCCCAAGTCGTCCGCGCTGCTCGACGCGATCCCGCGCCGTCAATCGACCCGTGCGGTGTATGACGGTCGGCCCGTCGCCCCCGCCGATCTGCGCCTGCTCGAACAGGCGGCGGTCGAGCCCGGGGTCGATCTCATCCTGCTGACCGACCGTCCGAAGATCGCGCAAATCCGCGATCTCGTGCTGGCGGGCAATAGCGCGCAGATGGCCGACCCGGCTTTCCTGACCGAATTGAAGCAGTGGATGCGCTTTACACCCGCGCGAGCGCTGGCGACCGGCGACGGACTCTTCAGCATCACCACCGGCAATCCGATCGTGCCCGACTGGTTCGGCCCGGTGCTGCTCGATCATTTCTTCGACGCCAAGACCGAGAATGCGAAATATGCCGCGCAGATCGATTCCTCCGCCGGGCTGGCGGTGTTCGTGGGAGCGAAGGCTGACCCGGAACATTGGGTCAGCGTCGGGCGCGCCTACCAGCGTTTCGCGCTGCAGGCGACGGCGCTTGGGCTGAAGCTCGCCATGGTCAATCAGCCGGTCGAGGTCGCACGTTTCCGGCCCGATCTGGCGCGATTGATCGGCGCGGCTGGGCAGCGACCGGATCTGGTGGTACGCTTCGGCCATGGCCCGACCTTGCCTTTCTCGGTGCGACGCCCGGTCGATGCGGTGCTGGCCTGACCAGGCTCGATAAGCGCGTTCAGGCGCTCGCCGTCTGCCTGTCCGGCGTGGCGGGTTATGTCGATGCGGTCGGGTTCCTGCATTCGGGCGGCTTTTTCGTGTCGTTCATGAGCGGCAATTCCACGCGCCTTGCGGTGGGCGTGGCGCATTGGACGACGGCAGCGGGGATCGCGGGCGGCTTGATCCTGAGCTTCGTGATCGGCGTGACGCTCGGCTCACTGTGCGGATCGCTTAACGAGCGGCATCGGCGTTCGATCGTGCTCGCGCTTGTCGCCGCGCTGCTGGCGGCGGCGGCAACCGCCGGGACATTGGGCGCGACCTGGCTCGCATTGGCGCTGACGGCGCTGGCAATGGGCGCCGAAAATGCCGCTTTCGAACAGCCCGGCGGAGGCAGCATCGGCCTTACCTATATGACCGGAACGCTCGCCAAGATCGGGCAGGGCATTGCCGCGATGCTGCGCGGCCGGGGCGGGTTCGAATGGCTGTCCTATGTTGCGTTATGGGCGGGGCTCGTCACAGGTGCGATTCTTGGTGCCGCAGTCTATGCGCAGATCGCGATGGCGGCGTTATGGATTGCGGCGGGCGCGTCTGCGCTATTGGCGTTGGTCGCGCGGCGATTGCACGTCGGATAGGTAGTTTCCGAACCTCCATCGCGCCGCCTCAGACATGATATCGTGCGGCTTCGATGTTCGAAATGAGGATAGCATGACCGACAGCCGAGCAGCGGCAAGCACGCCAATCCGCCATATCGTCGTGCTCGGTCATCCCGATCCGGGCAGCTTCAACCACGAAGTCGTCGAACGCTATTGCAAGACGGTGCGCGACATCGGCCACACCGCCGTCGTGCGCGATCTGTACGAACTGGATTTCGATCCGCGGCTGCGCGCCAATCGCCGTCCCGGCCATGCGACCGGCATGTCGGCCGATGTCGCGCATGAAATCGGCCTGTTGCGCGATGCCGACGTGCTCGTCTTCGTCTATCCGATCTGGTTCGGCCTGCCGCCGGCGATCATCAAAGGCTATGTCGATCGCGTGCTCGGCGTCGCGCTGACCCCTGCGGACATTCGCGATCATCAGCCCGATTCGGTGCTGGTGGGCAAGTGGTTGGGTACGTTTTCGAGTTCGGCCACGACGCGGATCTGGCTCGACGAACACGGCCAGATGGAATCGATCCGGCAGGCCTTCGACCGCTATTTGATGGGAATTTTCGGGCTGCACGACGTCGGCCACGTCCATTTCGGCGCGATCGTCGAGGGGATGGACGCCCGTTTCGTGCGCGAGAGTCTGTACGAGGTGGAAGAACAGGCGCGGAAAATTTGCAGCACCGTCGGCGCGGCACGGCATGCGATCAAGGCGAAGGAAGCGGTCGCGTCGCTGACGGCGACGTAATCCGATTAGCCGACGCGGACCACAGGCTGCATGGCCCGGTCGATCGCGCGGAGTAAAGCCGGCGCATTGAACGGCTTTTGCAGGACAATCGCGGTCGGCTCGGCGCGCAGCACGCGGTAACAATCGCCGGTGGCGAAAATGCTCGGTACCGACAGCGTGATCGCGATTTCCTCGGCCGCAGCGATCCCGCTGCCGCCGTGGAGGCCGGCATCGATGATCATCAGATCGGGCTTGTGCAGCAACGCTGCGGCGACGGTGCCCGCCTCGGTCTCGGTCGTCGCGCACACGCTATGGCCCATTGCCTCCAAAAGGTCCGACAAGAACATGGCGATCATTGCATCGTCTTCGGCAACGAGAATCCGCAAAGCTTTCATCCCAATACGATGCTGTCGCGCCATTTATGGCAACAGGATCGGAAAATACCTAGAACTGCGACGACACGGGTCACCAAATTCAGCATAGCGGCTTCGCGAAGCGCTTATGCTATAACCGTTTCATGGTTGTTTCGGCCAGTGAGTTGACGGCGAAAGCCGCGCTCCTCGATCAGCAAACCGGCGGGGCCGATACCCGTTCGGACGACGGTATCATTGTGTCCGCGGCCAAGGCGAACTTCCCGATTGTGGCGGTTGGTGCGTCGGCTGGCGGCCTCGAGGCCGTCACCAGATTGATTGATGTACTGCCCGAGGCTCCGGGCATGGCGTTCATCCTGATCCAGCATCTCGATCCGACGCACAAGAGCCTCATGGCCGAGCTGCTCGCCAAGCACACCCCGATGCCCGTCCTCGAGGCGCGGGACGGTACTGCAATCGAGATCGACCATGTCTATACCATCCCCTCCGGCAGCTATTTGTCGGTATCGGGGGACGTGCTCAGGCTTTCGCCGCCGGAAGCGCCGCGCGGCGCGCGTAAGCCCTTCGACTTTCTGTTGAAATCGATGGCGCGCGGGACCGAACATCCGATCGTCGCGATCATCCTGTCGGGCTTCGATGGCGATGGCAGCGATGGGCTGCCGAGCATCCGCGAACGCGGTGGTCTTGTCATTGCGCAAGACCCGGCGGAGGCCGAACAGAAATCGATGCCGACTAGCGCGATCGATACCGGGCTGGTCGATCAAACCTTGCGGATCGCACAAATGCCCAAGGCGCTGGCGACCTTCGCCAAGTCGAATAGCACATCGGCAGCCGCCGCGCCGCCGGGGCTGGCCGCAATTATCGACGAGCTGCGCCGGGAGACGCCGCACGATTTCCGGCTCTACAAGCCCGGCACGCTGCAGCGCCGGATCGAACGCCGGATGGGCCTCGTCAAGCTCCGTCCCGATGCAATGCCGGAATATCTGTTATTGTTACAACAGGACGCGGGTGAGCGCGATTTGCTCGCGGCGGATTTGCTGATCAACGTCACGGCCTTCTTCCGGGACCCCAAGACCTTCGCCCTGCTCGAGAGCAAGGTCATTCCCGATCTGATCGAGCATCATGACATCAATCAGCCGCTGCGCGTCTGGGTCGCCGGATGCAGCACCGGCGAGGAGGCCTATTCGATCGCGATGCTATTCCACGAGGCGATCGCAGCCACCAAACGCCCGATCAAGCTGCAGATGTTCGCGTCCGATGTCGATGTCGAAGCGGTCGCGAAGGCGCGTGCGGGCGTCTACCCCGCGACCATCAAGGTCGATATTACGCCGACGCGCTTGAAACGTTTCTTCGTGGCAAACGAGGCGGGTGGTTACCGCGTCAACGCCGATTTGCGCGGTGCGATCGTCTTTACCGTGCAGGATCTGTTGTCCGATCCGCCCTTCTCGCGGCTCGACCTCATCTCGTGCCGGAATTTGCTAATCTATCTGACGCCGCGCGCGCAGGCGAAGGTGATCGCCTTGTTTCACTTCGCGCTGCGCAGACGAGGGCTGTTATTGCTTGGTAGCGCGGAATCGATCGGCAGTACGGCGGGTCGCTTCGAAACCGTGGCCAAGGCCGAACGGATTTACCGGCAAGTTGGGCAAGGGCGATTGGGCCTCTCGGATTTCGATGTCGAGGCGGCGGCGGACAAGGCTGCGCTGGTGCGCATCCCGCCCGACAAAGCGCAGTCGCGCGCGTCGGGCTTTGCCGATCTGGCCCGGCGTACCGTGATCGAAACGCATGCGCCCGCCGCCGTGCTGATCGATCGCGCGGGCAAATGCCTGTATTCGCTCGGCGCCACCGACCGCTATCTGCAAGTCGCTTCGGGCTATCCGACGCACGATCTGCTCGAAATGGCGACCCCCGCGCTGCGCGCAAAGCTGCGTTCCGCGATCGGCCGCGTTGGGCCGGACAATCCGCGCGTTTTTATCGGGCATAGCCGGATCGGCAGTACTGCGTTCGGCATCGACGTCCAGTCGATCACGCACGATGATGAGGAGCTGTTGCTCGTCGCGTTTATCGACGACCCGGAGCGCGGTGCCCGCAACGCGGCGAAACGGCCCGCAACCGACGCGCGCGTCGGCGATCTCGAACGCGAACTGTCGCTGACCCGCGATGAACTCCGCATCGCGTTGGAGGGCCTGGAATCGTCGAGCCAGGAGCAGAAGGCGATCAATGAGGAGGCGCTTTCGGTCAATGAGGAGTATCAGTCGACCAATGAGGAATTGCTGACCTCGAAAGAGGAATTGCAGTCGCTCAACGAGGAACTGACCGCGCTCAATGGGCAATTGCAGGAAACGCTTGAACGCCAACGCTCGACCGCCGACGATTTGCAGAACGTGCTCTACAGCACCGATGTCGCGACGCTATTTCTCGATCCCGATCTCAGCATCCGCTTCTTCACCCCGGCGACGCGCGCGGTGTTCAATGTGATCCCCGGCGATATCGGACGGCCGCTCGCCGATCTCCGCTCGCTCGCGGTCGATGATCGGCTCGCAGATGACGCGCGCGCGGTGTTGAAGGGCGCCGCGCCGATCGGGCAGGAGATTGAGGTGCCGGGCGGCAGCTGGTTCCTCCGCCGCGTCCTGCCGTACCGCACGCATGACATGAAGATCGAAGGCGTGGTCATCACCTTCACCGACATTACCGAGCGCAAGAATTCCGCCAAGGCGCTGCGCGCGTCGAAGCGCGAGGCGGAACTGGCCAATGTCGCAAAGTCGCGCTTCCTGGCGGCGGCCAGCCACGATCTGCGCCAGCCGTTGCAATCGCTTGCTTTGGTGCAGGCGCTGCTGGTGCATTCGGTCGAGGGTGACAAAGCCACGAAACTGGTCACCCGGCTCGGCCATACGCTCGATGCGATGACCGGCATGCTCAACGTCCTGCTCGACATCAACCAGATTGAGGCGGGGGCGGTCGAGCCTGCGCCGATGGATTTTGTCCTGACCGATCTGTTCGGCCGTCTCCACGATGAATTCACCTATCAGGCGCAGGCGCAGCGGCTCGATTTCCACGTGCTACCGTCCTCGCTGCGCGTTCATAGCGATCCGCGTCTGCTTGAACAAATGATCCGCAACTTGCTCGCTAACGCGATGAAATACACGCGGACCGGGCGGATTGTGCTCGGCTGCCGCCGCGCGGGCCAGCATTTGCGGATCGAGATTTGGGATACCGGCATCGGCATCGCCGAAGCCGATCTGACCGCGATTTTCGACGAATTTCACCAGATCGACAATGCTGCCCGCGAGCGCAGCAAGGGACTGGGGCTTGGCCTGTCGATCGTCCAGCGGCTCGGCGCGCTGCTCGGCCACGACATTGGCGTGCAGTCGCGCTTGGGCAAGGGATCGGTTTTCACGATCACCGTCCCGCTGGCGAAGCGCGCCTCAGCCGCGCCGATCGTCGATCATTCGGGTGACTCGGACGCCGAGACCGCCACGGTCGGGAAGATCATCGTCGTTGAGGATGATCCTGAGGTGCGCGATCTGCTCGAACAGCTCCTTACCGCGAGCGGTCACCGCGTCCGCAAGGCTGCGAACGGCGAGGCGGCGATCGCACTTGTCGCCAAGGGCGCGATTCGGCCCGATCTCGTGCTGAGCGACTATAATCTGCCAGGCGCCTTGGATGGTCTCGATGTCCTGAGCGGCATTCGGGCCGTGCTGCGCGACGCGGTTCCCGGCATCATTTTGACCGGTGACATCACCGACGCGACCGAAGCCCGGATCGCGGCGAACGACTGCGTTTTGTTGAGCAAGCCGGTAAAACCGGCCGCATTGGCTGCGACGATCGCGGCGCTGCTCGGCAACGCGAGGGCGCATGCCGCGCCCGCGTCGGAAAAGAACGCTGCGTCGGACGCGGTAATCATTCTCATTGATGACGATGCCGATGTTCGGCAGTCGATCCGCGATGTGCTGGAGGCCGATGGCCATTTCGTCGAAGACTATCCCGACGCCGAATCCTATCTCGCCGCGTTCCGGAGTGACCGCGAAGGCTGCATTTTGCTCGATGCGGGGCTACCCGGCATGAGCGGGATCGCCTTGCTCGAACGGCTCCACGCAATGGGCGATCCAATGCCGACGATCATGCTCACTGGCAGCAGCGATGTCACGCTCGCGGTGTCGGCCATGAAGGCCGGTGCATGCGACTTTATCGAGAAACCCGTCAGCCACGATGCGTTGATGAAGAGCGTCGCGCGCGCCTTGGCGCAATCGCATGATATCGGGATCCTGCACGCGCTGCAGGAGGCAGCGGCGCGCCATGTCGCCGAGCTGACGCCGCGTCAGCGCGAGATCATGGATCTTGTGCTCGCCGGCCATCCCAGCAAGAATATCGCCGCCGATCTCGGCATCAGCCAGCGCACGGTCGAAAACCACCGCGCCGCGATCATGCACCGGATGGAGGCGAAATCGCTCCCCGAACTCGCGCGCCAGGCGCTTGCCGCCAAAGGCAAGGCACTGCTAGTCTAGGGGCTAGAACCCCGCCATCTCGCACACTCGATGTCGAAACCCTGATCATGATCGGCTGTTGATGCACTTACGTGGGACATTCGGCTGGTCGATCTGGTCGCTCGCCGCGCTGGTATGCGCCAGTCCGACGGGCGTAGCGGCGCAGGCAACCGGCGCACCCGTTGCCGCACCGGTTGCCGCGCCCCTCGACGGGCCGATTGAAGCAATGCGCCCAGGCGATTATTTGTGGGCACCGGATATTGCCCCATCCGGGCCGGTCATGGTGATCGTCAGCCTGACGACCCAGCGCGCTTTTGCCTATCGCAACGGCGTGCCGATCGGCGTGTCGACCATTTCCAGCGGCAAGAAGGGCCACGCCACCCCGACCGGCATCTTCACCGTCTTGCAAAAGGCAGCGACCCACAAATCCAGCCTCTATGCCGATGCGCCGATGCCGTTCATGCAGCGCCTGACGTGGCAAGGCATCGCGCTGCATGCGGGCAATTTGCCCGGCTATCCGGCATCGCACGGCTGCATCCGTCTGCCGCTCGCCTTTGCCAAATTGCTGTTCGGCATTTCCAAGCTGGGCATGACGGTGGTGGTGACCAACGATGCCGAAGTCCCCGTCGCGGTTTCCGCTCCCGGCGTCTTGCTTGCACCGGTCGATCAGCCAACCGCGCCCACAGACTATGTCTGGCAACCGGAACGTTCGCCAACGGGGCCGTTGTCGATCGTCATCAGCGGGAAGGACAGCCGGATCGTCGTGCTGCGCAATGGCGTGCAGATCGGCTCGGGCGCCATCCGCACCGACGCACCGATCGAACGCACGGTCGCGTTCTCGCTGATCGGCATCGATGCAGCGGGCGAGCATTGGGTGCGGTTGCCGTTGCCGGGCGATCCGGCCCCGCAAGTCGGCGAGATGACCGAAGCGGAGCGATCGCAAGGGCATTTGCCGGAAGGGTTACGCCGCGCGATCGCCGCCGTCGTCGCGCCAGGGACGACGCTTCTCGTCACGCGCGCCTCGCTCAGAAGCAGCGGTGTCGGTGAGAAATTGGCGGTGATCACGTCGGGCAACCGGTGAGGAGCTCGTTGCGAGAATTACAGAAAGTTCCGTATGTTGCGCCCGACCGAATAGAGTTCGGGCTGAAACGAAGCGCATAGTCTGCATCTCTCGGCGTAATTTCGCTATACCGTGAAGACGGGCCGACCCAATCGATGGTCTCCGGGTGTGGAGCTTCAGCGCCGTGGATCACGAACGAACAGACTCCGCGCGACGCGCCTTTCTAACCAAGGGAACCGGTCTTGCGGCGGTAACGCTTTTGGCGGCGGCGATGCCGTCTTATGCTGCGGCGGCGACCGCACCCGACGCCGCTTACCCGCGCGCACTGCGGCCCGCGCTGCTGCGACAAGCGCTCGCTGCGCTTGATCGGCTGGGCAGCACGGTTCCGGAGCATGACCGGATCGCGATCGCCGATTTCAATGCGCCGTCATCGCAGCCGCGCTTCTATCTGGTCGATCTGATCGGCGGTACGACACAAGCGATGCTCGTCGCGCATGGCAGCGGTTCCGATCCCGACCATAGCGGTTGGCTGCGGCGTTTTTCCAACGCGCCTGGCTCGAACGCCTCCTCGGAGGGGGCTTTCCTCGCATCGGACTATTATGTCGGCAAACATGGTCGCTCGCAGCGGCTGATCGGGCTCGATCCGACCAACGACAACGCGCTGTCGCGCGCGCTCGTCATCCACTCGGCGTGGTACGCCAATGCCGATATGCTCAAAACGCACGGCCAACTCGGCCGCAGCCAAGGGTGTTTCGCGGTCGGCGAAGCCGATTTGCCCGAGGTGTTCGAACGGCTCGGGCCGGGTCGGATGCTGTTTTCGGCGAAAGTCTGAGCTTAACAAACGTCGCAGGTGGGATTGGGATTACTGTCCGCACGCCGTCTCAACGGCGGGCGTAAAGAAACGATCCAGCAGGCGCGCCGGACAATCGTCAGCCGGGCGAGGTGACGTTCCCCTTAACATGGGACGCGCCGCCGTTCGCGCCCTTGCCATTGGTCCCTGGATCCGCAGTGATGGTCGGGGCGGAGCCGACTGCGGGCTGCTCAGGGGGCGAAGCGCCAACCAGCATTCCGCTCATCGTCGCCCCGTTCATACCCAGTTCGCTCATCAGCGCATCGATCAGCGGCCCACCGACACGATAGCGCATTGCAGCGGCGACCGCGGCATCAGCCAAATTGGTCCCACTCCCATGGCCATCGCTGCCGCCACTATCGCCGTGCAACCCACGAGCATCGAGGATGCTGATCTTGTCGATCTGCTCAATGGGCTTCCCTGCAGCAGCCAGGATTCCGGGTAGCGCGTCCAACATCGCCTTGCGGATCAGCAGCGCGGTTTGCGCATCACTCAGGATGTTGGTCGCTTCGTTGAGCGCGGTCTGCCCGGCCGCATCGACCGTGAAGGCAGCGGCACGGCCTTCGGCGCGCGCCTTCTCCGCGTCAGCCTGCGCGTTGGCTTCCGTGCGTAGGGCTGCGGCGCGCGCTTCAGCAGCTTCCTTCTCAGCCTGCGCCGCTACGGTGATTTGCACAGCTTCTTCCTGTGCGCGCTGTGTCGCCGCGATAACAGCGACGTTCTTGGTGCGGTTGGCGATTTCAGTGGCTTTGGCCGTTGCCACGCTTTCCTCGGCACGAACGGCAAGCGCGCGTGCCTCATTGGCGGCGGCGGTCGCCGTCGACTCTTCCTCGGACTTTTGCGCTGTCTGGACCGCGGTGGTTATGCGCGCGAGTTCGATGTTGCGATCGCGTTCGATCGTCGCTGTCTGGATCGCGCCATCACGCGCGATGGTGGCGGTTTGCGTGATCTTGTCGGCCTCGGTCTGCGCAACCGTCTGCGCCTGCTCCGCTGAGATTCGAGCAATCTCCGCAAGCTGAGTCTGTTCGGCCTCGGCGGTCGCGATGGCGGTAGCCTGTTGCGCACGCAACGCCGCAAGGGTCTGGCCCTGGGTCAACCGAGCCTGCTCCGCCGCCTGCGCGATTTCGAGCGACTGGTTGTTGGCATCGAGATTGCGCTGCTCGATCTCGACACGGTTCGTCGCGACGATGTCGTTGCGGATCTTCTTGCGCTCCTCGATCGTGCGCGTGAGCACGGTCAAACCTTCGGCGTCGAACGCGTTATTCTCGTTGAAATGTTCGAACGCGGTCTGGTCGAAATGCGTGATGCTGACCGATTCGAGCTGGAAGCCATTCATGTCGAGGTCGGTCATCAGCGCTTCTTGCACCTTCTGAATGAAGTCGGCGCGGTTGGCGTGCAAATGTTCCATCGTCATCGTCGCGGCGACCGAGCGCAGCGCCGACACGAGCTTGCCGTCGAGCAATGACTTCACCGCGTCCGGGCTGTTGACCGACTGGCCCAGCGTCTGGGCAGCGGCTGCGATCGATTCCGCATCGGGCTTCACCTTAATATGAAACAGGCCGACGACATCGACACGGAGTTTGTCGAGCGTGATGAGCGCGTCCTTGTTAAGCCGCGACACTTCCAGCTTCACCGTCGTCAGGCGCACCTGCATCAGTTCGTGCAGCACTGGAAAGACCATGATCCCGCCATTCAGCACCACCTTCTCGCCGCCGAAGCCCGTTCGGATCAACGCCACGTCCTTGGTCGCGCGGCGGTAGAGGCGCGTCAGGATGAGCCCGATGACAGTGAGCACAACCAGGACGATTGCGGCGTAGATCAGGATATTGATAAGCGATGCAGGCACGAAAGCCTCCTCTGGGGTTTACCGCTGGTTAGACCGGACGCAGCGCGGTCGGCGCGTCGGGCAGAACGAAGAAGATGCCGCCATCCTTGCGGACAAGCAGGGCGGTCTCGCCCTGGGCAATGACGTCGGTGTCGTGATGCGGCTCGACCATAACGTAATGGGCCTGGCCGTGCTGATCGATGATCTTGGCGCGCGCCGGGTGGCCGCGCTTTGCGACACCTTCGAGGATCGTGCCGCGTTGGCGCATCAGATCGCCTTGCGAGATGACGGTCGATTCGTAGCCCGGCATAATCCGAGCCAGACCGCCCGCCGCAAACACATTGATGAACCCGCCGACGACAAGTGCGATAGCCGAAGCCACCCAAGCGCCGAGCGGCGCACCGAGGAAAGCGGTCGAAGCCTGCTGCACCGCCACGCCGACGATCGTAAAGCAGCCGAGCAGGGCCGTTAGCCAGATCAGGATCGGCAGCCCTGCGCCTAGTCCGAGCCAGTCGAGCAACCCGGTCGAGCCGTCGTGCCCGTCAAGACCGACATCGGCATCGACGCCGAGTTCGCCCAAACCGAGGCCGACCGCCTCGATCAGGCCGATTCCGATCATCACGACGAACGCGATCGAGAACGGAGCGTAAGCCGAAGTAAGAAAAACCGCGAACATGAGGTAGGTATTAGCCTTACCCACTCAGTCTGCACAGCAAAACCGGATTCCGTCACTACGAATTCTTTGGCCGGGTACGCATCGCGGCAATCGGTTCAGCGGCGAGGTCGGGCCGCGGCGCAATGCCACTTACCGTCAGTCGGTTCTAAGCCATTTTATGGTAATGGTCGGGGAGACAGGATTCGAACCTGCGACATCCTGCTCCCAAAGCAGGCGCGCTACCGGACTGCGCCACTCCCCGACGCGAGCGACGCGCTTAGAGGGGGAAGGGCGTTAGTGCAAGCGATGGATCGACGCGGAGCAAGGACCAGCCTTGCGGCAGATAATCGACCGACATGTAGAAGTAGAAGGCGCACGACCCGTCACTCCGATAGCTTGCGCCCTTCAGGATGCCGAGCGCGGTGGTGCCGGTGAACACCGGCGATCCGCTGTCACCGCCCTTGCACGTGGGTCCGGCGACGGTCACCCAGGTCGGCAGGCACGGGCCGCCGCACAGGTCTCCGGCAGGCGCGAAGTCGGTCAGCTGCACCAACGCGCAGCTAAAGCCGGTGCGCTCGCCCCGGTGGCAGACGAAATCGCCCGCGCGCGTGCTGGTGCGGCTACGTTGCCCGGTCACTGTGCGCAGCCGGGACTTGGCGGTGTCGGCGTAGAAAGTCGGCGGAAGGGGTGCGGGTGCCGTATTGATCTGCACGTCGTGATAACCCCAGCCCCATTGCCCGACGAATGCGAGCGGCACGCTGATCCCCTGCGGATCACGGTAGCTCAATTGATCGACGCAGTGCGCCGCCGTCGTCACGGCGGTGCGAGCGCCATCGGTGACGTTGAAGCCGGTGGTGCAGAGATAGCGCTTGCTGTCCTCCGGATTGATCCCCTCGACCCGCGCGCCGCCTTCCGGGAGCGAGGGGGAGGCGAGGTTGACGTCGACATGGTTGAGCACGCGGATTTGCACCGGCACGCCCGCAATCGTCTCCAGCCGCATCTTCAGCGCATCGGTGCCGTCGGCTGCATCGAGACTGCCGATGATGACGACCAGCTCGCCGGTACGCGGATCGAGGCCCATGCCGGGGGGCGCGCGGAGTGCAGCGCGGATTGCGGCCTGATGATAGGTCATCGCCCAGATGACGCGCTCGCGCGTGACCTTGGCGCCGGTGCGGAAGACGATTGGCACGGTCTTGGCATCGGTCGTCAGCGCCTGCTCGGGCACGGCTTCGCTACCGGTCAGATACACGACGATGCGGTAGCTCGGGCGATGCTCGATCGCGATCCCGGCGAGGCGGTCGCGATAGGTTTCCGCGATGGTATCTGTGGCGGCGACGCTGGCGTCCTGAACGGACAGGCGTTCGGTCGCCTCGCTGAGCGATACGTCGAACTGGCGGGCATATTCACCCGCGTCACGCGCAAGCGACTCGGCCTGTGTTTCTAGGATCGTCGGTACAGCAACCGGCACCGTCGGCGACACCGCCTGACCCCATGCCGCAACCGGCGCGATCAGCAGGGCAAAGGCAAGGGCAGCGATCCGCACACGACAGCCCTAACAGCTTTGCAACTGCCCCGCGAGCCTCAGCCGCCCCACGCCTCGAACGGAAGGTCGAGGTCGTCGGCCACTGCCTTGTACGCGATCTTACCCCTATAGACGTTGAGCCCGTTGGCGAGGTGAGGATCGGCCTTCATCGCGCCCTCGGCACCAAGATTGGCGAGCTTGAGCGCAAACGGCAGCGTCGCATTATTGAGCGCAAAGGCCGAAGTGCGCGCAACTGCGCCCGGCATATTGGCGACGCAATAATGGATCACGCCGTCGACTTCGAACACCGGATCCTGATGCGTTGTTGCATGGCTGGTCTCGAAGCAACCGCCCTGATCGATCGCGATATCGACCAGCACGCTGCCGCGCTTCATCGTCTTGACCATCTCGCGCGTCACCAATTTGGGCGCAGCGGCACCGGGGACGAGCACTGCGCCGATCACCAGATGCGCATTCTTCACCGCCGCCGCGATCGCTGCCTTGCTGGCATACGCAGTCTTGATCTGGCTGGAAAAGAACATGTCGAGTTCGGCGAGACGCGCGTTCGAAATGTCGTAGATCGTCACATCGGCGCGCATGCCGACCGCCATTTGCGCGGCATTGACGCCCGATACGCCACCGCCGAGGATCGCGACCTTGGCAGGCGCAACGCCCGGCACGCCGCCGAGCAAGATGCCGCGCCCGCCTTGTTCCTTCTCCAGATAATGCGCGCCGACTTGCACCGACATACGCCCGGCCACTTCCGACATCGGTTTGAGCAGCGGGAGCGAGCGGTCGTTGGCGGTGACCGTTTCATACGCGATGCACGTCGCGCCTGATTTCATCAGGCCCTCGGCTTGCGGCTTGTCGGCGGCAAGGTGGAGGTACGTGAAGAGGACGTGGCGCGGTTCGAGCAGCGCGATCTCGCTTGGCTGCGGTTCCTTGACCTTCACGATCATGTCGCTCTGCGCGAACACCGATGCCGCGTCGGGCAGGATTGTCGCGCCGGCCGCGATATAATCCGCATCCTCGAAATCGATCCCGAGGCCAGCGCCGGTCTGTACGAACACCGTGTGTCCGGCCGCCACGAGATCGGACACCGAAGGAGGTGTAAGCCCCACGCGATATTCGTGATTCTTGATTTCCTTGGGGACGCCTACGCGCATCGTGCCGACTCCGGTTTCGTTTGAAACGACTTCGACCCGCGCTGCCACACTTGGCGTTGCGGGGGCAAGGGGTGCGTGCTATTGCGCCGCACCATCGGGGCCTCGAACTGTGCCGTCATCCATGATCTACGCCCATGAAATCCGGACAAGAATAGCCGCCGCGTGAGCATCGTTCAGCCCAGCACTGGCGAAGGCGCTGTCGCGCCCGAACCCACTCTCGCGTCCGCTGACGGTGATCCGCACGGCCATGGCAAGGATGGCCTCGCCAAACTCGCGCTCGGCGCGATCGGCATCGTGTTCGGCGATATCGGCACCAGCCCGATCTACGCACTTCGCGAAACCTTTGCCGGCCATCATAAGCTCGCGCTCGATCCGGAACATATTTTCGGCGTGATCAGCCTGATGTTCTGGTCGATGATGATCGTGGTGAGCCTGAAATACGTCGCCGTGATCATGCGCGCGGACAATAAGGGCGAGGGCGGCAGTCTGGCGCTGCTCGCCTTGGTCAATGGCAAGACCAGGAACAAGCGCTGGTCGAACGGGATCATCCTGCTCGGCGTGTTCGCCACCGCGCTTTTTTATGGCGATTCGATGATTACCCCGGCGGTGTCGGTGCTGTCGGCGGTCGAGGGTCTCGCGGTCGCGTCACCGGGTCTGGGCAGACTGGTCATCCCGATTTCGATCGCGATCATCATCGCCCTGTTTTCGATTCAGCGCAGCGGCACCGCTCGCGTTGGCTTGTTTTTTGGGCCGATCATGCTGCTCTATTTCGCGGTGATCGCGACGCTGGGCGTCTTGAGTATCGCACACACCCCGGAAATCCTTTGGGCGTTCTCGCCGCATTATGCGGTCGAATTCTTCGCGCTCGATCCGCTTCGCGCGTTCCTGGCGCTGGGCTCGGTGGTGCTGGCGGTTACGGGCGCAGAAGCGTTGTACGCCGATATGGGGCATTTCGGGCGCAACCCGATCCGGGTTTCGTGGCTGTTCTTCGTGCTGCCCGCACTGATGCTGAACTATATGGGGCAGGGGGCGTTGCTGTCGCGGCTTGGCGCTCCGGCGCTCGAAAGCCCCTTCTACATGCTGGCGGCCGACGGTTTTCGCCTGCCGCTCGTCATTCTGGCGACGGCGGCGGCGGTGATCGCGTCGCAGGCGGTGATTTCGGGCGCGTTTTCGGTCACGCAACAGGCGATCCAATTGGGCTTCATGCCGCGGCTGCGGATCGAACATACCAGCGCTGCGACCGCCGGGCAGATTTATATCCCGCTGGTCAACTGGCTGTTGCTGGTGATGGTGCTGCTGCTGGTCGTCTTCTTCCGCACCTCGTCGAACTTGACCTCGGCGTACGGAATCGCGGTTACGGGGGCTATGCTGATCGACACATGCCTGCTGACGGTCGTGCTGTTCAAGCTATGGAATTGGCCGATCTATTATTCGGTCCCGCTGCTTGGCCTATTCTTCGTGGTCGATGGCGCCTATTTCGCCGCGAACCTGACCAAGGTTCCGTCGGGCGGCTGGTTCCCGCTGCTCGTCGGGTTCATCATCTTCACGATTCTGACGACCTGGTCGAAGGGGCGGCAGCTGATGATTGACCGGATGCGCGAATCGGCCATGCCGATCAAGGTGTTCATCCAGTCGGCGGCGACCTCCGCCACGCGCGTGCCAGGGACGGCGGTGTTCATGACCTCCTCGCCCGAGGGCGTGCCGCACGCGCTGCTCCACAACCTCAAGCACAACAAAGTGCTGCATGAGCGGATCATCTTGCTGACGATCAAGATCGCCGACGTGCCCTATGTCGCCGAGGGGCAACGCTGCTCGCTCGAGGACCTGAGCGCAGGGTTCCACCGGATGGTGCTGAAGTACGGCTTTATCGAGGAGCCCGACGTTCCGGCAGCACTCGCCAACGTGCATCGCTGCGGGGCGGATTTCCGCATGATCGACACCAGCTTCTTCCTGTCGCGGCAGACGCTGCTTGCATCGGCGCATCCGGGCATGATGATCTGGCGCGAAAAGCTGTTCGCGTGGATGCTCCGCAATGCCGAAAGCGCGATGGAGTTCTTTCGCTTGCCGACCAATCGCGTGGTCGAACTCGGCAGCCAGCTCGAGATTTGACCGAGCTTGCCCCGATCATCGTGACCGCGCTGTTCGGCGCGGCGGATACGGCGTATTTCGATGCCCTGCGCCTCCGGCATTTTCCGCCCGAGCGCAATCAGTTGAAGGCGCATCTGACGATGTTCCATCACCTCGCGCCGAGCCTCGAGCGCGAGCTGAAACAGCGGCTCGTCGGCGAGACCAAGGGCGTTGCCGCCCCCGATGCGCGGGTCGCGGGGCTGATGTCGCTCGGTCGCGGGGTCGCGTTCCGGATCGAATCCCCTGCGCTGGAGGATATTCGCGACCGGCTCGCCGACGCCTTCGCTTCCCTTCTGACGCCGCAGGACCGCGCTGGCTGGCGTCCGCATGTGACCGTCCAGAACAAGGTCGAACCTTCGGTTGCCAAGGCGTTGCAGGGGGAACTCGAGCGCGATTTCCGTCCGCGAACGGCGCGAATCGTCGGGCTGGCGACGTATTGGTATCGTGGCGGGCCGTGGGAAGCGCTGTCGCGGCACATGTTTGCCCAAGATCGCGGTTGACCGCCCGGACACGCATTCCTATAGCCCGCGCCTCGCAAGCGCTGGGTCCACCCCGCGTCGGCATGGCGAAGTAGCTCAGTTGGTTAGAGCACGGGAATCATAATCCTGGGGTCGGGGGTTCAAGTCCCTCCTTCGCTACCATCACATTCATCTGCGACATTTCCGCACCAATCCCCGGTTTCGCGACCGCCCGAAATGCGGTAGCGCCGCCCGCGACGCCGCCGCATCCGCGCGGCGCAGCTCTCAGGGAGGGGACGCCAATGTTCAGCCACATCATGGTCGGATCGAACGATCTCGACGCATCACGCAAATTCTATGACGCGACGCTTGGCGCGCTCGGTGCGCGCGCCGGATCGGAAAATAACGGCCGCATCGTCTATATGCATGGCGGCGGTCTGTTCCTCGTGACCAAGCCGATCGACGGCGAGCCCGCCTGCCACGCCAATGGCGGTACGATTGGCTTCGCCGCCGCGTCGCCCGAGCAAGCCGATGCCTGGCACGCCGCCGGTGTCGCCAATGGCGGCACGCCGATCGAAGCCGATCCCGGCGTGCGCGAAGGGGCGTTCGGCAAGCTCTACCTCGCCTATTTGCGCGATCCTGCCGGCAACAAGCTGTGCGCGATGCACCGCATCCCGGCGTGATAAGGTCTAATGACATGGGGCGGAGCGGCTCTTGCGTGTCGCTCCGGCCCATTCCATGTAACCGGTCGGCCCGCTGCCTCGGATAAAGCGGGACGACAGGTAAGAAAGCGACCATGACCACCCATAGCACCCGCATGTTGATCCTCGGCTCCGGCCCAGCTGGCCTCTCCGCCGCCATTTACGGCGCGCGTGCGGGGATGAAGCCGATCCTCGTCCAGGGCATCCAGCCCGGTGGCCAGTTGATGACGACCACCGATGTCGAGAATTATCCCGGTTTCGCCGACGTCATCCAGGGCCCGTGGCTGATGGAGCAAATGCAGAAGCAGGCCGAGCATGTCGGCACCACACTGATGTACGATACCGTGGTTGAGGTCGATCTGACGCGCCGTCCATTCCGTTTGATCGGCGACAGCGGCGACATTTACGAAGGCGATGTGCTGATCATCGCGACCGGTGCGCAGGCCAAATGGCTCGGCCTCGACAGCGAAGAAGCGCTGAAGGGGAAGGGCGTCAGCGCCTGCGCGACGTGCGACGGATTCTTCTATCGCGGCAAAAAGGTCGCGGTCATCGGCGGCGGCAACACCGCGGTCGAGGAGGCGCTGTACCTAACCAACCATTCGCCCGACGTAACGCTGATCCACCGCCGCGATTCGTTTCGCGCCGAGAAGATCCTGCAGGACCGCTTGTTCGCGCATAAGGGCATTACGGTGCTGTGGAACAAGCAAGTCGCCGAATTCGTCGATGGCGGCGGTACGGCGGGCCTGGTGGCGATCGACCTGATCGATACCGTAACGGGCGAGACGTCGCGGCTCGATACCGAAGGCGGCTTCGTCGCGATCGGGCATCATCCGGCGACCGAATTATTCCGCGGGCATCTCAAGCTCGACGACGACCATTATATCTGGGTCGAAACGGGATCGACCCGCACCAGCGTGCCCGGCGTATTTGCGTGTGGCGACGTGATGGACAAAATCTACCGTCAGGCGGTGACGGCAGCGGGGACGGGCTGCATGGCGGCGCTCGATGCCGAGAAGTTCCTCGCGGAGGCCGAGTTCGAACTGGCCGAGGCGGCGGAGTAACGCCGTTTATTGGGAGAGAGCATCCACGATGCGCTCTTCCAACCACGCTGCATCCCCATCACGTGCAAAGCTGTGCGACGGCGTGTCGTGCGTAAAGGTCGGCAGCGTCAGCCCGGTCCGCGCGATCGCGTCGCGATAGGCGATCGCGGTCGCATCGCCGTTTGCGAGCAGGATCGTGGCGCGGTCCTGCCAGCCCGCTAGCGCAGTGGCGAGGCGTAGCGCTAGCGCATTCGGTTCAGCCGGCGTGGCAGCAACGCGCGTCAAGCCTTTGGCTAGTTTTGCGATATTTACCCCACCGCTGACCAGCCGCCACAATTCACGCGGGTCCTTCAGCTTCTCGGCATAGCGGCTCCGGATCGCGGCCGCGGGGGGGAGATCGTCGGTCGGCTCCACTATCCACGGGTTGGCGAGGATCAGCCGGTCGATCCCGGCGGTCTGCCCGAACAGCGCCAGCGCGGTCGCGGCATCGCAATTGCCAAACGCGACCAACCGCTCGATCCCGGCCTCCGCACTGAAGGTCGCAGCGGCACAGCCGATGTCGGGGCAGGAGGACAGGAAACCGCCATTGGTGCCGGTCGAATCGCCGATTCCTCGCCGATCGAAGCGGAACACCGGAATCCCGCGCGCCGCCAGCTTCTGCGCCAGCAACGCCATCCCGCGATGCGCCCCGATGCGGATTTCGTTGCCGCCGGAGACGATCAGTAGGCCGGTCTTGCCGGGTGCCTCATCCAACGTCCCGAACAGCGTGTCGCCCGCACAGGGGAAGGACATCAGCCTTCGCATGCGGCGATCCAGTCGGCGATGTCATCTGCGAGGAGGGCGGCGAGGGCAGGGTCGTTGTCCGGTTCTGCGCGACGCCACAGCGGGGGGCCGGGAACGTGGCGGTCGGCGGGTTTGGGGTCGGTGTCGAGGCGGACGGTACGGATGGGAGCGCCTACCGATTCTGAAAATCCGCTGTCCATGAAGAGTTCGTGCAACATCGCGGGGCCAATGAGATTTCCGGCAACTTCGATCGGTGGACCCTCGTCGTCCAGCAGAAATGTATCTCGAATGATGCGCGCGTCGCCCGTTGCCCGGACTCCCTTGATACGACCCAAATCGCGCAGCAAGTCGTCTCCGTCTTGAGGAGCTAAGTGCCACCGCCCCAGCACAAGCGCTTCAGCGTCTAACAGCATGCCGCTTCGAATCGACACCGCGAAAGGACGATACCCTTCATGGAACATCTTTGACGCTACCGCCTTGAAGTGCGGGCGCATCAAAGCAAGGCCAGTCTCTGCGACAGGCAACAGACTCTCCCCCTGTCCCGGCAAATCCGGCAGCACGCTCGCCACGCCGCGTTTGGCGAGCGCACGGCAGATCGTCACCGCGAAGGCGCGCGTGCGATTGGCTTCTTCGAACAGCGGCAGCGCGACGACCACCACCGGGCCGGTCGCAGGCCCGAACCGGAGCATCGCCTCGCGGCCGCCGCTCCAGTCATAATGGTCGATCCTCAGCGGGGGGCCTTCGACGCAGCAAAGCGGACCAGCGATCCGAAGGTCTCAAGCATCTCGCCATCGACCTCGTCATCCTCGATCAGGATGCCGAGCCGCTCCTCGATTTCGGTCAGCAATCCCGCCACCGCCATCGAATCGAGCTCGGGCAAGGCCCCGAACAGCGGCGTCTCGGATCGGAAAGCGGCGGCGCGCGCCTCGCTCAAGCCAAGCACGTCGCGCAACACCGCGCGCACGGTGGAATCGATCTGGTCGTAATCGTCAGGCAGCAAGGCGAGCCCCGTTTTCGCTATCATATGGTGCGCTGCGATAGAGACTGGGGCAGGAGATGCCAAGAGCGGCCTGTTCATGGGCGGTAGGTCGCGGCTATCAGGGGTGCGATGATCGCGCTCGACCCATATCCTCATCCGATCGATACGCTGCCGTCGCGTGGGGCGGTGGACGCGGTTGCGCTGATCGATCGCGCGGGCACCCTCGATTTCGCCGGGCTTGAGCGGCTGGTCGGCCAAGTGGCGGCATGGCTGGCGGGGCAGGGGTATGCCCCCGGCGCGCGCGTGGCGAGCTGGCTGCCCAAGACCCGGCTGGCCTGCGTGCTGCCAATGGCCGCGCCGCGTGCGGGGCTAGTGCACGTGCCGATCAACCCGATGCTAAAGCGCGCGCAGGTCGCGCATATCCTGTCCGATAGCGGCGCGGCGGCTTTGGTGACGCAGGCCGGTCGGGTAGAATCCTTGGAGCCGGGTGATGTCCCGAGCGGCTGCGCGGTGGTCGATGAGGGCGAGGTCGAGAGCGCCGACGCGCTGCCGCCGTCCGCTGCCGACCCCGACACGCTCGCCGCGATCCTTTACACATCGGGCTCGACCGGGCGGCCCAAAGGCGTGATGCTGAGCCACGCCAATCTCTGGCTCGGTGCGATTTCGGTGGCGCACTATCTGAACCTGACGCCCGCTGATCGCGTGCTCGGCGTGCTGCCGCTCAGTTTCGATTACGGCCAGAACCAGCTCTTCTCGACCTGGGCGGCGGGCGCCAGTTATGCGCCGCTGGATTACCTCACGCCACGCGATGTCGTGAAGGCGGTCGAGCGCCTCCAGCCGACGACGCTCGCGGGCGTGCCGCCTCTATGGGTGCAATTGCTTGAGAGTGAATGGTCGGAAGCGGCTACATCATATTTGAAAAGGATCACTAATTCGGGCGGAACGCTGACCGCGCCATTGGTCGTTGGATTGCGCCAGCGCTTTCCGCACGCCGATCTCTACCCGATGTATGGCCTGACCGAAGCCTTCCGTTCGACCTATCTTCCGCCTGAACTGGTCGCCAAGCACCCGGAGTCGATGGGTCTCGCGATCCCGTTTGCCGAGGTGATGGTCGTGCGCCCCGATGGATCGCAAGCGGCGGTCGGCGAGGCGGGGGAATTGGTCCATGCCGGGCCGCTCGTCGCGCACGGCTATTGGCGCGATCCGGAGCGGTCGGCGCAACGGTTCCGGCCTGCACCCGCTTGGGCCAAGTCCGGCGGCATGGCGGTATGGTCGGGCGATACGGTTACGATGGATGGGGAAGGCCTGTTCCGCTTCGTCGGGCGCGACGATGAGATGATCAAGAGCGCGGGCAATCGCATCAGCCCGACCGAAATAGAAGAAGCCGTCGTCGCGGGCGGCGAGACGGCGGAGGCGGTGGCGATCGGCGTGCCCGACGCGCGGCTCGGGCAGGCGATCGTCGTGGTCGCGCGTGGCGATGGCGCGCGTGAGACCGATTTACGCGCGCGGCTCCGGCGCGATTTGCCGAGTTTTCAGCAACCGTCGCGCTATGAATGGCGCGCCGAATTGCCGCGCAATGCCAATGGCAAGCTTGACCGCGCGGCGCTCAAGGCGGAGGTTATTGCATGACCGCGCCCTTTCTTGCGTTCCCCGGCGCAGGCCGGGGCCCAGTTGCGAGCGGTGCGTTTTCGGCGGCAGCACTCTGTTACCACTTTTGCGCGACTGGGCCCCGGCCTACGCCGGGGAGGGTCGAATTTGGCGGTTTGACGTCATGAAGCCGATGGGCACGATCCCCGCCGAATTCGCGCACGCGCCGCTCCTGATCGCAGGCGAGACCGCCGAGCATTGGGCCACCGTCGCGGGCGATACGCCGTTGTTCGTCTATGATTTCGCTGTGGTCGCGGCGCACATCGCACAATTCCGCGCGGCGATGTCGCCCCGCGTAAAGCTGCACTACGCGATCAAGGCCAACCCCTTCGCGCCGTTGCTCGATGCGATCGCACCGCTGGTCGACGGGCTGGACGTGGCGTCGGGCGGCGAGCTGGCGATTGCGCTCGGGCGAAAACCGGCGGAAGCGATCAGTTTCGCTGGCCCCGGCAAGCGCGACGATGAACTTGCGGCGGCGATCCTGGCGGGCGCAACGATCAACCTCGAATCCGAAGGCGAATGGAACCGCGCGCTCGCGCTCGCCGATAAGATCGGCGAACTCCCCCGCGTCGCGGTGCGGGTCAATCCCGATTTCGAACTGCGCGGTTCCGGCATGCGGATGGGCGGCCGCGCGACGCCGTTCGGGGTCGATGCCGACCGTGCCGCAACGCTGATCGGGCGGATCCTCGACGCAGGCGCGGACTGGCAGGGTCTCCACATTTTCGCCGGATCGCAATCGCTCGACACAGCCGCGCTGATCGACGCGCTGACCGGCGCGCTCGCGCTCGCCGAGCGGCTAGCGGATCAGGTCGGGGCGACCCCACTGCTTACCAATCTCGGCGGCGGCTTCGGTATCCCCTATTTCCCGGGCGAGCGACCGATTGACGTCATGGCGATCGGCCACGCGCTCGGCGAAACGATCGAGCAATCGCCGCTGACTCGCTCAGGCGGCGGCTATGCGATCGAACTCGGCCGCTGGCTGGTCGGCGAATCCGGCGTGTATCTGACCCGCATCGTCGATCGGAAGGAAAGCCGGGGTGAGACCTTCCTCGTCACCGATGGCGGCATGAACCACCAACTCGCGGCGAGCGGCAATCTCGGCACGGTGGTCAAGCGCAACTACCCCGTCGCCATCGCGTCCGCCGCGCCCAATGCACCCACCGAGTCCGTCAGCGTGGTCGGGCCGCTGTGCACCCCGCTCGACCGCCTCGCCGACCGCGTCACGCTGCCAATCGCTGCGGTCGGCGATCTTGTCGCAGTGTTCATGGCCGGCGCTTATGGTCTGAGCGCAAGCCCCACCGGCTTCCTCGGCCACCCCGCCCCGCACGAGCTTCTGGTGGGCCAAACGGGCCTCTAAACCCACCATTCCTAACGCAATCTTTACCTCTCGCGCGGCATATCGGCACGATAGCCGTGACCCTGCCCGGATGCATCAGACGTGATGCATCGGCGGAACCGCACGGCAGGAGGTTTGCATGGCGCGTTTTCCTAAGTCTTTCCGTGGGATGCTGGTGGCTGGCGTCGGCGCGATGGCGCTCACCGGCTGTGTCGGCGCGGGCAATCCCGAACTCCCCGCTGCCGCCTTTGTCGCGAGCCAGGAACAGCCGGGCGAGGAATATATCATCGGCCCGCTCGATCAGCTCAACATCTTCGTGTGGCGCAACCCCGAATTGTCGACCAAGGTACAGGTCCGCCCCGACGGTCGCATCACCACGCCGCTGATCAGCGACATGCCCGCCGTCGGCAAGACGCCGCGGATGCTCGCCGACGACATGAAGATTGCGCTTGGCGAATATATCAAGGACCCGCTCGTCTCGGTCATCGTCGAGAATTTCTCGGGCACCTTCAGCCAGCAGGTCCGCATTATCGGTGCGACCGCCAAACCCGCGTCGATCCCGTATCGCGCCAATATGACGCTGCTCGACGCGATGATCGCGGTCGGCGGCTTGAGCGAATATGCCGCGGGCAACCGCGCGAAGCTTGTCCGCTATGATCGCAGCACCGGCAAGCAGGTCGAATACACCATCAAGCTGTCGACCCTGCTCAAGGATGGCGACAGCCGTGCGAACGTCCGGCTCGAACCCGGCGACGTGATCATCATCCCCGAGAGCATGTTCTAGGGAGCGCGCAGGGGGATGAACGGCCTTTACGACGAACTGCGGATTGCGCTGCACATGGTCTGGACGCGCCGCTGGATCGCGCTTGCGGTCGCGTGGGGCGTCGCATTGCTCGGCTGGGCGGCGGTCGCGCAAATCCCGAATAGTTACGAATCGCGCGCGCGTGTGTTCGTGCAGATGAACACGATCCTGCCAAATGCGGTCGGCATCAGCGCCGCTGATCAACAGCGCGAGGTCGATACAATCCGCCAGACGCTGACCTCGGCGATGAGCCTCGAAAAGGTCGTGCGCGGCACCGCTCTCGCCAACACGGTCAAGACCGATCGCGACGTCGCGGACCGCGTTGCCGGTCTGTCCAAGGCGATCAAGATCACTGCCGAGCAGGACAATCTGTTTTCGATCGTCGCCACCGGATCGAGCCCGAAGGTCACGCGGCAAATCGTGCAGAAGCTGATCGACCTGTTCGTCGAACAGAATCTGTCGGGCGATCGCGACGAGACGAGCACCAGCCTGAAATTTCTCGATGCGCAATTGGAGGAGCGGCAGAAGCAACTTGCCGATGCCGATGCCAAGCGCACCGATTTCCAGAATCGCTATCTCGGCAGCTTGCCGGGCACAGGCTCGCTCACCGACCGGATGGGCGCGGCGCGCTCCGCTATGGCGCAAGTCGATAGCGATCTTGCCGCTGCACAATCGGGCCTCGCCGCGATCAATGGCCAGATGGCGGGGACTCCAGCCAACATTGCGGGCGCAGCGGGCGGCGTCAGCGCCGGACCGGCGCGCGCGCGGCTGAATGCAATTCAGGGCCAGCTCGCCGACGCGCGCGCCAGGGGCTATACCGAAAGCCACCCCGACGTGATCGCGTTGCGCAGCCAAATGGCATCCGCCCAAGCGGCGGCGCGTAATGAGCCGCTGGTCGGCGGTGCGGGCGGTGGATCGACCAATCCCGCTTATATTTCGCTGCGCTCGCTGCAGGGCGACAAACAGGCGCAAGTCGCCTCGCTAATGGCGCGCAAAGCGCAATTGCAGGGCGATCTCGATACGATCACCGCTAAGCTGGCGGGCAACCCGCAAGTCGCTGCCGAGCAATCGCAGATCGAGAATGATTATCAGGTGCTCAAGGACGGCTACGCCAAGCTGCTCGGCGACCGCGAGGCGATCAAGCTGCGCGGCCAGGCGCAAAGCCAGACCGATTCGATCAAGTTCAGCGTGATCGATCCGCCGACCGCGCCACGTGTGCCGGCCGCGCCCAATCGTCCGTTGCTGCTGACCGGCGTGCTGATCGCCGGGCTTGCGGCGGGGGTAGCGGTGGCGTTCGCGCTGGGGCAGGTGAAGACCACCTTCGCGACCGCCGCCCGGCTGGAAAAGGCGACGGGCATGCCGGTGATCGGCTCGATCGGCGAAATGGTCACTAAGGCGCAGGTCGCGACGCGGCGGCGGTTGTTGCTGTATTACGGGGGCGGGGCCGCTGCGCTGGGCGTGGCGTATATCGCCTTGCTTGGGGTTGAGATGCTCCAGCGGGGTTTGGCGGCATGAGCGACACGGCACCCCGCAAAGTAAAGGCTTCGCTGCTCGAACGCGCCGCCGAAGTCTATGATTTCGCCGAACATGCCCGCGCGCGGGGCGTTCCGGTGGAGCCGCAGCCGGTGGAGCTGCCGGTCGCGCAACCGTTGCCGATCACCCCCGTTGCAAAGCTAGCGCCGCGCGGCGGCGTGGCGGCGATCGACCGCGCGCTGCTGGCCGAACGTGGCCTGCTCGTGCCGGGTGCCGCAATCGACGCGCTGACCGAGGAATTCCGGCTGGTGAAGCGGCAATTGCTCACCACCGCGCGCACAGTGCGGCGCAGCGATGCCGCTCTGTCGCGCACGATCCTCGTCTGTTCGGCGCAACCCAATGACGGCAAGACGTTCTGCGCGGTCAACCTCGCCATTTCGCTTGCCGCCGAGCGCGATGTCGAGGTGCTGCTGATCGACGCTGATTTTGCCAAGCCCGACGTGATGGCGCGGCTTGGTCTGCCCGATGGCCCTGGCCTGCTCGATGCGCTCGCCGATCCGAAGGTCGATGTCGAACGCTGCGTCGTACGCACCGACATTCCGCAGTTGAGCGTCCTGCCCTGTGGCACCAAGTCCAATGCGGATACCGAATTGGTCGCCAGCGCGCGGACGGGCGAACTGATCGCGCAACTGCTTGCCGCTGACCCGGCGCGGATCCTGATCTTCGATTCACCGCCGGTGCTCGCCGCCTCGCCCGCTTCGGTGCTCGCCAATTATGCCGGGCAAGTGATGCTCGTCGTCCGCGCCGACCGCACCGGGGAGAGCGATCTGTGCGAAGCGGTCGCGTTGCTCGATGGCTGCGAGCATGTGCAGCTGGTTCTCAACGCCGTCGCCTTCGCGCCCGGCGGTCGCCGCTTCGGCACGTATTACACGCAGGAGGAGGACGCGACATGATGCGCCCAATCGCAGCTGTATCGACCGTCCTTGGCGCTGGGTTGGTCGCCCTGCTCGTGGGTGCGCCCGCGCACGCACAAGCGCAGAAGCGTAAGACGTCGATCGCGCCCTATATCGAAATCGGCCAGGTCGTAACCGCCGACCTCAAGACCGATGACGTGCTGACCTATTCGACCGTCGCCGCCGGGATCAGTGCCTCGGTCGAGACGCGTCGCACGCAGGTGCAAGTGAGCTATCGCTACGAACGGCGCTTCTCGTACAGCAAGAAGGTCGGCGATGACGATGTGCATAGCGGCCTTGCGCGCGCCAGCTTCACCGTCGCACCTGGCTTCACGCTCGAAGGCGGTGCGATCGCGACACGCGTCCGCTCGGACATTCGCGGTGCGGCACCCGGCACGCTGGCGGGCAATGTCGACAATATCAGCCAGGTCTATTCGGCCTATGCCGGCCCCAGTTTCGCCAGCCATGTCGGCCCGGTCGGCGTCGCGGCCAGCTATCGCTATGGCTTCACCAAGGTCGAGGCACCCGGCGCGACCGACGTGCCCGCCGGCAGCCCGAGGCTCGACGCATTCGACACGTCGCAAAGCCACGTCGTCAATGTCAGTGCAGGCGTGAAGGCGGGAACAATCCTGCCGGTCGGCGTCAACGTGTCTGCGGCCTATGAACGCGGCACTGCGGGTCAACTCGATCAGAAATATGAAAGCAAACTCGCGCGTGGCGATCTCGTCCTGCCGGTGTTGCCAACGCTCGCACTGACGGCCGGGGGCGGTTACGAAAAGATCACGATCACCCAGAAGGACGTGCTGAAGGACGGCACGGGCGCGCCCGTGACCGACGCGCGCGGTCGCTTCGTCACCGATCCGGCCTCGCCGCAGCGCATCGCCTATCAGACCGACGGGATCATCTACGACGCCGGGGTAATCTGGCGGCCGTCGGGGCGGACCACGCTGCAGGCGCGCGCCGGGCGGCGTTATGGCGGCATGACCTATAGCGGATCGTTCAGCTATGCCGCATCGCGCGCGCTTGGCGTCCAAATCGGCGTGTATGACAGCGTCGATACCTTCGGGCGGCAGCTGCGCAACGGTATTTCGAACTTGCCCGCCAGCTTCATCGAACAGCGCGATACCTTCGGGCAGCAGTTCAGCGGCTGCACCTTCGGCAATCCCGGCGTTACCGGCGGATCGGCCGGCGGTTGCCTGAACGGCGTCTTCCAGTCGATCTCGACCGCGGCATACCGCGCGCGCGGCATCGAT
>JBBQLB010000028.1:0-35108 GCA_038327465.1 Sphingomonadales bacterium | reverse complement strand
GACGGGATGGAGGAGCCGCAACAGGCGCAGGGCACGGTGTTGAACGCGATCGTCTCGACCGCGACGGCGGCGGCGCTTGATGCGGACGTCCTCGGCGATGTCGAGCGGCGGCTGTTTCAATTGTCGGAAGCGATTGCGCGGCGGTATTTCCTGCAGGGTGCCGAGCCATTGCGGGCTGGTGGGATGGTTTTGGCATGAGCCGCAGCGCGGCTTGGCGCGCGCCGCGCCATGACTCGCGCAAGGCCGGCCGGCGTCGCGCAGGCGACGTTCGACGACGCGGGATTTATTCCCGCGTCGGCTTGAGTGGGAGCGCCGTCCTCTCCCCAAACCAACCCACCCCCTACCCAGCATCAGGTCGGGCATGCTCCCAGCATGCCCTGAACAGCGCGGGGCGCTGTTCACCTGATGCTCTTCCAGGGAGGGGAGGCAATAGATGATCTACGAAATCCGCCACATCACCCGCTTCGATTATGGCGCCAACGTCAAGTTCGCGCGCTGCAACCTCCGCCTGAAGCCGATCCACTGGTCGGGGCAGGATTTGCTCGATTACCGCCTCACCATCTCGCCCTCGGGCCGAGTCTCCCCGGCGCGCGCTGAGGCGGGGCTAGCCAATGTCATGCGCATGGTGGTCGATGAGCCGGTGCGGCATCTGACGATCGAAAGCGTGTCGCGGATCGCGGTCGATCGCCCCGTGCCGATGCCGTCGAACGGATCGCCAGCGCTTGGCCAGATCGCCGCCGCCGCGCGCGCCAGTCGCGATCCGTCGCCCGCCGGTCCCGCCAATTACCTCTTCCCCTCGCCGCTCATCCCGCTCGACCGCGATATCGCCGAGTGGTGCGCGCAGGATCTGCAGCCCGATCGCCCCGCGCTCGACGCCGCGATCGCGCTGGCGCAGCGTATCCAGAACGATTTCGCGTTCGATCCCACCGCAACGTTGGTCGACACGCCCCCGCACGAGGCCTTTATGAAACGCGGCGGCGTGTGCCAGGATTTTGCGCAGATCATGATAACGGGCCTGCGTGCAGCGGGCCTGCCCGCGGCCTATGCCTCGGGCTATATCCGCACGATCCCGCCACCGGGGCAGGCGCGGCTGGTCGGGGCGGACGCGACGCACGCCTGGGTTTTGCTATGGTGCGGGGCCGAGCTCGGCTGGGTCGGGGTCGATCCGACCAACGGCATCTGGATGGCGGGCGACCATATCGTCATGGCGATCGGCCGCGACTACGGCGAAATCGCGCCGATCGACGGGGTCGTGCTGGGTTCCAGCGCGCAGAAGATGGATGTGAGCGTCGATGTCGCGCCGGTGCTGGAGGTGGTGGGGTAGAGTGTCTGGACGCGATTAGAACACGGACATTGGCGCCGCGTTAGCTTGGCACTACATCAGGCTATGCCTCAAACACAGCAGAGCTTCGTCAACCGCAAGGACCATCCAATTTATGTGTCGGTTGAGCCTTGGCCGCAGTGCTTCGAGCTTGAAACCGGCGATAAGCTCACTCTCGTGTGGGACGCACCAGAAACTGGCGACACTCTGCAGATCGATTTCATTAATGATCGTGAGCTTGTTGTCTGGCCCGAAGGTGCAATCGACGACATTCGCTATTTCATCAACGGCGAACCGGGTGAGGATCGAAGCTGGACGTTCAAGCATAACCCCTAACGTCCGCGCTTGGAGCGCAATGGGCCGTCTGTCCTACGCAGCCAAGGCTATGCTATCGTCACGCCAGACCGGTTCGCCGATCACAATCAGACCGCAGCCTCTCCGACCCGCAAAACCCGCCGATGGTGCGACTCAAGTGTGACTTTACGCGTATCACTCAAATAACACACCTATTGCACACCCCCCGCGTTGCACTCCGCCGCGTGATCCCCCAAATAGGCGGGGCAGGACATTGGGGTAGAACGTGGCCGATCCGTATACGACATTGGGCGTCGCCCGCACCGCAACCGAAGCGGAGATCAAGAAGGCGTACCGCAAGCTCGCCAAGGAGCTGCATCCCGACAAGAATAAGGGCAATCCCAAGGCGAGCGACCGCTTCAGCGCGGTGACCAACGCCTATGATCTGCTGACCGACAAGGACAAGCGCGCGCGTTTCGACCGGGGTGAGATCGACGGCGACGGCAATCCGGCGGCGCCCTTCGGGTTTGGCGGTGGCGGTGGCAATCCCGGCGGCTTTCGCCCCGGCCCCGGCGGCGGCGGGTTCCAAGCCGACGGACCCGATCTCAGCGATATCTTCGAAAATATGTTTTCGAGCGGCGGCCGCGGCGGTTTCGCGGGCGGCTTCGGGCGGCCGCGCGAAAAGGGCGGCAACATCCTCTACAAGCTCGACGTGGCGTTCGTCGATGCGGTCACCTCAAAACCGCAGCGGATCACGCTCGGCGACGGCAAGACGATCGACCTCAAGCTTCCCGCAGGCCTCGAAAGCGGCGCGCAGATGCGGCTGACCGGCAAGGGGCAGCCGGGGCCGGGCGGGAATGGCGACGGCATCGTGACGCTCACCGTCCTGCCGCACCGCTTCTTCGAGCGTGCGGGCGACGATGTCCGGCTCGATTTGCCGATCAGCCTGTCCGAAGCCGTGCTCGGCGCAAGCGTGCGCGTGCCGACGCCCGAGGGCGCGGTGATGCTGACGGTGCCCAAGGGCTCCACCTCGGGCAAGGTGCTGCGGCTGCGCGGGCGCGGCTTCCACCGCAAGGACGGGACACGCGGTGATCAGCTCGTAACGCTGATGGTCGATTTGCCGGTCGATGACGATGCGCTGATTGAATTCGTGACGGCGTGGAAAGACAAGGACTTGCGGAACCCGCGCGGCGGGCTGGGCGTCTGACGCCCGCAAGGAGCCTGTATCGATGAGCGATATCTCTCCCGTATCGCCCGAAGAGCGCGCCGCGCATGCCGAAGCGGGGATAGCGCCCGACGACGTACCCCCCGCTGCACGCTTGGCGACGCGGGCGTGGCAGGTGTTGCGCCGCGTCATCATCGGGGTGTTCTCGGACGGGTTCATCCATGCCGGGAACCTTGCCTATCTCGCTTTGCTGACGGTGTTTCCGTTCTTCATCCTGGCGGCGGCGATTGCCTCCTTGCTCGGACAGGGCACCGAGGCGCAGCGCACGCTCGCGACGTTCCTGCAGGTGCTCCCGCCGAATGTCGGCGATCTGCTCGAAAAGCCGGTTCACGACGTGCTGGCGGCGCGCACCGGATCGTTGCTGTGGATCGGCGGGCTCGTCGCCTTATGGTCGGTCGCCAGCTTCGTCGAGACGATCCGCGACATTTTCCGCCGCGCGTATGGCGTCAAATCGAGCAAGCCGTTCTGGCATTACCGGTTGAGCTCGATGCTCGTCATCATCGTGTCGGTCGTGATCGCCTTGCTGTCCTTCCTGGTGCAGGGCGTGCTGACCGCAGCCGAGCGTTTCATCTATGCGCTGTTGCCCTTCGCCGCGGACGTGGCTGGCTGGATCGGCCTCTCGCGGATCATTCCGGGGCTGGTCATGTTCATTGCCTTGTATATGCTGTTCTTTTCGGTCACGCCGTCGAAATATCGGTTGAGCAAATGCCCTAAATGGCCGGGTGCACTGTTCACCAGCGCGTGGTGGGTGTCGATCACCGCCCTCTTGCCCATCATCCTGTCGCGCCTGTCGGATTACAGCCTGACCTATGGCAGTCTGGCCGGGGTGATCGTGGCGCTGATTTTCTTCTTTCTGGTGGGTCTGGGCATCGTCTTTGGTGCGCATTTGAACGCAGCACTGGCGGAACCCCCCGAACCGGGCGTAGAGACCGCGCAGGAACTTCAAGAGGCGGGGACGGCGTGACGGAATTGATGGCAGGCAAACGCGGGCTGATCATGGGCCTCGCAAACGATCGCTCGCTCGCCTGGGGCATTGCCAAGAAGCTCAGCGAAGCGGGGGCCGAGCTGGCCTTCAGCTATCAGGGTGAGGCGATGGAAAAGCGCGTGCGCCCACTCGCCGAGCAATTGGGCGTCGCCCGCCTGTTCGATTGCGATGTGTCGGACATGGCCGCGCTCGATGCGACGTTCGAGGCCTTGGCGAAGGAATGGCCGACGATCGATTTCGTCGTCCACGCGATCGGCTTTTCCGACAAGAATGAGCTGCGCGGCGGTTATGTCGACACCAGCCTCGACAATTTCCTGATGACGATGAACATCTCGGTCTATTCGTTCGTCGCGGTGTGCAAGCGCGCCGCCGCGATGATGCCCAATGGCGGATCACTGCTCACACTCAGCTATTATGGTGCCGAAAAGGTCATCCCGCATTATAACGTGATGGGCGTGGCGAAGGCCGCGCTGGAGACGAGCGTGCAATATCTCGCGGTCGATCTCGGCCGCGACAAGATCCGCGTCAACGCGATCTCGGCCGGGCCGATCAAGACGCTGGCGGCCAGCGGCATCGGCGATTTCCGCCTGATCCTGAAGTGGAACGAGCTCAATTCGCCGCTCAAGCGCAATGTAACGATCGAGGATGTCGGCGGGGCGGGGCTGTATTTGCTGAGCGATCTGTCGAGTGGCGTGACCGGGGAAACGCATCATGTGGACGCAGGCTATCACGTGATCGGCATGAAGGCCGAGGACGCGCCGGATATTGCGCTGGTCTAGCTCCCTCTCCCCACGGGGGAGAGGGAAGGGGCCCGCGCCGAAGGCGTGGGAAGGGTGAGGGGCAGTGGCAAAATCGCGCTACACGGTCGGCGATGGGACGATCGACCGGGCACGCGATTTGCGGCGGAATTCGACGCCAGCCGAAATCAAGCTCTGGTCGGTGCTCCGTGGCGGCGCGCTTGACGGCCACAAATTCCGCCGCCAGCAACGGCTGGGGCCGTTCTTTGCAGACTTCGTCTGCCAGGCGGCGAGGATCGTGGTCGAAATTGACGGCGAAACGCATGTTGGCGATGAAGAGCGCGACGCGCGTCGTACCGCTTTTCTAGAACGAGAAGGCTATCGTGTGCTGCGGTTTTCCAATGCTGACGTGATGCAAAATGTAGAGGGGCTGACGCAGGTCATTCGCTCCGCATTCGGACCCTCACCTTCCCACCCGGCTGCGCCGGGCGGGCCCCTTCCTCTCCCCCATGGGGAGAGGAGATTATGAGCTTCAACACCTTCGGCCACCTCTTCCGCTTCACCACCTGGGGCGAATCGCACGGACCTGCGATCGGCGCGGTGGTGGACGGGTGTCCGCCGGGTATCGCGATCGGCGAGGCGGATATCCAGCCTTTCCTCGATCAGCGCCGCCCCGGCACCTCGCGTTTTACCACGCAGCGGCAGGAGCCCGATGCGGTGCGCATCTTGTCGGGCGTATTCGAAGGCAAGACTACCGGCACGCCGATCAGCCTGATGATCGAGAATGTCGATCAGCGTTCCAAAGACTATTCGGCAGTCGCCAAAGCCTATCGCCCCGGTCACGCCGATTACGCGTACGACGCCAAATATGGCTTCCGCGATTATCGCGGCGGCGGGCGGTCCTCGGCGCGCGAGACGGCGTCGCGCGTCGCGGCGGGCGCGGTGGCGCGGCTGGTGATCCCCGAGGTGACGATCACGGCGTGGGTCGAGGCGATCGGCGGCGATGCGATCGATCCCGCCAATTTCGATGTCGCCGAAATCGACCGGAACCCCTTTTTCTGCCCGGACCCCGCCGCCGCCGCGCGGTGGGAGGGACTGGTCGATGCGGCGCGCAAGGCGGGGTCTTCGCTAGGGGCAGTGATCGGCTGCTCCGCCACCGGCGTCCCAGCTGGATGGGGCGCGCCGCTCTATGCCAAGCTCGATGCCGATCTGGCGGCGGCGTGCATGGGGATCAATGCGGTGAAAGGCGTCGAGATTGGCGACGGCTTCGGCGCGGCGACCTTGCGCGGCGAGGAGAATGCCGACGCAATGCGGCCCGGCGCGGACGGCCCCGAATTCCTCGCCAACCATGCCGGAGGTATTGCAGGCGGGATCGCGACCGGGCAGCCGATTACGCTGCGGGTCGCGTTTAAACCGACCTCATCGATCCTGACTCCGGTCGAAACGATCGACCGGGATGGGGCCGCGACCGAGATCCTGACCAAGGGCCGTCACGATCCATGCGTCGGCATTCGCGGCGCGCCCGTGGTTGCGGCGATGGTCGCGTTAGTCCTGGCCGATCATAAGCTGCGGCATCGCGGGCAAATTGGCTGATCAATCGGCGAAGGGATCGCGCACCAGGATTGTGTCTTCGCGCTCGGGGCTGGTCGATACCAGAGCGACCGGGCAGCGGATCAGCTCTTCGATCCGACGGATATATTTGATCGCCTGCGCGGGCAGATCGGCCCAGCTGCGCGCGCCTGCCGTCGTTTCCTGCCAGCCGGGCATGGTTTCATAGACGGGCACGACCTCGGCCTGATCGGCGGCGTGGGCGGGGAAATAATCGAGCGTCTCGCCTCGTAGAGTGTAGCCGGTGCAGATCCGCACTTCGTCGAACCCGTCGAGCACGTCGATCTTGGTCAGCGCAATGCCGGTGATCCCGCCGACCGCCGCCGATTGCCGCACCAGCACTGCGTCGAACCAGCCGCAGCGCCGCTTGCGCCCGGTGACGGTGCCGAATTCATGCCCGCGCTCGCCCAGCCGCTCGCCGGTCGCATCTTCCAATTCGGTCGGGAACGGCCCCGAGCCGACGCGCGTCGTATACGCCTTGGCGATGCCCAGCACGAAACCGACCGCGCTCGGCCCAAGGCCCGATCCTCCCGCGGCGGTGCCCGAAATGGTGTTTGACGAGGTGACGAACGGGTAGGTCCCGTGATCGACATCGAGCAGCACGCCCTGCGCACCCTCGAACAAAATCCGCCGACCGCGTGCGCGCATGGCGTTGAGATCGCGCCACGTCGGCTTTGCAAAGGGCAATACGAACGGCGCGATCTCGCGAAGTTCCGCGAGCAGCGCCGCGCGATCGACCGGCGGCTCGCCGAACCCGGCGCGCAGTGCATCATGATGCGCGGTCAGCCGGTCAAGCTGCGCGCCCAGCGCATCGAGATGCGCGAGGTCGCACACGCGGATCGCGCGACGGCCGACCTTATCCTCATAGGCCGGGCCAATGCCGCGCCTGGTCGTGCCGATCTTGCCAGCACCACTCGCATCCTCGCGCAACGCATCGAGATCGCGGTGGAACGGCAGGATCAGCGCGCACGTGTCGGACACCATCAACGTATCGGGCGTAATCGTCACGCCTTGCCCGCGCAATTTCTCGACCTCGGCCTTCAGCGCCCACGGATCGAGCACCACGCCATTGCCGATCACCGACGGCGTCCCGCGCACGATGCCTGAGGGGAGCAAAGAGAGCTTATAGACCTTCTCGCCAACGACGAGCGTATGCCCGGCATTATGCCCGCCCTGAAAGCGCACGACGACATCGGCGCGTTCGGCGAGCCAGTCGACGATCTTGCCCTTCCCCTCATCGCCCCATTGGGCACCGATCACTGCTACGTTGGCCAAATTTGCACCTTTCAGGGGATGCCGGAAATCGGCCTTTCCCTAGGAAGCACGGGCGCAAGCGTCCAGCCCTACAATCTGTTACACTTGATCGATTGACCCGGTTTCGCGCGCCGCGATAGCTGACGGCGTTACGACTGAGAGGCGCCTTTATGATCCGCTTGCTGTTGCCCGTGCTCGCCGCCGCTATCGCCTTCACCTCCGCCGAGGCTGGCCAGACCCTGCGCGAACGGATCGTGCAACGCATGGCGCAGCGCATGGAGGGACGGTCGCAGGAAGCCCCCGTGCCGGGCAAGAGCGACATCGCTTATGGTGCCGATCCACTTCAGCACCTCGATTTTTGGCGTGCGAAGGGTCCGGATGCGCCGTTGGTGATTTTCGTCCATGGCGGCGGGTGGAAGCGCGGGGATAAATCGAACGCCACAGGTACGGCGAAGGTCTCGCATTATCTCGCGGCGGGCTATGCCTTCGCGTCGGTCAACTATCGGCTCGTGCCCGCAGCGAGTGTCGAGCAACAGGCGCAGGATGTCGCTGATGCGGTCGCGACGTTACGCGCCGAGGCCACAAAGCTCGGCGTGGACGCGTCGCGCATCGTGTTGATGGGGCATAGCGCTGGCGCGCATCTGGCGGCTTTGGTCGGCACCGATCCGCGCTATTTTGCCAAGGCCGGGATGAAACCAGACGCAGTGCGCGGCGTGATCCTTCTTGACGGGGCAGCGTATGACGTGCCGCGCCAGATCGCCGACCGGGGGACTTTCATGCAAGACACTTATGTCCAGGCGTTCGGCCGTGATGTCGCACGGCAAAAGGCGCTGTCGCCGACCTTTCAAACGGCCGCGCCCAATGCCCCGGATTTCCTGATTCTGCACGTCGCGCGCGATGACGCCACGGTACAATCGACCGCGCTGGGTACGGCGTTGCGCGCCGCTGGAACGCCCGTCGAGGTGAAGGCGGTCGCAGGCAAGGGTTTGCGCGGCCACATGGAAATCAACCGCAAGCTCGGCGAGGACGATTATCCGGCGACGGGCTTGGTCGATGCCTATTTGAAGCGCCGCTTCGCACGGTAGCGGCGCTTGACTCCGCTACCGGTTCGACGATGCTATCCCGAAAATGGGAGGATGCAGGCGATGTGGCGGACAGCGGCGATAGCGATCTGCGGTATGACGGCGCTGCTGCCGCTCCCGGCCTTCGCGCAGGACGAGATCGTGGTTACAGCCCAGCGCCGCCAAGAGGCAGCGGCTCAAACCGCAGGCATCGGTATCCGTCGCCGTGCCGATTTCGCGGTGCAGCGCGTCACCGTCTATGGCGACGCGCGCGACAAGGACGCGCGGCGCAAGGAAATCCTGGATACGGTACGCGGTGTAATACAGCTCGGCGAGAAGCGTGGCGTGCAGGTCGCCTATGGCGACGGCATTATTCAGCCGCTGACGCTTGCCAATTATGCCGACAAGCTGAAACTCGAGGAGGATGACAATCGCGACGATTCGCAGAAAGTCGGTTTTCTGATCAAGACGCCCTTGAGTGACGGCAACGCGCTCGCGGCGATCGATCGGCTCAACAGCTTCATTAAGGCGGCCCCGCGCGTCGGCCGCGCGGTGGTAGAAGCCGAGGGCGAACCCGGCGTGTCGATCGTCGATCCGACCCAGTATCGCGCCCTAATCCTTGCGGCGATCGCAGCCGATGCGACGGCTGCGGCCAAGCAATTCGGCCCGGATTATGCGGTGGAGGTGAGCGATCTCGCGCGTCCGGTGCAATGGGTGTTGACCGGCCCGACCGAGGTGTTGCTGTACATCAGCCACGATCTGAAGGTCGTGCCGAAGCATTAAAGCGCGCGGGGTTCCCCCTCCACTAGCACATGCGTGCACAGCTGCGCCTCGGGCGTATCCCCCGCCTCCAGCGCCACGACGGTGACCCAGCCCTCGCCCCGCATCCGCGCCGCGAGTGCCGGATCGGTGCCGAGCGGCACGAACAGGCGGCGGCGGTCGGTGTCGGCGAGGCCCGCCGCGACGATCGCGTCGGCGTAGAGCGAGAAGCCGACGGCGGCTTCCTCCGCGCCGTCCTCGTGCAGGATCGTATAGGTGCCGCCGCGCCCGATCTCACCGCGTAAACCTCCGGCAAAGATCGAGAAGCCGAGCCAGCTTTGATATTCGAAACCGTGCCGCTCGGTCGGATCGAGGGTGAGTGCGACGCGGCCCTTTAGCCCGTCGGCGATTTGCCACAGTGCATCGAGCCGCGAGGTGAGCGCGCCGCCCGCGTCGAACGCACACAGCCGATCGTGTGCCTCGAAGAACGGGCCAGCCGCAGCAATCAGCGGGAGATAGGCGGGGGCAATCGCGGCGACGCCGCCCGCATCCTTCGCGTCGAGCCGATCGCGCAAGGTACCGATTCGCGCCGGGTCGACGGGGAAGGGGCCGCTGGCCAGCACGTCGATCAAATCGGGTAAGGTGAAGTCGATCGACACGTCGGCAACGCCTGCCGCGGTCAGCGCCGCCACAACGACCTCGACGATCTCACGCGCAGCGGCAACCGTGTCGAGCCCGATCAGCTCGCACCCGATCTGGCGCATCTCGCGTTCGGGCGAGAGTTGCGAGGCGCGGAGTTTCAGCACGGGCCCGGCGTACGACAGCCGCACCGGACGCGGGTGGTGCGCCATGCGCGTCGCGGCGATGCGACCGATCTGTGCGGTCATGTCGGGGCGGATTGCCAGCGTCGCCTGACTGACCGGATCGACGAAGCGCACCGCATCCTGCGCCCGCGCCGCTTTCAGGCGTCCGGCGAGCCCAGCCTCGAATTCGGCAAGCGCCGGGTCGGCGCGTTCATAGCCATGCGCATAGGCGGTGCCGAGCACGGCTTGCTCTAGCCGCGCGGCGGCATCGGCGAAGGGCGGGAGCCGGTCGCGGAAACCGGTCGGGAGGAGGGCGGTGGTCATGGCGGCGCTTTGCCCCAAGCGCGATTGCGACGAAAGCCGCAATCGCGCTTGGGCATAAGGATCAGAACGCCAAGCCCATCACGGTCTTCACGCCGGCCAGCGCGCGGACCTTGGCGAGGAGCTCGGGCGTGACCGCATCATCGACCGAGAGCAGCAGCACCGCTTCGCCCCCGGCCGAGCGGCGGCCGAGGTGGAAGGTCCCGATGTTGACGCCTTGCTCGCCCAAGAGCGAGCCGAGCCGACCGATGAAGCCGGGCGCATCCTCATTGACGACGTACAGCATGTGTCCGGCCAGATCGGCCTCGATCTTAACCCCGAACAGCTCGACCAGGCGCGGTGCCGCGTCGCCGAACAACGTGCCCGCAACCGAACGCTCGCCTGCATCGGTCTTGACCGAAACGCGCAGCAGCGTGTGGTAATCGCCCTCGCGCTCGGTCCGGACTTCGCGGACTTCCATGCCGCGCTCCTTGGCGAGCAAGGGCGCATTGACCATGTTCACCGTGTCGGTCTGCGTGCGCAGGAACCCGGCGAGCACGGCGGATACCATCGGTTTCTGATTGAGCTCGGCGGCGGCACCTTCGCTATGGATCGAGATGCGACCGATCGACCCGGTGGTGAGCTGCCCGACCAGGCTGCCGAGCTTTTCGGCGAGCGTCATATAGGGCTTCAGGCGCGGCGCTTCCTCGGCGGAGAGCGATGGCACGTTGAGCGCGTTGGTGATGCCGCCCGACACCAGATAATCCGACATTTGTTCGGCGACCTGAATCGCGACATTGACTTGCGCTTCGTCGGTCGAGGCCCCCAGATGCGGCGTCGAGACGAAATTGGGCGTGCCGAACAGGGGCGATTCCTTGGCCGGCTCGGTTACGAACACGTCGAGCGCGGCACCACCGATATGGCCCGAATCGAGCCCGGCTTTCAGCGCCGCCTCGTCGATCAAGCCGCCACGCGCGCAATTGATGATGCGCACGCCTTGCTTGGTCTTGGCGAGATTCTCGGCCGACAGAATGTTGCGCGTCTGGTCGGTCAGCGGTGTGTGGAGCGTGATGAAATCGGCGCGGGCGAGCAGATCGTCGAGCTCGACCTTCTCCACGCCGAGTTCGACCGCGCGTTCGGGTGACAGGAACGGATCGAATGCGATGACCTTCATCCGCAGGCCGAGCGCGCGGTCAGCAACGATCGAGCCGATGTTGCCCGCGCCGATCAGCCCGAGCGTCTTGCTCGTCACCTCGACCCCCATGAAGCGGTTCTTCTCCCACTTGCCGGCCTGCGTGCTGGCGTCGGCTTCGGGGAGCTGGCGGGCGAGCGCGAACATCAACGCGATCGCGTGTTCGGCGGTGGTGATCGAATTGCCGAACGGCGTGTTCATGACGACCACGCCCTGCGCCGAGGCGGCGGGGATATCGACATTGTCGACGCCGATCCCGGCGCGGCCGATGACCTTCAAATTGGTCGCAGCCGCGAGGATCGCCTTGGTCACTTTGGTCGAGCTGCGAATCGCGAGGCCATCATAGTCGCCGATAATCGCGATCAGTTCTTCGGGGGTCTTGCCGGTGATCTCGTCGACCTCGACGCCGCGCTCGCGGAAGATCTGGGCGGCTTTGGGGTCCATTTTGTCGGAAATGAGGACTTTTGGCATGGGGAGTTCCTTTTGGGGAAAGCGCGTGCTCCGGCACAGGCCGGAGCGCTGGATAGGAAATGCTGTCGGCGGCCAACGCTCCGGCCTTCGCCGGAGCACGGGGATCAGGCGGCGACGGGCGCCTTCACGGTCGCATAAGCCCAGTCGAGCCACGGCCCGAGCGCGACCACATCGGCAGTGTCAACGGTCGCGCCGCACCAGATGCGTAGCCCCGGCGGGGCGTCGCGATAGCCGGCCACGTCATACGCGGCATGCTCCTTCTCGAGCAGTCCGGCGAACGCCTTGATAAACGCCTCGTCCGCGCCCTCGACTGTCAGGCAGACGCTCGTTCTCGAGCGCGAGGCGGGGTCTGCTGCGAGATGGCCAAGCCAATCGCGGTCGGCGACGATCTGGTCGAGCGCTGCAGCATTGGCATCGCTGCGTGCGATGAGGCCGTCCGCGCCGCCGACCGATTTCGCCCATTCGAGTGCGGCGATGCAATCCTCGACCGCGAGCATCGAGGGGGTGTTGATCGTCTCGCCCTTGAACACGCCTTCGGTCAGCTTGCCCTTGGAGACGAGACGGAACACCTTGGGCAGCGGCCAGACCGGAGTGTAGCTTTCGAGCCGTTCGACCGCGCGCGGTCCGAGGATCAGCACGCCGTGCGCGCCTTCGCCGCCGAGCACTTTCTGCCAGGAGAAAGTCGCGACGTCGACCTTGGCCCAGTCGATGTCATAGGCGAACACCGCGCTGGTCGCGTCGGCGAAGCTGAGCCCCTCGCGGTCGGCGCGAATCCAGTCTGCGTTGGGTACGCGGACACCTGAGGTGGTGCCGTTCCAGGTGAAGAGTACGTCGTTCGACCAATCAACCGCGCCCAGATCGGGCAGCTGGCCATAATCGGCGCGCACGATGGTGGGATCGATCTTCAATTGCTTGACCGCATCGGTGACCCAGCCTTCGCCGAAGCTTTCCCACGCGAGCGTCGTGACGGGCTTCGCGCCCAGCATTGTCCACATCGCCATTTCGAACGCGCCGGTGTCGGAGCCGGGGACGATGCCGATGCGGTGCGTGTCGGGCAGCTTGAGCAGTTCGCGCATCAGATCGATGCAATATTGCAGCCGCGCCTTGCCGATCTTCGAGCGATGCGAGCGCCCCAGCGATTCGGTGGCGAGTTTGGCGGGGGTCCAGCCGGGAGGCTTGGCGCACGGTCCGCTGGAGAAATAGGGACGTGCAGGCAGATGCGCGGGGCGCATGGGTAGGTCAGTCATGTAGTCTCTCCTCACAGAGAGCACGCGCGGCGTTGGGACCGCGTGGCCCGTCGCCGCCCCTATAGATGGGGAGCGGTGTGTCAAGCGGGTTGTGGCCTAGGCCGAGCGCGCTATCGTGGAGGCCATGCCGCGCCGCGCCGCCAGTCTTGCTTTGCTGTTGCTGCTGAGCGGTTGCCTGTTCGGCAGTCGGCAAGACCGTCCGCCGCCGCGCCCGCGAGGGGCCAAGCCGGTCACGTTGAGCCTGCCGACCAGCCGTGAGACGCAGGCGTGTTTCGCCGCCCTGTCGCGCGCCGACGTGCGCTTTTCGCCGCTGCCCGACCGGGATTATGGCGGCGGGTGTCAGGTGATCGGCGCGTTGCAGTTGATCGACATTGGCGTGCCCGTCACCAACATCAAGGCGATGCGCTGTGGCCTCGCGCGCAGCTTCACCGGCTGGGTCGAATATGCCGTCGCCCCCGCCGCACGGCAGATGCTGGGCAGCGATCTGGTGCGAATCGAAAGCATGGGCACCTATGCTTGTCGCGCCGTGGTGGGCGCACCCGGTGCGGTCGGGAAGCTGTCGGGGCATGCCACCGCCAATGCGATCGATGTGTCGGGTTTCGTACTGCGCGACGGGCGGCGGATCACGCTCCAGCAAGGGTGGAACGGAACCGACGCCGATGCGCGTGCCTTTCTGCGCGTGATTCGTGCCTCGGCGTGCAAGCGGTTCGGCACGGTGCTCAGCCCCGATTACAACGCCGCGCATTACAACCATTTGCACCTTGAGGACGATCGCGCAGGCTTTTGTCGCTAGGCTTCAAATGCCGGGTCTTTTCGCTTAAGCGCGGTGGATGAGCGATATCCCCAAAGCCGACACGCCCGCGGGCACCATGCCCGCACACGATACGCACGTGCCCTCGCGCGTTTTTCCCCCGGCGCGGCAGGATGCCGAGACGGCGAAGACCGGCGTCAGCACGCCGCAGACCGAGACTCCGGCCTACCGGCTCGCCTTTCAGGATATGGATTTCCTGCTGCGCGAGGATTTGCGCCCGGTGCGCTTCCAGCTCGAATTGCTCAAGCCCCAACTCATCATGGACGAAGCGAATATCGCGTCTACCTTCGTAATGTATGGGTCGGCGCGCATCCCCGAGCCGGCAAAGGCGCAGGCTTTGCTCGAAAAGGCCGAGGGCGAGACCGCGATCCGTATCGCGCAGAGCCTGGTCGAGAAGTCGAAATATTACACCGTCGCCTATGAGCTCGCGCAGATGGTCAGCGCGTTTCCGCTCGATGAGGAGGGAAAGCGGCATTTCGTCGTGTGTTCGGGCGGGGGTCCATCGATCATGGAAGCGGCCAACCGGGGTGCCGCAGAGGCGGGGTATGAATCGATCGGGCTCAACATCGTCCTGCCGCACGAGCAGGCGCCGAACCCCTATGTCACCCCGGCGCTATCGATGCAGTTCCACTATTTCGCGCTGCGCAAGATGCATTTCCTGCTCCGCGCCCGCGCGCTGGCGGCGTTCCCGGGCGGGTTCGGCACGTTCGATGAACTGTTCGAGCTGCTGACGCTGATCCAGACCGGCAAGATCGCGCCGATCCCGGTGCTGCTCTACGGTCGCAAATTCTGGGAGCGCGTCGTCAATTTCGAGGCGCTGGTCGAGGAAGGCGTGGTTTCGGCCAAGGACCTCGGCATCTTCACTTTCGTCGAGACCGCCGCGGAAGGCTGGGCGGTGGTGAAGGACTTCTATCGCGACAAGTGAGGGGCGTTCACCCCTCCCCTAACGGGGAGGGGCTTGATGCGGGTTACTTTGCCGGAGCCGCCGCGGCCGCCGCCGGAGCCGCCGCCGCAGGCAGCGGCATGTTCGAGCCTTGTGCGTTGAGGTACAGGATCACGTCGGCGCGGTCCTTGCCGCTGGTCAGGCCGGCAAAGGTCATCTTGGTGCCATTGGCATAGGTGCGCGGCGAGGTGAGCCAGGCGTTGAGCTGTTCGAAATCCCACTTCTTGCCAGCGCCCGCAGTCTTCAGCGCATCGGAGAAAGCGTAGCCCGCCTTGCCCTGCGCGATGCCTTCGCCGACCGTTGCCCACAAGTTAGGGCCGATGCCGTTGGCCCCGCCCTGCGCGACGGTGTGGCAGGCGCTGCACTTCTTGAACACTTCGGCACCGTGCGAGGCATCAGCGACCGCCATCATCTCGCCGATCGGCTTGTCGGGAACGGCGGGTCCCGCGACACCGTCCTCGGCGGCGACTTCGATTGGATAGCCGGCCTTTTCGGCCTTGATCGGTTTCACGATCATATGGCCGCCAATGCCGGCGGCGACGGCTACCATGCAGCTGCCCAAAACCCAGCCTGCGATCGTGTTGGTGCGGTTATCCATGTCTCGCTTTTACCTCTGTCACCGATCGGCCCCCGATAGGGCCGCGAACTTGCGTGTCCCATAGGTTCGCCGACGCGGCATCGCAAGCCGGTTTGCCGCACCGCAGCAGCATGGCCGCCAAGGGTTGCCGGGGTGCATCGCGGTCGTTACGTCCCCGCGCCCATGGAAGCCTTCCCCCAACCCGCCCGCGCGCTCGTCGCCGAGATGACTGCCGCCGCCGCTGCCGACCCGTCCCGCGCGGTTGCGTTTCAGGGCGCGCCGGGGGCCAATTCGCATATCGCAGCGCTTGAGGCGTTCCCTACTGGCCTGCCGCTCCCGTGCTTCGATTTCGCCGACGCGATCGATGCGGTGCGCGAGGGCCGCGCGGATTGCGCGATCATCCCGATCGAGAATTCGCTGCATGGCCGCGTCGCCGACATGCATTTTCTGCTGCCCGAATCGGGGCTGGTCATCACCGGCGAGCATTTCCTCGGCATTCGCTATGCGCTGATGGGGCTGGGGCCGATCGATGGCGTGCGCGAGGCGATCAGTCATCCGCAAGCGCTCGGCCAGTGTCGCCACTGGCTGCGCGAGCGCGGGATCGCGCCGGTTTCCTATCCCGATACGGCGGGTGCGGCGGCCTTGGTGGCGGAGCGTGGCGACAGGGCGCTGGCGGCACTCGCCCCGCCGGGGGCGGCAGCGCTGTACGGGCTGCAGACGCTCGCCAGCGATATTGCCGATGCCGCGCACAACACCACGCGCTTCGTCGTGCTGGCACGGCAAGGGCATGCGCCGGTGGGGGAGGGTGCGTGGATGACGACGCTGATCTTCGAGGTGAAGAACGTCCCCGCCGCACTCTACAAAGCGATGGGCGGCTTCGCGACCAACGGCGTCAACATGACCAAGCTGGAAAGCTATCAACGCGGCGGCAGCTTCGCCGCGACCGAATTCTACGCCGATGTCGAGGGGCGCCCGGGCGAGGCGGGGCTCGACCATGCGCTGGAGGAATTGGGGTTCCACTCGAAATGGGTGCGCGTGCTGGGGACGTATCGCCAGGCGCGCAAGCGGGGGTGAGGGGGACCGTCCAAGGTTGGAGGGCTTCCGCGTGCGGTGTAGCCGTCACCCCGGCCTTGTGCCGGGGTCCACGGCGCAACACGACATTGCCTGTGAACTTGAAGCGGTATCGGTGAGATTGGGCTTACGACCTTACAGATCTCGCGAATCCGACGCATGATCTTGCGGTTGGGTTCGGTCTCACGCCTTTGATTGTGTGATCGCGGCGCGGTGGACCCCGGCACAAGGCCGGGGTGACGGAGATGGATATGCCAAGCTTTCGAAAAACCCTTGTGTTTGCAGTCTATTAGCGGACACGGTGAGCGCGGACGGTCTCGCTAAGGTCACACCAAACGCGCTAAAGTCACGACATCGGCGGATTGTTTGCGGGTGATGGCTACCACTGTACCCGCCCGGAGTTTTGAAGTGCCGATGATGTCAAAGAGCGTTGCTGGGCGATGCTGACAGAGGATGGGGGTGTAGGACAGCGTGAATGTGTGTGTCCGCCGCGCACCCAACCCCGTTCAGGCTGAGCCTGTCGAAGCCCTGCTTGCCACAAATGACGTCGGACGTGCGGCACGCTGCCCTTCGACAGGCTCAGGGCGAACGGTATAGGGGGCGGGTGCGTCAGATTTGAAGCACAATTCCCAACCCCTCACCCGACGAAAGCGCGTTCCACCACGAATTGCCCCGGATTGCTCCGCGTGCCTTCGCGCAGGCCCGCGCCCTCCAGAATTTCGATCATCTCGCGGTTGAAGTCGATCGAGCCGCAGATCATCCAGCGCGTCGTGCTGAAATCGCCCTCCGGCAAGCCGAGATCAGCGGCGAAGCGGCCGTCGCGGATGCGATCGGTGACGCGGCCCTGGCGGTGGAAGCTGCCGCGCGTCACGGTCGGATAATACGTGAAACGATTCTCGAGCAGCTCGCCGAAAATCTCGTCGGTGCGAATGTCTTCCTCGAGCAGCGAATGATACGCGAGCTCTTCGGCCTGCCGCACGGTGTGCGCGATGACGATATGGCCGAAGCGTTCATGCGTGTCGGGCTCGCGCAGCACCGAGAGGAACGGCGCGAGGCCGGTGCCGGTGCCGATCATCAGCAAATGCTCGCCGGGTTCGAGCGCGTCGGGGACGAGCGTTCCGGTCGGTTTCCGCCCCAACAGGATGTGATCGCCGACCTGCAGATGCTGGAGGCGCGAGGTGAGCGGGCCGTCCTTCACCTTGACCGAGAAGAATTCGAGATGCTCTTCCCACGCCGGGCTGACGATCGAATAAGCGCGCATCAGCGGCTTGCCTTCGGGGGTGCCGAGCCCGATCATGATGAATTCGCCCGAGACGAAGCGGAAGCTTTGCGGGCGTTCGATGCGGAAGCTGAACAGCGTATCGGTCCAGTGGTGGACCCAAGTCACCTTCGGGCAGAACAGGTCCTTGGCTTCGGCGATCGCCTGAATGTTAACGTTGATATCAGTCATTCGTGTACCTTTTCGGGCCTAGTCTCGCCCCGCGGCCCACGCCGTTAGCAAGGTATGCGCGATTGCATAAGGGGGCGGTGGCAGGAACGGGCCGTCCTCACCCGCGAGCACCGCGCGCACGACATCACGCTCGACCCAGATCGCGTCTTCCAGTTCATGCGTGTCGATCGTGAGCGCGTCATCCTCGGCCATGCCGACGCACGCGATCATCAGCGAGGAGGGGAAGGGCCAGGGCTGGCTGGCGATGTAGCGCACGTCGGTGACGCGGACGCCCGCTTCCTCCATGATTTCGCGCGCGACGGCTTCCTCGATCGATTCGCCGGGTTCGAGGAACCCCGCGAGCGCGGAATAGCGGCGCGGCGGAAAGGCGGGCTGGCGGCCGAGCAAGGCGCGGTCGTTATGTTCGGCGATCATGATGACGACCGGGTCGACGCGCGGGAAATGCTCGGCCTCGCAATTGGAGCAAGTGCGGCCCCATCCGGCGCGGAACATCGCGGTCTGGTGCCCGCAATTCGCGCAGAACTGGTGCCGGCTGTGCCAGTCGAGCACGCTGCGCGCGGCGGCATAGGTCGCCGCTTCACCGGGGGCGAAGGTATCGAGCATGCCGAACAGCCGCATCGAGCGGCCCGGCGGCGCGCGCATCCCCGGCGTGTAGGCGGCGAAATGCGGGCGCTTGGCCTCATCGAGACCGAGCAGGACGAGCTCGGCATCCTCGGGCGCATCGGCGAGCGTGGTCCAGCCGAGCAGGCCGTCGCCGGTCAGCTCGGGCATGAACGCGTCGAGCTTCAACAGCCGTGCGCGCCAGTCGCTTTGTGCTGCCGCCAGCGCCTCGGCATCGTGGCGCAAGGGATCGGCGCGATCGAGCGTACCGCCGGTAAAGCCGGGTGCGATCACCGCGTGCGCCGCACCGGCATGGCGGTGAGATCGGCATAGATCGTCTTGGTCGATTCCGCGCGCAGCGGCCATTTGTCGCCGGGTAGATAATTGACCATGATCGTCGCGCGCGCGCGATTGACCGGATCGACCCAGGCGATCGTGCCCGCGGCGCCGCCCCAGCCATAGGTGCCCTTGGCCGGGCCGCCGGGGGTGGAGTTGATCACCACCGATCCGCCCGCGCCGAACCCCTGCGCATTGGTCGTCCCGCCGGTTGCCGCGACCGCGCCGCCATAGGTGACGCCCTCCGGCAGCAGGTTCGACATGGCGAGCTTGACCGTGGCGGGCTTCATCACGCGAACGCCGTCGAGCGTACCACCATTTTGCAGCATGTGCAGGAAGCGGTCGTAGTCTGATGCCGAGGTGACGAGACCAGCACCGCCATAAGGGAAGGTCGGTGGCTTCAGATAGATCGACGTCGCGCCCGGATCGAGCGGGACGCGGCCGGTGCCGGTCAGGAAATAGCCGGTGGCGAGGCGGTGCGCCTCGCCTTCCGGCACGGTGAAATAGCTCGAGCGCATCTTGAGTGGGGTGAAAATGCGCTTCTGCAGGAACGTGTCGAACGGCTGGTGCGATGCGACCTCGATCACGCGGCCCATGACGTCGAGCCCGATCGAATAGCTCCATTTGGTGCCCGGCTCGGCGATCAGCGGGAGCGTCGCGACCTTTTCGGCAAAGGCCTTCAGCGTGGCCGGGCGGCGCAGGCGGTTCTGCGTCTCGGTCTTGGCGTCGGAGGTGAAGGGGGTGATGCCCGCTTCCTCATACGCCTTGAGCAGAGGGCCGCGCGTGATGATGGTGTAGCCGAGGCCAGCGGTGTGGGTCAGCAGGTTGCGGATCGTGATCGGCTTTGTCGCGGGGCGGCTGTCGAGCGAATCGGGGCTGATTTGCACGGTCATGTGCTTGAACTCGGGGATGAAATCGCTGACCGGCTGGTCGAGCCGCATCTTGCCATCCTCGATCAGCATCATCGCCGCCATCGCGGTGATCGGCTTGGTCATCGAATAGACGCGCCACAGGCTGTTGCGGTCGGCGAGCGGAGCGCCGGGTTCATCGCCGATATGGCCGGCGGCAAGCACCGTCGCGGGTCGGTTGCCGTGGCCGATGATTCCGACCACGCCGGGAATCTTGTTCGCGGCGACATAGTCGGCGAAGAGCTTTTGCGTTTGCGGCAGCGCCGAAGCCGGTGCCGAGAGCGTGACGTCATGCCGCGCGACCGCCGTGCCACCCGCGACGATCAGCAGCGAGACTGCTGCAATTTTGAACCGCATCGCTACCATATTGCCCTCCTGATGGCTGTCGCCGCTTTTGCGAACACCGTTGGCAACCCCGCCGAGTCGAGCTCGGTCGTCTCCCAATAGTCGCCCCGATGTTCTTCAATCCCCGCTTGCCCATCTGCGCGCACGACCGCAAGCGCCAGTTCCAAACGAAAGTGCGTGAAGACGTGTGCGACGGTGTCGGGCAGCATCCGCCAATCGGCTTCGAAGGGCGGATCGGCGAGGCCGGGGGGCGCGTCGGCCCATGGACCGGTCGGCAGCGCGCGCATGCCGCCGAGCAGCCCGCGCGGCGGACGGCGGACGAGCAGGACTTTACCGCGATCCTCGGCCCAGAAGATGGTGCCGTAACGTTGCGGCTTGATCGCTTTGGCGGGTTTGACCGGGAAGCCTTCGGGATTGCCCGCGCGATAGGCGGCGCAATCTTCGGAGAGCGGGCAGGCCAGACAATGCGGCGCGCGCGGGGTGCAGACCGAGGAGCCGAGGTCCATCATCGCCTGCGCGAAATCCCCGGCGCGAAGATCGGGCGTGATCGTGTCGGTCGCTGCGCGCAGTTCGGACATCGCGGCGGGGAGCGGCTGCTCAATTGCGAACAACCGCGCGACGACTCGTGCGACATTGGCATCGACCACCACCGCGCGTTCCCCAAAGGCGATCGCGGCGATTGCGGCGGCGGTATAGGCACCCACGCCGGGGAGTGCGCGTAGGCCTTCTTCGGTTGCGGGGAACTCGCCGCGCTCGACCACGGCGCGCGCGCAGGCATGGAGATTGCGCGCGCGGGCATAATAGCCGAGTCCGGCCCATGCCGCCATCAGATCGGCCTCGGGTGCTGCGGCGAGCGCCTCGACACTCGGCCAGCGCGCTACGAACTCGGCGAAGCGCGGCGTCACCGCCGCGACGGTGGTTTGCTGGAGCATGATCTCGGACAGCCACACGCGGTACGGGTCGGGCGCGTTACTGCCAGGGGCCGCCCGCCACGGCAGAGCGCGCGCGTGCGCATCGTACCAGGCCAGAAGGTTCTTTGGCAGATTCGCAGCGATTTTGGATGGGCGCTTGGCGGACACGCCTCGCCTATGGCATGGACTGCGCAATGAGCAAACGCGGCCCCTCCGCTCCCATCCTCGAAAAGCCGCGCGGCGGGCGTGCGCGCTCGGTTGCGGAGTTGCTGCCCGATGCCGGACGCGCCGCCTTCCGCCGCTTCGGCTTCGTGCAAAGCGCGGTGGTCAGCCGCTGGGGCGAGATCGTCGGGCCGCGTTATGCCGGGGTCTCGACGCCCGAATCGATCAAGTTTCCTCAAGGCGAACGGACCGGGGGCACGCTCAATCTTGTGGTGCGCGGGGCGCATGCGACGATGATGCAGCATATCGCGCCCGAGGTGATCGAACGGGTCAACCGCTTCTTCGGCTATGCTGCGGTGGCGCGGGTGCAGATTCGGCAGGGCGACGTCCCCGGTCCAGCGCCGCGTGTCGCGCCGCCGTCGCTGCGGCCGGTGCCGGTCGAACTCGGTGCGAGTTTGCGGACCATCGCCGACCCGGAATTGAAGGCGGTGCTCGAGGCGCTTGCGGCAGGTGTCGCGGCAACGCGCGGCGCGCCGGTGATTGGAGTGGACGAATGAAGCGGTTAGTGGTGGCGGCTCTTGCGGCGGCGTTGCTGGTGGTTCCAGCGGTGCAGGCCGCGCCGGTCAAGAAAGCGTCCCACGCAAAACGTGCCCCGGCACGGCCCGATTGGGTCCATACCGTCGTCCGCACGCCCGAGGGTGGGATGCGCATGGGCAACCCGGCGGCCAAGGTGAAATTGATCGAATATGGTGCGCGGACGTGCCCGACCTGCGCGGCGTTCGCCGTGAACGGCGCGCCGTTGCTGACCAAATCCTATGTCGCGACCGGCCAGGTTTCGTTCGAGTTCCGCGACTATCCGATCCATGGCGCGATCGATCTCGCGCCGATCCTGCTCGGTCGCTGCGTGCCCAATCGCGCGTTCTTTCCGGTGCTTGAGGCGATGATGGCGAACCAGCGGCCATTGATCGGTCGTCCCGATGAGATTCCGCAAGACAAGCAGGAAGCCTTGCAGAAAATGTCGCCCAATGCGGTCGCGGCGTATCTCGGCAAATTCTATGGCTATACCGATTTTCTGGTGAAAGCGGGTCTGCCGGTCGCGCGCGCAAAGGCGTGCCTTGCCGATCGCAAGGCGTTGGATGCGATCACCGCGCAAGCCGCCGCCGGCAACGAAGCTTATGGCGTGTCCGGTACCCCGACCTTCATCGTCAACGGCGTCGTCGCCGACAAAGTGCTCGATTGGGCGGGGCTGGAGCCGGTGCTACGCGCCGCGGGTGCGAAATAGTCTCGCGAAATAATCTCTCTGTCTGGAGTTTGCTTGTGATGAAACTGTCCCTCCCCGTCGTCCTGCTGGCTGCAGTCTCGCTCGCCTCGTGCGGTAGTGGCGATGCCGGTGGGAACGCCGTCGCGTCCGCGCCCGTAGCCGCCAAAGCTGCACCAACGGGCAAGAGCTGGATCGAGACCGTCTCCAAGACACCCGAATTCGGGTACCGGATGGGCAACCCCGATGCGCCGCTGAAGCTGGTCGAATATGGATCGCGCGCCTGCCCGTTCTGCGCGCAATTCGATGCCGAGGGCGTCCCGCAACTCAAGGAGAAATATGTCGCGACGGGCAAGGTTTCGTTCGAATTCCGCGATTACCCGATCCATGGTGCGCTCGATGTCGCGCCGACATTGCTCGGCCATTGCGTCGATGAATCGGCGTTCTTTCCGTTGCTCGACCAGATGATGGCGAACCAGCAGACGTTGCTGGCAAACGAACAGGAAGTGGGTCAGCGGATCCAGGCGATGCAGGGCGCTACGCCTGCCGCGATCGCCACCGCCTTTGCCGAGGGGCTTGGCTATCTCGATTTCGTCAAGCAGCGCGGCGTGCCCGAAGCCAAGGCGCGCGCATGCCTGAACGATGCAGGGCAGCTCGACGCGTTTACGAAGGCGACCGCCAAGGCCAATGCCGACTATCAGGTCAGCAGCACGCCGACCTTCATTCTGAACGGTACGCCGGTTACGCTCAGCGCAACGGGCGCGGCGTGGCCGCAGCTCGAAGCGGTGCTCAAGCGCTCGGGCGGCTGAGCCGCGAAGCGGCTAAGGCTGGGCGGCGGGAGGCCTGAAGCGTGCAGATCAAGCGGTTGCGATTGTCGGGGTTCAAGAGCTTCGTCGACGCCGCCGATTTGCGGATCGAACCGGGGCTGACCGGGATCGTCGGGCCGAACGGGTGCGGCAAGTCCAATCTGCTCGAAGCGCTGCGCTGGACGATGGGGGAGACTTCGGCCAAGTCGCTGCGCGGCGCTGGCATGGACGATGTCATCTTCGCGGGCACGGGTACGCGGCCTGCACGCGACTTCGCCGAAGTCTCGATGCTGATCGAGGCGGCGGGAGAAGAGAGCGAGATCGTCCGGCGGATCGAGCGCGGGGCGGGCTCGGCCTATCGGATCGACGGGCGAGACGTGCGCGCGAAGGATGTCGCGTTGCTGTTCGCCGATTCGGCGACCGGCGCACATTCGCCCGCTCTGGTCAGTCAGGGGCGGATCGGCGCGATCATCGCCGCCAAGCCGCAGGAACGCCGCGCGATGCTGGAGGAAGCCGCCGGGATTGCGGGCCTCCACGTGCGGCGCCGCGATGCCGAGCAGAAATTACGCGCGACCGAGGTTAATCTGACGCGCCTCGACGAGTTGATCGCCGATCAGGATGCGCGCGCCAATGCGCTACGGCGGCAAGCCCGGCAAGCGGAGCGGTATCGCGCGCTGTCCGAGCAGATTCGCGTGGCGGAGGCGCGGCTGATCTTCGCGCGCTGGCGCGATGCGCAAGCTGCGGCGGATGCGGCCAAGGCAGAAGCGGCGGCGTGCGAAACGCGCGTAAGCGATGCATCCGAAGCGCAGCGCGTGGTGGCGGCGCATGCGGCGGCGGCAGGCGAGGCGTTGGCGGAGGCTCGTCAGGCGGCGCAAGCGCTGCGCGAGGCGGCGAGCGAGGCCGGGCATAGGCTCGGCGGGTTGCGGGCCGAGCAAGCAACGGCGGCGCGGCGCGTGACCGAGGTGGCGGCGGCGCGGTTGCGGCTGGCCGACGATCGCGCGCGCGAGGGATCGCTCGCCAGCGACGCGGCTGAGGCGATCGCGCGGCTGTCGGAGGAGACCAAGGCGCTCGAGGCGCGACTTGCCGAAGCGGTCGCGCGCATGCCCGATCTGGAGGGGCGGCTGAGCGAGGCCGAGCGCGCCGGGCGCGATGCCGAGGTGGCGCTGGCCCAGTCCCTTGCGGCGCAGGCGACCGAGGCGGCCGATGCGCGCGTGGCCGAGGCGGCGCTGGCGGCGGCGCGGGTGCGGGCGGAGCGCAGCGCGCGCGATCTGGCGCGGGTGACGGCGGAAGTCGCGGCGCTGGGCGATGCGGCACCCTTGCTGGCGGAGCGTGCGGCGGCGGCGGCAACGCGGGCGCAGGCGCTCCGCGAGATTGAGGATGCGCGCGCCGCGCTGACGCGCGCCGATGCCGACGAGCGCGGCAGCATCGATCAGCGCGACCGCGCACAAACGGCGCGCGCAACCGCGCATGCCGATCTCTCGGCGCTCGACAGCGAGGCGGCGGCGCTGACCAAGGCGACGCGACGCGAAGGACGTGAACGGCTGCTCGATCAGCTCCGGCCCGATCCCGGCTATGAGCGCGCTTTGGCGGCGGCGCTGGGCGACGATCTGGAAGCTGGGCTCGATCCGGCTGGCGAGCGCTTCTGGGCGGGGGCGGATGTCGCGGCGGGCGATCCGGCTGCACCAGCGGGGACGGTCGCGCTGGCGGGCCACGTCGCGGCACCCCCGGCGCTCGCGCGGCGGCTTGCGCAGGTGTTCGTGGGCGACACGGATGAGGGCGTGGCGCTGGCGGTTGGGCAGCGGTTGGTGACGATCGCGGGCGTGCTGCGGCGCTGGGACGGCTATGTCGCCAGATCGGGCGGGGCGGCGGCGGCGGAGCGGCTCGAGCGGATCAACCGGCTTCACGCGATCGAAAGCTTGCGACCGGCGGCAGTTGCTGCGGTTGCGACGGCCGACGACGAGCTCGCTCGGATCGACACGGCGATTGCCGCCGCGCGCGCGGCGGCGGTGGCGGCGCGTCGGTCGCTCGAACAGGCTGAAGCCGCCGCGCGCGAGGCGGCGCGGGCCGAAGACCGCGCGACCGCCGCGATCGAACGGATCGAGGCGCAACGTGCCGATCTTGCCGCGCGGCATCAACGCACCGTCGCCGAGCAGGATGAGGCCGCGTCCGAAGTGGCGCGCGCGGCGGCGGTGCAAGCCGCGCTCCCCGATGGCAGCGCGACACGCGCGCGCGTGCAGACGCTGTCGGGTGAGGCGGATGCGCGGCGCACCGCGATTGCTACCGCACGGGCCGAGCGGGTCGGACTCGACCGCGACGTGAGCGCTGCGCGCGAGCGGCTGGCGGGGATGGCGTCGGAGGCAAAGGGCTGGCGCTCACGCGCGGGCGAGGCCGCGCGGCGGATCGCCGAGATGGACGCGCGCGACGGCGATCTGGCCGACGAGGCGGCGGCGCTGGAGGGACGGCCCGAGGCGCTAAGCGCGGAGATTGTTGGGCTCGAAGAGTCACATGCGGCGGCACGGGCCGAGGCGGAGGCTGCGGCGGTGGCCGAGCGCGCCGCTGAGGCGGCGTTACGCCAGGCCGAAGCGGTCGCATCCGCCGCTGCCGAAACGCTGGCGCAAGCGCGCGAGGCGCGCGCCGGAGCGGCGGCGCGCGCGGAAAATCAGGAACTGCGCCGGATCGAGATGAACCGGCTGGCGGGCGAGCGCTTCCAATGCCCCTCTGTCTTGCTGCCCGAGCGCGTCGGGTTCGATGGCGCTGGCGTGCGCGCGCCCTCTGAAGAATCTTCGAAACACGACGCGCTGCTGGTAGATCGGGATCGGATCGGCCCAGTCAATCTCGTTGCGGAAACCGAGCTGGCCGAGTTGGAGGCGGCGAGTGTTGGCAATGCCGCCGAGCGCGAGGAATTGGGGCTGGCGGTCAACCGACTGCGCGGTGCGATCGGCACGCTCAACCGCGAGGGGCGGCAGCGCTTGCTGGCGGCGTTCGAGGCGGTTGACGGACACTTCCGCCGCTTGTTCACGACCTTGTTTAACGGCGGGCAAGCGCATCTCGAACTGATCGATTCGGACGATCCGCTCGAAGCGGGCCTCGAAATCATGGCGCAGCCGCCGGGCAAGAAATTGCAATCGCTGACGCTCTTGTCGGGCGGGGAGCAGGCGCTGACGGCGGTGGCACTGATCTTCGGGCTGTTCCTGACCAATCCCGCGCCGATTTGCGTGCTCGACGAGGTCGATGCGCCGCTCGACGATGCCAATATCGAACGCTTTTGCGGCCTGCTCGACGCGATGACGCGCGAGACGCAGACGCGCTATCTGATCGTCACGCACAATGCGGTGACGATGAGCCGGATGCACCGCCTGTTCGGCGTGACGATGGTCGAACAGGGGGTGAGCCGTCTGGTCTCGGTCGATCTCGGCGGCGCGGAAACGCTCCTCGCCGCCGAGTGATGAGCCCCCGTCCGTTCGCCCTGAGCTTGTCGAAGGGCATTTAGCCACACGCGGGACATCGCGTTTGGCTAGCAGGGCTTCGACAGCCCCGGATCAGGTCCGGGGCCGAACGGGGGTTGGGGACGTTAGCGGCAGCGCTTCTTCGCGGTGATCGTGCGATCAATCGCGCGGCCGCCAAGCGCGCCGCCGACGCCTCCTGCCACCGTGCCAAGCAACCCGCCGCCGACCGCATTGCCGATCAGCGCACCACCGACGCCGCCCGCGACCAGACCGGTCGTTCCGCTCGAATGGCGGCACGAGCGATAATGGCGGCGGTCCTGAGCGTAATAGCGATGTTTGCGGGCTTCGACCTTATCGGTCGGAACCGTCATCGAGGCGGGAATGACAAGCGAGGCTGCGGCGAGCGTGAGGAAGATGTTACGCATAATGAGGTCCCTTATGATCCTTGTGCGTGCGTAACGTTCCCGAGTGGCAAAGGGTTGCATTGGCTGGCCCGATCAGTGGGTTGCGTTGTCGCGCATTGGAACATAAAAAGAACATATGGCCCAATTGGATGTTCAGCAAAAACTCGCCATTCTTGCCGATGCGGCGAAATATGACGCGTCTTGTGCGTCATCGGGATCGGTAAAACGAACCTCTCGCGACGGCAAGGGGATCGGGTCGACTGACCGGGGGATGGGGATTTGCCATGCCTATGCGCCCGATGGGCGGTGCATCAGTCTGCTAAAGATCCTGCTGACCAATAGCTGCATCTTCGACTGCCATTATTGCATCAACCGCAAGAGTTCCAACGTCCGTCGCGCGCGCTTCACGGCGGACGAGGTGGTGCGGCTGACGCTGAGCTTTTATCGGCGCAATTATATCGAGGGGCTGTTCCTGTCGTCGGGCATTATCGGCAGTTCCAATTACACGATGGAGCAAATGGTCGAGGTGGCGCGGTCGCTCCGCGAGGATCACCATTTTCGCGGCTATATCCATTTGAAGACGATCCCCGATGCCGACCCGGAGCTGGTGCATCAGGCCGGGATGTATGCCGATCGCCTATCGATAAACGTAGAATTGCCGACGGTTTCGGGGCTCAAGCGGCTCGCCCCCGAAAAGTCCGCCGAGCGGATTGAAGGGGCGATGGCGGGGACCAAGGCCGCGATCCTCGACACGGCGGATGCCAAGAAGCGCTACAAATCCGCGCCGCGTTTCGCGCCCGCCGGGCAATCGACGCAAATGATCGTCGGGGCGGATGCGGCGACCGATGGCGATATCGTGACCAAAGCCTCGGCGCTGTACGATCGTTTCGGGCTGCGGCGGGTTTATTATTCGGCGTTCAGCCCGATCCCCGATGCGAGCACGGTGCTGCCGCTGCAACGCCCGCCGTTGATGCGCGAACACCGGCTGTATCAATCGGACTGGCTGATGCGTTTCTACGAATATACGCCGGGCGACGTGGTCGCGGCGGCGGACGCGACGACGGGGATGTTGCCGCTCGACATCGATCCGAAGCTCGCTTGGGCGCTCAAGTTTCGCGGCAGCTTTCCGGTCGATGTGAACCGGGCGCCGCGCGAGGCGCTGCTGCGCGTGCCGGGGCTTGGCGTGAAGGCGGTCGGTGCGATCCTGACCGCGCGGCGCTGGCGACGGTTGCATCTGGCGGATGTGGCGCGGCTGACGGTGTCGGTGGCGAAGGTGCGGCCATTCCTGATCGCCGAGGATTGGCGGCCGGTCGCCTTGTCCGACCGCGCCGAGCTGCGCCCGGTGGTTGCACCCAAAGCGGCGCAACTGGAGTTGTTCGCGGCTTGAGGAGCCAAGCCCGATGCATGTGGTGACGCTGGACAGACCTGACGATCTTGATGGCTGGCGGGAAGCTGCGCGGGAGCTCGCGATGGCAGGGGTCGCCCCGGCGGACATCGTATGGCAAGTTGGCGACGCGGCGACCGATTTGTTTGCGGGCGAGACCGATCCGCTGCCAACCGGGGGCACGCCGTTCGCGGTGCCGCGCGCCTTCCTCGACCTGGCGAAGTCGGTCGTGCTTCACCGCGACCCGGAGCGGTTTGCGCTGCTCTACACGCTGCTGGCGCGGCTGCGCGCGCAACCCGGTGGACTCGCCGACAAGGCCGATCCGCTGGTTCGGCGGCTCGAGCATCTGGCCCAAGAGGTGCGGCGCGATATCCACAAGATGCGCGCTTTCCTGCGTTTTCGCGAAGTCGTGGAGGGGGACGGCACCGCGCGCTTCGTCGCATGGTTCGAGCCGGACCATCATATCGTGCGCTACAATGCGCGCTTCTTCATCGATCGCTTCGCCAGCATGCGCTGGTCGATCCTGACGCCCGATCTGTCGATCCATTGGGACGGCGAAACGCTGCGCGAAGGGCCGGGCGCGGTTAAGGGCGATGCGCCGGAGGGCGACCCGATCGAAGAGGTTTGGAAGACCTATTATGCCTCCATCTTCAACCCGGCGCGCGTGAAGATCGGCGCGATGCTCAAGGAAATGCCGCGCAAATATTGGAAGAATATGCCGGAGACCGCGTTGGTGCCCGGCCTGATCGCGGCGGCGCAGGCGCGCGAGAGCGGGATGATCGACACCGCGCGGCATGAAATCGGCGGTAACGTGGAGGCGGCGTGGACGCTGCTGCGCGACGAAGCGGCGGGATGCACGCGCTGCCCGCTCTACAAGCCCGCAACGCGGACAGTGTTCGGCGAGGGGCCGGTCGATGCCGCACTGATGTTCGTCGGCGAGCAGCCGGGCGATCAGGAGGATCTGGCGGGGCGGCCGTTCGTGGGGCCAGCGGGGCAAATCTTCGACCGTGCGTTGGCGGCGGCGGGGGTCGACCGGGCGGGGGTGTACGTCACCAACGCGGTCAAGCATTTCAAATTCGAACGGCGCGGGGTCCGCCGGATCCACGCCAAGCCGGGTGCGGGCGAGATCGACGCGTGCCGTTGGTGGGTGGAGCAGGAGCGCCTGCTGGTGCGGCCGCAGGTGACGGTGGCGCTCGGCGCGACGGCGGCGCGGAGTTTGCTCGGTAGAACGGTTACAATCGCCAAGGAGCGCGGGCGGGCGCTGGCGCTGCCCGACAGCGGCGAGGCGTGGATTACGGTGCATCCGAGCTATTTGCTGCGGATTGAGGACAAGGCGGTGGCGGCCGAGGAGTTTGGCAGGTTCGTCGAAGATTTGCGGGCGGCGAGCGATCGGATCGTCGTCGTCGGATAAGTCTTGTAGCGAGTGCTACATATCTGTAGATCGAACCGTAGCACTCGCTACGGAGATTGTGACATGATCGCCCTGACATCGCGGCAAATCGGAATTCTGATTGGCTATGGAATCTTGCTGTGGTTCGGGGTGGCGCTGCTGATTCGCGGACTCGAACCTTTGGAGGCGCTGCGCGGGCCCGGTGTCGCGATCCTTTACGCAGCGCTGATCCCGGCAACCTACCCCTTGATCCTCCTCACCCGCGCCATTGCGCGGGTGCGGCCCGAACAGACGCTGACCGCTGTCGTCATTGCGACGATGACCGCGTCGCTGATCGATGGGATAGCGCTGATGGTCGATCCAGCGCTGTACGGCGCGGACCGCGGCGGTGCCGGAGCATCGATCCTGTGGGGCGTCGGGGTCGCTCTTGCATTTGCGCTGATGATGAACCGGCCGAAGCGCACTTAAAGCGCGGCGCGCGCGACATCTTCGAGGCCAACGCTCTTCAACAGAACCATGCCCTCGACCGTCACCAGCAACCGCGCTGCGTCGCGCGCAGGGTCCTCGCTGTCGAGCTGTGCTGAGCCCCAGGCGAGGAAGCCGCGCCCGATCTGCCCGCCAATCTCGCGATACAGTGCATCGCCCTGGCCGGCGCGTGCGGCCATTTCGAGCCACAGCCGCATGAACGGCCATAGGGTATCATCGAGCACGATCGGCACCAGTCGCGCTCGCAAAGCGTCGAACGGCAGCGGGGTCGCGGCGGTGTTTGCGCCGAGCAACACGACCATCCGCGCGGCGACGCATTCGAGCGTCGCGGCCATGACCTCGGCCTTGTCCTTGAAATGATAGAGCAGCATACGGTCGCTGAGGCCCGCCGCGGCCGCGAGCGGGCGCAAGCTCGACCCGGCAATGCCGTGCGCGAGAAGGTGATCGGCGAGTTTGTCGAGCAATTCGCTGCGGCGCGTATCCGATTTGACCACTGCGCCCCCGAGCCGGCTGCCGATGCCTGTCGCTATTGCGCAGGAGAAAAGGTGGGGGTTTCTGTTGCTCGGTACCCCCGGACCGCCGGTGTCTGCTTCTGTTGCCCGGTGCAGCCCGAACCGCGTTCTTTTGGGGTAACCTAGGCCGTTAGGCCTTCAGTTACGCCGCAATCGCGAGTGCTTCGTTATCGTTAGCACTTGTGGTTTTGAGCCTTGAACGGGTTACTCAGCCCGGGAAAAAACAGCGCCTTTCAATACACGTCGATCCTGGTTCGACCCCGTCAGAGCCCCTCTTGCGCCCTTTTCAGGATTTGGGAGGGGTTTTGGTGGAGTCGCCGGGTACTGCCCCCGGGTCCGCTGCATCTATTCTACGCCGCACTTTATCGCCATAGCCGGACGAATCCGGCTCCCGAGATATAGGCGCGCGGTGCGAAATTGCAAAGGTTGCCTTCCACTCGCCACAAATTGCGTGCATGGGGTATAGTATCATGCTGACGCAACGTTCCCGCTACGCCCTTCGTGCAATGCTATTTCTGGCCGAGGCCCCTGCGGGTGGCCCGCCGATCCCGATGAACCGGATCGCCGCCGAAGCCAACGTGCCGCGCAAGTTCCTCGAGCTGATCCTCGCCGATTTGCGCGAAGCAGGTTTCCTGCACAGCCACCGCGGCAAGATGGGTGGTTATTGCCTGTCGCGCCCGACGCATCTGATTTCGCTGGGCGAGATCATCCGCGTGATCGAAGGGCCGCTCGCCTTGGTGCCGTGCGTCAGTCGCACCGCGTACCGCAGTTGCAAGGATTGCAAGGACGAAGCGACGTGCGCGATCCGCCACGCAATGCTGCGCGTGCGCGACGAGACCGCGCGCATCCTCGACGGCACCAGCCTGGCCGATGCCGCCGCCGAGGATCTGGTGGCGGCTTAAGCGCGCTTCTTCAATTCGTCCCGGATCTCACGCAGCAGCGTCACATCCGCCGGTTCGACCGGCTCGGCGACCACTTCCGGTGCTGGCGGCATCATCCGGTTCACCGCGCGCACGATCAGGAAGATGATAAAGGCGACGATCACGAAATTGGCCGCCGCCGTCACGAACGCGCCATAGCCGAGCAACGGAACGCCAGCCTTTTTCAGCGCGGCATAATCGGACGATCCAGCGAGCGCGGCGGGGACTTCGCCCAGCACGACGAAATAGCTCGAAAAATCGAGGCCGCCGAAGAGTTTGCCGATTACCGGCATGATGACATCGTCGGTCAGCGAGGTGATGATCTTGCCGAACGCCGCGCCGATGATGACCGCGACCGCCAGATCGAGCACGTTGCCGCGCGCGATAAAGGCCTTGAACTCCTTGAACATGGGGCTTCCCCTCCCAATTTCACGTCTTGCCGTCACCCTAAGCGGGTATCATGGCGGCGCAAGGTCTGGAGGGACACCGAGATGAAGTATCGCACCCTGTTCGCACTCACCGCCAGCGTCGCGCTGGCAGGCTGCGGCCTCAACAGCGTGCCGACGGCGGAAGAGAACGCCAAGGCGAAATGGGCCGATGTCGAGAATTTTTATCAGCGCCGCGCCGATCTGATCCCCAATCTCGTCGCGACGGTGAAAGCCGCTGGCGCGCAGGAAAAAGCGATCCTGGTCGAAGTGACGCAAGCGCGCGCGTCGGCCGGCCAAGTCAAGGTCGATCCCTCGCAATTGAGCGATCCGGCCAAGGTGCAGGCCTATGAGCGGGCACAGGCTAGTCTTTCGCTGTCCTTGCAGCGGCTGCAGGAGGCATACCCTGAGCTGAAATCGCAAGACAATTATGCCACGCTGATGACGCAGCTTGAAGGCACCGAGAACCGCATCTCGACCGCGCGCCACGATTATAATGAGGCGGTGCAATCGTATAACACGACGATCCGCACCTTCCCCGATGCGATCGGCGCCAAGGTATTCTATGGCGCGAAGCCGCTGGTGCCGTTCAAGGCGACGACGCCGGGCGCGCAAGCGGCACCTGCGGTCAATTTCGGTAACTAATCCGCACCCCCTCAAACAGGGCCGGAGGCCCGTATTATGCGCCTGATTCAGGCAATGTTTGCGGCGTGCGCTGCGCTGCTGCTGGGTCTGTCCCCGGCGGCGGCGCAGACGTACCCGAAGTTTACGGGGCTGGTGGTCGATGCCGCCAACGTCCTGCCGCCCGCGACCGAAGCCGATCTGACCGCGAAGCTCCAGGCGTTGCAACGCGATACCAAGCGGCAATTGGTGGTGGCGACGATCCCCGATTTGCAGGGGCGCGAATTGCCAGAATATGGCGTCGGGCTTGGGCGTGCGTGGGGCGTGGGGTTGGGCGATGTCGACAACGGTGCAATTCTGTTCATCGCGCCGAACGAACCCAAGGGCCATCGCGGGCCGCGGCTTGAGGTCGGACGCGGGCTTGAACCCTTTCTGACCGATGCCTTTGCGGGTACGATGATCCGCACCGAAATGCTGCCCAAGCTCAAGCAATCGGGCGATATTGCGGGCGCGATGGAAGCCGGGACCGACGCGATCATCGCACAGCTTCGCGCATCGCCCGAAGAGCAAAAGGCACGCCTTGATGCGGCGGCGGCGGAATTCGATCGCACCCACCGCACGTCACGATCGGGCGGCGGCGGGTTTCCGGTTGGGCTGATCGTGTTCGGCTTCATCGCGCTGTTCGTGTTTCTGTCGTTCGGGCGACGCGCGGGCGGCCAACGCTATGCGGCGCGCGGCGGCGACGGCGGGTTGATGCCGGTGATCCTGTGGGGCATCGCCAATGAAATCGGCAATCAAGCGGCGCGCGGTAGCTGGGGCGGCGGCGGGAGCTCCGGTTGGGGTGGCGGCGGTTCCGGCGGCGGTAGCTCGGGCGGTTGGGGCGGTGGCGGCTTCAGCGGCGGCGGCGGCGGCGATTTCGGTGGCGGCGGCGCGTCGGGGGATTGGTGATGGCACAGTTCGTTCTTACCGCCGCCGACCGGGACCGCGTGACGGCAGCCGTCGCTGAGGCCGAGCGCGGCACCGATGGCGAGATCGTCACGATCGTGTCGGCCAATTCCGACCGCTATCAGGACGTGCCGCTGCATTATGCGGTGCTGGCGATGCTGCTGGCGGGTGCGCTTGCCACAATCGATCTGGATTGGTTTAATTTGGGCGGTAGCGCGTGGGAGGCGGCGGATGCAGGCCGAATCCTGCTGGGCGTTCTCATCGCGCAGGCATTGCTGTTTCTGGCCGTACGCTATGCGGTCACGTGGACGCCGCTCAAGCTGGCGCTGACCCCGCGCGCGACCAAAAGGCGGCGCGTGCGGCGCCGCGCGGTGCAATATTTCAAGGTCGGGGCCGAACGGCGGACGAGGGCGCGCGTTGGCATCCTGCTCTACCTCTCGACCGAGGAACGCATGGCCGAACTGATCGCCGATGAGGCGATCGTCCGCGCGGTCCCGGCCGAACGTTGGGGCGATGCGATGGCGGCGCTGGTCGGCGCGGTGCGCGACGGGCGATCGGGCGACGGGATGGTGGCGGCGGTCGCGGCGATCGGTGCGATTCTCGGCGAAAGCTTCCCGAAGACCTCGACGGACGTGAACGAACTGCCGGATAGGGTGATTGAATTATGAGCATCGAGACGGTCTGGGAAGGCAAATTTATCAAGGTGCTGAAGGACGGCACCTGGGAATATGTGTCGCGTGCGCGCGGGATTCGGGCGGCGGTGATCCTCGCGGTCGAGGACGGGCACGTTTTGCTGGTCGAGCAATATCGCGTGCCGCTCGGGCGGCGCTGTCTGGAGTTACCGGCCGGATTGGTCGGCGACGAGGATGCCGGCGAGAGCGTCGTGGCGTCGGCCGCGCGCGAGCTGGAGGAGGAAACCGGCTATCGCGCGCGCGCGATCACACCGCTTGGCTTTTTCCATTCCTCGCCGGGGATGGTGTCCGAAGGGTTCACGCTGGTGCGCGCGACCGAGCTGGAGCGCGTCGGGCCGGGTGGCGGTGAGGCGGGCGAGGACATCACGGTGTTGCGCGTGCTGGTCGCGGGGATTGCGGATTGGGTCGCCGCCAAACGGGCCGAGGGCGTGGCGATCGATGTGAAGGT
>JBBQLB010000027.1:0-36210 GCA_038327465.1 Sphingomonadales bacterium | reverse complement strand
CCAACCAATTGCCCCGGCCCGCCGCGCAGCCACGGCACGAACTCTGCCCATTCGCACTGCACCACCGGCACCGTGAACAACGCCCCCATGCTTGCGCGCACCGCCTCGACCGAAAAGGGATCGACGCATTCGCCGATCAGGATCAGCCCGCCCGCGCCGACCGCATCCCCGGTGCGCAGGATCGTGCCGAGATTGCCCGGGTCACGCAGCCGCTCCGCCACCAGCCAGATGGTCGCGCTAGTCCGATCGAGGCTGTCGAGCGTCCGCGCAAACTCCGCGAACACGCCGACGACCGCTTGCGGATTGTCCTTGCCGGACAATTTGGAAAGGATGTCGGGCACGGTTTCGATCGCCTCACCGCCCGCGGCCTCTACCGCCTCAACCAGCGCGAGCACCAGCGGATGTGCCGCGCTGTCACGGGCGAAGAACAGATACTGCGGAATCCGCCCCGCCTCGCGCGCCTCGGTCAGGATGCGTAGCCCTTCTGCGAGAAACAGCCCTTCGTCGCGCCTGTGGCGCTTCTCACGGAGCGAACGGATGCGCTTGATCAGCGGGTTGGAATAAGCGGTGATTTCGCGGGGCATGGCCCGTGATAGCTAGACCGAGGTCGCGCCGGAAGCCCGAACCGGGCGGAACATCCCTTTCCACAGGATCAAGGCGGAAACGAGTGACACCAACAGCCCGACCGGCAAGATCTCCGTCATCGTCATCGGCAGTCGATACAGGATGCTCCCATCGTAGCTATTGGCAAATTCGGTCATCTCGGCGGTGAGCTTGGCGAGTTTGTCGGGTGCCATCCCGTGTGACCTAGCGTCGGCGATCGTGCTCGCCGCATAGCTATGGCCAAATCGGATATGGCCGATCGCCAGCGTCGCGTCCCAGCACAGGCCGTAGACAAGGCTTGCGACAACCGAGATCGCTGCGCCCAACCCAAAAGCGGGCCAGAACCCGATCACGCCGCCGCCCGCCACGTCGCGCTGGCGTTTTATCGCGACGAAGATCGTGCTCAACGCCACCAGCATGATGAGATAGCCGAGCGCCATCCCCCAGCCGCCGATGCTGTGGTCGCCAACGCCGAGCGCAGTCGCCGAAACGGCGCCACCTGCTACAAGCCCCGCGATCACGCCATAGCCAAGGATTTTCTGTACCATCGATTCGCCCTCCCGTTGCGGACACTGGCACGAACCAGCCGATTTTTGAGCGACCACGCAATCACCCAGAGGGGTGATTTGGCGGATTTACCGGGTCGGCAACCCCGCGATCACCGCACAATGCCGAGCGTGCGCGCCTTGTTGATCGCCTCGGTCCGCCGATTCGCTTCGAGCTTTTCGAACAGTCGCGCGACGTGCGTCTTGATCGTGTTGGGCGAGACCTGCAGCTCGCGCGCGATTTCCTTGTTCGATTGGCCAGCCGCGAGGGCCTCGAGCACGCGCAGCTCGCGCGGTGAAATGCCGAGCGCGGTCACTGCCTGCGGATTGCCGTCGAAGGCGATCGGTGCGGTTCGCCCGATCACGCGCGCGCCGATGAACAGACCCGCGCCGAGGAAACTCGCGGCGATTGCGAAGAGATAGAGATCGTCGGTGCGGGTCAGCACGATCCGCCGATAATCAAGCCATTGCAGCGCCAGCGCGCTCGCCGCCAGGACCAGTCCGTAGAGCAGCGCGCGGCGCAGCACCCCGTCAGTCCTCCCCAAACTTCGCCTCGACCAGCGCATACAGCGCCCCGACCACCGCCTCGGCATGCTCGCCCTCGGCCGAGATCGTGATCGTATCGCCCATCGCCGCGCCGAGCATCATCAGTCCCATGATCGACGTGCCGGTGACCGAGCCTGCGCCTTCCTTCTCGACATGGACTTCGCATGGCTGCGTTGCCGCCAGCGTCACGAACTTCGCGCTCGCCCGCGCATGCAGCCCGCGTTTGTTGCTAATGAGCACCGAGCGCGACACTGACATCAAGCGGCAGCCTCGCCCAAGACTTCGGAGGCGACCGAAATGTACTTCCTTCCCGCCTCGCGCGCGGCGGCAACGGCGTCGACGATCTTCATCTTTTTGCGCGCCGATTCGAGCCGGATCAGCATCGGCAAATTGATCCCCGCGATGACCTCGATCCGCCCGCGCTCCATCAGCGATATGGCCAAATTGGAGGGCGTGCCGCCGAACAGATCGGTCAGCAAGATCACGCCATGCCCTTCGTCGACTCGCGCGATCGCCTGGGCGATGTCATTGCGACGCGCCTCCATATCGTCCTCAGGGCCGATATTGACGGTCGCGACGCGCTCCTGCTTGCCGACGACATGCTCCATCGCGGTGACGAATTCGTCGGCCAGCCGACCATGCGTCACGAGAACCAGCCCGATCATCGTTCCGCCCACATCATGTAGCTCGCGCCCCATCGTCATCTGTCTCGTCGGACGTCTCGTCCTGCACCCCCTCCAGCGAGTCCTGGGGTGCGGCGGCGAGATCGCGGTGCGCGACCGTGGGCGAAAATCCCGCGTCGCGCAACCGGCCTGCAACGCGCTCGGTGACATGCACCGAGCGGTGTCGCCCGCCGGTGCAGCCGAATGCGATCGTCACATAGGATTTCCCCTCGGCTCTGTAGCGCGGGAGCAACAGTAAGAGTAGTGATTCGATCTGTTCGAGCGCCGGTTCGTACGCGGGATCGCCCGCGACATAGGCCGAGACATCGGCGTCCAGACCGGTCCCCGGCCGCAAATCGGGTACCCAATGCGGGTTGCGCAGGAAGCGCATGTCGAACACCAGATCGGCATTGCGGGGAAGGCCACGCGAAAACCCGAACGACGTGACCGAGAGCGTCGGCTTGCCCAGCCCCTCGCCCGAAAACGTCGCGCGGATTTGTTGGGCGAGTTCGTTTGCGGTCAGATCGGTCGTGTCGATCAGCCGGTTCGCCCAGCGCCGAATGGGGCTGAGCAATTCGCGCTCGCGCGCGATTCCGTCCGACGCAGGACGGTCGAGCGCCAGCGGATGCCGCCGCCGCGTCTCGTAGTAGCGCCGTTCGAGCTCGCCCCCTGCGCAATCGAGGAACAGCGTGCCGATGTCATGGCCGTGTTGCTCGCGGAGTTGCTTGATCCGCTGGACGATCCGCTCGGGATCGAAATCGCGCGTGCGCGCGCCGATGCCGAGCGCAAGCGGCTGGGTGGCGCGTGCGGCGCCCTCGGGCAAGGGCGCGCTCAGCAAGCGGTCGAGCAGCAGCAGCGGGAGATTGTCGACGACCTCCCAGCCGAGATCCTCGAGCGTGCGCAGCACCGTCGATTTTCCAGCGCCAGACATGCCGGTGACGAGCAGAATGTCCTTGGGGTCGCGCTTCATGAAGGCCTTGTAGCGCGGCGGAGCGCCAATTCCACCTTGATCGCCGACGAGGCCTCGAAGGCGTCGAGCGCGACGGCGGGCAGGGGGATGCCCGCGATGACATGGGTAGCATCATCCGGCGGCATCCGTTCGACGGCGTCACCGAGCGTGATCACCAGCGCGACAGGGATCTCGGATACGGAGGCCACCTTGATAATGCCCAGGCCGCGCACCTCGATCTTGCCCGCGATCGTCGCCGGTGCCGCTGCCAGCAGCCGACCGTCAACGACCGTCAGCTCGGTCCGATCGTCGCTGATCAATTTCGCGCCACGATCGATCAGGCGCAGCGCCAGATCGGATTTACCCGCGCCCGATGGCCCAACCAATAACACGCAATGCGCTCCAATCGCGACCGAGGTGGCATGAAGCCGCAGCAACGTCACCGCAAATCACCGGTCGGCATGCGGATCACGAAGCGCGCGCCCGCCGCGCCATCCGCCCGCGCAGTCGCGACTATACTTCCCTGATGCGCCTCGACGATGGTCCGCGCGATGGCAAGGCCGAGGCCCGAATGCTTGCCGAACGCCTCGCCCTCGGGACGCAGCGACTGGAACCGCCGGAACACCTGTTCGCGCGCATCTTCGGGCACGCCCGGGCCCTGATCCTCGATTCCCACCACCACAACGTCATGGTCGCACGTCGCGCTCAGCACGATCAGCCCGCCATCGGGTGAGAAGGACACCGCATTCTCGATCAGATTTTCGAGCACCCGCTCCAACCGCGCGCCTTCGCCTTGCACGATCAGCGGCATATCGGTGCGCCGGTCGAATTGCAGCCGGACGCCGCGCTCCACCCCGCGCGCTTCGCGACTCGCGATCAGCGCGGCGATCATCGCGCCGAGATCGACAGGTTCGAACTTCGTCCGGCTGAGCTGCGCGTCGAGCCGCGATGCTTCGGCAATGTCGGTAATCAGCCGGTCGAGCCGTTGCACATCGTCGCGCACGATGGCGAGCAGTCGCTCCTGCAAGGCCGGGTCCTTGACCGTGGTCATCCCTTCGACGGCGGAACGCAGCGACGCGAGCGGGTTCTTCATTTCGTGCGTCACATCGGCGGCGAACGCCTCGATCGCGTCGATTCTTGCGCGCAAGGCCAAACTCATGTCCGACAATGCGCGCGCCAGCATCCCGATTTCGTCGCGGCGTTCGGGCAAGCGCGGCACGACCACCTCCCGCGCGCGCCCCACGCGCACGCGCACGGCGGCGCGGGCCAATTTGCGCAGCGGCTGAACAATCGTGCGGGCGAGGAAGAGCGACAACAGGATCGAGGCGATCGACACCACCAGCAGCACGACGCCGAGCCGAAAGCGTTCGAAGCGCACCGTCTGCGTAATCTCGCGCGCGTTGATCATCGTCATCACGACCCCGCCACCCGCAGACATCGGCGATGCGGCGGTGATGATCGGCGTGCGATCGGGCGCGCGCCACACGGTCGCGGCGACGGTCGGCGTGTCGCGGGCGGTGCGGACATCGGGCCATTCGCGGCCTTCCGAATGCTCGCGGTAGAGCGGCGCGCGCGGCGTCCCGACAACGGTATCGATCACCGCATCGAGGAAGCGGGCCGAGGATTGCCGCCAGTCCTGCTTGTCCGGATCCTGTAGCACAACATTGCGCAAGCCCAGCCGCCGCGTGTCGATCACCGGTTTCCCGGTTACGTCATAGACCCGCACCCGCGCGCCCATGTCGCGTGCCAGCCGCAGCGCGAGGTCGGCCCGCCGATCCTGCGGAACCGACACGAGCGCCTCGGCGATCAGTCGCGCCTCGCGGATCGATTGCGTAACGCGTCCATCGACGATCCGGCTGCGGTAGGAATCGAGATAGAAAAACCCGCCCGCCAGCAGCGCCAGCGCAAACACGTTGACGAACAGGATACGCGGCGTGAGCGAGACGCGCGCCGACCAACGCAGCGCAAGCGCGCGCGCATCATCCTCGCCGCGCTCGATGCTGTCGCCCCCCACGGCACTGCCGCCGTCATTCCTCGGAGAATCGATACCCGGCTCCATATAGCGTCTCTATCGCATCGAATGTCGGGTCGATCTGCCGGAACTTGCGACGGACGCGCTTGATGTGGCTGTCGATCGTGCGGTCATCGACATAGATATCATCGTGATAAGCGGCATCCATCAACTGGTTGCGCGTCTTCACGATGCCCGGGCGCTGCGCCAGCGTCTCGAGGATCAGGAATTCGGTGACGGTCAGCACGACGGTAGCGCCGCCCCACGTCACGCGGTGCCGCGCGGTATCCATCGCGAGCCGCCCGCGCACCAGCGCGGTATCGACCGCCGCTTCGTCGGCTCCGGCGCCTACCGAGACTTCGGTCCGCCGCAGGATCGCGCGGATCCGCGCGATCAGCAGGCGTTGCGAGAAGGGTTTTGCGATATAATCGTCTGCCCCCATCGCCAGCCCGAGCGCCTCGTCGAGCTCATCATCCTTCGAAGTGAGGAAAATCACCGGCACCATGCTCTTCTCGCGCAGCCGCCGGAGCAGCTCGAGCCCGTCCATCCGCGGCATTTTGATGTCGAGGATCGCGATGTCGGGGGGATTGTCGATCAGCGCCTTCAACGCCGTCTCGCCGTCCGAATAGAGCCGCGTGACGAACCCCTCCGCCTGCAACGCGATCGAGACCGAGGTCAGGATATTGCGGTCGTCATCGACCAAAGCGATCGTCGCCGTCATCGGCCGGGGCATTCCTTATCGTTCGTGCGTACCGGCCTAATCGATTACACGGGCGTGCTCAATCCAAGCTGAACGACGGTGTTTGACCGTGGGACATGCCAAGGATATGCGCACGGCATACGTATGCGGTGCGAAATGGCCCGCGTGACAGTTCAGGAGAGTATCCGACGTGAGCGACCGCATCCCCACCGCCGGCCTTGAAGCGCAAGGCATCGAAACCCGCGCCAATCTGCACTGGAACCTCGTTACCGCACGGTTGATTCAGGCGGCGATCTCGCGCGGGGAGGGCAAGTTGTCGGCTGACGGTCCGCTCGTCGTCGAAACCGGCGCGCATACGGGCCGCTCGGCGCAGGACAAGTTCATCGTCCGCGATGCCGAAACCGAAAACACGGTTTGGTGGGGCAAGACCAACAAGGCGATGAGCCCGGAGCATTTCGCCGTCCTCAAGGCCGATTTCCTGACCGCGCTGAAGCATAAGGAAGATTTGTTCGTGCAGGATTTGTTCGGTGGGTCGCAGCCCGAACACCGCGTCAACGTGCGCGTCATCAACGAACTCGCCTGGCATAACAGCTTCATCCGCACGATGCTGGTGCGGCCCGAGGAAGCGCAGCTGCGCGGCTTCGTGCCCGATTACACGATCATCGATCTGCCGAGCTTCCGCGCCGATCCGGAGCGCCACGGCTGCCGCAGCGAAACGATTATCGCGGTCAATTTTACCGACCGGCTGATCCTGATTGGCGGCACCAAATATGCCGGCGAAATGAAGAAGTCGGTGTTCAGCCTGCTCAACTATCTGCTGCCGCCGACAGGCGTGATGCCGATGCATTGTTCGGCAAACATGGGTCCGGATGGCGATACGGCGGTGTTTTTCGGCCTGTCGGGAACCGGCAAGACGACGCTTTCCGCCGATGCGAGCCGCACGCTGATCGGGGATGACGAGCATGGCTGGTCCGACACGGCGGTCTTCAATTTCGAAGGCGGCTGTTACGCCAAGATGATCCGGCTGTCGGCCGATGCCGAGCCCGAAATTTTCGCCACGACCAAGCGTTTCGGTACGATTCTCGAGAATGTCGTGATGGACCAGGTCACGCGCGTGCTCGATCTCGACGATGCGAGCCTCGCCGAGAACAGCCGTGGCGCCTATCCGATCGACTTCATTCCCAACGCGTCCGAGCACAATATGGGGCCAGTGCCGCGCAACATGATTTTTCTGACGGCCGATGCTTACGGCATCCTGCCCCCCATATCGAAGCTGACGCCCGAACAGGCGATGTACCATTTCCTCTCGGGCTACACCGCGCGCGTTGCCGGGACCGAGATCGGGGTGACCGAGCCCGACGCGACCTTTTCGACCTGTTTCGGCGCGCCGTTCATGGCGCGACATCCTTCGGTTTACGGCAACCTCCTGAAAGAGCGGATCGCCAAGGGCGGGGTCGATTGCTGGCTGGTCAATACCGGCTGGACCGGGGGGAAATACGGCATTGGCAGCCGCATGCCGATCAAGGCGACGCGCGCGCTCCTCAACGCCGCGCTCGACGGGAGCCTCAAGACCGCCGAATTCCGCACCGACCCCAATTTCGGCTTCAAGGTCCCGGTGTCGGTGCCGGGTGTCGACACGAAAATCCTCGATCCACGCCAAACCTGGGCGGACACAGCAGCGTATGATGCGACGGCGGCCAAGCTGGTCGATCAGTTCGTAGAGAATTTCGCGCAATTCGCCGACCATGTCGATGAGGGTGTGCGACAATCCGCGCCCAAGGTCCACGCGCTGGCCTGACCCCGGTTGCCTCCGGGATCGGGCACCCTCTATCCGATCCCGAGGAACTCGTCCGATGTCCGAATCCGCGCTACCGACAGCACCGCGGCTCTTTCCCGACGACGCCGCGATCGTGCGGATCGGGGAGGGGCTGCTCGCCCGCACGTTGCCCCGCGCCGACTGGACGCATGAGGCGCACATCGCCGCGACGACCTGGCTCGTGCGTGATCGGCCCGATATCGACGTGGACCGTCGCATCGCGGCGATCATCTCCGCCTATAATGAATCGGTCGGCGGCGTGAACGACGATGCGAACGGCTATCACGACACGATCACGCGCGCCTTTATCGCTGGAGTCCGCGCGCACCTCGCCACGCGCGACGCGGGCGAATCGATCGTCGACTGCGTCAACGCGCTGTTGAAATCCCCCGCCGGCTTCCGCGACTGGCCGCTGCGCTTCTACAGCCGCGCCTTGCTCTTCTCGGTCGCGGCACGGCGCGGTTTCGTACCCCCCGATCTCGCGCCATTCCCGGTGCCGTGCTAGCGTCCTGCCTCCGGGATGAACCGAAAAGGAATGACAGATGGGATTGCTCGACGGATTGCTCGCCCAAGTCACTGAAAATGTCGACGTAAAGAACCTTGCCGCCAAGGTTGGCCTCAGCCCTGAGCAAATCGAATCGGCCGTAACCGCGCTCGCCCAAGCGCATACCGCGCCGACCGACACCGTCACGACCGCGGCAGCCTCGACCGGATTGGCACCGGAAATTCTCCAGCAGATCGTCGGGCACATCGGTGGTGAAGGCTCGCTCGGTCAGTTCGCTACCTTGCTCGAAGGGCCACTAGGCCAGTCGGTACTCGGCCAGCTCGGCGGACTCGCGACCGGATTTTTCGGTAAAAAGTAAGAATCGCTTCAAATACCCGAAAGCCGCCGCCGATGACCGAGATCGATCACTACCGCAGCCTGGGCTATGTTGCGCTACAGGGATTGTTCGATCCGCTTATCGTCGGCGCCTTTTACGAGCGGTTGCGCGTAGAGGTTGACCTCGACAATAAGGCACCGGACCCGAAATCGAGTGCTCTGATAAGGCCCGCGGTCGGCGTTTATGCTGCCGACGATCCTCAGATGATCGGGCTATTGTGGGGGCTGACACCGCGGATCGCGCTAATCGCCGACTGCGATCTGCTGCCGACCTACGCCTATTTTCGCCTGTATCGCCGCGGCGACATCTGCCGGGTCCATAGCGATCGTCCGGCATGCGAACACAGCGTGTCGTTAATGCTCGCAAGCAGCGACGGACTGCCCTGGAGCCTGTCGGTCGCGACCATGGCACATAATGGGCGCACCCGTGCCACCGACGATTTCGACGGTAACCCGTTCGCCTCTGTCGCCATGACGCCGGGAGATGCGGTGATGTATCAGGGGATCGCCCGTCGCCACGGTCGGCTCGATCCCAATCCCAATGCCTGGTCGGCACATTTGTTCCTGCATTGGATTGATGCCAACGGCCCCTATCGCGCGGAAGCGTTCGACCAGCCCACGAGGCATCGCATCCGTGACCACGCCAAGCTCGAGGCGATGGCGCTGGAAGCGTTCGGCGCAGAAACGGTCGCGCGGTTGCGGGCAAAGGCCGACACTGGCTGATCGCGCCGGGGCGTCAGGCGGGTTCGACGCGCAGGACGCTCCCGTCCGCGCCGACGATCCGCACGCTCGTGCCGACATCGGCATCCGGCCCGGTTGCGCTCCACGCCCCGTCGCCGACCGTCACGCGGCCTTCGCCACCGACAATTGCATCACACACTTCGACTTGCTTGCCGATCAGCCGGGCGGCGCGGTCGTTGAGCAGCGGATCGGTCGACGTCCGATCACTCCCGCGATACCAGCGCCATCCGATCGCGACCGCGCCGCCGGTCAGCGCGGCGAAGATCACCGCTTGCAGCAGGATCGGGATACCCGGCATTAGAAGCGTGATCACGCCGATCAGCGCCGCGCCCACGCCCAGAAAAATCAGGAAAAACCCCGGCAACGCCATCTCCGCGATGAGCAGGATGAGCGCCGCCGCAAGCCACAAAGTGCCCGCGTTCCATTCGACCCCCAACACCATCATTGCGCGCCTCCCTCGAACGGCCCGCGCGGACGGATCGGCGCAGGCGGGGGCGGTGCAGGGCTGTCGCGGAACGCATCCTTCGCCAATTCGCCGATCCCGCCGAGCGTCCCCATCAATTGCGTCGCCTCGACCGGGAACAGGATCGTCTTGGCATTGGGCGAGGAGGCGAACATCCCGATCGCCTCGACATATTTCTGCGCGATGAAATAGTTGATCGCCTGAACGCTGCCACCGGCGATCGCGTCGGACACGACCTTGGTCGCGGTCGCCTCGGCCTCGGCCGAACGCTCGCGCGCTTCGGCGTCGCGGAACGCGGCTTCGCGGCGGCCCTCGGCTTCGAGAATCTGCGCCTGTTTCAGGCCCTCGGCGCGGTTGATCTCATTCTGCCGCGCGGCTTCGGATTCGAGGATCGTCGCGCGCTTTTCGCGCTCGGCCTTCATTTGCCGCGTCATCGCGTTGACGATGTCGGCGGGCGGGCGGATGTCCTTCAGCTCGACGCGCGTGACCTTGACGCCCCACGCCTCGGTCGCATTGTCGATCACCGCGAGCAGCCGCCCGTTAATCTCGTCGCGCTTCGACAGCAATTCGTCGAGGTCCATCGACCCCATCACCGTGCGCAAATTGGTCGTGGTGAGCTGCATGATCGCGAGGTACAGGTCGCTCACCTCATACGCCGCCTTGGCCGCATCGAGCACCTGGAAGAACACCACCCCGTCGACCGCGACCATCGCATTGTCCTTGGTGATGATCTCCTGCCCCGGAATGTCGAGCACTTGCTCCATCATGTTCACCTTGCGCCCGATCTGGTCGAACAGCGGAATGATGAAGGTGAGGCCGGGCTGCGCAACGGCGGTGAATTTGCCGAAGCGCTCGATCGTATATTGGTAGCCTTGGCGAACCACCTTCATGCCGAGCGCGAGGTAGAGCAGGACGAGGAAAACGAGCAGACCGGCGAGTATGAAGCCCATATGATTGCCCCCGAGGCGTCCGCAGGGGCGGGCGCGATGAGTTGGGTTTAGCAGATTGGGAGCGAGGGGGTAGGGGGGCGATTTCTGTGGATGGCGAGAGTGAACCATGCCATCCAGACGCCATGAACAAGTTTTTGCTTCCACCAGACATTGCTGAACTCATCGCCGCTCGAAACAAGGTGCGAGATCATTATGCCGACAAGCTTCGTGCTTGGGGAAGCTCAGTCAAACTTTCTTTCACGCTAGATGGCAACCTAATCGGTGATTTAGGTGAGGCACTTGCCCTCGACCTTTTCGACATCAAACTTATCGAGACAAAGTCCGCAGAAGCGATTGACGGGTTTGCTCCGGACGGTCGTTCGATTCAGGTAAAAGCAACCGGAACGCGACGAGGACCAGCTTTTCGTCAGACCGAAACCCGCGCCGATCATCTCCTGTTTTTCGACCTCGATCTCGAAAGCGCTACCGGCGAAATTGTCTACAACGGTCCCGAGCACTACGCCTTCGCAATGCTACCAAACTCGTTTCCTGGGCAACGATCTCTGACCCCTCGACAAATCCGCGCGGCGAACGAATTAGTAAAACCCGATGAACGGCTCCCCCGGCGGGCTTGAGATCACGGGAACGTACTCAAGTTTTCGTTGTCCTACATTTCGTGTTGCTGACATAATCGCCGGTTGTGTGGGCGGGTTCTGATGGCGCTTGCTTCCTCGCGTTAGCAGAGAAGGAGGGGATGGGGTTCTTTGATTGTTCAGCGCTACGAGTTAGGACACGCGCCATACCCCGCGATGGTGCGACCCTGTGTGACTTTAAGACCGCCACCACCCCGGCACACCGCCGCGTGGCAACCGCGTTTATCCCTAACTTTCCCCTAACTTTCCGCGCCGCGAACCCCGCCCCCGCCACGCCCCTAGCGCCAAGCCGGAGCGGCGGTTACATGGACCGCCACGACTCGCTCCCCAGCAGGACACGGCACCCATGGACATTCGCCTCGGCCTCACCTTCGACGATGTCCTGCTCGTCCCCGCCGAATCCGACATCGTGCCGAGCCAGACCGACACAGCGACGCGCGTCACGCGCGGGATCGCGCTCGACATTCCGATCCTGTCCTCGGCAATGGACACCGTGACCGAGGCCGACATGGCGATCGTCATGGCGCAATTGGGCGGCATCGGCGTGCTCCACCGCAACCTCGAAATCGACGAACAGGTCGCCGCGGTGCGTGCGGTCAAGCGGTTCGAGAGCGGCATGGTCGTCAACCCGATCACGATCGCGCCCTCGGCCACGCTGGCCGAGGCGCAGGCGCTGATGCTGCGCAACCGGATCAGCGGCATTCCGGTGGTCGAGGCCGATGGCAAGCTCGTCGGCATCCTCACCAATCGCGACGTGCGCTTCGCCGAGAACCCGCATCAGCCGGTGTCGGAGTTGATGACGCACGAAAATCTCGCGACCGTCTCCGCCGGGGTCGGCAAGGAGGAAGCGCGGCGGTTGCTCCACCAGCGCCGGATCGAGAAGCTGATCGTCGTCGATGAGGCCTATCGCTGCGTCGGCCTGATCACGGTGAAGGACATCGAAAAGGCGGTCACCTACCCCAATGCCACCAAGGATGGAGCCGGGCGTCTCCGCGTGGCGGCTGCCACCACCGTCGGCGACAAGGGCTTTGCGCGGACCGAGGCGCTGGTCGATGCCGAGCTCGATCTCGTCGTGATCGATACCGCGCACGGCCATAACCGCGACGTCGCGCGCGCGGTCGAGCGGGTGAAGAAGCTCAGCAATTCGGTGCAGGTGATCGCCGGCAATGTCGCCACTGCCGAGGCGACGCGGTCGCTGATCGACGCTGGCGCGGACGGGATCAAGGTCGGGATCGGCCCGGGTTCGATTTGCACCACGCGCGTCGTCGCGGGCGTCGGCGTGCCGCAATTGACCGCAGTGATGGACTGTGCCGAAGTGGGCCTGAAGGCGGGCGTGCCGGTCATCGCCGATGGCGGCCTGCGCACTTCCGGCGATCTCGCCAAGGCGCTCGCGGCGGGGGCGTCGGCGTGTATGATCGGGTCGCTGCTGGCGGGAACCGAGGAAGCGCCTGGAGAAACCTTTCTTTTTCAAGGACGTGCGTACAAATCCTACCGCGGCATGGGCTCGGTCGGCGCGATGGGGCGCGGTTCGGCTGACCGCTATTTCCAGGGCGATATCAAGGATCAGTTGAAGCTGGTGCCCGAAGGGATCGAGGGCCAGGTCGCCTTCAAGGGCCCGGCGCGCGACGTCATCCACCAGCTCGTCGGCGGCATCCGCGCGGCGATGGGCTATACCGGTTCGGCGACGATCGAGGCGCTGCAAGCGCGTGCGCGGTTCGTCCAGATTACCGGCGCAGGGCTCAAGGAAAGCCATGTGCATGACGTCGACATCACGCGTGAGGCACCGAATTATCCGACGCGATGAAATCTCCCTCTCCCCGCTCGCGGGGAGAGGGCCGGGGAGAGGGGCAGTGTCGCGCGCCCTTCGTACTGCCCCTCTCCCGCGCTTCGCTTCGCTCGCTTGCCCTCTCCCCTGAAGGGGAGAGGGGGAAAGAAGATTATGACCCCATCCGCCAGAACCCAGGCCGCGATCGAGCTGCTCGATCAGATTATCGAAGCCGCGCGCGATTCGGGTGCCGCCGCCGATACGCTGATCGCGCGCTACTTCGCCACCCGCCGCTATGCCGGATCGAAGGACCGTCGGGCGGTGCGCGACCTGATCTACGCCGCGATCCGCACCGTGGGTGAGCGCCCCGCTTCCGGGCGCAGTGCGATGCTCGCCGTTGCAGCCGCTGATCCCGAACTCGCCGCGACCTTCGACGGCGTCGGCCATGGCCCGGCGCCGATCGGGAAGAAGGAAATTACGGCCCCTACCGGCATCGCGCCGCGCTGGATCCTCGATCTGCTATACGCCTCCGGTCTCGATGAGGCCGAGTGCGCCGCCTTAATCGACCGCGCGCCGCTCGATGTCCGGATCAACCGCGCGATCGATGAACCGGTCGAGATCGAGGGTAGCGAACCGATCCCCGGTCTCCCCGACGGCCTCCGACTCCCGGCCGGCACCAATGTCGAGAACCTCCCCGCCTACAACCACGGCGCCATCGAAGTGCAGGATGCCGGCAGCCAGATCGTCACGCTCGCCGCGCGCGCCGGGCCCGGTCAGCGGATCGTCGATCTGTGCGCCGGTGCTGGCGGCAAGACGCTGGCGCTGGCGGCGGTGATGGGCGGAGAGGGCGTCGTGCTGGCGACCGATACCGATCGCAACCGCCTGTCGCGCCTCGCCCCGCGCGCCGAACGCGCGCGGGCCGGCATCATCGAGAGCCGCGAGATCAACCCCGGCCGCGAACTCGAAATGCTCGACGATTGGCTGGGCAGCGCCGATTGCGTGCTGATCGATGCGCCTTGCTCGGGCACCGGTACGTGGCGGCGCAACCCGGAGGCGCGCTGGCGGCTCACCCCCGACCGGATCGAACGGCTGGTGGAGACACAGCGCAAGGTGCTCGAAATCGGCGCGGCGCTGGTCAAACCGGGTGGCGGCTTGGTCTATATCGTTTGTTCGCTGCTCGATGAGGAGGGCGCGGGCCAGGTCGCCGCCTTCCTCGCGGCCAATCCCGGCTGGCGCGCGCAGCCGCTCGATCTGCCCGCCGGACGCACGCACGGCCCCGGCACGCGCCTCACCCCCGCGTATGATTCGACCGACGGATTTTTTGTCGCGCGATTGCACCACGCATGATAGCGTCACTCCTGTGTCGAAACTGGAGTATCTCATGCGTTATACGTCTGTCGCCGTCGCTGCTGCGCTGACGCTGTTGACCATTGGCACTGCGGTGCAGGGCGGGCGCGGCGATCCGGCGGTCGATGCACGCTCGCTCGCGCTGCTCGCCAAGGGTCGCGCGCTGCAAGCGGCGGGCAATCTCGATGCGGCAACCGATACGCTCGAAACCGCCGTCACGGTCGATCCGCGCAATCGCGAGGCCTTTGTGGCGCTCGCCGAGGTCGCGCAAAGCCGCAATCTGCCGGGCAAGGCGATCCGCCTTTACCGTGAGGCGCTGTCGCTCGATCCCAACGACCTCGTCGCGTTGCGCGGTCAGGGCGAGGCGCTCGTCGCCAAGGGCGCGGTGCTGCGCGCCAAGGCCAATCTTGCGCGCATCAAAACCGTGTGCGGCAAGCGCGCCTGTCCGGAAGTCGCTTCCTTGTCGGCGTCGATCGCCAAAGGCCCGCCAATTGTGACGGCCTCGGCGGCAATCCCGGCAACCGTGCCGAAGAAAGACTAGAGCGCGCGGGCGAGCGCGGCGAACTCGGCGACGCTGACCGTTTCGGCACGCCGGGTCGGGTCGATCCCAACCGTCTCCAGCGCCGCCAACGCGCCGCTCACGCCCTTCAAGCTCTGTCGCAGCATCTTGCGCCGCTGTCCGAAGGCCGCAGCCGTCAGCCGTTCCAACGTCGCGAACCGCACGTCGTCTGGCGCGTCGGTCGGCACGATATGGACGACAGCGGACATCACCTTGGGTGGCGGCGTGAAAGCCGAGCGGTGCACCGGCATCGCCAACACTGCGCGCGACCGCCACTGCGCCAGCACCGCGAGCCGCCCGTACGCCTCGCCATCGGTCGGCGCGACGATCCGATCGGCCACCTCACGCTGGAACATCAAGGTCAGGCTTTGCCACCACGGTGCCCAGTCCGCCGACAGCCAGCGCACCAGCAACGCGGTGCCGATATTGTAGGGTAGATTGGATACGATGTGCGGTTTGTCCGCAAACAGCGCCGCTGCGTCGATCTCCAGCGCATCACCCTCGATCACGCGCAGCTTGCCGGGAAACGCCTCGCTCAGTTCGGCCAGCGCCGGAATGCAGCGCCGGTCGCGCTCGATCGCGGTGACACGCGCGCCAGCGGCCAGCAGCGCGCGCGTCAGCCCACCCGGACCCGGCCCGATCTCGAGCACTTCGGCATCGCGCAAATCGCCGGGGATCCGGGCGATCCGCGCCAGCAATTGCGCATCAAGCAGGAAATTCTGCCCGAGCGCCTTGCTCGCATTCAACCCGTAGCGTGCGATCACGTCACGCAAGGGGGGAAGGTCAGGCGTTACCGCAGTCGCTGGTGCGCTCACGCGTCGTCAGCAGCGGCGCGGCGTTCGGCCGCTTCGCCCGCCATACGGATCGCCGCGATCATCGCGCCGGGCTCGGCAAGGTTTTTGCCTGCAATGTTGAACGCCGTGCCATGATCGGGCGATGTCCGCACGATTGGCAGGCCGAGCGTGATGTTGACGCCATCATCGAAATACAGCGTCTTCAGCGGCACTAAAGCCTGATCGTGATAGCAACACATCGCCGCGTCATAGGTCGCGCGCGCGCGGGGATGGAACATCGTGTCGGCGGCGAATGGCCCGGTCGCGTCGATCCCCTCGGCGCGGAGCTCCGCAACCGCAGGCGCGATAAAGTCGATTTCCTCACGCCCGATCGCGCCGCTTTCGCCCGCATGCGGGTTGAACCCGGCAAAGGCGATGCGGGGCGTGAGGATCCCGAAATTGCGCATCAGCCCGCGCGCGGTCGCGCGGCCCTTGGCGACGAGCAAGTCGATCGACAACAATCCGCTGACTGCGGCGAGCGGCACATGCGTCGTGATCGGCACGACCCGCAGGTCCGGCCCCGCGAGCATCATCACGGCATTTTCGCCGGCAATGCCGCACCGTTCGGCGACGAACTCGGTCTGGCCCGGATAGCTGAACCCGATTTGATAGAGTTGCGCCTTGGACACGGGGCCGGTCACCAGCGCCCGTGCCGCGCCCGACCGGGCGAGGCCGGCTGCCAACTCCAAAGCGCGCAGCGCACAGCGGGCGCCCTCCACATCGGGTGCGCCCGGCACGATCTCCCCGCCATCTTCGACCGTCAGGACCGGAAGTGCCGTCTCGAATATGGCATTGGCGGCATCGGGATGCGTAATCGCGAGGACTGGCCCGTCCCACACTGCGGCGATCGCTCGCGCGTCCCCGGTGGCGAAGAACGGCGGCAACCCTGCCGCGCCGCGCCGCGCCCATGCCTTGGCGATGATCTCCGGACCGATCCCCGCCGGGTCTCCCATCGATATGGCGAGCGGGGCGATCATCCGGGCGTCAGCGATATTCGATGATCGCGTCGCGCCGCAAATCGCGCAGCAACTGGTTTGCGCGCAAATTGGTGCGCTGCGTCTCTATCACGCCGCGCATCTGCTCCACGCCGGGCACATTGTTGGCGCGCGCCTCGTCGCGACCGCACAGCACCAGCGTACGAATGCCGTCCTTGACCGATCCGAACGGCGGGCTGGCCTCGCCGACCTGCAGTTTCAGCATGATCTCGCGCAGCGCTCCGGGAAGCTGCTTGATCTGTACCGACGCATTATCGACGACTTCCGCGCCGAGCGACGAGGCGACCTTCGCAACTTCACCACAGCCGCGGATCGCCTGGGTCGCTTTCGCGAATTCGGTGACGCGGAGATCGGCCTGCGGTTGCGAAATGCCCTCAGGGAAGCGAACGCTGACTTGCTTCAGCGTCAAAGTCGCATCGAGCGGATCGGCGACGCCGACCTTGCGCGTCTCCACAAGATAAATGATCGAAAAACCACCCGGCACCTCGATCGGCCCGGCGAGATGCTCGGGCGTCATCGACCTGATCGCCTCGGCCTCGGTCGGGGGCAATTGCGAGAGCTGCGTCTCACTCAACCAGTCGAGGTCGCCATCGGTCACCTTGGTGGTCATTTCCGAGAAATTGCGCGCATAATAACCGAACGAATCGTCACCCTTTTCGCGCTTCTGGATCGACTCCATCATCTGCTTGGCTTGGTTGGCGACCTCCTGCGCACGGTCGGCATCGGCCTTCAGATAGATTTCGCGGACATGATATTCGGTCGTGCCCTGTGCCGCCTTCAGCTTGGTAATGATCGCCTCAACCTCCTCGGTGCTGACGTTCACATCGACCTTGCGACGCAGATATTTGTTCCAGGAAAGCTCGGCCTCGATCTGCCGTTTCAGGGAACGCTCCGAGGAGCCGATCGCGCGCAAATAGGTGCGCATCTCGGCGTTGGTCTTACCGAAATTGCGCGACACGATCGAATCATAGGTCTTGGTAATCTCTTCGGGAGCGATCTTGACCTCGGCGGTTTTGGCCTGCTGGATTTGCATCGTCTCGTCGATCAGCTGCCGTGTGATGAGCAACTTATACTGCGCCAGCTCCGCAGGATTGAGCTTCAGCTCGCGCGCCGCCACGAGCAGTGCAACGCGCTGATCGACGTCGGTGCCGGTGATCACCGCGCCATTGACGATCGCCGTGGGCTTACGGACATTGGGGTCGACCTTGCCGAACACCTGCAAATTTTCCGGGATGTTGAGACTGGTCTTGGGTACGGCGTTATCGGGCACGGTCTGCGCAATCGAGGCGCCGGTCAGCGAAACGAGCGCGGCCAGCGCCACACTCAGCCCGAGGTTGCGGCCGATGCGAGCCGTCTTTGCAAAATCAGTCTTCACGTAATCAAAATCCCATCCCGCGTGGCCTGCATTGCGACCGGCACCGGTCCAATGCAGCGCGCTGCCTGAACCAACGCTTACGGTCCAAACCCAATCCCGGCAATGGGATTGGGATTGGACCTAGCGGCCAAGATTTTTGAATGCCAGTGTCAACAGGAAGCTGTTGCCGCTGCGGGCATCGCCCGTATCTTGATAATCGCGCTTCCACGTCAGGCCAAGGCGGAGACAATCGTCCTCATATTGCACACCGAGCCGGTGCCGCACGGGATCGAAACCGTCGGCGAGCCGCAGCGGGTCTTCGTTGCGGTCGGTCAGATCGATCACGGTCGATCCGAACAGCGACCAGAATTTCGCAAATTGCACGCGTGCGCCAACCCGTACTTCTTCGCGATCCTGCAAATCCTCCAGTGTCGGGTCGATCTTGCGATTGAGCCGCAAATATCCGATCAGAACATACGTGCTGCGCGAGCCGACCGTCGCGTCGAGTTCGTTACGGCGCATCACGAAGCTGTCCTTGTCGAGCCGGTACCGGTGCACGACGGACACGAAATCGTGATAGCGCAGCTCAGTCCGGCCGACGATGTCGGACATCCGCCGCGACAGGCCGGTGCCATCCGGAAACAAGGTCGCGCGCGTGTTGAGCCGGTAGCTTTGACCCACATTGGTGGTGAAGGCGAACCCCGGCAAATCGACCGCCCAGTCGAGCCCATAGGTGAAGCGTGTCGAATCCTCGAACCGGTCATATCCGGGGAAACGGTTGAGCGAGAACAGATTCGAATCCTCGAGATCGACCGCGCGCGCATCTTCGTTCGGGACGGCTAGGTTGGTCGTCTGCGGCGCTGCGACGATCTGGAAACGTGGGGTCAGCCGCTGCGTCCCACCCAGGAACGATCCGATCAACGGCCATTTCACGTCGATCGCCACGGCGCCGATCGCGCGGGCGCTGAACCCCTCATTGCCGCGGTAACTCGCGACCGTCGTCGTCAGCGTATCGTTGGTATTGTAAAGGTCGCCGCGCGCAAAGGCGGTGAAGGTTACTTCCTGCCCCCATGGCGTCAGCTTGCGCAAGTCCCACTTCGCGCTGGCAAAGGCGCGCTGCGTGTCCTGTCCGGCCGGGCGCGAGATCGCGAGGCTATTGACCTGAAACTCGAAGGTCCCACCGAGCAAACCGTCTTTCAAACGCTTGCGGAAATCGATCTCGGGCAGCGCGATCGGTTGCAGGCCCTGCCGGTCGCCGACCCGGAGCGTTTGCACATACCAACCGGTGACCGTGAAATAGCTGTCACGGTCGATCCGCTCCACGCTGGCGGTGGTGCGCAAGCGGTCATCGGTTGAAATGTCGTAGCGCCGCAGGAAGGTGCGGTCGGTGACGAGCCGCACCGAGGCGGTGGCGCTCCAGTTCGGGCTCAGTTGAAACCGCCCGACGCCGTCAAAATATCCGCGAAAGTAATTAGGCGTGCCGGGCGGCGTCGGCGTCAACAGATCGACGCTGCGCGGGCTGGCGGTGGCATAGCCTGCAATCTTATACGAGCCGAGCGTGTTGAGCGCGCTATACTCGGCCTGCAACATCGGCAACACCGCGCTGTAAACCCGGGGCGTGATCGTCAGCCCGCGATTCGGCGCGAGCGCGAAGTGATACGGTTGCGCGAATTCGAAGCCGTTGACTCGGCCATAACGGAAATCGGGGCTCAGCAAGCCGTTATTGTTCTCGCCGCCGATCGGGTTCGACAATGCCGGCACCGGCAGCGTCGGCAGCCCGAAAAGGTTGATCCGCGCGCCCTTGTAATAGATTCGTCCACGCTCCGGGCGATAAATCACGCGCACGGCAGTGATCTTCCACGACGGCTCCTTCGGGCATCCATCCGATCCGGTCACCGCGCACGGCGTATAAGCCGCATCTTCCAGCACCACCGTCTCGTTGAGCGACCGTGTACCTTTACGCGCCGCGAGCCGTCCGCCACGTTCGAGCACGAGCAGCATATTATCGACGACGCCGTCTTTCAGCGCATCGCTCAGTTCGATCGCGTCGCCATACGCGGTATCGCCGCCGGGATTGACCACCGCGATGTTACCGGTGGCAATGACCTTGCCGGTCTTGCGGTTCCACACGACCTTATCCGCGCGCAACCGATCCCCGCTGCGATACATGCGGACGTCACCCGTCGCGGTCACGATCTCCTCGTTCAAATCGTATTGCAGCGTGCCGGCCGTGAATTGCACCTTGTCGTCGCCCGCGCTCGGCGTTGCCGCCGGGGGTGGCGGTGGCGTGGTGCGCGTCTGCAAATCCTGCGCCGATGCCTGGACGGCGATCAGCGCGAGCGGCGATACGCCAGTGGCAAGGAGGAAGGCACGCATGACGTCGGAACAATACCCTGGCGCAAAAAAGGCCCGGAACACTTGCCCGATGCCGCTGATCTATCCCGCCCTATCGCATCGCAGCCCGGATGCTGCAATCGTGCTGCGGCAAAATGCGTTCCGCCCCCCTTGCAGGCGTCACACTTTGCCAGCACGCCCTCGGCGTCCTACATAGCCACGACTCATCCCAATTTTGTAAAAACTAAGGCTTCCCCATGCAGATCGATCTTTCCAATGGCGCGCCCGCGCCGAGCGCCGCCATCGCGTTTCTCGTCGAAAAGGACGGGCTGGCGCGGCTCGCGACCGGTCTGATCGACGCCGCCGCGCTCGATCTGGTGAAGGCCGCAGCACGCGCCAGCCGGTTCGAGGGCGAGACGGCGAGCGTGGTCGAGACGTTCGTGGCCGAACCCGCAGGCGTCCGTCGGGTCCTGTTGCTCGGCACTGGCGCTGGCAGCGAAAGTGATCTCGAACGCGCCGGCGGGTCGCTCACCGCGCGACTGCTCACCTCGGGTGTCGAAAGCGCCAGCGTCGATTTCGCGACCGCCGCCGCCACGCCCAAGGCCGCCGCGCGGTTCGCCGCTGCGGCCGCGCAGCGCGGCTGGCGGCATGACATTTACCGGACCAAATTGGCGGAAAAGGCCAAGCCGACCCTTACATCGATCGTGCTGCACGGAACGCCCGACGGCACCAACGCCGCCTGGAGCACGCAAAAGGCGCTCACCGAAGGGCTGGAGCTGACCCGCACTTTGGTGTCCGAGCCGCCAAACGTCATTTACCCCGAAACCTTCGTCGCCAAGGTATTGGCCGACGTCGAAGGGCTTGGCCTCGAAGTTACCGTACTCGGTGAAGCGGAAATGCGCGAGCTCGGCATGGGCGCTTTGCTTGGCGTATCGCAGGGTTCCGCCAAGGAGGCACGCTTGCTCGCCCTGAAATGGAGCGGGGCAGGGGCGGGTGATCCCGATCTAGCGCTGGTCGGCAAGGGCGTCACCTTCGATACTGGCGGCATTTCGCTCAAGCCCGGACCCGGCATGGAAGACATGAAATGGGACATGGGCGGCGCAGGGGCCGTGGTCGGCGCGATGAAAGCGCTGGCAACGCGCAAGGCCAAGGCAAACGTCATCGGCGTGTGCGGTCTGGTCGAGAACATGCCCGATGGCGACGCGATCCGCCCCGGCGACATCCTCACCTCCATGTCGGGCCAGACGATCGAGATCCTCAACACCGATGCCGAGGGGCGGCTGGTGTTGTGCGACGCAATCACCTGGGTTCAGCGGACGCACCGGCCCAAGACGATCGTCGATCTCGCGACGCTGACCGGTGCGATCATCATCAGCCTCGGCAATGAGCATGCCGGCTGCTTCGCCAATGACGATTCTCTCGCGGATCAATTGCTTGCGGCGGGCAAGGCGTCGGGCGACCATCTTTGGCGTTTCCCGCTGTCGGATGCGTATAACAAGCTGATCGACAGCCCGATCGCCGACATGAAAAATGTCGGCCCGCGCGGCGGCGGGTCGATCACGGCGGCGCAATTCATCCAGCGCTTCGTCGATACCGGCGTGAAATGGGCGCATCTCGATATTGCCGGCATGGTCTGGGCCGACAAGGCGGGTGCGACCTTCGACAAGGGCGCGACAGGGTTCGGCGTGCGGCTGCTCGACCGGTTCGTGGCGGATAATTTCGAGGGGTAATCGAAAATTCCCCTCCCGCTTGCGGGAGGGGTTGGGGGAGGGGATGTCGAGCAGTGCAAGTCGATTTCTACCACCTCACCGTGCAACCGCTCGACCGCGTCCTCCCGCGCATCGCCGAGCGTGTGGTGGAGGGCGGCGGTCGGTTGCTCATCGTTGCCGATAGCGAGGGACAACGCACCGCGATCGACCGCTTGCTCTGGAGCTACGCCCCCGAAAGCTTCCTCCCCCACGCCATCGCCGAAGGGGACGGCGACGCCGCGCAACCGATCCTGATCGCCGCCGACCCGGCCCCCGCCAACACCGCGCGCAATATCGCCCTTGCCGACGGGATCTGGCGCGACGAAGCGCTGACCTTCGACCGCGCCTTCCATTTCTTCGATGCCGATCGCATCGCCGAGGCGCGCATCGCGTGGAAAGCGCTTGCCGATCGCGAGGGGATCGAGCGCCGTTATTGGAAGCAGAACGAAGCGGGCCGCTGGGAGCAAGCCGCCTAAGGGTTGCATCGCCGCCGCCCGCCGACTAGGGAGCCGCGACTTCCCATATCCGTTTCACATTACAGGAGCTTCACGGTCATGGCCGCGAACCGTACGTTTTCGATCATCAAGCCCGACGCCACGCGTCGTAACCTGACGGGCGCCGTCACCAAGATGCTCGAGGACGCAGGTCTGCGCGTCGTCGCGTCCAAGCGCATCCATATGACGCGCGATCAGGCCGAGGGTTTCTACGCCGTCCACCGTGAGCGCCCGTTCTTCGGTGAGCTGGTCGAGTTCATGATTTCGGGTCCGGTCGTCGTGCAGGTGCTCGAGGGCGAAAACGCGATGCAGCGTAACCGCGACATCATGGGCGCGACTAATCCGGCCAATGCCGAACCCGGCACGATCCGCAAGGAACTCGCCGAATCGATCGAGGCGAACACCGTCCACGGTTCCGACAGCGACGAGAATGCCGCAATCGAAATCGCCTATTTCTTCAAGCCAGAAGAAATCGTTGGCTGATCCGGTCTGGCGGCTGCGCAGTGCGGGGGCGGCGGATGCCGACGCCCTCGCGCTCGTCGCGTCCGCCAGTTTTCTGGAAACCTATGCCGGGGCGCTCGACGGCCCCGACTTGGTGGCGCATTGCGTCGCCAATAATACGCGCGAAAAATTCGCGGCTTGGGCGAGCGACCCGCACAGCGCCGTCACGCTCGCCGAAATCATCCCCGGCCATGCCCCGCTCGGCTACACCGTACTGACCTCGGTCGATCTGCCTGTCGAGCCGCGCGAAGGCGATATCGAACTCCGCCGCATCTACGCGATGGCGCGGCTGCACGGCACTGGGGCAGGCCCGGCGATGATGGCGCAGGCGCTCGCCGATGCCGCCCGGCTCGGTAAGTCACGCGTACTGCTCGGCGTCTGGGGCGAAAACCACCGCGCGCATCGCTTCTATGAGCGGCAGGGCTTCACTGTGATCGGCACGCGGCAGTTCAAGGTCGGCAGCATCGTGCACGACGATCTGGTCTACGCACGCAGCGTCTAACTCAAACTCCGTTCGGCCCCGGACTTGATCCGGGGTTGTCGAAGCCCTGCGCGCCACAAGCGATGTCGGACGTGTTGCATGCTGCCCTTCGACAAGCTCAGGGCGAACGGGATAGGGCATGGCTGCTCTAACGCTTCGGCCGCTCCGCCGCCCAAACCGCGTCGAGCCGTTTCTGATCGCCGCCCTGCTCATGCAGCCGCAAGCTTTCGAGTTTCAGCGTGCGCCCGAATAGCGGCATGCCTTTCTCGGTCTTCCATCCGATGTCGTAGATCCCACGCGTGGTGCGCGGGGTGTCGCCATCCCAAAAGGTCAGCACGATCAATACCGGCAGCCGCCCGCTGCGCGCGTCCGGCCCGCCATCGGTCGCCTTGAGCAAGGCATGTTCGAACCAGCCGCGATCGATGCTGTCGGCAATCGTATCCTTGCGGCCGACGCCAAGTTCGCTCGGGAAGGTCACCGTCGCATCGCGGATCGCGTGGCGCTCGTCATGCTGGAGCAGCAATGCGGCACCGTTCGCCGTCGGCACCGCGCGAATATCGAAACGCGCGCCCTCGCGTTCGGCTTTGGCGGAGGCAACTTGCTTTTCGGCCGTATCGGCGCGGTGGTCCGCCCAGTTGAGATACAGGCCGAGCACCGCGATGATCAGCCCCGCCACCGCAATGAACTCGCCGAGATTGATCCAGCGTCGTCGCGTCGCGGCGGCCTCGGCCTTGGCGACCGCTTCGGTGGCGGCGACTTGCAGCGCCGGATCGGGCGCGGGTGCCGGTTCGCTCGGTTCGATCGCTTCGTCGCTCATCGTCCACCAGCCTCGAGCAAGCGTCGCGGCGCGACCAATTCCCAGCTGATCGCGATTCGATCGCCAACCCGCTCCCAATCCACATCCGCGCGGTCGAGCCGCATCGCGACCCAGCCCGACGGCCCCATATAAGGCGGGCTGTAATAGCAATCCGGGTCCATCTCGATCAGCATCGCTTGCTCGTCACGCCCGGTCGTTTTGACGATCACGATCGTCTCGCCGTCGCCGTGATGGTTGTGCCAGAAATAGGCGAAGAACTTGCCTTTCGTGATGAAGAAACCCGGCGATCCATGCGACAGCCGCTCCTCCGACTCGGGCAGCGCCAAAGCGAGCGCGCGGATTTTCGCCAGCGGGATTTCGGGATCGGGGCTCATCGTGTGCAAAACTCTGCCAGAATGCGCGGGTAAAGGCGATGTTCTGCTTCGAGCACGCGTGCCGCCAGAGTTTCGGGCGTATCGCCGGGCAGAATCGGCACCTCCGCTCGCCCCAGCACTTCGCCGCCATCCAGTTCTTCGGTCACGACATGGACCGAGCAGCCCGCGACCAGATCGCCTGCTGCGATCGCACGGGCATGCGTGTCGAGGCCCTTGTATTTGGGGAGCAGGGAAGGGTGGATGTTGATGATCCTACCGCGCCAGCCCGCGACGAAATCGTCGGACAGGAGACGCATGTATCCGGCCAGCGCGATGATTTCGACGCCCGCGTCGCGCAGCGCGCCGTCGATCGACGCTTCATAGTCGGCCTTGGGGATGCCTTTGGGCGACCGAACGAAGGTGGGGATGCCGTGGTCGCGCGCCCAGGCGATGCCGGGGGCTTCGGGTTTGTCGGAAGCGACCAGGGCGATGTCGTATCCGTCGGCATGTTCGACCAGCGCCATCATATTCGAGCCGCGGCCGGAGATGAGGATCCCGACCCTTCTCAAAACTCCCCTCCCGCTCGCCGGAGGGGTTGGGGGTGGGCGCGCGCTATCTCCGGAAGCTTACGCTGTTGGCGGGAGCCCACCCCCGACCCCCCCCGCAGGCGGGAGGGGGGAAGGCAGCGCTCACCCATGCACATGCGTCGCCGACCAGGCACCACGCCCGCCCCAAATCTCGTCGGACCCCGAAACCGTACACCCGCGCACACCCGCCTCGATCCGCCCGATCGCGAACACCGTCTCGCCCGCCGCTTCCAGCGCCGCCGTCACCGCCGCGACCCGCTCCGGCGATACCACCGCGACCATCCCGATCCCGCAATTGAACGTCCGTGCCATTTCCTCGGGCTCGATATTGCCCTGCGCTTGCAGGAACGCCATCAGTCGCGGCTGCGGCCAGATATCGGCATCGATCCGTGCGTGGCACCCCTCGGGCAGAACGCGCGGGATGTTCTCCAGCAGACCGCCGCCGGTGATATGCGCCAGGCCCTTGATCGCCCCATCCGCCAGCACCGGCAGCAGCGCCTTTACGTAAATCCGCGTCGGCGCCATCAAAGCATCGATCAACAGCACATCCGCATCGAATAATGCCGGGCGCTCGAGCTTCCACCCTTTGTCCGCCGCCAAGCGCCGCACCAACGAAAAGCCGTTCGAATGCACCCCCGAAGAGGCGAGCCCAAGCACCACATCCCCCGCCGCAATGTCGCGCCCCGTCAGCACACGGTCGCGCTCGACCGCGCCGACGCAAAAGCCTGCCAGATCGTAATCGTCCGCCGCGTACATGCCCGGCATCTCCGCCGTCTCGCCCCCGATCAGCGCACAGCCCGCCTGACGGCAGCCCTCGGCGATCGAGGCAATCACGCGTTCGGCGACCGCCGGATCGATCTTCGCGGTCGCGTAATAATCGAGGAAAAACAACGGCTCGGCACCCTGCACGATCAGATCGTTGGCGCACATCGCGACCAGATCGATGCCGACCCCATCATGCCGGTCATGCTCGATCGCGAGTTTCAGCTTGGTGCCAACGCCGTCATTCGCGGCGACCAGCAACGGATCGACGAAGCCCGCTGCCTTAAGGTCGAAAAACCCGCCAAACCCGCCGAGTTCGGCATCCGCACCCGATCGCCGCGTCGATTTCGCGAGCGGGCCGATCGCACGCACCAGCGCGTTACCCGCAGCAATCGAAACACCGGCTTGCGCATAAGTGTAGGATTCACCCGACGACTGCTCGTCTCGTTTCATGTCGCTCATTGTGCCCGCCTACCTATATCCTGCTTGGATTTCCACGCCTCCTTCGCCAAAAGGGCGCCGTCATGTCGAACCGCCGCTTTTTCCGCCCCTTCGCCTTCGCCGCTACGCTTGCGCTCGCCGCGACGGGCGGGCTGGTCCTCGCGCAAGACGACGATCCCGATCAGGGCCTTGCCTCGGCCGACAGTTCGGGCAGCTTCGAGGTCGGCGGGATCGATGTCGATGTGACCGGCAGATCGGCCGATGCCGCGCGCTATGCCGGATGGCGGATCGCGCAGCGCAAGGGCTGGCAAATGCTCTCGCAACGGCTCGGCGGGGGCGGGGGCTCGCTGTCCGATGGCGCGCTCGACAGCATCGTCTCCGGAATCGTGGTCGAGAACGAGCAAATCGGCCCAAATCGCTATGTCGCCCGGCTCGGGGTGTTGTTCAGCCGCGCCAAGGCCGGTGCGATCCTCGGCGTGTCGATCGGCGCGGCGCGTTCGGCGCCAATGCTCACGATTCCGATCGAGGTCAGCGGCGGCGCTGCGACCGGGTTCGAACGCAAGACCGCATGGCAGGAAGCCTGGACGCGCTATCGCACCGGCAATAGCGCGATCGACTATGTCCGCCCGAGCGGCACCGGCGCCGACGGGATGTTGCTCAATTTCGGCCAGACTGCGCGGCCCGGGCGTGGGTGGTGGCGGGTCGTGCTCGATCAATATGGTGCCAATGACATTCTGGTGCCCAAGGTCACGCTGCGCCGGGAATGGCCCGGCGGTCCGATCGTCGGCCAATTCGAGGCGCGGCATGGCCCCGACAACCGCCTCCTCACGCAATTTTCGCTCCGTGTCGATCGCGGCGATGCGCTGCCGGCATTGCTCGATGCCGGGGTCAAGCGAATCGACGACACCTATCAGGCGGCGTTGCGCTCAGGCATGCTGGCGGGCGACCCGAGCCTGGCATTCGTCGCTCCGGTCGTGGCTCCAACGCCGACTGAAACCCCGACCGGTGTGGCGCCGGTCGATCTCGGAATCGACGGCGCGACAGCACCGGGCGCGACCGCTTCGGCCGTGACCGTGCAAGTCGACACGCCGACCGCATCGTCGGTCACCGCCACCGAAAACGCGCTGAAGGTGGTTCCCGGGGTCCGCTCTGCCGTCACCACAAGCCTTGCCATCGGGGGTGTGTCGGTGATTCGCGTTGCCTTTGATGGCGACGTGGCGGTGCTTCGCTCGGCGCTCGAGGCGCGCGGCTGGAGTGTCGGGGCAAGTGGATCGACGCTCCGCATCCGGCGCTCGGGCCAGCCCAGTCAAGGCGGGGCGGCACTACCTCCAGCCGACAATTCGACCGGCTGACATGGTGCAAACAGCGCAAATGGCCCTGCCTTTCGATTGGCCAGCCGATCCGCGCGACGACGAATTCCTGATCGGGCCGTCAAATGAGCGCGCCGTCCAGCAGCTCGAACGCTGGAGCACCTGGCCGGTCATGGCGGTGGTCGTCACCGGCCCGCGCAAATCGGGCCGCAGCCTGCTCGCCCGGATTTTCGCCGCAAAGACCGGCGGCGGGCTGATCGACGATGCCGAGCGGCAGAACGAAACGACGATCTTCCACGCCTGGAATCGCGCGCAGGAGGAACGCCGACCGGTCGTGATCGTCGCCGATGCGCCCCCGCCGGAATGGGCGATCAAGCTGCCCGATCTACGCTCGCGCCTCACCGCGAGCCCGACAATTCGGATTGGTGATCCCGATGAAGCGTTGATGCGCGCAATCTTCGAACGGCAATTCCTGCGCCGCGGAATCGATGCCCGCCCCGAGCTGATCCAATGGTTGGTGGTGCGCGTCGAACGCACGCATGTCGCGTTGCTTCGCGCGGTCGATTTGCTCGATCAGGCGGTGCTTGAACGCCACAAACGCTTGTCGATTCCGCTCGCCCGCGCCACATTGGCGGAGGCTGGATTGATCCTCGGCCGCGCCCCCGAATCGACGGAAACCGTATGACCCGCCCCGCCCATCTCGCGAGCATGGACCTTGATGACGATCCGTTCGCGGGAAGCGAGGGGAGCGATCGCTATTTTAATCGCGAGCTGTCGTGGCTCGCCTTCAACCGCCGCGTGCTGGAGGAAGCGTGTAACACGGCGCATCCCTTGCTCGAACGGGTGCGCTTCTTGTCGATCTCGGGGTCGAACCTCGACGAATTCTTCATGGTGCGCGTGGCCGGGTTGAAGGGCCAGCAGCTGCAAGACGTTGCCCGCCTGTCGAGCGATGGCCTCACCTCGGGCCAGCAACTCGCCGCGATCGTGGCAGAGGCCGATGCGCTCGTGACGAGCCAGCGCGACGTCTGGCGCGATCTGCGCCGTCAGCTCGCCGAAACGGGGATCGCCGTGCTCAGCTCGCGTACGATCGACGAGGCCTTATCGCCCGAAGACCTGCACTGGCTCGAAACACAATTCCGCGAACAGATTTTCCCGATTCTGACGCCGCAAGCACTCGATCCCGCGCATCCCTTTCCGTTCATGCCCAATAAGGGTCTGGCGGTGATGTTCGACCTCATCCGCATTTCGGACGACGAGCCGATCCGCGAATTGGTGATGCTGCCAGCGCAAATGCCGCGTTTCCTGCGCTTGCCCGGTGACAAGGCACGCTATGTCGCGGTCGAATCGCTGGTGAAGCGCTTCGCGTCCTTAGTTTTCCCCGGCTACCGGGTCGTCGGCGGCGCCGAATTTCGCGTGCTGCGCGACAGCGATATCGAGATTGAGGAAGAGGCCGAGGATCTCGTCCGCTACTTCGCCAACGCGATCAAACGCCGCCGTCGCGGCCGGGTCATCCGTCTCGAACTCGAAAGCGGGATGCCGGAGGGCCTTGGCGCGGTGCTGCGCGACGAACTCGGCGGATCGGACTGTTTCGTGACCGAAAGCGGCGCGTTCCTTGGCGTCGGCGACCTCGAGGCGATCGTCGATGAAGATCGCCCCGATTTGAAATTCACGCCCTTCTCGCCACGTTTCCCCGAACGCATCCGGGAATTTGGCGGGGACTGTTTTGCCGCGATCAGCGCGAAGGACATCGTTGTCCACCACCCGTACGAAACCTTCGATGTGGTGCTCGCCTTTCTGAAACAAGCCGCCGCCGACCCCGATGTCGTCGCGATCAAGCAAACGCTGTACCGCGCCGGCAAGCAGCCCGCCGTCATCAACGCGCTGATCGCCGCCGCCGAAGCCGGTAAGTCGGTCACTGCCGTGGTCGAGTTGAAGGCGCGCTTCGATGAGGAGCAGAATCTGCTTTGGGCCGCCTCGCTGGAACGCGCGGGCGTACAAGTGGTGTACGGCTTTATCGACTGGAAAACCCACGCCAAGGTCTCGATGGTCGTGCGGCGCGAGGCCGGACAGTATCGCACCTACTGCCATTTCGGCACGGGCAATTACCATCCGATCACCGCCAAAGTGTACACCGACCTAAGCTTCTTCACCGCCGATCCGCGGCTCGGTCGCGATGCGGCGCAGATGTTCAATTACATCACAGGCTATGTCGAGCCGGAGAATATGGCGCTGATCAGCCTGTCCCCGCGCGATCTGCGCCCGCGCTTGATGGGGCTGATCGACGACGAAATCGCCAATGCGCGCGCGGGAAAGCCTGGCGCGATCTGGGCCAAGATGAATTCGGTGGTCGATCCCGCCGTGATCGACAAACTGTACGAGGCGAGCGCGGCCGGCGTGCAGATCGACCTGGTCATCCGCGGCATTTGCTGCCTCAAGCCCGGCGTTCCCGGCCTCTCCGAGAATATCCGCGTGAAATCGGTGATCGGCCGCTTCCTCGAACACAGCCGCATCTGGTGCTTCGGCAACGGTAAAGCACTGCCCAATGCCGGGGCGAAGGTGTTCATCTCCTCGGCCGATTGGATGCAGCGCAATTTCGACCGGCGGATTGAATATATGCTGCCGATCGAAAACAAGACCGTGCACCAGCAAATCCTCGATCAGGTGATGGTCGCCAATCTGATCGACAATGAACAAAGCTGGGATTTGCAGGCGGATGGTTCCTACGTGCGGGTCGAACCCGGCGATCGTCCGTTCAACCTGCACCGTTATTTCATGACCAACCCGTCGCTGTCAGGGCGCGGTGCGTCGCTCGCGGCGAGCGGATCGGTCCCGAAACTTTCGCTGCGGAACAGGCGTTGATCGCCTGATGGCGACGCTCCTGTTCCGCAAGCCCAAGCCCGAGACGCTTGGCGAGCCGCGCACCGGCATCATCGACATCGGCTCGAACTCGATCCGGCTGGTCGTCTATCAGGGGCCGGAACGGCTGCCCGCGATCCTGTTCAACGAGAAAGTCATGGCCGGGCTAGGACGCGGCCTTGCCGAAACCGGCGCAATCGCAACATCCGCGCTCGATGTTGCGGCCGACGCGCTCGCGCGCTTCGCAGCCGTCGCGCGCGAGATGGAGGTCACGCGCCTGCGCACCGTCGCCACCGCTGCGGTCCGCGACGCCTCGAACGGCAAAGTCCTGCTCAACACCGCGCGCGACCTCGCGCTCGACGTCGAATTGCTCTCGGGCGAGCAAGAAGCGACTGCTGCGGGCTATGGTGTGCTCTCGGCGATCCCGCACGCCGATGGCATTGTCGGAGACCTTGGCGGCGGTAGCCTCGAATTGATCCGGGTGCGCGGCGGCAAGGTGCACGAACGCGTGTCGTTTCCGCTCGGTGTGCTGCGCATCGCGGCGGTGCGGGCGAAGGGGCACGGCGCGCTTCAACGCACCGTTGCAAAGGCGCTGCAGGAGGCTGGCTGGCTCCGCAAAGGCGAGGGGCTTCCGCTCTATCTCGTCGGCGGATCGTGGCGCGCGCTCGCGCGGCTCGACATGCATCTCGGACAATATCCGCTCCCGGTGATCCACCAATATGCCATGTCGCCGGAGGCGGTCGCGCGCATGGGCCGCACGATCAGCCACGTCAACAAAGGCTGGTTGCGCGCGATCCCCGGCCTGTCGGCGGCGCGATCGGCGAATCTTGGCGATGCGACGGCGCTGCTGACAGTCTTGCTCAAGCATCTCGGCAGCGACACCATGATCGTCTCGGCGTTTGGCCTGCGCGAAGGGCTGCTCTACGGTGCGCTCGATCCCGCCGTGCGCGCGCAAGATCCGCTGATCGTCGCGACGCGCGACGAAGGCCGCCGCCATGGGCGTTTCGCCGAGCATGGCGATCTGCTCGATCATTGGATCGCGCCCCTGTTCACCCGCGACGAGCCCGAAATGGCGCGACTCAGGCTCGCGGCCTGCCTGCTGGCCGATGTCGGCTGGCGGGCCAACCCGGAATTTCGCGCCGAACGCGGCGTCGAGGTCGCGCTCCATGGCAATTGGGTGGCGATCGATGCGCGCGGGCGCGCCCTTGTTGCGCAGGCGCTGTTCACCAGCCTCGGCGGCGGTACCGAGACGCCTGCACCGCTCGATGTGCTGGCAAGCCCGGTGGATTTGAAACACGCCGTCCATTGGGGCTTGGCGATGCGGCTCGGTCAGCGGATGAGCGGCGGGCTGGCCGGCCCGCTGCAACGCTCGTCGCTGGCGGATGACGGGGTTACGCTGACGCTGCACGTCGCGGCAGCCGATTTTGCCTTGTATAGCGAAACGGTCGAGCGGCGTCATGCTGCGCTGGCAGCGGCGCTCGGGCGTAGTGCGTTGATCACGGCCTAGGGTGGCGCGGAAGCATTATCTCACCGCGACGCTGCCCGACGGCTATATCAAGACCATCGGCCCGACCGCGACGGCCTTCACGCATTATTGGCGGATCGTCGCGACCCTCGAAAACGGCAAGACTGAGGTGTTCTGGGGCCACACCAAATCGCTGGCCGAGGCAAAACGCAAACGCACGGCCACCGTCGAAGCGGCGACAAGTCGCGGATGGAAAAGCTATGTTTTCGAGATGGTTGAACTCACCCGAACCGACGCATAACCCTCAGGTCACATCCTCGGTCCGCGTCATCTTGAGCTTGCCGTTGACCACCGCAAACGCGAGCCGCCCCTCGACCAGATCGAGCGCATCGCGACCGAATTGCTCGAAGCGCCAGCCCTCCAAAATCGACAGTCCGCTGCGCTGCCCCGCCGCGAGCGCGTCGATGTCATCGGCGCGCGCCAGCAGCCGCGCGGCGACGTCGATTTCCTTCGAACGGATCTTGAGCAGCAGCTTGAGCAGATCGGCGACCAACGCGCCGTCCTTGCCCATCCCCGGCTTGCGATCGTCGCGTGACGGCATCTCGTCCGCGCCCATCGGCGTTGCCGCTTCCAGCGCCTGCATCAGCCGCGCGCCAATGTCGTTCTGCGCCCAGGTCGCCGATAGGCCGCGCACCTTGGCAAGGTCGGCTTGCCGCTTCGGCGCGTGCCCCGCCAGATCGGCGATCGTCTCGTCCTTGACGATCCGCCCGCGCGGGAGATCCTTGCCGCGCGCCTCGATCTCGCGCCACCGCGCCAGTGCTTTCAGGCGGCCGAGCACTTCGGGCTTGCGGCTCGGCACCTTGATCCGCCGCCACGCTTCCTCGGGATCGTTCGCATAATTCTTCGGGTCGCCGAGCCGTTCCATCTCCTGATCGAGCCACGCGCCACGCCCGGTACGACGCAATTTCTCCAGCATCCGCGGGAATATCTCGGCAAGATGCGTCACGTCGCCGATCGCATATTCGATTTGCCGCGCATCGAGCGGCCGCCTGGACCAATCGGTAAAGCGCGCACCCTTGTCGATCGTGAACCCGAGGTACGCATCGACCAAATTGGAATAGCCGACCTGTTCGCCTTGCCCCAGCGCCATCGCCGCGATCTGCGTGTCGAACAGCGGGTGCGGCGTCGTGCCGGTCAAATTGTAGACGATTTCGAGGTCCTGCCCGCCGGCGTGAAACACCTTCAGGACATCGGCATTGTTGACCATCAATTGCAGCAGCGGGCTCATATCGAGCCCCGGTGCCAACGGATCGATCGCCGCCGCCTCATTCACATCGGCAATCTGGATCAGGCAGAGTTCGGGCCAAAAGGTGTTCTCGCGCATGAACTCGGTGTCGACGCAGACGAAATCGGACCCTGACAATCGGGTGCAGAGGTTGGCGAGCGTGGCGCTGTCGGTGATGAGGGGGTGGATATGCATCTTGACCCCATAGCGAGGGTCGGGCGGGTTGACAAAGGCGGATGAGGAAGGGAAGCGCGGCAGTCACATAACTTGGCTGTCATCCCCGCCGAGGGTCCCATCAAAGTAGTACTTTGATGGGGGCCCGAAAGCGGGGACCCATCTCTTGCCGCCCGAGATGGGTCCCCGCCTTCGCGGGGATGACAGGGTTGATGAGAGATTTCGAAATGCACGCCTATCGTACCCACACTTGCGCCCAGCTCCGCGCCGCCGATGTCGGCACCTCGGTCAAGCTCAGCGGCTGGATCCACCGCAAGCGCGATCACGGCAATTTGCTGTTCGTCGATTTGCGCGATCATTACGGCATCACGCAGATCGTCACCGACAGCGACAGCCCGACGCATGCAATGCTCGACAAATTGCGCGCCGAATCGGTCGTGACGATCACCGGCGATGTCGTCGCGCGTTCGAGCGAGACGGTGAACGCGAACTTGCCCTCAGGTGAGATCGAAATCCGTGCGCGCGAGGTCGTCGTGCAATCGGCGGCGAACGAGCTGCCGATGCCGGTGTTCGGCGAGCAGGAATATCCCGAGGATATCCGCCTGCGCTATCGCTTCCTCGATTTGCGGCGCGAGCGGCTCCACGCCAACGTGCTGCTGCGCTCGAACGTCATTTCTTCGCTGCGCCAGCGGATGATCGGCCAGGGCTTCACCGAATTCCAGACCCCGATCCTGACCGCGAGCAGCCCCGAAGGCGCGCGCGACTATCTCGTGCCGAGCCGCGTCCACCCCGGCAAATTCTACGCGCTTCCGCAAGCGCCGCAGATGTTCAAGCAATTGCTGATGGTCGCGGGCTTCGACCGTTATTTCCAGATCGCACCCTGCTTCCGCGACGAAGACGCGCGCGCCGACCGCTCACCCGGTGAATTCTACCAGCTCGATTTCGAAATGAGCTTCGTAACGCAAGACGATGTTTTTGCTGCAATCGAGCCCGTATTGCACGGCGTGTTCGAGGAGTTTGCCAACTGGCAGGGCCACTCTGGTATGAAGGGGGGCCGCACCGTCAGCGCGCTGCCGTTCAAGCGCATCCCGTACCGCGAATCGATGCTGAAATACGGCAATGACAAGCCCGATCTGCGCAACCCGATTGAGATCACGGACGTTTCGGAGCATTTCAAGGGTTCGGGCTTCGGCCGCTTCGCGTCGATGGTCGAGGGCGGCGATGTCGTCCGCGCGGTGCCCGCCCCCGGCACGGCCGAGAAGAGCCGCAAGTTCTTCGACGAGATGAACTCATGGGCGCAGGGCGAGGGCTTCCCCGGCCTCGGCTACGCCACGCAGAAGGACGGCGTGTTCGGCGGCCCGATCGCCAACAATCACGGGCAAGAGGGGATGCAGGCGATCGCCAGCGCGCTTGGCCTTGGCCCGAATGACGGCATCTTTTTCTCGGCCGGCAAGGAAGCGCAGGCGGCCAAGCTCGCCGGTTTGGCGCGTACGCGCGTGGCGGACCAGCTTGGCTTGATTGACGACAAGCGCTTCGAATTCTGCTGGATCGTCGATTTCCCGATGTTCGAATATGATGAGGACGCCAAGAAGGTCGATTTCAGCCACAACCCGTTCAGCATGCCGCAGGGCGAGATGCACGCGCTGGAGACGATGGACCCGCTCGACATCCTCGCCTTCCAGTACGACATCGTCTGCAACGGCATCGAATTGTCCTCTGGCGCGATCCGTAATCACAAGCCCGAGATCATGTACAAGGCGTTCGAAATCGCAGGCTATACGCAAGCCGATGTCGACCGCGATTTCGCCGGCATGATCAACGCCTTCAAATGCGGCGCGCCGCCGCACGGTGGCTCGGCCCCCGGGGTCGACCGGATCGTGATGCTGCTGGCGGATGAGCCCAACATCCGCGAGGTCATCACCTTCCCGATGACGCAGAAGGCCGAGGATCTGATGATGGGCGCGCCCAATTTCGCGACGCCGAAACAGTTGAAGGAACTCAACATCCGCGTGACCGGTGATGGCGCGCGGGCACAAGAGGGCTGAGGATGCCCGGAAGCGCTACAGCAGGGCAGTGGAGCCGCCGTGGCGTTATCGGCGCGGGGCTCGGCTTGCTGGCGGCACCGGTGCTCGGTGCCGAGATCGCTTCCGGCACCGCAGTCACCCCGCATATTCTGCGGCTGGCACCGGGGCTCGACCGCATTCTTGATCCGAATGCGCCGATCGAGACGATCGCCACCGGCATCCGCTGG
>JBBQLB010000026.1:0-37634 GCA_038327465.1 Sphingomonadales bacterium | reverse complement strand
TCGTGCCGTGGCTGCGCGGCGGGCCGGGGCAATTGGTTGGACTGAGCCTGGACACTGAGACCGGATATCGCGCTGCGAGCTATGCCGCGCCGACATTCCTGCTCACCGGCAATGAAGCGCAGGGCATGCCGGACGGCTATGCGGCGGAATGCGATGTGCTGGTGAAAATCCCGATGCTCGGCAAGGCCGACAGCCTCAACGCTGCGGTCGCGACGGCGGTGATGGCGTATGAAGTGCTTGGGCGCGGATAGCGAATCGGGTTAGGATCGCGCGCGTCGATCCTCTTTTCGGAGAAAGTACATGCCCTCGCCCAGCCCCTGGCAGCACAGCCGCAGCGCCGGCGTCGCCGACGACATCGACTTCGAGATCAAGGGCCAGGAACTGCAATTCGTCGAGATTGAACTCGATCCGGGCGAGAGCGCGGTGGCCGAGGCCGGCGCCTTTGTGTGGAAGGATGCCAGCATCGGCATGACCACCGTATTTGGCGACGGCAGCGACGCACAGGGCGGCGGGTTCATGGGCAAATTGCTCGGTGCGGGGAAACGGCTGGTGACGGGCGAGAGCCTATTCACGACGGTGTTCACGCATAACGGCAGCGGCAAGGCGCGCGTCGCTTTTGCGGCACCCACGCCGGGTGCGATCCTACCGCTCAGGCTGGGCGATTATGGCGGCACGCTGATCTGCCAGAAGGATGCGTTCCTCGCCGCAGCCAAGGGCGTGTCGATCGGAATCCAGTTTCAGCGCCGCGTGATGACCGGGCTGTTCGGCGGCGAAGGCTTCATCATGCAGCGGCTCGACGGCGATGGCTGGGTGTTCGTGCAGATGGGCGGCACCGTGGTCGAGCGCGAGTTGAAGGCAGGTGAGGAGTTGCACGTCGATACCGGCTGTCTCGCCGCCTATACGCCGAGCGTCGAGTTCGATCTGGTCACGGCGGGCGGGGTGCGCAGCATGGTGTTCGGCGGCGAAGGGGTGTTTTTCGCGCGGCTGACCGGGCCGGGGCATGTGTGGATCCAGTCGCTCCCCTTCTCGCGACTTGCCGGACGCATCATCGCGACCGCAGGCGGCATGGGGCAGAACCGGGGCGAGGGTTCGGTGCTTGGGGGGATTGGGGATTTGATCGGGGGGAATCGGTAGGGTGGTTCGGCCCTTTACTGGCCGGGGGAAGTGCGGAGGCCAAAACCTCCGCACCCCCCTACGCCGTATCGAAGGAGAACATCGCGCAGGCATTGAGGTGACCGTTTAAGGCCTCCTGAGCTTGCAACCGCTGTTCCCACGATCGATGGGACTCCACCATATGGTCTGTGCCGGGCTTGAACCCAAACCAGCGCCAACGTTGATCGGAGTCCTGGCGCAGGCTGTATAACAGCCTGACCATGATCGTTCTCCGAGGAATTGCGGTAGGCCGACATCGATAAAGCGTGGATACGACTGATTCGTGTCCCTTTGTGATCGCGTCACATAGCTTGATCGGTCTTGGGTCAAGCGAGGGTAGAAAGAACAGAGGTAACCGGGCCGCGTCGATGCAAACATTCCCGCATCAGGAAGCAGTTAACCACCCCCCGACTTGGCAAGACTAGCCTGTCACGCATCTTCGTCAAGGCTGGATGTTCCCGCTTTGTCTGGCGCTGGCAACGCTTCGTCGTGGCCATACCGAGCCAGTGCTTCGACCTCGGAAACGTTTTCAATCTCGCGGGACGGGATTTCGATATTCAAAGCGCGAAACTTTCTGGCTGAGCTCAGTACGTTACGCTCAAAACTACCTACAAATTTATTATAGTTATTGACTGCAGTCGACAGCCCCGTCCCCATGACACGCAAATGTTGGGCAGAGAGTGCTAGTCGCTCATACAGCTCCTTACCAAGCCGCCCAATTTCGGCAGCCTCTTTCGCGAGTTTTTCCTGCCGCCAGACCGAAGCTACGGTGCGCGCGATCGCGACCAGGTTGGTCGGGGTCGCGAGCAGCACGCGCTTGTCGAAGGCGTAGTTCCACAGCTCGGGATCGTGTTCGAGCGCTGCTGCCAGGAAATGTTCGCCGGGGACGAACATGATGACGTAATCGGGCGCGTCGGCGAACTGGCTCCAATAGGCCTTGTTGCCGAGGCCATTGATATGCGCGCGCATCGAGGCGGCGTGCGCGGCGAGGCCGACCGTGCGCTCGGCGTCGTCGACCGCGCCGAATGCGTCCTGATAGGCGTTCAACGACACCTTGGCGTCGATGATCAGGCTACGCCCGCCGGGGATGGTGATGATCGCGTCGGGCCGCAGCCGGCCGCCCTCGTCACCGCCCGAGACCGAGACTTCGGTCTGGAAATCGGTATGCTCGGCGAGGCCACAGCTTTCGAGCACATTCTTCAACTGCTGCTCGCCCCAGCGGCCGCGCGATTTTGGCGCGTTGCGGAGTGAATTGACGAGTTTCGCCGCCTCGGTCGAGACCTTCTCCTGACCGATCCGCATCGCTTCGATCTGGCCCTTCAACTCGCTGAACGCGCCTTTGCGCTCGCTTTCGACGGCGGTGACGGCTTGCTCATATTTCAGCAGGCGATCACTGACCGGCTGGAGCATCGATTTGAGGTTCTGGCCCGCCGTTTCCTCCGACTGGCGGAAGCGTTCATCGGCGCGTTTGAGGAACGCATCTTGCGCTTCGTTGAGGGCCTTGGCGGACAGTTCGGCGAATTGCATCGCCATTTGCTCCTTCGCCTCGCGCATTTCGGTGAGGCGCGCTTCGAAGCCGGAGGCGTGGGTGCGCAGCTCGATGTTTTCGAGGCGCGCGACGTCGCGCTCGTCGCGGATGCTGGCGAGATCGTAGCGGAGTTGCTCGGCGGCCTTGGCGCGTTCCTCGGCCCCGGCGAGATCGACGATCGCGCGCTTGAAATCGGCCTCGCGCGCGGCGGCATCGGCGCGTGCCTGCGCCGCCCCGCGCCCGCCGAGGAACCAGCCGACTGCCAGGCCGATCAGAAGTGCTGCCACCGTAAGAAGAGAAATCGTCGATCCGGTCATACGCAAACTCGCAGGAACATTTTGGGAACTTGTATCGCGCCGGATTGCGTTGCGCCAGCCCTTGGCTAGGACTGTCGTCATGCTGACCGATATCGAAATCTCGCGCGCCGCCACTTTGCAACCGATTGGCGCGATTGCCGCGCATGCGGGCATTCCGCCCGACGCCGTCGAACCCTATGGGCATTTCAAGGCGAAGATCGACCTGGCCGCCCTCCCCGCGCCGACGCAGCAGGGCAAGCTGATCCTCGTCACCGCGATCAACCCGACACCGGCGGGCGAGGGCAAATCGACGACCTCGGTCGGGCTCGCCGATGCGCTCAACCGCACGGGGCGCAAGACGATGCTGGCACTCCGCGAACCGAGCCTCGGCCCGTGCTTCGGCACCAAGGGCGGGGCGACCGGCGGCGGCTATGCACAGGTGGTGCCGATGGAGGACATCAACCTCCATTTCACCGGCGATTTCCACGCGATCACCAGCGCGCACAATCTGCTCGCGGCGATGATCGACAACCATGTCCACTGGGGCAATGCGCTCGACATCGATGTGCGCCGGATCGTGTGGCGGCGCGTGCTCGACATGAACGACCGGGCCTTGCGTGAGATTGCCCAGTCGCTCGGTGGCCCTGCCAACGGTTTCCCGCGCGAGAGCGGGTTCGACATCACCGTCGCCTCCGAAGTGATGGCGATCCTGTGTCTGGCGAGCGATCTGCACGATCTGGAAGCGCGGTTGGGGCGGATCGTTGTCGCCTACACGCGGGGCAAGCAACCGGTGACGGCGCGCGATCTGAAGGCTGATGGCGCGATGGCGGTGTTGCTCGCGCAGGCGATCAAGCCGAACCTCGTCCAGACGCTCGAGGGCACCCCCGCGTTCGTCCATGGCGGGCCGTTCGCCAATATCGCGCATGGCTGCAATTCGGTGATCGCGACACGCGCCGCCCTGGGGCTGGCCGATTATGTGGTGACTGAGGCTGGGTTTGGTGCCGATCTCGGCGCGGAGAAGTTCTTCGACATCAAATGCCGCCAGGCCGGATTGAAGCCTGCCGCCGCCGTGATTGTCGCGACGGTGCGCGCGCTGAAGATGAACGGGGGTGTGGCCAAGGTCGACCTCGCAGCGCCCGATGCCGAGGCGGTGCGGCGCGGCGGCGTCAACCTTGCGCGGCATATCGAGAATGTGCGGAGTTTCGGCGTCGGCGTGGTAGTGGCGATCAACCGCTTCGATAGCGATACGGCGGAGGAAGTCGCGGCGATCCGCGAGATTGCCGCCGCGCAGGGGTGCGAGGCGGTGTTGTGCTCGCATTGGGCCGATGGCGGTGCGGGCGCGGTGGAGTTGGCGGAGAAGGTGGCGGCGCTGGCCGATGCGCCGTCGCACTTCGCGCCGCTTTATGCCGACGATTTGTCGTTGTTCGACAAGATCAACACCGTTGCGACGCGCATCTATCGCGCCGAGGAAGCGGTTGCCGATCCCTCGGTGCTGGCGCAGCTCGCGCGGTTCGAGGCGGCGGGGTTCGGGCATCTGCCAGTGTGCATGGCGAAGACGCAATACAGCTTCTCGACCGACCCGGCCAAGCTCGGCGCGCCGACCGGGCATGTCGTGCCGGTGCGTGAGGTACGTTTGAGCGCGGGTGCTGGGTTCGTGGTGGCGATCTGCGGGGAGATCATGACGATGCCGGGGCTGCCGCGCGTGCCTGCGGCGGAGGGGATACGGTTTGGGGCTGGGGGTGAGATCGAGGGGCTGTTTTAGTGCAAAGCCGATCAAATATTACAAAGTTCTGCCTCGCGCTTTGGACTTTCGCTTGGATCAGCGGCTGCTCAAAATCGGACGAGCCCGCTCACGCATGTACCCCGCCACTTGCGAGCTGGGGTAAGCCCCACCTGCATATTGGACCCGGCGGTCCAACGCTTCGAGTGTCGCTCGATCACGACGGAGTTCTTTATATGTCTGGCAAGCGATCAGACTTGAAACATTTCGAAAGCGAGATGGCGAAAGTGCATCGCATGGGGCCACCAGAGCCAGCGGTCATCCTTGAAACCGAGATGGGCGGGTCATGCGAAACGCTCAACGCAGTTCGAGCAATCATGGATCGGCAATTAGCCTGCGCTGACGGTGGCCATTGCGACGAAGGGGTTCAGGCTATCTGGGATGATCTGCCCTACACCGGCACCGGCGTCCCTTAGACTTCAAGCCGCCTTGCGCATCTTATTCAGCTTCTTGAGCAGCATGTCCCGCTTAAGCTTCGAGATGTGGTCGATGAACAGCACGCCGTTCAAATGGTCGATCTCGTGCTGGAGTGCGGTTGCGAGCAGGCCGTCGAAATCGGCCTCATGGCTCGCGCCCTGCTCATCGAGCCAGCGCGCGCGGCAGCGGGCGGGGCGCTCGACCTCGGCATATTGCTCGGGAATCGACAGGCAGCCTTCGCTGTAGAAATTGGTTTCCTCGCTAACCGAGATCAGTTCGGGGTTGATATAGACGAGCGGGGTGCGGACGGTCTTGGCCTCTTCGCCCTCACCCACCGTTTCCTGCAAATCGATCACGACGATGCGCTGCTCGATCGCAACTTGCGTCGCGGCGAGGCCGATGCCGCGCGCGGCGTACATCGTGTCGAACATGTCGGCGACGATCTTGCGCACCGAATCATCGACTGTTTCGACGGGCTTGGCGACAGCGCGGAGACCGGGGTGCGGAACTTCGAGGATTTCTAGGACAGCCATCACCGCGAGCTAGAAAAGGTGGCGACGCTAGTCAACTGCCCAACCGCTGTCATCCCCGCGCAAGCGGGGACCCATCTCCGGCGGTACGTAATGGGTCCCCGCTTGCGCGGGGATGACAAGGTTGGCTACGAAACCGGTCGTCTTGCCCGCAGCGCTTGCGCGAGCGTACCTTCATCGAGATAATCGAGCTCGCCGCCAACCGGCAACCCGTGCGCAAGCTGGGTGATGCGGACCGGGAACCGTTCGATCCGCTCGGCAATGTAATGCGCGGTGGTCTGGCCCTCCAGCGTAGCGTTCATCGCCAGCACGACCTCGTCTATGCCGCCCTCGGATATGCGCCGCACCAGCGAATCGATCGCGAGATCCTCGGGCCGCACGCCCTCAAGCGCCGACAGTCGCCCGCCGAGCACATGGAAGCGCCCCGGGAACAGCCGCGAACGATCGAGCGCCCACAGATCGGCCACTTCCTCCACCACGCACAGCGCGCGCGCATCGCGGCGCTGATCGGCACACACTCCGCACGGGTTGGTAGTATCGATATTGCCGCAAATCGAGCAGGTTGAGAGCCGTTCCTCCACTACCATGAGCGCATTGAGCAGCGGCCCCAGCGCCGCCTCCCGCTTCTTCAGCAAATGCAGCACCGCGCGCCGCGCCGATCGCGGGCCAAGACCGGGGAGCCGGGCGAGCGCCGTGGTGAGCGCTTCGATTTCGGGAGAGGCCATACGGAACAGATAGGGGGTTGCGTGGGTATCTGCCAAGCGGCCAGAGAAAGCGCCATGAAAATCATCTTCATGGGGACGCCCGACTTCTCGGTGCCGGTGCTGCAAGCGCTCGTCGATGCCGGGCATGACGTCGTGGCGTCATACAGCCAGCCGCCGCGCCGCGCGGGGCGTGGAAAGAGTTTGACGCCATCGCCGGTGCAGGCGCGCGCCGAGGCTTTGGGGATTGCGGTGCGGACGCCCGTGTCGTTGCGCGACCCCGATGCACAGGCCGAATTCGCCGCCTTCGGGGCCGATATCGCGGTGGTCGCGGCCTATGGTCTGATTTTGCCGCGACCGGTGCTGGATGCGCCGGTGCGGGGATGTCTCAACGTCCATGCCTCGCTGCTGCCGCGCTGGCGCGGTGCCGCGCCGATCCAGCGCGCGATCCTCGCCGGGGATGCTGAGACGGGCGTTTGCATCATGCAGATGGAGGCTGGGCTGGATACCGGGCCGGTGCTGCTGAGGGAGGCGACGCTGATTGCGGATAAGACTGCCGGGGCGTTGACCGACGAGCTTAGCGCGATGGGCGCGCGGTTGATGGTGCGCGTGCTGGCGGATTTCGATGCCTTTCCGCCGATTGTGCAGCCCGAGGACGGGGTGACCTATGCCGCTAAGATCGACAAGGCAGAGGCGAGACTGGATTTCGAGCAACCGGCCAAAACCGTTCGTCTGCAAATTCAAGCGTTTAACCCCCCGGGAGCTTGGTTTGAACATCAGGGTGAGCGAATTCGCGTGCTGGAAGCTGGGGACGCGCGCGAGGAAAGCCCTCCGGGGACCGTGATGTACAAAGACGATGCACTGCTGATTGCGTGCGGTCGCGGTTCCATTTGGCCCAAGGCTGTACAGCGCGCCGGGCGCGCCGTCATGACCGCCGCTGAACTCCTGCGCGGCTTCCCCATTCCCCCCGGAACGCAACTTTGACGCGTTTTGCGCTTACGGTCGAATATGACGGCCGCCCGTTCGTCGGCTGGCAGCGGCAGGACAATGGCGCGAGCGTGCAGGCTGCGATCGAGCGCGCCGTTCACGCAATTACCGGCGAAAGCGTCGCGGTGCAGGCGGCGGGGCGGACCGATGCCGGGGTGCATGCGCTGGGTATGCGCGCGCATGTCGATATCGAACGTACAATCACGCCGTTTCGATTGATGGAAGCGCTTAACGCCAAGCTGCGGCCCGATCCGGTCGCGATTGTCGGGTGCGAGATCGTGCCGGACGAGTGGCATGCGCGCTTCTCCTGCGTTGCGCGGCATTATGAGTATCGCATCGTCACCCGCCGCGCGCCGCTTACTTGGGAGCGGGGCCTCGCATGGCGAGTCGCGGTCCCGCTCGATGCGGCGGCGATGGCGGCGGGCGCAGCGCGGCTGGTCGGGCGGCATGACTTCACCACGTTCCGGTCGGCGCATTGCCAAGCCGAGAGCCCGCTCCGCACGCTCGACCGGCTGGATGTCGTCGCGGATAATGATCGGATCAGCGTCTTTGCCTCGGCGCGGTCGTTCCTGCATCATCAGGTGCGGTCGATGGTCGGTTGCCTGGCACTGGTCGGGCAAGGGAAATGGTCGCCCGATGACATGGCAGCGGCGCTGGCGGCGCGCGATCGAGCGGCACTGGGGCTGAATGCGCCGCCGGACGGCCTGTATTTTTTGCGGGCGGATTATCCCGAACGAGCGTGAGATTTATCGCACACAAAGACGCTAAGACGCTAAAAAGAAATATTTATCGTCTTTTTTCGTGCCTTTGTGTCTTTGTGTGAGATCATCTTCTCTTCGCATCATCGACTAAAGCGCGCGGCGAGTTCGACGTGCGTGGACCAGCGAAACTGGCCGACCGATTGCACCCAATCGAGCGCATATCCCGCCTTACATAAAATCTCAGTATCTCGAGCGAAACTACTGGGATTACACGATACATAGGCAATGATCGGCACCCGCGACGCCGCCAGTTGTGTGACCTGCTCCTTCGCCCCGGCGCGGGGTGGATCGAGGATGATCGCCTGGAACCTATCGCATTCGGCGCTGGTGAGCGGGCGGCGGAACAGGTCGCGATGTTCGGCGAAGACCGTGCGCCCTGCGCGTGCCGCCCCGGCTTGCAGCGCGAGGATCGCGTCCCGCCCTGCCTCCGCCGCATAAACCTTGCCGTGCAGGGAGAGTGCAAAGGTGCCAAGGCCTGCGAACAGATCGGCGCAGACCAACGCGCCGCCAACCGCCTCGCGCACCGCCGCGACGAGCGCGCCCTCGCCTTCGCGCGTAGCTTGCAGAAACGATCCGGCTGGGAACGGGACCGCGACGCCGCCAAGGCTGATCGTCGCGCCTTCGGGTTCCCAGCGCGTTTCGGGGCCGATCCCATCGTCGATCGCCAGCCGCGCGATGCCGTTCGAACCACAGAAAGCGGTGATCGCTTCGACAGCCGCCAAGCCGTCCGCGATCTTGCCCTCGATCAGCACATCGACGCCCTGGTCGATCTCGGTGAGGTGGAGCCGCGCGCGGCCCTTCAGCACGCGCGCGAGGAGTTTGCGTAGCGGCGCGATCACGGCGAAGAGGCTGGGCGTCAGAATCCAGCATTCGCGCAAGTCGACGATCGTGTGGCTTGCACCCTCGCTGAACCCGAGTGTCACGACGCCACCTTTCGCCTCGGCCTGCAGCGCGGCGCGGCGACGCGTGCGTGGCGGCGACAGCGCGGGCGGTCGGATCGGCGCGGTCAGCCCCTGAGCGGCGAGTGCTCCGCTAATGCGGTCGGTCAGGAACGCCGCATAGCTCTCGTCGTCGAGATGCTGGAGTTGGCACCCGCCACATTGCGGGAAATGGCGGCATGGTGGTGTTTGGTGGTGCGGTCCGGGGAGGACGGCGCCTTCCGGGGTGAGCGTGTCTCCCGGCGCGGCGAAGGCGGCGTGGCGGCCATCGGCGGTCACCCCCTCCCCCCGCGCGGCGACGCGGACGATCAGGTCGCTCACAGGGAGGCTCGCACAGCGGAGAGTTCGCGCGCGAGGTCGTCCGCGATGAACGCGCCGCCGAGACGACGGGCGGCCTCGGCGTGCATCCAGACGGCGGCATTCACCTCGGCCAGTTCCCCTTTACCAACGTCGCGGGGCGGAAAGACAAAGAAGGAATGGCGTCGCACCGATGCCAGCCCACCAATCACGCCAGCGAGCACGTCACCCGTCCCGGCAGTCGACAGCCAGGCCGGCCCGTTTGGTGCGACGGTCAGGCAGCCATTGGTATCGACGATCACCGTATCGGCACCTTTGAACACAAAGACGCAGCCGAACCGATCTGCCGCATCACGCGCGGCATCGAGTTTGCTGCCGGTCCAATCTCCGGCGATCGCCTTGAACTCGCCGCCATGGGGCGTGAGGATCGTTGCAGCTTCGCGGCCGTGAAAGGTGCGACCGTCGAGCAAATGCAGCGCGTCGCCATCGACCACCACTGCCTTGTCTGTCGCGAGCGCGGCGTCGAGCTTGCGGCGTGCTGCTTCGTCGCGTCCCAGTCCGGGCCCGACGACGATCGCGCCGATACGCTCGCCATTGAGCTGGTCGGGCGACCAGTCGCGCCGGACCACGGCATGCGGAAGCAGCGGCGGTGCAGCGTCGGCTAGCAGCAGCGCGTATCCCGCCCCGGCTCGGAGCGCAGCCTCGGCGGCCAGCGCTGCGGCACCGGGCATCGTTCCGCCAATAATGGCCACCATACCGCGATTATACTTGGTGCTGCCCGACGAAGGGACATCGAGCGATGGTCGGCCCATCACCCAGCAATCGCCATCGGTCGGGATCCAAATTCCGATATCGAGCACCCGCACCGTTCCGCATATTTCCGCTGAATCGGCCAGTACGTGAACAGGCTTAACCGCACCCAAGGCAAGCGTCAGATCGACGTAGCGCAACGAATCGGCGAGCATTTCACCACTGTCGGTGTGCAATCCGCTGGGCAAGTCGATGGCGATCGATAATTTCGCGTTGGCGAGCAAGGTTCCCAGCGGATCGCTGATCGCGGGATCAAGCCGTCGCGTAAGGCCCGTGCCGAACAGGCCATCGACCACGATCGGTGCCTGTATGGCATCAGCCAGAACCTCGACCGAACCATTCCAGGCCTCTCGCGCGGAAAATGCTGCGGCGGTCTTCGGCGAGGTCGGCGCCGCGATCCGGACGTCCCCGCCATTCGCTTTCAGAATGCGCGCCGCGACATAGCCATCGCCGCCATTATTGCCCGGTCCGCACAGCATCAATACTGGCGCGCCAGCGGCGACCCGGCGGACCGACTCGGCGACTGCGGCACCGGCATTTTCCATCAATGCTTCGACGCTCGACCCCGACTCAATGGCGCATTCTTCGGCCCAGCGCATCTGGGCGCTGGTGAGGATCGGCCGGCCTTCGATTCGGTTCATGACGCTTTCGCAGGCTTGCCCTTGACGGTGGCGGGCAGGCGGTAGCGATCGCCGCCCAATGCGACCTCGATCTCGCCTGCGCCGAGCACGGTGACCGTCGCGCGCTCTGCCCCGTCCGCCGCCACGACGCCGCGCCCGTCCTTGGTGACCAGCAGACGGTGGAATGCACCGTCTGGATGCCGCACCGTCAGGATCAGCCCGGCGTCGCTATCGGCGCGGTCGATCGTGCAAGTCCGTGCGAAATCGCTCGATCCGCGCTGCGCGCAGACGATATTGCCGCTGTCATCACGGGTCTTGCGTGCCTCAGCCTCGACCTTGGCGAGGGTCGCGGTGTCGGCGCGCTGTTCCCCGCAGGCTGACAATGCCAGAAGCAGGACTGCGCTAAATATCCGCATAGACATGGGTTTCGGTTGCCGCTCCCGGGTGCGTAACCGCGCCCTTATAGGCGGGGCCGACGGTCTGGGAATAGCGCCACAGCGCGCCCGATTGGTAATCGTTGGTGCGGCGCGTCCAGGCGGTGCGGCGCGCGACGAGCGTTGCCTCGGACACATCAAGGTCGATCGTCCCGGCCTCGGCATCGATGCGGATCGTGTCGCCATCCTCGATCAGCGCGATCGGCCCGCCATCGGCTGCCTCGGGCCCGACATGGCCGATGCAGAAGCCTCGCGTCGCGCCCGAAAAGCGACCGTCGGTGATGAGCGCGACCTTTTCGCCCAGGCCGAGGCCGTAAAGCGCGGCGGTGGTCGACAGCATCTCGCGCATGCCGGGGCCCCCTTTGGGCCCTTCGTAGCGGATGACGATCACTTCACCCTCGTTGATCGAGCGCGCCTCGACGGCGGCGAAGCAATCCTCTTCGCAATCGAAGACGCGCGCCGGGCCGGTGAATTGCAGTCGATGCATGCCTGCCACCTTGACGATCGCGCCATCGGGGGCAAGCGACCCGCGTAAGCCGACGACGCCGCCAGTCGGGCTGATTGGCGCCTTGACGTCGTAAATGACCTTCTGATCGGGATTCCAGGTGACCTGATCGATATTCTCGCCGAGCGTCTTGCCGGTGACGGTCAGACAATTCCCGTCGAGGAAGCCGCCATCCAGCATCGTCTTCATGAGCATGTAGACGCCGCCCGCTTCATACATGTCCTTCGCGACATATTTCCCGCCGGGCTTGAGGTCGGCGATGTAGGGCGTCGATTTGAACGCCGCGGCGACGTCGAACAGATCGAAGTCGATCCCCGCTTCGCTCGCCATGGCGGGCAAATGCAGCGCGGCGTTGGTGGATCCGCCGGTCGCCGCCACAACACGCGCGGCATTGACGAAGGCCGCGCGCGTGCAGATGTCGCGCGGGCGGATGTTGCGCTCGAGCAATTCCATCACCTGATAGCCAGCCGCCACCGCGATCTGTTCACGCGTAGAATAAGGTGCTGGCACCATGTTGCTGTTCGGCAAAGACAATCCGATCGCTTCGCCGACGCACGCCATGGTGTTGGCGGTGAATTGCCCGCCGCACGCGCCGTGGCCGGGACAGGCGACCTTCTCCATCTCGTGCAATTCGCTGATCGGGCAGGTGCCCGCCGCAAAGCGCCCGACCATTTCGAACACGTCGACGACGGTGATGTCCTTGTTTTCGTAGCGGCCCGGCAAGATCGATCCGCCATAAACGAATATGCTCGGAATATTGAGCCGCAGCATCGCCATCATCATGCCGGGCAGCGATTTGTCGCACCCGGCGAAGCCGACCAGCGCATCGTAACAATGTCCGCGCACCGACAGCTCGACCGAATCGGCGATCACTTCGCGGCTGACCAGCGAGGATTTCATTCCCTGATGCCCCATCGCGATCCCGTCGGTGACGGTGATCGTGTTGAAGCGGCGCGGCATACCGCCATTCTGGATCACGCCAGCGCGCGCGGCATCAGCCTGGGCATCGAGCAAAGTGTTGCACGGCGCGCTGTCGTTCCCGGCGCTGGCGAGCGCTACGAACGGGCGACCGATGTCCTCCTCGGTCAGGCCCATCGCGTAATAATAACTGCGGTGCGGTGCGCGTTCGGGGCCGACCGACACGTGGCGGCTCGGCAAGCGGGATTTGTCGAAACGGTTGGTCATGGCGACAGCCTATGTCGCCAACCGGCGATTCGACGCAAGGGTGTTGCGAAATCGGTGGCGCGTAGGGACGGTGAGATTCCCCCCACCGTCCCACGGCTTGGATGGCGCGCGGGGGGGACCGTGGACCATCGACGAGCGCTCCGCAGGGGGCGGCGGACCCGTTCCTCGCTTGCACAGCAAGAGCGGGGCCAGTGGCGGTTTTCCGAGGTTTTCAGCCAAGCTGGCGGAACGGTCGTCCCAGAGTGGAACGCAGAAGCGTTACGCGAGTCGCGTTTCGAGACACCACCAGTCGGGCTGCGCGGCGCGGATGCGCGCGGCGGCGGCGGCGCGATCGGCCTCGCTCGCGTAAAGCGCAAAGCAGGTCGCTCCCGACCCAGACATGCGCGCGAGGATCGGGGCGCCCTCGCTCAGCAGCGCCAACACCTCGTCGATCACGGGCGCGAGGCGGCGCGCGGGGGCTTCGAGGTCGTTACGACCGGCGAGCGCCAGCGACAGCGCATCGCCATCGGGCATCGGGCCTTTGTCGATACCGTCCCACGCCTTGAACACGGCCGCCGTCGAGACCGCTACGCCGGGGTTGACGAGGAGCACCGCCATCCCCGTCGGGCCGTCGAGCGGCTGGAGTCGGTCGCCCCGCCCTTCCCCCAGCGCGGTGCGGCCGAGCAGACACGCCGGGACATCCGATCCGAGCGCGGCGGCGATCTCGAACAGGCGCGGATCGTCGATCGGGACGGCGTTGGCCTTGGCCAGCGCCCGCAGCGCCGCCGCCGCATCGGCCGATCCGCCGCCGATCCCTGAGGCCACGGGCAAATGCTTGTCGAGGGTGAAGGCGCCGGTTTCGGGCATGCCGAATGCCGCCGCGAAAGCTCTGGCTGCGCGGAGGATGAGGTTGTCGCCTTCACCGCTAAGCCCGGCGGCGAACGGGCCGGTGATGGCGAGCGACAGCGGCCCCGGTGCGAGCGTTACGGTATCGCCATCCGCGACGAAGGCGAAGAGCGTTTCGAGCTCGTGATAGCCGTCCGCGCGACGCGCGCGGACGTGGAGCGCGAGGTTGATCTTGGCGGGGGCGGGTTCGGTGATCATGCTGCTGACTTCTCGATCGCGCCGCGGCGAAGCCGCGTCGTCGGACGGCGCTTTAGGCGCCGCCGGCCGCGCGCGCTGCGATTCCTCGACGTAGCTACGCTACGGCTCGTGCAGCGCGCGTCACATATTCGGATAGTTCGGTCCCCCGCCGCCCTCGGGCACCACCCAATTAATGTTCTGCGTCGGGTCCTTGATGTCGCACGTCTTGCAATGCACGCAATTCTGCGCGTTGATCACGAACTTAGGGTCGCCCGTTTCCTCGCCAACGATTTCGTACACGCCCGCCGGACAATACCGCTGTGCCGGTTCGTCATACATCGGCAAATCATATTTCACCGGGATATCCGGGTCGGTCAGCTTCAGGTGAACCGGCTGATCCTCCTCATGATTGGTGTTCGAGATGAACACCGAGGTGAGCCGGTCGAAGGTCAGCACGCCATCGGGCTTGGGATAGTCGATCTTGGGAACCTGATCCTTGCGCCACAGGCCCTCATGGTCGGGATGGTGCTTCATCGTGATCGGCCAGCGGAGCCCGAGATACTCCATCCACAGCGCGACCCCAGCGACCATCGTGCCGATCGTGCCGCCGAATTTCTTGATCAGCGGCTCGAAATTGCGGACCATGCGCAATTCCTTATAAACCCAGCTCGCCTCATAGGCTTTGGTATAAGCGGTGAGTTCGTCGCTCGCACGACCGGCGATAATCGCTTCCGCCGCAGCCTCCGCTGCCATGATCCCGGACTTGATAGCCGTATGGCTGCCCTTGATGCGGGGGACGTTGAGGAAACCCGCCGCGCAGCCGAGCAGCGCCCCGCCCCGGAACACCAGTTTGGGCACTGATTGCCAGCCGCCGTCGGCGATCGCGCGCGCGCCGTAGGACACGCGCTTACCGCCCTTCAGGATCGCGGCGATTTCGGGATGCGTCTTCCAGCGCTGGAACTCCCCGAACGGCGACAGATGCGGGTTCGAATAGCCGAGCCATGTCACATATCCGAGCGCAACCTGCCCCCCCGCCTGATGATAGAGGAAACCGCCGCCAAAGCCGTCACGATCCTTGATCGGCCAGCCCTGTGTATGGATAACGCGACCGGGCGCTTGCTGCTCTGCCGGAATGTCCCACAATTCCTTGATGCCGATCCCATACACTTGCGGTTCGACGCCGGCGTCGAGATCGAACTGGCGCTTGATCTGCTTGGTCAGATGGCCGCGCGCACCCTCGGCGAAAAACGTATACCGCGCGTGAAGCTCGAGGCCCGGCTGATAATCGCCCTTGTGCGTACCGTCGCGCGCGATGCCAAGGTCGCCCGTCGCGACGCCCTTCACCGATCCATCGTCATGATAGAGGATCTCGGCAGCCGCAAAACCCGGGAAGATCTCGACGCCGAGCTCCTCGGCCTGGCCGCCGAGCCAGCGGCACAAATTGCCCAAGCTTCCGGTATAAGTCCCGCGATTGTTGAGAAACGGCGGCGCGAGAAAATGCGGGATGGACCATTTCCGCTTTGGCGTGAGCACCCAATGCTGATTGTCCGTAACCGGCACGTCGGCAAGCGGGCAGCCCTTTTCCTTCCAATCTGGAATGAGTTCCTGAAGCCCGCGCGGATCGATCACCGCGCCCGACAGGATATGCGCGCCAACTTCGGAGCCCTTTTCGAGCACGCAGACCGAAATCTCCGCGCCCATCTCCGCCGCGATTTGTTTCAGCCGGATCGCCGCCGAAAGGCCGGCCGGCCCGGCCCCCACGATGACCACATCATAGGGCATCGATTCACGCTGGTTTTGACCGTCACTCACGTCTCGTCTCCATCCGGGACACCGCGTGCGCTTACTCGTCGCGTGCGCGGCACGTCCTGTCCATCTGCGCGTGCCAGCGAATTGACCTTCGCGTCAACATGCTAGCTTAAGAGATCCATGGGGGCTGACCAGAATATCGACTGGCACTTGGCGGCGGCGAGCGCGCTCGAATGGTGGCGCGACGCAGGCGTGGATGCACTCGTCGATGAGGCCCCGCGCGACTGGACCGCTGCACCCCCTGCCCCGCCTCAACCACCACAGCGCCGCAGCGGCGCGCAAGCCGTAGCGGAAGCCGTCGTGCTCCCACTGCCCGGCACGCTCGCCGAGTTCACCATCTGGCGCTCCGGTCCCGATGCGCCGGAGGCGGGCTGGTCGGGCACGCCGATCGCGGCAACCGGCGATCCGACGTCCGACATCATGATCCTGGTGGATCTGCCCGATCGCGAAGATAGCGACTCCGGGGTGTTGCTGAGCGGCGCTGCGGGGCGACTATTCGACCGCATGCTTGCCGCGATCGGGCGCAGCCGCGATTCGATCTATCTGGCACCAATGTGCAACGTGCGGCCACTCACCGGTCGGATCGCGCCGGAGATCGAGGCGCGCCTGGTCGAAGTAGCGCGGCATCACGTCGCGTTGGTCGCACCCAAGCGGTTGCTCTTGCTCGGTAATGCGCCAAGCCGTGCGCTGACCGGGACGGATGTGGCGAAGGCTCGCGGAAGTTTACACGCGATTAAACTAGAATGTGGGAAGCTCTCGGTAACGGTCGATGTGGTGGCCAGTTTTCACCCGCGCCTGTTGCTCGAACGGCCCGCCGAAAAGGCGCGCGCGTGGAAGGATTTACAGATGCTGATCGCAGGACTTCTTACATGAAGCTGAAAATCGCCGGTCTGGCCGCACTATCGCTCGCGTTTCCGGTCGCCGCGCAGGCTGCGGGCGAACCGCTCGCGCCGGTCCAGACCGCGTCTCGCGCCATCATTCCGCCGCAGCTCGATGCCGAACAGCGCGCCGGATACCGCGCGATCTTTGCCAGCATCCGCGCCCAAAAATGGCAAGACGCGCAATTACAACTCGCCGCGCTGAAACCGGGTCCGCTGCATGCGATTGCGCGGGCCGAACTGTTGACCGCGAAAGGATCGCCCAAGGCCGAGCTCGATCCGCTCGCGAAATTGCTCGCCGAGGCTCCCGAACTGCCACAGGCGCGGCAGATTCTGACGATGGCGGCGTCGCGCGGCGGCGTGGGTTTGCCCCCGCTGCCCGAGGCGCGTGCGCTAACCTGGATCGACGGCGCCCCCGCACGCAAGCGCGCCAAGAGCTTCGGCAATAGCGACATGATCGCGGTCGAACTGGCACTGAAGATGCAGCCCTTCATTAAGGCCGATAGCGGGAGCGATGCGCAGGCATTGCTCGAATCGACGCAAGGCCTTTCGCCCGAATCGACCACCGAGTGGCAACGCAAGATCGCGTGGATCTATTTCCTGGCCGGCGACGACAACAATGCCCGCGCGATGGCCAGCAAGGCGGCGAGCGGCACCGGCGATTTCGCGGTCGAGGCGGTCTGGGTCGGTGCGCTGGCGGCGTGGCGGCAGCAGGATTGCGCAGGCGCCGGGACCGCGTTCGAGACCGTTGCAGCGCGGGCCAGTGACACCGACTTGCGCGCAGCCGGCCTGTATTGGGCGGCGCGCGCCGACATGCAATGCGCCAGGCCCGATCGGGTCGAGCATCATTTGAAGACCGCCGCGCAATATCGCGAGACCTTCTACGGTCTGCTCGCGCGTCAGGCGCTGGGCATCAAAGAACCGGTCATGCGTCCGATTACGGCGTCAGCGACAACCGACTGGCAGACGCTCGCGCGACGCCCCAACATCCGCGTCGCTGCGGCGCTCGCCGAGATCGACGAAAATGCGCTGGCTGACGAAGTCATCAAGCAACAGGCGCGGATCGGCGATCCCTCGGAATATCCCGCCTTGGTGCGGCTGACTGCGGCGCTCGACTTGCCGAGCACGCAGGTATGGCTGTCGCATAACGGGCCGGTCGGCGCTACGCCGCCAATCGAAGCGCGCTTCCCTGCGCCGAACTGGACGCCCGACGGTGGCTGGCGCGTCGATAAGGCGCTGGTGTTCGCCCACACGCTGCAAGAATCGCGCTTCCGCACCGATGTGGTGAGCGCCGCTGGAGCATATGGCCTGATGCAAGTCCGGCCGGGTGCGGCGACCGATATTGCGCGCAAGCAGGGCCGGACGTTCGATCGCAGCGCGCTGGCGCGGCCCGGCATCAATTTCGAGGTCGGGCAAAGCTATCTCGAGCAGCTCCGCGACCAGCATTGCACCGACGGTCTGCTGCCCAAAGTGATCGCCGCCTACAATGCCGGGCCGGGGCCGGTCGAGGCGTGGAATGCGGTCGCGCGCGATGGCGGCGATCCATTGCTCTACATCGAATCGATTCCGTATTGGGAAACGCGCGGCTACGTCACCACGGTGCTGCGGAATTATTGGGTCTATGAGGCGCAGACCGGCAAGCCCGACTCGGTCAGCCGTGCGGCCTTGTCGCAAGGGCTTTGGCCGCGCTTTCCGGGCCTGCCTGGCGCGACATCGGTGCGACTGACCTCGCACGCCCGCGGACAATCGCTCGCCAGCGCGAACTGATCGCCGTGCCGATCGATGAACGTGCGATGTTCCTGCCGGTGCGGATTGCGGTGCTCACCGTGTCCGATACGCGTGGCCTCGCCGATGATCGCTCCGGTGACACGCTCGTCGCCCGGTTAAGCGAAGCCGGACATGTTCTGGCGGCGCGCGAAATCGTGCGCGACGACGTGGCGCTGATCGTGGGCACGTTGCACCGCTGGATCGACAATCCGGAGGTCGATTGCATCATCACGACCGGCGGCACCGGCGTTACCGGGCGCGATGTGACCCCCGAAGCGATCGAGCAAGTCGCCGACAAGCTGATCCCAGGCTTCGGCGAGCTGTTCCGCTGGCTTAGCTATCAAAGCATCGGCACCTCAACCGTCCAGTCGCGCGCCTGCGCGTGTGTTACGCGCGGCACCTATATCTTCGCCCTACCCGGCTCGACCGGCGCGGTGAAGGACGGTTGGGACGGCATTCTGGCGAGCCAACTCGACAGCCGCCACAAGCCCTGCAACTTCGTCGAACTGATGCCGCGTTTGCGGGAGCGTTAATGAATCCGGCGGTTCCGCATGCGGCCCGTAGCTGGATCATCGCCGGTCTGGTCGTTCTCGGTGGCTTGATCCTTTTCTACGCGGGCATTCTCTTGGGCCGCCAACAAACTGTTTCCGAACAGCCTGAAAAGCGAACGCCCGGCATCGCCCGCGCATCGACAAAAGCACGCGTTCGCGCGGTCTTTTCCCCCTCAGTCATCGCCGACCCGTATGTTCTGGATGAACAGCGCAAGGTGGTTGAATCGCTTGAAATCTCCTGTGAACATCACCGCCAGAATTGCGATACCGCGCGAAGTGCACGCGCCTATCTCGACGCACACAGATAGAGCTCACATCAACCAGCCGCCTGCGCCGCCGCCAGTTCATGTCCGGCAGAATCGCGAAAATGAAAGCGGCGCCCGCCGGGGAAGGCGAAGATCGGCACGGTGATCGTACCCCCCGCCGCACGCACCTTCGCTTCCACCGCTTCCAGATCATCCACATCGATCACGGGTAACGCGGCCGCGGTCCCTTCCGCAGGGTCCGCTTGAAATCCGATGTCGGTATCGCCCGTCGTGGTCGCCGCGTAGGTCGGCCCGAAATCGGTGAAATCCCAATCGAACGCCGCCGTATAAAAGGCCTTGGCCGAAGCGATATCGCTGACGGGCAATTCGAGATAGTTGAGGCGCGCCATCGATCAATTCCTCCAATTGTTCTTGTTACGTTCTCATTAATCCGCTATCGCCTGTCAATGGCCGAAAAACGCCCGCAACGCGGCGCGACGCTCAACCGCGAGAGTAGCCGCTTCAATCTGCCCCAACGCGCGGCGGATGGCGACTGGCTCGATGATCAGGGCTTGATCGACGGCGCGGCACCGCGCCTGCGCACAAGCGTGACGGTCGAGCGCGCGCGGACGATCATCAGCCGCAACACCTCCCCCGACATTCCCTTCGACCGCTCGATCAACCCGTATCGCGGGTGCGAGCATGGCTGTATCTATTGCTTCGCGCGGCCAACGCATGCGTTTCATGATCTGTCGCCGGGGCTCGATTTCGAGAGCAAGCTGTTCGCCAAGCCCGATGCCCCGGCGCTACTCCGCGCCGAGCTCGCCAAGCGCGGCTATATCGCGCAGCCGATCGCCTTCGGCACCAACACCGATCCATATCAACCGATCGAGGCCGAATGGCGCATCACGCGCGGTTGCATCGAGATCCTTGGCGAAACGAACCATCCGCTGACCATTACCACCAAGTCCGACCGCGTCGTGCACGACATCGACGTGCTCGCCCCGATGGCGGCGAAAGGGCTGGCGGCGGTCGCGATCTCGGTCACCTCGCTTGATCCGCGCATCGCGATGACGCTTGAACCGCGCGCGCCGACGCCCGAACGACGGCTGTCGGCGGTCCGGAACCTGGTGGCAGCGGGCATACCAACGCACGTCTCGATCGCGCCGGTCATCCCCGCGATCACCGATCACGAGATCGAGCATCTGGTCGAACGGGCGGCGGAGGCTGGCGCGCGCTCGGTTTCGTTCATCCCGGTGCGGCTGCCGTGGGAAGTGGCACCCCTGTTCCGCGCATGGCTTGACGCGCATTTTCCCGATCGCGCGGCAAAGGTGATGGCGATCATCGGCGCGATCCGCGACGGGCGCGACAACGATCCGGACTTCTTCACTCGCATGCGTGGGAGCGGAGCCTGGGCGGATTTGCTGCGCACGCGCTTCCAGATCGCGTGTCGCAAGCATGGCATGAACCAAGAGCGCATCGTGCTGCGCAGCGACCTGTTCCGGGCACCTGCTGGGCCGCAGGGGGAATTGTTCTAAGCGTGCGCGACCGGCATTTGCGTACGGAACATCGCGATTTCCGGGAGCGCCGGAACAAAGCCATAGATCGCGACGAGATCGTCTAGCACTGCCTCGGCAAGCGGCACCTCGAACGCACATCCCGCCGTATAATCATCCGACCACACGATCCGCGCACGGCGCGCCGGCTGGCCGGGGAGTGTCAACATGACAACGGAATGCTGCACCAGTTGCTGGTAGGTCTGAACGCGGGCACCGGCGATCGACAGGTCCAAGACGCGACAGATCGAGCGCGCGCCGTCATCGCCGACGCGACCGGGCATCTGAACCTCGGATCGCGCCGCCCTGCGCCCACCGCGACGCGGGACTGCCGCCTCGGCATCACCCACCACCGCGACCTGAACCGAAAACATGCGCGCCCCCCGACTTGATCCGCACCTGAGTATCGGCGTTTTGGTTAATAGATCGTCGAGCGTAACTATCATCAATAAGGATTAGGCCGCCAGCACATGATCCTTGAAGCGCGCGCGCAGCTCGGTCTTCAACAGCTTGCCCGTCGCAGTGTGTGGCAATTCGTCGACGAAGACGATCTCGTCAGGCAGCCACCATTTGGCGACATGGTTGGCAAGGTGCGTGCTAATCTCTGCGGGCGTCACCGCGCTGCCGGGCTTGCGCACGACGATCAATAACGGCCGTTCGTCCCATTTGGGATGATAGACTCCGATCGCGGCGGCCTCGCCTACGCCGGGACAGCCGATCGCGGCATTTTCCAAGTCGACCGAGGAAATCCACTCTCCGCCCGATTTGATGACGTCCTTCGCCCGATCGGTGATCTGCATCGTGCCGTCGGTATGGAGGACCGCTACGTCGCCAGTATCGAACCATTGGTCGGCATCGACCGCATCGGCCTCGGCGCGGAAATAGCGTTTCACCACCCACGGCCCGCGCACCTGCAACCGCCCGGAGCTTAGCCCGTCGCGTGGCAGCACGACGCCTTCGTCATTCACAACCTGTAACTCGATCCCGAACGGAATCTGTCCCTGTTTACCGACATGATCGAGCTGCGCTTCATGCGTCATCTCCTCCCAATGCGGCGGCGGGAAGCCTGCGGTGCCGATCGGCGAGGTCTCGGTCATGCCCCACAGATGCTTGACCGTGACGCCCATTCCCATGATCCGCTCGATCATCGCACGCGGCGCGGCGGAACCACCGATCGTGACCTGTTCGAGGAAGCGCGGCGCTTCGTCAGTCGCGTCGATATGGCCGAACATCGCCAGCCATACCGTTGGCACGCCAGCCGAATGGGTGACTTTCTCTTGGTTCATCAATCGGCACAGCACCGCCGGATCGTTGACTTGGGCGTAAACGCATTTCGCGCCCGAAAGCGCGCAGGCGAACGGCAGGCCCCAGGATGCGGCATGGAACATCGGCACGATCGGCAGCACGACTGCACGCGGGCTGAGGTTGAAGATCCACGGCGCGACTTCTGCCATGGCGTGGATCACGGTCGAGCGGTGTTCGTAGAGCACGCCCTTGGGGTTTCCGGTCGTCCCGCTGGTGTAGCACAGCATGCAGGGGTCACGCTCAGGCCCCTCGACCCAGGCATAATCGCCGGTCTCGGTGGCGAGCAAAGCCTCGAACGCACCGTCATCAAAACACACATAATGCTCAATGCTGGTCCACTCCGACTTCAACCGGTCGACCAGTGGCTGGAACTGCTTGTCGTAGAGCAGCACCCGGTCTTCGGCATGGTTCGCAATATAGACCAATTGCTCGTCGAACAGGCGCGGGTTGATCGTATGGATCACCCCGCCCATCCCGATCGCGCCATACCAGGCGACGAGGTGGCGGCTGTGGTTCATCGCCAGCGTCGCGACGCGGTCGCCGGGCTTCAGCCCAAGTTTTTCAAATGCTTGTGACAGCTTCTTCGCATCACGTGCGATCCCGGACCAATCGGTACGAGTCTCGCTCCCGTCGGCCCAATAGGTGACGATCTCGCGGCGACCATGCTCGCGTGCGGCATGATCGAGCAGCCGCGGCACGCGCAATTCGAAATCCTGCATTCCGCCGAGCATTACTTTATTCTCCCCTCCCGCTTGCGGGAAGGGATCGAGGGGTAGGCTCGACGCCAATCACAAGCGGTACCTATAATCTGTAGCGCGAGCCCACCCCAGTTTTGACTGCGATCGGGCCGAAATGCCTCCCAGGCATTTCTCAATCGTGCCGGGGGCACGATTGACCCGTTCGCAGTCAAAACTCCCTCCCGCTCGCGGGGGGGGAGAAGGTTAACCCACCAGTGCCAGCCGCGCTTCGGCGGTCCTCAACACCACGTTCGAAACACCCTGCAAGGCTTCGATCCGCGCGGCAAGTTCTCCGTCGAGCAAAAAGTCCCGACCGAGCAGAATCCGCGCGGTTTTGGCGGGCGCGATCGGCACCGTCGCCCAGATTTCGCCGCGCGCCCCGCGCGTATCAGCCAGCATCGCACCGAGCGCGGCCATGGCCGCGGGCGTCTCGACACTTAGTTCGATGCAGAAACGCGCATTGCTCGCCAATTCGTCGAACGGCTGGATCCGCTTGACGGTGACGCGCGGCGTTTCCTCGCCGGGCCGTCGGTCGAGTTCGACCGTGACTAGACCACAACCGCCGCTCCGCGCTGCCTCCTCCAGATCGGCGGCGACCGCATCGTCGAAACAGGTCGCAACGAATTGCCCCGAAGGATCGGACAGCGTCGCCATCAGATAGCGCTTGCCCCGCGCCGAGGTGCGCCACTTCGCATCCTCGACCAGCGCCGCCATCGTCGCCCCGGCGCGGCTGCCGTCGTCGGGGATGTTGAGTTCGCCCAATGTCGCGAAGCTGCGCGCACCGTGTAGCTTGGCGAGATGGCTGTGCCGGTCGACCGGGTGTGCCGAGAAGTAAAAGCCGAACGCCTCGCGCTCCTGCTCCATCCGCTGCGCCATCGTCCAGCACACCGATGGCGGCAGCTTGATTGGCGGTTCGGCGGCTTCGGGGGTGCCGAACAAGCCGCCCTGCCCGCTGATCTTCTGCTCGGTGATCCGCGCGGCGGTCGCGAGGATCGTTTCGGCACTGGCGAAAATCCCGGCGCGATTGTCGTCGAGCGCATCGAACGCGCCCGCCGCCGCGAGCGTTTCGAGCTGACGCTTGTTCATCATGCGCGGATCGACGCGGCGGGCGAGATCGTCGATCGAGGTGAACTTCCCATTCTCCTCGCGCTCGGCGACGAGCTTCTCCATCGCCCCCTCACCCACCGATTTCAGCGCGGCGAGCGCGTAACGCACGGCCAGACCCTCGGGCGTCGTTTCAACCGAAAAGTCCGCCGCGCTGCGGTTGAGATCGGGCGGCAGGATCGCGACACCAAGCCGCCGCATGTCATCCACGAAGACGCCGAGCTTATCGGTCAGGCCGGAATCGAAACACATCGATGCGGCGTAAAATTCGTGGCTGTGGTGCGCCTTCAGCCATGCCGTCTGATACGCCAGCAACGCATAGGCGGCGGCGTGCGATTTGTTGAAGCCGTAGCCAGCGAATTTGTCGATCAAGTCGAACAGCTCGTTGGCCTTCGCCTCGGCAATGCCGTTGACGGTGCGGCAGCCCTCGACGAAGCCCGCACGCTGCGCGTCCATCTCGGACTTGACCTTCTTGCCCATCGCGCGGCGCAGCAAATCGGCGCCGCCCAGGCTGAACCCGGCCAGCACCTGCGCGGCCTGCATCACCTGTTCCTGATAGACGAAGATGCCATAGGTTTCGGACAGGATCTCTTCGAGCAAGGGATGCGGATAGGTGATGTCTTCCTGGCCGTTCTTGCGCCTGCCGAACATCGGGATATTGTCCATCGGGCCCGGCCGATAAAGCGAAACGAGCGCGATAATATCACCGAAATTGCTCGGGCGGACAGCAGCGAGGGTGCGCCGCATGCCCTCCGATTCGAGCTGGAATACGCCGACCGTGTCGCCCTTTTGCAGCAGCTTGTAGACGCCTTCATCGTCCCATTCGAGCGCGTCGAGATCGACCACCACGCCGCGCGCGGCGAGCAGATCGAGCGCTTTCTTGAGCACCGACAGAGTCTTCAGCCCGAGAAAATCGAACTTCACCAGCCCTGCACCCTCGACATATTTCATGTCGAATTGCGTGACCGGCATGTCGGAGCGCGGATCGCGATAGAGCGGGACGAGATCGGCAAGCGGACGGTCGCCGATCACCACGCCCGCCGCGTGCGTTGAGGCGTGGCGTGGCAGGCCTTCGAGCTTCATCGCTAGATCGAGCAGATGCCGCACCCCCGAATTGGTCTTATATTCGCTATGCAGTTCGGACACGCCGTCGATTGCGCGTTTCAGTGTCCATGGGTCGGTCGGGTGGTTGGGGATCAGCTTGGCCAGCCTGTCGATCTGGCCATAGCCCATTTGCAGCACGCGGCCGGTATCCTTGAGGACCGCGCGCGCCTTCAGTTTCCCGAAGGTGATGATCTGCGCGACCTGATCGGTGCCGTATTTCGCCTGCACGTAGCGAATCACCTCGCCGCGCCTGGTTTCGCAGAAATCGATATCGAAATCGGGCATCGACACGCGTTCCGGGTTGAGGAAGCGTTCGAACAGCAGCCCCAATTTCATCGGATCGAGATCGGTAATGGTCAGCGACCAGGCGACGACCGAACCCGCGCCCGATCCACGACCGGGGCCGACCGGGATATCATGATCCTTCGCCCATTTGATGAAATCCGCGACGATCAGGAAGTAGCCGGGGAAACCCATCTGGATGATGACATCGAGTTCGAAATCGAGCCGGGTGCGGTATGGGGTGCGCCAGTCGTCATCTTCTACTCCCCTCCCGCAAGCGGGAGGGGTTGGGGGAGGGGCTACAACGTTGAACGCAGCGTCTGCGGCACTGCCCTCCCCTAGCCCCTCCCGCGAGCGGGAGGGGAATGAAGTGGCAGACGTCCGCCCCAACTCCGCAATCCGCGCCAACCGCGCCTCCAACCCCGCATGCGCATCCGCGCGCAGCTTCGCCGCTTCCGCAGTCGGATCGCCCGCGAGGCTGGGCAGGATCGGCGCGCGCTTGGGTGCGGCGACGCCGCAGCGTTGCGCGACGACGAGCGTATTGGCGATCGCCTCGGGCAAGTCCGCGAACAAATCGCGCATCGTCTTGGCCGGCTTCATCCACGCATCGGGCGAGCTGCGCGGGCGGTCTTCGCTGGCGATGTAAGTGGAATTGGCGATGCACAGGAGCGCATCATGCGCCGCGCTGAAATCCTCCTCGGCGAAGCAGCAGGGATTGGTCGCGACGAGCGGCAGACCCCGATCATAAGCGAGATCGAGCAACGCGCCCTCGGCCTTGCCCTCGATCTCGTCGAGCCGCCGGGTCAGTTCAATATAGAGCCGGTCGGGGAACAGCGCCTGCAACCGGTCGGCATAAGCGAGCGCACGGTCGGGCTGATCCTCCGCGAACAAGCGCGCAAGACCCCCCTCGCGCCCTGCCGTAAGCGCGATCAGGCCATCGGTACGCCCAGCGAGTGCGGCGAAATCGACATGCGGAGCCAAATCGAGTGGGCGCCCCAGATGCGCCATCGACACCAGCGCGCAGAGGTTCCGATAGCCCGCCTCATCCTGCGCATAGAGCGCGATCCAGTCGAGCACCGGCGCTGCGGCCTCGGGCATGTCGGGGCGACACAGGCCGAGCATCGTGCCGATCACCGGCTGCACCCCCGCCGCCCGCGCCGCTTCCGAAAACGCCATCGCCGCATACAGCCCATTGCGATCGGTCAGCGCGGCGGCGGGGAAACCCAGCTCCTGCGCGCGCTTGGCAATCGCCTTGGGCTCGATCGCGCCGTCGAGCATGGTGTAGGACGAAAAGATGCGGAGGGGCACGAAGCCGGAATGGAGCATCGCGGGTTTATGGACGCTCCGGCCGGGTGAGGCAAAGGACTAGATGCGACTATCCACAGCTTTTGCCGCGAGCCGCGGCACGACGATACGCCGCACCACCACAAGCACCAGTGCGACTGGAACTACCAGCAACGGAATCTGATCGCGGGTGACGAGCAAGCACAGCAAAAACAGCAATGGCATGAACAGCGTTGGCACTGCACGCGTCCAACGTTCCGATTGCGGTATTTCGTCACGCATCACGCCGGGGCGGGCCGCCGCGTAAATCCACATCGCGCTGTTCATCGTTCCGCAGAGAAGCATGACGCCGCTGTAGAATTTGAAGCCCACCGCCAGACCGCCAACGATATAGAAGACATGCACCGCCGCCGGGATGATCGCGATCCCGCACAGCAAGCCAAGCGACAGGATCGTAAGGATCGTGTCGGTGCGAGCGACCCGCGCGAACAGCTCGCGATTCTGAAACCAGAAGACCGCGGTGAACACGAAGCTGAGCAGATAGCCGGTCAAGCTGCCGGCGCCCTCGCGCAGCAGCGCCTCGAGCGATTCGGCATGCTCGGGCAGCTTGATCTCCAGCGCGGCGAGCGTCGTCGCAATGGCGAAGATGCCGTCGGACAGCATGATCAGCCGGTCGGTGCGATGCCGTTCAATGTGGCGGTCGAGCGGCTCGCGCGTTCCGAGCGATTCGATCTCCCCCATCGCTAGAGCAGCTTTTCGATGTCAGCGACGAGATCCTCCGGCTTGGTCGTCGGGGCATAGCGTTCGACCACTTTCCCGTCCTTGCCGACGAGGAACTTCGTGAAGTTCCACTTGATCCCCTCGGTGCCGAGGAAACCCGGCGCCTGCTTCTTCAATTCGACGAACAAAGGATCGGCATTCGATCCATTCACATCGATCTTGGCGAAGACCGGGAAGGTCACGTCATAGGTGAGCGAACAGAAATTGGCGATCTCCGCCGCATCGCCCGGTTCCTGCGCGCCGAACTGGTTGCACGGAAAGCCAAGCACTTCGAACGGTTGCCCGGCGAACTTGCGGTGCAGTGCCTCCAGCCCCTCATATTGCGGGGTAAAGCCGCATTTGGAGGCGGTGTTGACGATCAGCAGCACCTTGCCCGCATAAGCGGACAGATCGACAGGCGTGCCATCGGCGGCTTTGACGCTCAGGTCGGTGATCGCGGTCATGTCATTTCCCCCTAAGCGTGGCGCGAGAGCAAGAAGAGCAGATTCTGCCGCACCCCCGGCCATTCGCTGGCGATGATCGAATACACCACAAGATCGCGCACGCGGCCATCCATCGTCTGATGGCTGCGCAACACGCCGTCGCGCTTGGCGCCCAGCCGTTCGATCGCGGCTTGCGAGCGCTTGTTGAACCAGTCGGTGCGGATCTGCACGACGTTGCAGCCCATTATCTCGAACGCCTGAGTCAGCAGTAGCAGCTTCGCCTCGGTATTGACCCCGCTGCGCTGCACCGATTTGGCATAGAAGGTACCGCCAATCTCGAGCCGCTTATGCGCCGCGCTCATCCGCATGAAGCGCGTCAGGCCGACGAGCTTGCCATCGGGCGTCTCGACCGCAAACGGCATCGCCCGACCGAAATCGCGCTCCTTGAACGTCGCGGCGATGAACGCTTCCGGGTCGTTCAATCCCGACACGTTGGTGAAGAACAATTCGGTCAACCCACCGTCAGCAGCGGCGGCGACAAGGGCATCACGATCATCAAGCATAAGCGGGCGAAGCGTGACATGGGTGCCGACCAGTGTCGGCTGATCGGTCCACATCGCCATCGATTACTTCCCGCGGTCGACAGACGGACTGTAGATGAAATCGAACGAGGGGCCCCAGCTCTTGCCACCATCCGTCGAGAGTTCGCCGAGCTGGCGAACGGCACCGCCCGGCTGGCGAGTATAGGTCATGCGCACCAGCGCGTCCTTGCCCGGGCCGTTGATGCCGCGCCAGTTGCCGGTGATCGCCATCGCATCGCCGACATAGTCACCAGTAAAATCGACGCGGGTGCCGCTCGAATCGACCCAGGCCTGTCGCCACTGGCCGGTGCCGCTATCAAAATTGCTCAGGCTGCCACCGCCGCCGCCGCCAAGCGGCATCCAGTTTTCGCGGATCGCGCAGCCACCATAAAGGCTTTCAATCAGCGAATGGGCGATGATGGTTTGCTTGCCGTTTGGCCGGACGTCCCATTTGCCGACCCAGAAATCGAACTGGCGATATTGGGGTGCCGAACAAGGCGGTAGACTCTTGGCGGGAGCGGGTGCGGTGGGCGGCGATGATTGAGCACTCAAGGGCACCGCCATCATTAGCACTAAAACAGCCACTGCGTTTCGCGCCATCCTCACGCCAACCTCCCCTCGTGCAACCGCACGACGCGGTCCATCTTCAGCGCCATGCGTTCGTTATGCGTCGCGATCAGCGCGGCTGAGCCTTCACCGCGCACCAGCCGCAGGAATTCGGCGAGCACCACATCCGCCGTCGCTTCGTCGAGATTGCCGGTCGGCTCATCCGCGAGCACCAGCGCGGGCCGATTGGCGAGCGCACGCGCGACCGCGACGCGTTGTTGCTCGCCGCCCGAAAGCTGGCTCGGACGGTGCGTCAGGCGGTGGCCGAGGCCGAGCGCGGTGAGCAAGACGCCTGCACGATCCTTGGCTTGCGCGTGGGTCGCGTCGCGGATCAACATCGGGAGCTCGACATTCTCGCTCGCGTTGAAATCGGGCAACAAATGATGGAATTGATAGACGAAGCCGAGCTTGTCGCGGCGCACCCGCGTCCGCCCATCGGCGTCGAGCCGCGCGGCCTCCTCGCCATCGATCTTGATCGATCCGCCAAACCCGCCTTCGAGCAGACCGACCGCCTGCAACAGCGTCGATTTGCCCGAGCCCGATGGGCCAAGCAACGCAACGATCTCGCCAGCACCGACGTGGAGGTCGACCCCGCGCAGGACTTCGATCGTCTCGCCGCCCTGGCTGAAACTGCGCGTCAGGCCCGCGACGTCCAGAACAGAATTAGTCATAGCGCAGCACCTGAACCGGATCGGTGCTCGCCGCCTTGAACGCTGGGTAGAGTGTCGCGAGGAAGGTCAGCAGCAGCGCGATCAGGACGATCGTCACCACTTCGACCGGGTCGGTCTTGGCGGGAAGTTCGGTCAGGAACCGCACTTGCGGGTCCCAGATATTCTGTCCGCTGATCCGCTGGACGAGGTCGACCACGCCTTGTCGAAACGTCAGCGCGATCGCAGCGAGGATCAGCCCGAGCACGATGCCGAGCGAGCCGATCGTCGTGCCGACCGTCATGAAGATGCGCAGCAAGCCATTCCGCGACGCGCCCATCGTCCGCAGGATCGCGATGTCGCGGGTCTTCGCCCGTACCAGCATAATCAGCGAAGAGGCGATATTGAACGCCGCGACCAGGATGATCAGGCTGAGCAGGCAATACATCACCACGCGCTCGACGCTCAGCGCTTCGAACAATTGCGCATTCATCATCCGCCAGTCCTGAACGACCGCGCGATTGCCAACTTTGTCGGCGAGCGGCGCGACGATTTGGCCGACCCGGTCCGGGTCAGCCGTCTGCAATTCGATCATGCTGACCGCATCGCCGAGCATCAGCAGCGTCTGCGCATCCTCCATCGGCATGATGACGTAGATCTTGTCGTAATCCGACACGCCGATCGTGAAGATCGCGCCGACGGTGTATTGGACGATCCGGGGGACGGTGCCGAACGGCGTTGTCTGGCCCTGCGGGCTGATCAGCGAAATCTGACTGCCAACGACTGCGCCGAGCGAATCGGCGAGGCCCGATCCGATCGCGATACGCCCGCTGCCCGGCGTCAGCGAGGCAAGCGAGCCCATCACCACTTTGCTGCCGATCGTCTTGTTGGTGCGAATGTCGGCGACGCGCATGCCGCGCAATAAAACGCCTTCGACGCGGCCGTTATAGGTGGTCATCAACGGCTGTTCGATCAGCGGCGTCGCGCTCGTCACCTCCGGCGTTGCCTCGGCGATCGTGACAATATTGCGCCAATCGCGCATCTGGCCGCCATAAGCCTGCACCACGGCATGGCCGTTCAGCCCGACGATCTTGTCGAACAATTCGGCGCGAAAGCCGCTCATCACGCTCATCGTGATGACCAATGCCGCGACGCCAAGCGTTACCGCACCGAGGCTGAAGGCGGCAACGATCAGGATGAACGCCTCGCCTTTGCCGGGCAGGAGGTAGCGCCGGGCGATCATGCGTTCGTAGCGGGACAGGATCATGCTCCGCGCCTTACGGGTCAGGTGCATCGCTTGCAACCATTCCCGCCTGTTGCGCAATCGCCACAGCATTGCCGCAATCGGTTCACTCCGGCCATATTCGCGGGTGACAAGCCGCTCACGCACACTTAACGGATTTGTCACTGACACACAGGCAACGGCCGTGGTTCGGGGATTGCTTTCGGCGCCGCCTGCAAGGGCCGGTCGCGAAAGCGAGATTGGGGGCTGACGAGCGATCGTCACGCAGGCGTCCGGGTCGGAAACGGCCCGGACGTTTGCGTTTGGGCGAAGGCGGCAATGCTGGCCGCCGGTGCGCGCGAAGCAAGCATCGCCCAAAACGGACGGCGGACGCGCCAGCGATCCGGCCGACGGCGGCTTTGCCGACCGGCGCCTTAAAGCCCTCCCCCGGTGGGAGAGGGTTGGGTAACGGCAGCAACCAGCTGCGGTGCTACCCCTCTGTCCTCACCCTTCCGTCGCTGCGCTCCTCCCTCCCTCTCCCAAAGGGATTTTAGAACGACTTACTCACCGTCACCCCATACGTCCGCGGATCAGCCGGCTGACCGACCACCAGCCCGGTGCTCCCCGACTGGATCGCCAGCACCTCGTAATAATCCTGGTCGAAGGCGTTGCGCACCCATCCGAAGACGTTGAAATCATTCTTCGCCTTGAAGCCCAGCCGGAAGTTGCTGAGCGCATAGCCGTCGATATTGGTATAGGCCGATGGCGACGGGTTGGACGAAAATCTCGAGCGATAGCTGCCGTCATAACCGAGATAGAGTTGCCCATCGATCCGACCGATTTTTGCGGGCAGATCATATTCCGCACCGTACGAAAACGCCCATTTCGACACGCCGGGCAAGCGTTGCCCCGAAATATCGCAATTTTGCGGGCTGATCCCGCCTGGTGTCCCGGCCGGGCTCGGCGTCTGCCCGGTCGCAGCGACGGTACCGCCGGAAAGTTCGGGCGGGCACGGTGCATCGACAAACTTTACGTACTTCGCGTCGGTGAAGGCACCGTTGGCGTAAAGATTGAAGCGCGAGGTCGGGCGGAATGCCGAATCGATTTCGATCCCGCGCGTGCGGACCTTTCCCGCATTGGCGAGATAGCCGCGCAACACGCCGAGCTGCCCGTTGGTCACGGTTGCCTGATAATCCGAAATGTCAGTCCAGAAGGCCGCGACATTGACGGTCGCGCGACGGTTAAAGAATTGCGTCTTCAGCCCAAGCTCATAGTGATTGACCTGTTCCGGCTTGACCGTTGCCGACGACAAGATCGGGTTGTTCGCGACGTCTAGCGGCAGTCCCGACAAATTGATCCCGCCCGATTTGTAGCTGCGCGCATAGGTCGCATAGGCATGCACCGTCGGCGCAACCGTCCAGGCAGCGGTGATGTCACCCGAGACATTCCATTTGTCGAACTTCGGCGTGTAGCTTTGCGGCGCGAGCACGCCGCGCTGGTCGCTGTTGAGCGTCGTGCTGCCCGTGCCCGTCGTCACCACCGAGAGGTACGACCCATCCTTCTTGTCATAATTCAGCCGCAGCCCACCCGCGATCTGGAACGCGTCGCTCGCATGCCAGGTCAGCTTTCCGAACAAGGCGGCGCTGGTGTTGGTGAAACCGATTGTGTTGACCGCGGTCAGCCCGTTCAACACCGCCGGGTTGCTGGCATTGGCGCTCGTCGGGTTGAGCAAATACCGGCTCGCCGCCGGACCCTGTACTTGCAGCCCCTGCGTGTCGATCTTCTGATAAAAATAGAAGGCACCCGCGACATAATCGAACATGTGCTTGCCGTTCGACGCGATCCGCACCTCCTGGCTGAACTGGCTTTGCTGCGACGGGTTGGCGGAGACGGTGGTGACCGGCAGACCCGTAAAATCGCGATCGTTGCTCGGCACCCAATCCCAGAAGCGATAGGCCGTGACGGAGGTCAGCGTCGCGCTGCCGAGATCGAGATTGGCGACGAGCGAGGTGCCGCCGAGCTTCTGCTTGGCGAGCGGAACGGTGTCGAGATCGGTCACGCGGTCGAACGCATTGGTCGAGGGCACGCTATAGCCGAACGCTGCCGCGAGCGCCGCATATTGGCGGCTAAGCGGACGCTGCGTCGCGCCGGTGCGGACGTAGTATTGCACGCAGCAGCGCGGATTTTGCGCGTTGTAATCCCCGTACAGCGTCAGATCGAGCGTGTCGGTCGGCTTCCATAGAAGCTGTCCGCGAAAGCTCTGATTGTCCTGGCTATTCTGGAACGCGTTCTGGCGGAGGTTGAAAATCGTGCCGCGCCGCGTCGTGATCGACGTGGACAGCCGGATCGCGAGTTTATCGTCGATCAGCGGACCCGAAACCGACGCTTTCCCCTGAAAGAAATCGTAATTGCCGCCGGTCAGCTCGATCCGCGTCTCGGGCGAGAAGCTGGGCTTGCGGGTGTAGATGTTGATCGCGCCCGCCGTCGTGTTCTTGCCGTAGAGCGTGCCCTGCGGGCCGCGCAGGATTTCGACCCGGTCGGTATCGGTGAAATCGAACGTCGCCGATGCGATCCGGCTGTAATAGACTTGATCGACATAGATGCCGACGCCCTGTTCGATCCCGTCATTGGTGAGGCCGAACGGCGCACCAAGCCCGCGGATGTTCGCGGCCGAATTGCGCGGGTTGGTCGAATAGAATTGCAAGCTCGGCTGGAGTTGGGTGATGCGGTTGACGTTATACGCGCCGACATCGGCAAGCGCTTGGCCACCAAGCACCGAGATCGCGATTGGGACGGTCTGCACCGTCTCCGAGCGACGCCGTGCCGTCACGACGATGTCGCCGCTGCCGCTGCCGTCCTGCTGTGCAGTCCCGAGCCGTCCGGAATCCGCTTGCTCGGCGGGTGCTGGTTCGGGTGGCGTTGGCGTGCTGGTGGCTTGAGCGAGCAGGATAAGCGGAAGATGCGCGAGCATGGAAATCCCCTTCGTCCGGGGCCGGTCCCCGAGTCGCTGCATAATCCTATCGATTAGGGGGATTATCACGGGGGTGATTCTATCACGCGCGAAAGTTCGGCTTTATCCACACGAAAATCTGCGGTTTCGCCTCTTGAACCGACGATGAAACGAACCAGATTTGCGCTGTGCGGCGCCGCAATGGGCCGCACCGGGCCGGTCGCACAATGGTGGACCGCAGCTCGAAGATGCAAACTCGCTTATGATGAGGAGACTATCAATGCGTCAGTTCGATTTGACCCCCTATCGCCGCTCGACGGTCGGGTTCGACCGTTTGTTTGACATGCTCGAGGCCAATGCGCGCCAGGCGAGCGCGGACAATTATCCGCCATTCAACCTCGAACGGCTCGACGGCGACCATTTCCGGATCACCCTTGCCGTCGCCGGTTTCGCCCGTGACGAGATCGGAATCGTCGCGCAGCAGAATTTGTTGCAGGTGAAGGGCCGGAAGGACGCGCCCGAGGAAAGCGCAACCTCGTTCCTGCATATCGGGATCGCGAACCGCAGCTTCGAACGCCGCTTCGAACTCGCCGATTTCGTGCGGGTCGAGGATGCCCGGCTGAACGACGGCCTGCTGGTGATCGACCTGGTCCGCGAAGTCCCCGAGGCGATGAAGCCCAAGACGATCGCGATCAAGACCGGCGCGCCTTTGGTCGCGGTCGAGGATAAAGGCGAGGCGCAGGCGGCGTAACCTGGCCTGAGCGAATGCTCGATGGGGCGTCCGGAGTGGTCCGGGCGCCCCTTTTTCATTGTGGCGACGTCAATCCCAAAATATCAGGGCTTCAGCTCATCAATCGCATGATTGATGATTGTCTCGACCGCCGCCTCGCCAAGTCGTCGTGCCGTTTCAAGCGCGGCTTTCGGTGTCAACGATATGTCAACATCGGCAGGCCCTTGAACGTGTACAGAGTTTTCGCCCGCTTCAACTTCGCTCGCTTCATCGTGGACGGGTTTCTTATCCACGGGCAATGCCTTTAAAAATCATCTTTTATTTTCGCATGTTCCAGAAAATAATACAAACGGATCATTGCGTTTGTTTTTCGCGACTTGTCGAATCCTAGCGCGTCAAACGAGTCGAGACTGTCGCACCGCCGCCTCGATAAAGCTCGCGAACAAAGGATGCGGGTCGAACGGTTTGCTTTTCAGTTCCGGGTGGAATTGCACGCCGACGAACCACGGATGATCGGGCCGCTCGACGATTTCGGGGAGCATGCCGTCGGGCGACATGCCGCTGAACACCAGGCCACCTTTCTCCAGCGCCTCGCGGTACGCGGTGTTGACTTCGTAGCGATGCCGGTGGCGCTCGGAGATTTCGGTGCTGCCATAAATGCTCGACACCACCGAATTGCCGTCGAGCTTTGCGGCATATGCGCCGAGCCGCATCGTGCCGCCGAGATCGCCGCCGGACTCGCGCTTCTGCACGCCTTCAGCCGTCATCCATTCGGTGATCATGCCGACGACCGGTTCGTCGGTCGGGCCAAATTCGGTGGAGGACGCGCCTGCAATCCCGGCGAGATCGCGTGCGCCCTCGATGCATGCCATCTGCATCCCGAAACAAATCCCGAAATACGGGATGTCGCGTTCGCGCGCGAAGCGGACGCTGGCGATCTTGCCCTCGGCACCACGCTCGCCAAAGGCACCGGGAACGAGGATCGCGTGAAGCGGCTCGAGCCGTGCGGCGACATCGCTATCGGGGGCCTCGAACAATTCCGCATCGATCCATTCGATGTTGACCTTCACGCGGTTGGCGATGCCGCCATGCACCAGCGCCTCGTTGAGCGACTTATAGGCATCCTGCAGGCCGACATATTTGCCGACGACGCCGATCGTGACTTCGCCCTCGGGGTTGGTCAGCCGGTCCATTATGTCGGTCCAGCGCGACAGATCGGGCGCGCTGCCCGGCAGGATGTCGAAGGCGTTGAGGACGGCGTCGTCGAGGCCCTCCTCATGATATTGTACCGGCACCGCGTAGATGCTCTTGGCATCGAGCGCGGGGATGACCGCTTCCTTGGGTACGTTGCAGAATAAGGCGATCTTGGCGCGGTCGCTTTCGGGCAGCGGCTGTTCGCAGCGGCATACCAACACATCAGGCTGCACGCCCAAAGCGGCGAGCTCGCGTACCGAATGCTGGGTCGGCTTGGTCTTCAATTCGCCCGCAGCGGCGATGTAGGGCACCAGCGTGACGTGGATGCTGACCGAATTGCCGCGCCCGAGATCGTTACGCAACTGCCGGATCGCCTCGATGAACGGCAGCGATTCGATGTCGCCGACCGTCCCGCCGATTTCGCACAGCACGAAATCCAGATCTTCGGTCTCGGCCTGCGCGAATTCCTTGATCGCATCGGTCACGTGCGGGATCACCTGCACCGTTGCCCCGAGATAATCGCCGCGACGCTCGCGCGTGATGATCTGCTGATAAATCCGGCCCGAGGTGACATTGTCCGACTGGCGCGATGCGACGCCGGTGAAACGTTCGTAATGGCCGAGATCGAGGTCGGTCTCCGCGCCGTCGTCGGTGACATAGACTTCGCCGTGCTGATACGGCGACATCGTCCCTGGATCTACGTTAAGATACGGATCGAACTTGCGAATCCGCACGCGATAGCCGCGCGCTTGCAGCAATGCCGCGAGGCTCGCCGCCATAAGACCCTTGCCGAGCGAGGAAACCACGCCGCCGGTGATGAAAATGAACCGCGCCATGGGAGCAAAGGCCTAGCGTCAAGCGGGGTGGCACGGCAAGCGCGCGACTCCGGCAATTGTGGAAAACTGCGCGGCCTCGGCGGACCGCGAACGGCTTATTGGGCGAGCGGGACGGTATTGTTATCGGCAGGCGGTGCCGCCTGGTTCTGCAACGCGCTTTGCGCGCCGGCCGCGAACGGCGCGGCGTTGGGATCACCCGCCGGCGCGGGCAGCGCCGGTGCCGTGGCCGAAGCGCCACGCGCGAGCGAGGTGTCGATCTTGGTGCTGCGTCCTTGCGCCGCCAACACCGCCAGCACGATGCTGAGCGCGATGAACGATGCCCCAAGGATCGATGTGGCGCGCGTCAGGAAATCGGCTGCGCCGCGCGCAGACATCAGTCCCGAGGGGCTCCCGCCCATGCCGAGCCCGCCGCCTTCAGACTTCTGCACAAGGATGACGCCGACGAGCGCGGCCGCAATGACGGCATGGACGACGAGGAGGAACTGGAAAAGAAACATGAAGCGGGCTGAATCCTTGATGCTGCGTGCAGCGAAGCCGGGCACATAGGCGAGGTGCCGCGTTCGATCAACCGCTGCGGACGTGTGACCATTCGCCGCTACGGCCCGCCCCGACATTTCGTCACCGTATTGAAACTTGACGGCACTCGGCGCGTTAGGGTTCGAGGAATATCCCCGATTGTGGGGATTTGCCGAGTTATTTGCGGACATTTATTGTGGCTTTAACCTCCGATCATGCCCTTTCCGAATGGATGCGAACGCTCGTCGATTACGTTCGTTCGGGGGAACCCGATCTTACCAACCGTCAAATGGCCTTACTGCTCGTCGTCTATCTCAAACCGGGGCCGCATACGGTGCGCGGATTGGCCGCGATGCTCAACGTCTCGAAACCCGTTGTCACGCGCGCCTTGAACAGGCTCGGCACCCTGGGCTATCTGCGCCGTCAACGCGACGACAACGACAAGCGCAACATCTTCGTCGCGCGTACCGCCGAGGGGGCAGAGTTTCTTGACGACTTCGGACAGTTCATCGGCGACAGCACGCC
>JBBQLB010000025.1:0-40844 GCA_038327465.1 Sphingomonadales bacterium | reverse complement strand
GACCAGTTCGGGGATCAGGAAATTGAGATCGAGATAGCCCTGGCCATGTCCGTGAGTGCGCATGTTGACCGGCACGCCATCGACAAATCCCGCAAAGTCGGTGCCGTGATCGAGGTTGAAGCCACGCAGGAAGTATTGATTTGCTTTGCCCGTGCCCGAATGCTGCGTCGCAATCACGCCCGGCACATTCTCGACTAATTCGCCGACGCGCGAGAGCGGCTTGTCGGCAAAATCCCGATATCCGACAACGCCTTGCGATCCCGAGGTCGCGATGCCGATTTGCTTGATGGCGCGGCCATAAACAACGATGTCGTCCGGCTGTTGCGTGTCTGTCGGCGGCGGAAATTCAGGGGCTTCTGGTATGCCTTGCGCCGTGGCGGGGCTCGCGATGATCGCTTGTGCACCTAGGATGACCGCTCCGGATAGAAGGGCACGCCACTGGCGTGATCGTCGCTCGCCCATGCATGGCTCGCTTTTGATCGCGCCTGCTAACGTTGGCCTCCTCGGCATCGCCGTCTCCATTTCGTCTGTAGATTGAGTTCACGCAAGAATATTTACGTCGCGTGGCGGTGCTTCGGATGCCTTGAAGTCGAAAGAACCGCATGCCGCTTAAAAGGAAGTCGAGCTGTTCCCGATTGGTTCAGCGATTGTCGAGCTCAAGTTTGGAGCTGAAATGGATCTGAAAGTCGCCAAGCGTCTGTCACGACAATCCTCAAGATGCCTTCTAGTCAGTCATTTCAGGCGGGGAGAGGGGACGCGGGCCTGCGCTTTGTCTATTTGAACGGCGGCGCGTAGCTGACGACCGCCCGAGCCTGAACGAAGGGCAGCTTCTGCCGGTTGGCTCTTCAAAGCGGCCGAGCCGTTTTCCACCCATGTCGCCGGTGGGACCTATTGGGGTGACAGCAAACAAAGAGCGTTCAGGAACCACATTGATCAGCTTGATCGAGGTCGCAGCCAACGCTTGGAGGTAGAACGTCCGAAGGCACCGTTCCGCAATCGGCGCTCACCGCAGGGTGTTTGGCCGATAAAAGGCTCAAGCCTTCGTGATCGCGATGCAGGTTCCACCTGCATCCGCGATCGTTGCGGCCGAAATGACCTATCCAGCGTGCGAAACGATCGGTTCATCGCTTTCCCAGAGCGTGCCGGCGCATCTTCGTATGGCAAGTGCATGGGCCGATTGCTTGCCATGTGCTTGCCAGCCATATTCCGACGCCCCGAAGGGCAGGTTAAGTCATTGAAAACTGGTGCTGCCGGTGAGGATTGAACTCACGACCTCAGCCTTACCAAGGATGCGCTCTACCACTGAGCTACGGCAGCATTTCCACCCCGAGCCTTACGGCCTTGGCGGAAGCGGCCTAAGAGACGTTGGCGCGGGCATTGTCAACGCAAATGTCGGGGTCAACGCAAATGTCGGGAGCAGCGAACGCCGTGTCGATCCAGGATGACGAGAAAGCCGCGCGACTGGCCGCGGCGTTGCGCGAGAACCTCAAACGGCGCAAGGGGCGTGCGCGCGCGCTAGACCTGCCCGCCGACCCCGACGCGCCTAAACAATAGGCGCGCATTTCGCTTCCAGCCAGGCGCGCTCGTCGATGCCGAGGTGGCCGCCGATCACCTCAACGACGCGGGCATGATAGGCATCGAGCCACGCGCGCTCGGCGGGGCTGAGCAGTTCGGCCACGATCAGCGACCGCTCGATCGGGCAAAAGGTCAGCGTCTCGAAACCGAGCATCGTCCCGCCTTCCAGCCTACGTTCCTCGACGAGTATGAGGTTTTCGATGCGGATGCCGTATGCGCCCGCTTTGTAATAGCCCGGCTCGTTCGACAGGATCATGCCTGGACGCAGCGGCTCGGCCGGGCCGCCGCCGGGATAGAAAGGCTGGGCGATCCGCGCCGGGCCTTCATGCACCGACAGATACGCACCGACGCCGTGGCCGGTGCCATGGGCGTAATCGAGCCCGACCTCCCATAACGGCCGCCGCGCAAAGGCGTCGAGCTGCGCGCCGGTCGTGCCCGCCGGGAAGATGGCGGTGGCAAGCGCGATATGGCCCTTGAGGACGCGGGTGAAGCGGTCGCGCATTTCCGGCGTGGGTTCGCCGATCGGCAACACGCGGGTCACATCGGTCGTGCCGTCGGCATATTGGCCACCCGAATCGACCAGATAGAGCTGACCAAGCTCGAGCGGCGCGTTCGATTCGGGGGTCGAATGATAATGCGGGCTGGCCCCGTGCGCGCCGGTGGCCGAGATCGTATCGAACGACGTGTCGAGCAGCACACCGGTGGCTTCGCGAAATTCCTGCAGCTTGTCGACGCAGGAGAGTTCGGTCAGGCCGCCCTTGGGGGCTTCCGCCTCGACCCAACGCAGGAAGCGCGCGAGCGCGGCCCCGTCGCGCGCGGAGGCGGCACGGTGCCCGGCGATCTCGACCGGGTTCTTGGTCGCCTTGGCGAGCACGACCGGATCGCGTGAGGGCAGGATCGTCGCCCCACCCTGATCGAGCCGGTCGAAGATCGCGGCGACCGCGCTTTGCGGATCGGCGGCGATGCGCTTTCCGGCATAGCCGCCGAGCGCCTCGGCGAAGGCGGTCCGCGGGTGGAGGCGGATTGCATTGCCGAGATGCTGGCGCACCGCATCGGTCAGCTTGTCGGGCGCGACGAACAGGTCGGCGGTGCCGTCGGCATCGACGATTGCGTAAGCCAAGGCGACCGGCGTGTGCGCTACGTCCTTGCCGCGCACGTTGAGCGCCCAGGCGATCGAATCGAGTGCGGTCAGTACGACGGCATCGGCCTTTTGCTCGGCGAGCCAGTCGGCGATGGCTGCGCGCTTGGACGCCGAACTCAGCCCCGCTTGGGTCTCGTCCTGCACGACGAGCTGCGCGTCGGACGGGCCGGGGCGGTCGGGCCAGACCGCGTCGACCGGATTGGTGTCGACCGCGACGAGCTCGGCGCCGCGCGCCGCCAGCGCTTTGCGCGCTTCCTCGACCCAGGCGCGGGTGTGGAGCCACGGATCGTAGCCGATCCGACCGCCCGCCGGCGCGTGCGCGCCGAGCCAATTGGCGATGCTGGTGGCGGGGACGGCGACATACTGCCAATCGCCGGCAGAGACCTGTTCGCGCACTTGCAGCGTATAGCGTCCGTCGGTGAAGATCGCGGCCGCCTCGGGCAGCACCACGGCGCTCCCGGCCGAGCCTTGAAACCCGGTCAGCCAGGCGAGCCGCTGCGCATAGGCACCGACATATTCGGACATATGTTCATCGGTCAGCGGGACGACGAAGCCGTCGAGATGCTGACGGGCAAGCTGTGCGCGGAGGGCGGCAAGGCGGGCGGTGTAGGTCGACATGGTTGAGTCTCGTGAAGCTGCAAGGGGAGGCTAAAGTCACTAAGGTCACGCCAAACGCATTTGTTTTGCGGGTAGTGGGTAGCGCTCGCGCGACCGATCGGGAAGACCCCCGCCACGTGCCGAGTCTGACAGATTGCTGACGCGTGGGACAGCCTGTCGCGCGCGCGACCGGAACGATCGTTGCACGTCCGTATCTTAATTGACAATTGACGCAAAATCATCATAAAACCGTGCTGTTATTACAAGACAGGACAGTGACATGGCGCGTCCTATGACCGATCTCGAGGCGGGGCGCGAGGCGCTGCTCGATCATGTCGAGACGTTGATCGCGAAGCGGGGCGGCGTGTCGATCACGCTCGCCGAACTGGCCACAGCGGCCAGTATGTCGCCGGCCAATCTCTATCGCTTCTTCGAAAATAAGGAGGCCTTGTACGAGGCGGTTGCCGAACGCTGGTTCGCGCCCAAAGTGCGCGCGATGGAAGAGGTGCTGGCGAGCGATTTGCCGATTCGCCAGAAATTTTACGCGTTTTACGCGCGCCGCCTGGTGATGATCTGCGACGATTATGCGCGCGATCCGGCGTTGTTCGGCAGTTATCTCGAGCTCGGGCGACAACATATCGAGATCGTGCGCGGTTTTGTCGATTTGGCGGACCATTTCCTCGCCGAATTGATCGCCGAGGCGATCGATGAGGGGTATTTCGCCGGGCTTGAGATCGATGCGGCGGTGTCGCTGGTGAATTTGATGTTGCAGACGTTCTGCGATCCGGAGCTGGTCGTGATGTTGATTCACAGCGTTTCAGAAGAGAAATTGGCGATCATCGTCGATACGATTTTCGACGGCTTGCGCGGCGACCGGGTGAGCAATGTGCGGCGGTTGCACCGCGCCGATCGATAGCGGCGGGCAGGACCAGACACTTTTCGCGCTGTTGCGGTGTGTAGTGCGCGTCGGCGAAGATCGCTGCTAAAGAGGAGAACGATTGATCGGCCGGGCGGCCGGCTAATCGCTCATATCCTCACGGGCGCGGGCGGCGGCAACCGATTTGCGGGAACCATGATCTGCGCGAACTTTCCGCCAAGGCGTCGACGCTCGCGACAAAAGTGTAATGCAGCGTGGCGACTCATCAATATTCGATCGCTTTGGGGCGCACGCGCACGGCGCGCATGAATACGGGAGGACTGGCGACCTCCGAGCATTGCAGCTAGTACGCCGCGATGCCGCCCATGCTTCCAATCGCCGACCTTGCGGGGCTGGTGGCGCCGTTGTCGGTCGCCGAGTTTGCTGCGTTGCTCGCCCGCCGCGACCTGCATCACTTTCCCGGCACCCCCGGCGATGTCGATCGCATTTCGGCGTTGCTCGACTGGGACGGACTGGTCGCTGTCCTACGCGATGAAAGTGTCTCGTCCGACTACATCGCGCTGACGCGCAATCGCGTACGATTGCCGGAAATCTTCCTCCGCAATTCCCTCACGCCGCGGCATGATGTGATCGACCGCTTGCTCGCAAAGGACGCGACCAGCATCATCCTGAGTAGCGCCGAGCGTTACGTCCCCGCGATAGGGAGATTGTGCGCGGCCATCGCGGCCGGCATGCGCGATCGTGTCAGCGCCGTGGTGTTTGCGACCAACGGCAGTGGCGGCGCGTTTGATTTGCATTACGACAGATATGATCTCGTCGTGCTTCAAGTCGACGGCGTCAAGAAATGGTCGTTTTACGGCGATCCGGTATCCAACCCGGTCCATCGCATGAGGAAGCCCCCTCCCCCCGATGCGACGTCACCGCCCGTGTTCGAGGTGGTAATGCGACCAGGCGACAGGATGTTCGTGCCCGCCGGCTGGTACCATCGCTGCGATACGCAGAGCGCGCGATCGCTTCATATCGGAATCCTGCTCTATCCGTTCAGCGCGGCGCGCGCGGCCGAGTTGCTGCTGGGTAAAATGCTGGCCGACCCTGACGCGCGCGCGCCGATTCGCTTCAGCGGCAGCGACGCGCCCAGCGCCGAACGGGCGCTCCGCCAAATCCTGATCGATCACATCGCCGCGACTCCGATCGACGATTTGGTGCGCCTTCATCAGTCGATCGGGACCGACGAATTCGCGCCAGCGGAACACGTGACAATGCCGCAGGCAAGTGACGGCGGCGGCAACACGTCGTAGGGAGGCACTATGACAAATCCCCCCCAGCCACCCGTCGCCGCAACGCATCCGCACCACTTTACAGCGCATGGCATCACCGTTTCGGATCCCTATGCCTGGCTGAAGGACCCGGGCTATCCAGACGTCAAAGACCCCGACGTGCTCGCCTATCTCGAAGCCGAAAATGCGTATTTCGATGGCGTGATGGCGCCGCTCAAAGGCCTGACCGACCGGCTCTATGCCGAGATGAAGGGGCGTATCAAGGAAGACGATGCCTCGGTCCCGCAAAAGGATGGCGGCTGGCTCTACTGGACGTCGTTCGAGACGGGGGGCGAGTATCGCAAATGGTGGCGCAAGCCTGTCGCTGGCGGCGCGGACGCGCTGATCCTTGACGAGACAGCGCTCGCCGAGGGCAAGGAGTATTTCCGGCTCGGCGCGTTTTCGGTGTCCAACGACGGGCGGTTGCTGGCTTATGCGATCGACGACAATGGCTCGGAGCGATTCGAGGTGCGGGTCAAGGATCTGACCACGGGCGAGCATCTGCCCGATGTCATCCCCGGCATGCTGTCGGAGATCGTATGGACCGCCGACGACAAGGGTTTTCTCTACGGCCTCGCCAACGAGCAATGGCGGACCGACAATGCGCGGCTGCACTGGCTGGGGACCGATCCCAAGGACGATATCGAACTGTTCAAGGAGGCGGACGAGGGCTTCCGCGTCGGTGTCAGCGAAACCAGCGACCGCAAATGGATCGTGCTCGGCACCAGTGACCATGTGACGAGCGAGCTGTATTTGATCCCGGCGAGCGACCCCCTGGCAACGCCGCTCTGCGTCTCGCCGCGTCAGGTCGGGCGTGAATATGATGTCGACGTGCATGGCGACACGCTCTTCATCCACACCAACGACACCGACCCGAATTTCCGGCTGTGTACGGCGGACATTGCGGCACCAGGCGAGTGGGTCGAGAAGATCGCGCCGTCGCGGCATTTCTATATGACGGGGATCGACTGTTTCCGCGACTTCTTCATCGTCGACGGGCGTGAGGATGGGCTCGATCAGATCGAGATCCACCGCTACGACGCCGCAATCGCGCCGCAACGGATCGTGTTTCCCGAGGCGAGCTATGATGCCGGTCTCGGCAACAATCCCGAATATGACATGTCGGTGCTGCGGCTGGGCTATGAATCGATGGTCACGCCGGGGACCGAATATGATTATGACGTCGCGACCGGGGGCCTGACGACGCTCAAGGTGCAGGAAATTCCGAGCGGTTATGACGCCGCGAAGTACCGCACCGAACGTCTCAAGATTACCGCGCGCGATGGGACCGAGGTGCCGGTTTCGATCGTCTATCCGGCAGATTTCCCGAAGGACGGCAGCCGCCCGCTCTATCTCTACGCCTATGGGGCTTACGGCTATGCGATCCCGCCGGGCTTCTCGACCGGGCGGCTGTCGCTGCTCGATCGCGGCTTTGCCTATGCCATCGCGCATATCCGGGGTGGGGACGATCTCGGGCAGCAATGGTATCTCGACGGCAAGCTCGAGAAGCGCGCCAACACCTTCAACGATTTCGTCGATGTCGCGAAGGGCTTGATCGCGGACGGCTGGACGGCGGCGGGCAAGATCGCGATTGCCGGGCGGTCAGCCGGGGGCGAATTGATGGGTGCCGTCGTCAATTCTGATCCCGAGCTGTGGGGCGCGGTGATTGCCGATGTGCCGTTCGTCGACGTGCTCAACACCATGCTGGACGCCGAGCTGCCGCTGACGCCGGGGGAGTGGCCCGAATGGGGCAATCCGATCGAGGACAAGGCCGCGTTCGAGCTGATCCGGGGCTATTCGCCCTACGACAATGTGCGCGCGCAGGAGTATCCGCCGATGTTCATCTCGGGCGGCCTCAACGATCCGCGCGTGACCTATTGGGAACCGGCGAAATGGGCGGCGAAGCTGCGCGCGACCAAGACCGATGACAATGTGCTGCTGCTCAAAACCAACATGGGCGCGGGGCATGGCGGCAAATCGGGCCGGTTCGAAAGCTTGCGCGAAGCGGCGGAGGAGCATGCCTTTGTGTTGTGGCAATTGGGGGTGGAGGGATGAGCGCGAGGGCGGTTGGCGCACTGCTGATTGCTTGCAGTGTGCTCGGCGTCTGGATTTATCTTGCGCTAATGCCGACCGATAACTCGGCGGCTTTCGCCAAAATTATCGGATGCTACGCCTCCGCCGAAAATGTCCCGTCAAAGCTGGTGGTTGAGCAAGAGGGCTCGTTGGCCTTTGGAACCGACCGCGTTCGAGTTTCTGGCTACCGCGACAAAACGGGTATCGCGCTTAGTCCGCTACACGCGGTGATAATCGATCGGCAGGATCACAATCGGTTGGAGCTGGACTCGATACATCCTTCCCTGCTCCGTTTTCGGGCTGACGATCAAACGCTTGAGATTCCCGATCGCCATGGCGGCGTGTCCGCTCTGTTCCATCGCGTGCGATGTGACTGATCCCTTGCGCTTCACTCGCTCTTTCACCGCGACGGCCGCCGACATCGACGAGCTCGGCCATGTCAACAATGCGGTGTGGGTCCGGTGGATTCAGGAACTTGCGGTCGCGCATTGGGCGGCGGTGGCGCCGGCGGAGCAGCAGGCGGCCTATGTATGGGTCGTGACGCGGCACGAGATCGATTATCGCGGCAATGTCTCGGTCGGCGAGACGGTGACGGGCGAGACGTGGGTGCCGGAGCCGCCCAAGGGCGCGCGCTTCGACCGGCATGTGCGGTTTTTCGGCGCGGACGGCAAGGTGAAGGTGGAGGCGGTGACGACCTGGGCCTTGCTCGATCGTGCGAGCGGGCGGCTGCTGCGGGTTCGCCCTGAGATCGCCGCGCCGTTTTTGGGCTAGCGGAGGGAACCACCGCGCGTGTCGGGGGCTTTGATCAGCATCTGATTTGGAAAGGCCGCGCGATGCTCGAACATATTCCCGAATGGCTTGGTGCTAGCTTGCGCGGCGTCCGCGCTGGGGCGGAGCATTTGACGATCGTCAATCCAGCGCTCGGCACGGGTTATGCGCCGATCGTGCTGAGCAGCCCGGCGTTTGGCGATTGGGCGGAGATGCCGGTGCGCTTTACCGCCGATGGCGCGGGCGTATCGCCGCCCTTGGTGTGGGATGCGGTGCCTGCGGCCACGCAGAGCCTTGCGCTGATCGTCGAGGATGCCGATTCGCCGACGCCGTCGCCTTTGGTGCATGCGATCGTGTGGGGGATGGCGCCCGATACCGGGCAGATCGCCGAGGGTGCGATCGTCGAGGGTGGTGAGACTGGCGAGATCGGGCGCAATTCCTTCCTCGCGCAGGGCTGGCTCGCGCCCGATCCGCCGAGCGGGCATGGCGAACATCGCTATGTGTTTGAATTGTTTGCACTGGATGTGGCGGCGGAGGATCTGGGTGATGCGCCGGGGCGCGGCGCGGTGCTGAATGCGATGCAGGGGCATGTGATCGGGGTGGGGATGCTGACTGGGCTGTATGCGCGGGGTGAGGTGGCGGATGGGCCGGTGGCGACGGGCGTTGCGCCGCTGCCCGCATGAAGGAGAAGGGTTTCACGCGAAGGCGCGAAGAGAAGATAAGGGCGCGAAGTAGGAAGGTCTTCTTAAAGCGCGCATGGCGCGCAAAACATGTGCCTAGGGAAAGTCTTCCGATCGCGCGGGACGTCGCAAACCCTTCTCTTCGCGCCTTCGCGTTAACCTCTTCTTTTTAACCCGAATTCCGCAGCGCCGTCGCGATGGCGTTGATTGAGAGGAGGATGCCCTCGCCGATGCGTTCGTCCGCGTCGCCCGCGCGTCGGCGTTTGATCAGTTCGATCTGCAGCAGGTTGAGCGGCTCGATATAGGGCAAACGCAGCCGGATCGACGCATCAAGCGCGGGGTGGGCGGCGAGCAAATGCGACTGGCCGGTGACTTCGAGCAAGCCATCATGCGCCTGGCTCCAGCCGCGCTCGATTTGCGGGAAGATCGCATCGGCGAGAGCGCGGTCCTCGACCAGCGCCGCGTAGCGCGCGGCGATGCCCATGTCGGACTTGGCGATCACTTGCTCCATATTGGCTAGCGTCGCGGCGAAGAACGGCCAGCCCTGCGCCATGTCCTTGAGCAGGCCCTTGTCCGCGAACCCGGCGAGCGCCTGGCCGACACCATACCAGCCCGGCAGCATGACGCGCGCCTGCGCCCAGCTGAACACCCAGGGGATGGCGCGCAGATCCTCGATCCGGTCGGATTTGGTGCGACTGGCCGGGCGGCTGCCGATCTTGAGGCCGGAAATTTCGGCAATCGGTGTCATCTGGCGGAAGAAGGTGCGGAAGCCTTCGGTGCCATAGACGAGCCCGCGATACGCCTCGAATGCCGATGCCGAAAGCGTGTCCATTGCGGCGGCGAAGCGGCGGGTGTCGGCGCTCGACAGCGCGTCGGGCTCCAAGCTGGCGAGCAGGGTCGCAGCCGTCATCGCCTCCAAATTGGTGATCGCACTTTCGCGCGTGCCATATTTTCCTGCGATTACCTCGCCTTGCTCGGTAATGCGGATGCGACCTTGGACCGTCCCGGCGGGCTGCGCGCGGATTGCGGCGAAGGCGGAGCCGCCGCCGCGCCCGACTGCGCCGCCGCGGCCATGGAACAATTGCATGCCGATGTTCGAATCCGCGTACACATTTTTGAGCGCGGTCGAGGCTTTGGACAGGCTCCAGGTCGAGGTGAGATACCCCCCGTCCTTGTTGCTGTCGGAATAGCCGATCATCACTTCCTGATACCCGCGCGCCGCCGTGATTCCGCGCACTTCAGGCAAAGCGAACCATTCGGCCATGATGCCGGGCGCGGCCTCGAGATCGCCGATCGTCTCGAACAAAGGCACCGCCATGATCGCGGCGCTCGGCTCGGGACCGGGGCGGTATAGGCCGACCTCTTTCAGCAGGATGTTGAGTTCGAGCAGGTCCGACACGCTTTGCGCCATCGAGACGATGTGCTGGACGATGCAGGCCGGGCCGTAGGTTGCGTGCGCTTGGGCGGCGGCGCGCAGGATCGCGAGTTCGGACGCGGTCTCGTCCGAATAATCGGCGAAGCTGCTGGCGAGCGGACGCGCGTTGGACAGTTCGTGGCGCAGCAGCGAGACGCGCTGCGATTCACTTAAACCCAGATAGTCGGCCTCGACCCCCGCAACCTTGAGCAATTCGGCGACGACGCGTTCGTGGACGGCGCTGTTCTGGCGCAGATCGAGCGTGGCCAAGTGAAAGCCGAATGTTTCGACCGAGCGGATCAAGCGCCCGAGCGCGCCGCCCGAGGAGAGCGCGGTGCCGCCACTGCGCAAGCCTCGCGCAATCGTCACCAGATCGGCGCGGAAGCCTTGCGGATCGGTATAAGGCGCGCCGTGGAGCAAGCCGGGGCGGGGTGCTGGCTTTCCGGTGAGCGCAAGGTGCGTCGCCGCGAGGCGTGCGTAAATGCCCGACAGCGCGCGGCGATAGGGCTCGTCGCTGCGGCTCTCCGCGGTGTCGCCGCTGGCTTCGGCGAGCGCAGTGACGGCGTCGTCGGCGGGGGCGAGGTTGGTCGAGATCGACAGCTCGGCCCCGAGCGCGTGGACTGCCTCGAGATAATAGCCGAGCACGGCTTCGCTGGCCTTGGCGAGTGCGGTTTTCAAGGAATCGGCGGTGACGAACGGGTTGCCGTCACGGTCGCCGCCGATCCAGCTGCCCGGGCGCAGGAAGCTCGGCACGCGCGTCCCCAGCGCCCGGTCCCAGCGTTGATAGAGTGCTGGCAAAGCGGGGAGGAAAACGTCGCGCAAATAGCTGAGCGCGATTTCGACCTCGTCGGTGACGTAGAGCCGCTCGCGGCGCAGCACGCGGGTTTGCCACAAAAGCGCGATCTGGCGGAGAATCGCTTCCTCGACATTATCGCCATCGGGGGTTTCGGTGGCACCCGTATCGCGCAAGCCCATCAGCGCGGCGATGCGGTTGCGGTGGTCGATCATCGATTTGCGCCGCACCTCGGTCGGGTGTGCGGTGAGGACCGGGGCGATCAGCGCGTGATCGAGCAATGCCATCACCTGTGCGTGGTCGATGCCTTCGCCCGCCAGCCGATCGAGCGCGGCGGCCATATCGGCGCCGGGTTCGGCCGCGACGCCCTGCCGGTCCTCGGCGAGATTGGCGAGCATCGAGAACAGCATGAAGCCGCGCACGAAATCGAGCGTTTCGTCGAGGCTCAGCCGGTCGAGCCCGAGATCGACATCGCCACCCTTATGCCGGTCGACCGAGGCGGCGCGGATATATTCGGTGCGCTGGTACAGCGTTTCCCCGCCATAGCTGCGGATCACATCGCCGAGCAATTTGCCCAAGAAGCGGATGTCGGGATTGTTTGCGATTCCGGGGAGGGTGGCCATTCCGTTATGCTGCGCTGCGGTACGGATTGGGTCAATCTCTATCGACTGTCCCAAACGTCATCCCCGCGAACGCGGGGACCCAGCTTTCTTCTCCTGGGCTAAAGCCAGGTGTTGATCGTTTCCCACAGATCGCTCCAGTCGGGATTGGTGCCTTCGATCAGGTTGATTTTCCAGTCCCGGTTCCATTTCTTGATCCGCTTTTCGCGCACGATGGCGTCCTCGATCCTGTCGTGCGGCTCCACATAGACCAAGCGTATCAGCCCGTATTGGGCGACGAACTTCGATCCGATGCCTTGTCTATGTTGCCAGATGCGCATCGCGATATTGGCGGTGACGCCCGTGTAAATGGTTCCGCGATAGCGATTGGCCATGATGTAAACCCAGCCGCCTTGCATCAGAACAGCTGGGTCCCCGCTTTCGCGGGGATGACGGTGGTGGTGTTTGCGGTGGCGGTTGGCAGTAAGAGCATTCGTGTGCTCAAGCCTCCAGCTCGACATCCCAATACAGCCAGTCATGCCAGGTATCGTGCAGGAAATTGGGCGGATAGCGTCGGCCATGTTCCTGCAGATGCCAGCTCGTCGGGCGGATCGCGTCGATGTGGAGCGGCATGTTCGCTTGCTTCGGCGTGCGGCCGCCCTTCTTGAGGTTGCACGGCGCGCAGGCGGTGGCGACGTTTTCCCACGTCGTGCGCCCGCCTTGTGCGCGCGGCACGATATGGTCGAAGGTCAAATCATGCCCCGAGCCGCAATATTGGCAGGCGAATTTGTCGCGCAGGAACAGGTTGAAGCGCGTGAAGGCTGGGAAGGCCGAGGGGCGGACATATTGCTTGAGCGCGATCACCGAGGGCAGCTTCACCCGCATCGTCGGGCTGCGCACTTCGCGTTCATATTCGGCGACGATGTCGACGCGGTCGAGGAACACCGCCTTGATCGCGGTCTGCCACGGCCACAGCGAGAGCGGATAATAGCTGAGCGGCGTATAATCCGCGTTGAGCACGAGTGCGGGGCAGCCATCCGGATGGCGGATCAGATCGGGATGGTACACCTTCGGCCCCCCTTTACACCCAAGTGGCGCTTTCCTGGCGGCTTCTTAACCCGTAGGATGACGCCGTGATGACAGCGCCACCCGTCGTTAACCAGTTTCACACAAGGCACGACTCGCGGTCAAGGGCTGGATGAGCCCGATCGTCACGCGCTTTGCGCCGAGCCCTACGGGTAAGCTGCATCTCGGCCATGCCTTTTCGGCGATCCAGGCGCATGACCGCGCGCGTACCGCTGGTGGTCGGTTTTTGTTGCGGATCGAGGATATCGATGGCGCGCGCTCTCGCCCCGAGCATGTCGCGGGGATCGAAGCGGATTTGCGCTGGCTCGGGCTGGAATGGGACGGGCCGGTGCTGTTCCAATCGACGCGGCTCGATGTTTATGCCGCCGCGCTGGAGCGATTGCGCGGGGACGGGCTGCTCTATCCGTGTTTCTGCACGCGCGCCGAGATCGCCGCGAGTTTGAGTGCGCCGCATGGGGTGGAGGGGGTTTATCCGGGGATTTGCCGGGGGTTGTCGGTGGATCAGCGCGAGGCGCGGGTTGCGGCGGGGGTGCCGTATGCTTGGCGGCTGGATATGGCACGGGCGGTGGCGGCGATTTCTCCTCCCCTCCCTGAAAGGGAGGGGATTGAGGGGTGGGTCGGCCCGTTATCGAACCCAGCACTCGACCCACACCGACCCACCCCCAGCCCCTCCCTTCCAGGGAGGGGAGGAAGAGGAGGAGGGCTGGTTTGGCATGACGAAATTGCAGGCGAGGTTATCGCTGATCCGCTGACGCTCGGCGACGTCGTCCTCGCGCGGAAGGATGCGCCGGCCAGCTATCACCTCGCGGTGACGATCGACGATGCCGCGCAAGGCATCACGCATGTCGTGCGCGGGGTCGATCTGTTCGCGGCGACGCATGTTCACCGGCTTTTGCAGGCGTTGCTCGCCCTGCCGACGCCGATCTACCGCCATCATGCGCTGTTGACCGACGCGGACGGGCAGCGTCTCGCCAAGCGGCACGGTGCGCCGACGCTCGAAAGCGTGCGGTTGCGCGGGGCCGACGGCGTCGCGCTGGCCGATCAGCTGCGCGGCGGGGTGCTGCCCATTGGCTTTGCGCTCGCAAGCGCTTAGATAGGGCGTATGAGCACTTTCCTGACCATTCTCCTGATCGCGGCGATGATCGCGGTCGTCGCCGTGCTGGTGCGCGGCCTCATCGTTTTCCTGCTCGGCGCGAGCCAGGATGTCCGCGACGGTACGACCAGCGGCGACGGGCTGCTCGCCTCGGCGACCAAATCGAACAAGCTGATGCAATATCGCGTGATGTTGCAGGCAGTGGCGATCTTCATCGTCGTGCTGCTGCTGTGGATGGTGGGCAAAAGCTAAGCGACCGAGCAGGGGAGCGCTGACGCGATGGTCAAGCTCAACCGCATCTATACCCGCACCGGCGATGACGGCACGACCGGGCTGGTCGATGGATCGCGCGTCGCCAAGGACGATGCGCGGATGGCGGCAATCGGCGATGTCGACGAAGCCAATAGCGCGATTGGCGCGGCGGTGGTCGCCTTGCGCAGCGACGGGGTGGCGCTCGCCTGGCTAGCCTTGCTGCTGGAGCGGATTCAGAATGATTTGTTCGATCTCGGCGCGGATTTGGCGACACCAGCCAAGGACGACGAGGGAGTCGATTTTGCCCCGACGGAAATGACGCTGCGGATCGTCGCAGCGCAAGTCGATCGGCTCGAGGCCGAGATCGACCGGATGAATGGCGAATTGTCTGCGCTCACCAGCTTCATCCTGCCCGGCGGGACGGCGGCGGCGGCGGCGCTGCATATCGCGCGCGCGACGGTGCGGCGGGCCGAGCGCGCGGGTGTTGCGGCGGCGCGCGTGGTGCCGCTCAATCCGCTGGCGCTGGCGTACCTCAATCGCCTGTCGGATTATCTGTTCGTGGCGGCGCGCGCGGTGAACCAAAATGCCGGTGGCGACGTTTTGTGGCGACCGGGTGCCACGCGCTGAGCGTAAGGGCTTTGTCCGGGGACGCCGATGGTCGGCGCGAAAACGGGGACGAAACGATGCGAACGCGGACTGCCCCCACGGCTGACCCCTCCAGTTTGGCTGCGCGCTTTCAAGCGGTGCGCGCCCTGTCGGTAGCGCTCGTCGCGCCACTGTCGGATGCCGATGCGACCGTCCAATCGATGGACGATGCATCGCCGGCCAAATGGCATTTGGCACATACGACATGGTTCCTCGAAACCTTCGTGCTGCGCGATTTCGTCGGCGGTTATGCGCTGTATGACGAGCGTTTTCCGTTCCTGTTCAACAGCTATTACGAAGCGGAAGGGCAGCGGCACGCGCGCGGCCGGCGCGGGCTGGTGACGCGGCCGGCGCTCGACGACGTGATCGCGTACCGTGCGCATGTCGATGCGGCGGTGCTCGCCGCGTTGCCCGCTTTGCCGCAGGCCGCGCGCGATCTGGTGATGCTTGGGTGCCATCATGAGGAGCAGCATCAGGAATTGCTGATCACCGATGTGCTGCATTTGATGGCGCAAAATCCGGTCGAACCGGCGATCTGGGCTCCGGCGCGGAAGGTTCCGGTGGAGATGCCGGGGTCGCTCGGCTGGATCGCGGGTCAAGCGGGCGTGACCGAGATCGGGCATGATGGCACCGACTTCGCGTTCGATTGCGAGGGGCCGCGTCATCCGGTGCTGCTTGCCCCGCATGCGCTCGCGAACCGCACGGTCACCAATGGCGAATGGGCGGATTTCATTGCCGATGGCGGGTATGCGGATTCGCGGCACTGGCTGTCCGACGGCTGGGCGTGGGTGCGTGGCCAGCGGATTTTCGCGCCGCTCTATTGGGAGCGCGGTGAGGCTGGGTGGACGCGCTTCGGGCTCGACGGGCGGCGTGCGATCGATCCCGCCGCGCCGGTGACGCATGTCAGCTTTTACGAGGCCGATGCTTATGCGAGTTGGGCGGGGGCACGCTTGCCGACCGAGGCCGAATGGGAAGCCGCCGCCGCCCCTTACGATCCGGCGGGCGGCAATCAGTTGGACCGCGCCGGACCGGTCGAGCCGCGACCGTCGAGCGACGGCCCGGCTTTCTTCGGCGATGTGTGGGAATGGACCGGCAGCGCGTTCCGCCCCTACCCCGGCTTCAAGGCCGCCGAAGGCGCAGTCGGCGAGTATAATGGCAAGTTCATGAGCGGGCAGTGCGTGCTGCGCGGCGGATCCTGCGCGACCCCGCGCGGGCATGTCCGCGCGAGCTACCGCAATTTCTTCTATCCGCACCAGCGCTGGCAATTCACCGGCGTGCGTCTGGCGAAAGATCTCTGATGTTGAAGCAGGAAATCGAGGACGGCCAGGCGTCGTTGGCCGACCCGGCGTTTCGCCACGACGTGCTGAACGGGTTCGAGACGCGGCCGCGCGCGATCCCGGCGCGGTGGTTCTACGACCGGCGCGGGTCGGAACTGTTCGAGGCGATCACCGACCTCCCCGAATATTATCCGACGCGGACCGAGACTGCGATCCTGCGCGATTGCTGTCCCGAAGTCGCCGCGATCGCCGGGGCGGGGCGGGCGGTGGTGGAGTTCGGCTCGGGCTCCTCGACCAAGACGCCGATCCTGCTGCAGGCGGTCGCTCCGGCGGCCTATGTGCCGATCGACATTTCGGGCGATTTCCTGCGCGAATCCTCAGGCCTGCTGGCGGCAGCGTTTCCGGGGCTGACGGTGCTGCCGCTCGAAGCCGATTTCATGAAGCCGATCGCCTTGCCGGTGCAGATCGCTGATACGCCCAAACTCGGCTTTTTCCCCGGATCGACGATCGGTAATATGATCCCGGGGTCGTCGGTCGATCTGCTGCGCGCAATGAAGGCGTCGCTTGGCACGGGATCGATGCTCGTGATCGGGATGGACCGGATCAAGGGCGCGGATGTGCTGGAGGCGGCGTATGATGATGCGCAGGGGGTGACCGCAGCATTCAACCTGAATCTGCTCGAGCGGATCAATCGCGAGCTCGCCGGGACCATCCCGATCGAGAAATTCCGCCACCGCGCGATCTGGAACGATGATCGCGCGCGAATCGAGATGCATCTCGAGGCGCTGGCCGATGTTGCCTTCACGATCGAGGGCCGCCCGTTCGCGATGGCGGCGGGCGAGACGATTCACACCGAGAATAGCCACAAATACGGGCCACGCGACGCGCGCATCTTGCTACGCGCGGGCGGGTGGACGCCGGTCGGGGAATGGACCGACGCGCACGGGCTGTTCGCGGTGATCCTGGCCGAGGCGCAACCGGCGCGAACCGCGCCGTAGGGCATCGCGCGTTCAAGATCGCGCACCTTTCCCGTTCGCCCTGAGCCTGTCGAAGGGCATTGTGCCGCACATCCGGCAGTGTTTGTGGCACGCAGGGCTTCGACAAGCTCAGCCCGAACGGGTTTGGGTGGGGCGCTATCCGCTAACGCAGGTAATCGAACAACGAGAGCTGCCCGAGCTTGGTGAAGCTGGCTTGCGTCGCTTGCAGCACCGTCATGGTTTTCTGCAATTCGGTGATCGCGGTCGAGATATCGGTATCTTCGAGGCCAACGCGATCGGTCTCGCGCGCGGCGGCCGCATCGGTCGCTTGCGCAGAGACGATATCGAGCCGCGCGGCGCGCGCGCCGACCGAGCCTTGCACGTTGCTGACCTGAATGAGCGCGCCCTTGAGGCCGTCGGCCGCGCTGCCGGTGGCGGCGGAGACGTTCCCGCCGGCGTTGAGCGCGGAGATTAGGCTCGACAGCACTGCGAACACATCGGTCGTGCCGCCGCCGCTGACGGGCAAGTTGCCGAACACGCGCTGCGCACTGTCGGTTGCTTGAATGTCGGTGCCGTCGGCGACGGGGATTGCCGCGATTTCGCCGGTGCCGCCGAAACTGACGGTACCATCCGCCGCCTGAACCACCGGCGCACCGCCGGTGGCGGCGCCAAACAACGGCTGGCCGCGCGCGTCGGTGGTGCCCGCGAGATTGACGAGATCGTCGCGGATGCTCTGCAGCTCAATCGCGATGGTCTTGCGATTGGCATCGTTCAGCGTGCCGTTGGCGGCTTGCGTCGTCAGCTCGGCGGCGCGCTGAAGCTGGTTGCCGATCGCGGTCAGCGTCGTGTCGGATTGCTGGAGCAGCGACTGGGCGAGGCTGACATTGCTCGCATAGGCTTTGCCGTCGGCGTTGGACTGCTTGATCGCACTGAGGCGGTTGTATGCAACCACGTCCTGCGACGGTGCGGTGATTTTCTTCCCCGTCGCGATTTGCGTGTTGAGCGCATCGGCTTGCGTCGCCAGCTTGCCGAGCTGCGTCGCATTCGTGTCGTAAAACTGGTTGGTGCCGATTTGCATGCGCAGGCTCCCTAGCGGATGTCGAGGATCGACTGGAGCGTGTCGCGCGCGACTTGAATGACGCGGCTCGACGCCGAATAGGCTTGCTGGAAGCGCAACAGATCGACCGCTTCACTGTCGAGATTGACGCCCGACACGGCATCGCGCGCGGCGATGGCATTGTCGCGGATCGCGCTCTGCGCTTCGGCGATTTGCTTGCGGCCGCTGAGGGTCGCGGCATTGCCCGAGATGAGCGCGGTGGTTTTCGCCTCGAACGCGCCACTGGAGCGCAAAGCGTCGAGCGCCCGTAAATTGCTATTGTCGCGCGGGCCGCCACCGACCGCTGCCGCTGCGATACCGCGCGGATCGGTAAGGGCGAGCGATAGGTCGGTCGGGCTCGTGCCGCCCGCGAACAGCGCCGCGCCGGGATTGCCGTCGAGATCGCGGCCCTGCGCCTGTACGGTGTTGACGCCATCGGCAAAAGCGGTCGCGATCGTCTCAAGCTGTACGCGCGCGTCGGCGATGCGCGCCGCGCCGTCGATAACGCCGGCCAGCGCGCCGCCCCCCGGCGTAAAGGGCGATACCGCAAGCGGCGTGTGCAACGCGAACGACACCGTGCCGTCGCTGCCGCGCGCGAAGGTGACGTCGCCAGCGGTATTGCCGGTAACAAACACCGGGCCGCCGGCATTGCCGAGCTTGACCGTCGCGCGGCCGACAGGGTCGGTGCTAACCGACACGTCGCTGATCGCGCTGATCTGATCGAGGATCGCATCGCGCTGATCGGCGAGTTGCGCCGCACCGTTCGAGCCGGGCTGCGCGCGACCGAGCCCGTCATTGACCTTGGCAAGGGCCGTACCGAGGCTGTTGAGCGTGGTGACGGCGGTATCGGCGGTCGAATCAAGATCGGCGTCGAGATGGTCGAGCGCCTTACCGGTCGCGGCAAAGCTGCCCGCGACCGAGGTCGCCTGTTCGAGCAACGCGCTGCGCGGGACGGTCGCGGTGGGATCGGCGGCGACGGTCTTGGCGGCGTTGAAGAAGCCGGTCAGCCGGTCGCCCAATTGGTTGCCGGTCAGCGCGGATTCGATCCGGTCGAGCCAGGCGATGCCGGTTTCGCTGCGCGCGAGATCGGCGCTTGAGGTCCGCACGTCGGCGGCGCGCAAAGCGTCGGCCGAGCGGGTGACGCCCGCGACCGACACGCCCTGCCCGGTCTGTGCCCGGCCGCTCGAGGTAACGCCGATCGTCGGCGCGACCTCGCGGAGATCGGTCGTGCGCTTGGCGTAGCCGGGGGTGGCCGCATTGGCGATGTTTTCGGACACAGTGGTGAGCGCGCTTTGATACGCGCGCACCCCGCTGGCGCCGATGCCGAGCAGATCGCTCATGACGGCGTGCCGTCAGCGGCGGGCGGCGGTTCGGGCTGCAGGCCCTTTTGCGAGCGCGCAAGGAATTCGGTCATCGCCTTGCCGATGCCGAGCGGGGCGTGATCCGCCATGCCTTGAGCGAATTGCGTGTCCTGCATTTCCTTGAACGTATCGAGGCCCTTCGAGCCGAACAGATCGTCCTCGGCCAGATGCGTCGAGCGCATCGCCTTGACCATCATGCCGGTGAATACTGCCTCGAACTTCTTGCCAGCCGCTTCCAGATTGGCGCGGTTCTGCAAGCGGCTCGTGTCGACATTGACACCCTGCAATGGGCCTTGGGGACCCTGGACGGGCGGAAGGGCTGGAACCTCGCTCACAGGATGATCAACTCGGCTTTCAGCGCGCCAGCCTCTTTCAAGGCTTCGAGGATCGCGACCAGATCGGCCGGCGATGCACCGATCGCGTTGATTGCTTTCACCACGTCGGACAGGCGCGGGCCCGGCTCGATCAGGAAGATCGGGTGCTTTTCCTCATCCACGCCGACGGCGGATTTCTGTTCCTTGGTGGTCTGGCCCTGGCTGAACGGGGCTGGCTGGCTGACGCGTTCGGATTCGTCGATGCGCACGGTCAATTTGCCATGCGTGATCGCCGCGGTGCCGACGCGGACGCTCGAATTGATCACGACGGTGCCGGTGCGTGCGTTGACGATCACCCGCGCAGACGGTTCGGCCGAGACGATGTCGAGATTTTCGATCTCGCTCATCAACGTCGCGCGGACGTCACCACCGACGGGTGCGCGGATCGAGACCGAAATCGCATCGACCGCTTGCGCCGACCCGGCGCCGAGCCGCGTGTTGATCGCGGCAGCGACGTTCTGCGCGGTCGTGAAATCGGCGCGCGCGAGATTGTACGTTAGATAAGGCGTGCTTTCGAACCCGGTCTGCACCGCGCGTTCGACCGTCGCCCCTTCGGGAATGCGCCCGGCGGAGGGAATGTTGACAACGATCTGCGAGCCGTCCTTGCCCTCGGCACCAAGGCCGCCGACCGCAAGATTGCCCTGCGCCATCGCGTAGATCTGCCCGTCGGCGCCGAGCAATGGCGTGAGGATCAGCGCGCCACCACGGAGCGACTTGGCCTTGCCCATTGAGGCGACGGTGATGTCGAGCTTCTGCCCCGGCTTGGCGAAGGGCGGCAAATCGGCGGTGATGATCACAACCGCGGCGTTCTTGAGGCCCGGATTGACGTTGGCGGGCAATTGCAAGCCAAAGCGCGAGGCGACCGCCTTCATCGACTGGATCGTATATTCGAGATTGTCGTCGCCGGTGCCGGGCAGGCCAACGACGATGCCATAGCCCGTCAGCTGGTTGCTGCGGATGCCCTGAAAGCCGCCGAGATCCTTGATCCGGTCGGCGGAGGCGGGGGCGGCGACAAGCAGGGCAAGCAGGCTTGCGAGCAACAGGCGAATCATGCGGGTTCCCATCAGAACGGACTCACCACGGAGAAGAACCGGCCGAGCCAGCCCTGGCGGCTGGCGCGGGCGACATCGCCCTTGCCGGTGTAGGCGATTTGCGCATCGGCGACGCGCGTCGACAGGACGCGGTTGTCGGCGTCGATATCGGCGACGCGGATCAGGCCCTTGATCTGGACGAATTCGTCGCCGCGGTTGAGCGTGACGCGCTTCTGGCCCTGAATCAGCATGGTGCCGTTGGGCAGCACCTGACTGACCGTCACGCTGACTTCGCCCGACAATGTGTTCGACTGGTCGGTGGCGCCGGTGCCACCGAAATTGCGCTTGCTGCTGACGCTCGCATCGGTCCCTTGGAACAGCGCGAGGCTGCCCGTGGTCGGCGGCGTGATGCTCAAGCCCCCGCCTGAATCGAGCTTCGAGCTGGCGGATTTGGAGGCGGCGGTGCGTTCGACCAGCACGATCGTCAGCGGATCGCCGATGCGGCGTGCGCGCGTGCCCTCATAGAGCGCGGCATAGCCATCGGCGACCTGGAAGATCGATCCGGTCGAGACGGGCGGCGGCGGTGGCGGGGGTGGCGGCAGTGCCACCGAGAAATCGACGGGTGGCTTCTTCTTGCCGAAAATGCTCGCGTCCGCCGCGCTCGGGATGAGCGCGGCGGCGACGATGCACCCGGCAAGGCAGGCGGCGAGGAGAGCGGATGACTTCACGCCGTCAGTTACCGAAATGTTGGTTAACATATTGTAGCATCTCGTTGGTCGCCGAGATCATCTTGGAATTGACCTCATAGGCGCGCTGCGTCTCGATCATGTCGACGAGTTCCTCAACGACATTGACGTTCGACCCCTCAAGCTGCCCCTGCCGGATGTTGCCGCGGCCATCCTGCCCGGCGATGCCGAGATTGGCGGCGCCGCTTGCCGAGGTCTCGACGAGGTAATTGTCGCCCTTGCCGAGCAGGCCGGCCGAATTGGGAAAGCTCGCGATCTGGATCTGGCCGAGTTCGGTCGAAGCGGCCTGCCCCGGGATCGTCGCCGAGACGGTACCGTCGGTACCGATCGTGATCGCAGTCGCACCCTCTGGCACGGTGATGCCGGGCTGGACCTGATAGCCTTCGGATGTGATCAGCAAGCCTTCGGGCGAGCGCGAGAAATTGCCGGCGCGGGTGTAGCCGAGCGTGCCGCCGGGCATCTGAACCTGGAAATAGCCATCCCCGTCGAGCGCGAGATCGAGGCTATTATTGGTCTGCTGGAACGAGCCCTGCGTGTCGATCCGCGCGGTGCCCTGAATCTTCACGCCGGTGCCGAGGTTGAGGCCGGTTGCATATTTCGATTCGGCCGTGCTCGGCGCGCCCGGCGCGGTCACGGTCTGATACGCCAGCGTCTCGAACGCGGCGCGATCCTTTTTGTACGCCGTGGTGTTCACGTTGGCGAGGTTGTTCGAAATAACGCGCATGCGCATGTCCTGGGCGTCGAGCCCGGTCCGCGCGATGTGCATGGCTGCACTACCCATGATCTATTCCCTCTTAAGCCGGCAGGCGCATCAGAGATGCGCTGCTTTCATCCAATTCCTTGACCGATTTCATAAGGTTGGCCTGGACCTCATAGGCACGCTGATTTTCGATCATATCGACCAGCGCTTGTGTCATGTTGACGTTCGATCCCTCGAGCGCGCCGCTTTCGATCTTGGCATCGAGATCGGTCGGCAACACGCCGCCGCCCTTGACGTGCAGCAGATTGTCGGTGCCCTTGACGGTTTCCGATCCCTTCGGGCTCGACAGTTTCAGCGTGTCGATGACTTGCGGATTGCGCGCGTCGCCGCCGACCGGGACGATCGAAATCCTGCCATCGTTCGAGATCGTGATGCTTTGCACCGGCGGCAGCGTGATCGGGCCCCCCGACCCGATCACGGGGAAGCCGTCGCCGGTTTGCAGCACGCCCGACGGCGCAATCTGAAGATCGCCACGCCGGGTATAGGCTTCGCTCCCGTCAGTCGCCTGCACCGCGAGCCAGCTGTCGCCGGGGATCGCGATATCGAGCGCGCGCCCGGTCTGTTGGATCGCGCCGGGCTTGCGATCGGCATCGGCCACTTCGGCCGAGGCGGGCGTGCGCGTGTCGAAATCGGAGCCTTGCAACGACAACCGGTCGAACACGACACGGTCGGCGCGAAAGCCGATCGTCGACACGTTCGCCATATTGTTGGCGATCGCAGCCTGCGACGCGAGATGCGCCTTGAGCCCCGAGGCTGCGGTATAGACCAATTTGTCCATGTGGTGCTCCGATTACGTCCCGCTCAACCCTGGATCTGGAAGATCGTCTGCGAAATCTGACTGGCGGTATCGAGTGCCTTGGCATTCGCCTGAAAATTGCGTTGCGCCGCGATCAGGCTGACCAGTTCCTCGGTGATATCGACGTTCGATCCCTCGAGCGTGCCCGACAGCAGCGAGCCGAAGCCGTTTTCGTTGGCGGCGCCCAGCGTCGCCTGCCCCGAAATGCCGCTGGCCGACCAATAGCTGTTGCCGCTTTGGCGCAAGCCGGTCGGGTTGGCGAAATTGGCGAGCGCAACCTTGCCGAGATTGACAGTGTCGCCGTTTGAATAATTGGCTGCGACGATGCCCTGCGCATTGACCGTGACACCGGCCAGTTCGCCGACCGAGGAACCGTCGGCGGTGCGCGCATCGACCGAAAAGGCGCTCGACTTCTGGGTCGATCCGGCGAGGCTGAAGGCGAGCGTCTGCGACACGCCGCCGGTGGTGGGCGTGAACGCGTCATAGCTGATCGGCGTGGTCGGCGCGGTGATGTTCCCGGTCGCATCGAAGGTGACGGGCGTGCCCGCACTCGATCCGCCAACGCTCAAGGCCTGATCGCCGACATAGCTGTGGACGGTCCAGGCGTTCGCGCCGGTGTGGACATAGTAATTGGTGAGCGTACTCGCTTTACCCGACGAATCGTAGATCGTCGTTACGGTCGAGCTGTTGTAGCTCGACGCATTGGCCGGATCGAAGGCGACGCCCGGGGTCGAGGCGGCGGCGTAGAGGTTGACCTTCAGCGCGACGTTGGCGGTAGCCGACGGCGTGCCGCTGGTCTCGGGCAAGTTGAGCGTGACGAGGCCGTCGGACCCGGTCGCAGTCGCATTGCCCTTGGCATCGACCGGGTAGCCCTGCAGCGCGGAGCCTTGCGCATCGACGATGTTCTTGGTCGCAGGATCGACCTGAAACGCGCCGTTGCGGGTATAAGCGGTGGTGGCGTTGAGACCCGCCGTCTTCACCGCGAAAAAGCCGTCGCCGGTGATTGCCAGATCGAGCGCCGAACCGGTGGTCTTGAGGTTACCCTCGCTGAATTGCTGACGGTTCGACTTCACCACGGTGCCCGACCCGACCAGCTTGGTTGGATCGGTCGCGATGCTCGATGCGATCACGTCGGCGAAATCGGTGCGGCTTTTCTTGAAGCCGTTGGTCGAGACGTTGGCGAGGTTGTGCGAGACGGTCGAAAGCTCGGTTTGTGCCGCCTGCAGGCCGCTCAGGGAAGTGTAGAAGGACATGGGGGTTGCTCCTTATCGAATGCGGATAAAACGGGTTCAGCCGACCTGGCGGACGGCGCTGACGGGGATCTGGCCGAGGCCGGGGACGGTGAGGACGGGATTGCCGCTGGCCGGTACCGAAACGGCCGCAACCGGTGCCCAGACGAGACCCCGGCTGGTGACCTTGGCCCCGGCGTTCGCGGCGGTGACCGCAACGGTGAACGGGCCGGTTCCGGCGTCGGCGCCGGCCGCCGTCTTGCCGTCCCATTCGTAGGAAACGGTCCCGGCCTTTTGGGCGCCGAGTTGCAGCGTATTCAGGACCTGGCCGTTTGCATCGCGGATCGAGACCGAGACATCGGTCGCATCACCGTCGAGCTCGACCGCGCCGGCGAGGCCACCGGCGGCGCGGCCATAAGCGACGCCGCCTTCGGTGAGCACGGTGCGCCCGACATATGCGAGCGCATCGCTCGTGCTGGTCGCGCCGAGCTTGGTCTGGATCGCCTTCAGCGTCGTGTTGATATCGGTAATGCCCGACGTGCTGGTGATCTGCGCGAGCTGCGCCACCATCTGGCTGTTGTCGGTCGGCGAGAAGGGGTCCTGATTCTGCAACTGTGCAGTGAGCAGCTTGAGGAAATCCGACGTGCCGAGGCCCGACGACGTTTTGACCGCAGCGGCGGCGTTGCTCGTCGTCGAGCGGTTGATGCCGAGATTGGTGAGTGTGGTATCGAAAGCGGAGGCCATAATTTAGCGTCCCATCTTGAGGGTATCGAGGATCAGCGATTTCGCGGTCTGCATGACCTCGACATTGTTCTGATAGCTGCGCGCGGTCTCCATCATGTCGACCAGCTCGCGCGTCTCATCGACCGCCGATTCCCACACATTGCCGTCCTTGTCGGCGAGCGGGTGCGAGGGGTCGTAGCGTTTCTCGGGCGCTTCGCCCGCCGTGACGATGCTCTCGACATTGACCGTGGCGAGGCCCGAGACCTTGTCATATTCGGTGCGGAACACGGGCTTGATCGTGCGGTACGCGGTGTCTGCGCTCGACGTGACGGAACCGGCGTTGGCGAGGTTTGACGCGGTCGTGTTCATCCGCACGAGCTGTGCCGACATGGCGCGGCCGGCGACCTGGAAAATGGTGAGCGGTTGGTCGGCCATGATTATTCGCCCCTCAGTGCGCGGGTGATCTGGCTGATCCGCCCGTTGAGGAAGGAGAGCGTCGTCTGATAGGCAACGGCGTTTTCGGCAAAGGCGGTCTGTTCGGTCGACAGCTCGACGGTGTTGCCATCGAGCGAGGGTTGCGACGGCACGCGATATTGCAGCGCGCTCGTAATGCTGGCGTTGCCGCCGCTGTTCGCAGCGTTCTCGACCGAGGCGAGCGCCTTTTTGAAATCGACATCCTGCGCCTTGAACCCCGGAGTCGAGGCGTTGGCGATGTTCGATGCAAGCACGCCCATACGCTGCGAGCGCACTTCGAGTGCTGCACCATGTACCCCGAAAAGACCTTCGCTGGGCATCGCCCATCTCCTCACGCCCAATTGCGCGAAGGGTTATCAGCAAAGGCCGTGCCAAATGGGTGTGGGGTGGCGTGGGGCGGCATTGGGCGGGGCAAAGCGGCAAGGTCTTGCCGGTTGGCGGCAAGTGGGTTGCCGGATTGGCGCCGACGCTCTCACTTGCCGTGCCCCTATTGTCATCCCCGCGAAAGCGGGGACCCAGCTCCGGCGGCACGAGCTGGGTCCCCGCTTTCGCGGGGATGACAGAGGGGGGTACAAGGCCGGGGCGACGGGGATGATTGGAACTGGCCCATCCCTTGCAGAGCGTTCGCGCGATGACACCTGTGCTCGCCCCCTTTCTCGATCCCATTGCCTTCGCCATCGTTGGCGGCGGCACACTTGCTGCCGCGATCCTGCGGACGCCTTCGCGAGACTTGATCCGCGGATTCGGCGCGCTCGGCACGCTGTTCGCGCGGCGGTTCGAGGCAGCGCCACTGCTTGAGCAAATCGCTGCGTTCGGGCGGATCGCGCGGCGGCACGGGGTGATGGCGCTCGACAAATCGGTGATTTCCGACCCCGACATGGCCGCTGCGGTCGCGGCGATCGTCGATGGCGCGACGCCCGACGACATCGCCGAGCTGCTGCGCCAGCGCCACCGCGCGCGCACCGAGCGTGCCGTCGCCGCCTGCGAATTATGGAGTGCCGCCGCCGACACCGCCCCCGCGATGGGGATGGTCGGCACGCTGATCGGCCTCGTTGGCATGTTCGTGAAAATGCAGGATCCGTCCGCAATCGGTGCGGCAATGGCGGTGGCGTTGCTTGCCACTTTGTACGGCGCGTTGCTCGCCAATCTCGTGCTTGGTCCGATTGCTGCGCGGGTGCGCCGCTATGCCCGCGACGAAGCGGTCGAGCGCTTGCGGCTCGATGCGCCGCTGATCGCGCTGGCACTGCGCGAACAACCGCGCGCCGCGCAGCTGGCGGAGGTCGCATGAGCGCGCTTTTGCTTGAGGCGGATCTTCCCGACATCGCGCCCGCGCGTCCGGTGTGGCTGATGACGCTGGCCGATCTCGCTTTGTTGCTGGTCGGCTTTTTCGTGTTCCTGCAAGCCAGCCAGCAGCTCGACAAGGGTGCGCTCGCCAAGGGCATTCGCGAGGGGTTCGGGGTTCATGACGCCGGGGTTGCGCCAGAGCCGATGGCGGTATCCGCCGGATCGGTCGGCGGCTTCGCGGTCGGATCGGCGGCTCTTGCCCAAGCGCCAGACGCTCTGATCGGCTGGGCGCGTGACTCGACGCGCGACCGCCGCGTGATTCTGCGCGTGTCGGGTGCGGTCGATGGCAGCCTGCACGATGTCGATCCGGTGACCGGAAGCGCCGCGGTGCTTGCGGCCGACCGCGCGCGCGCCGTCGCCACCGCTTTGTTGATCGCGCACGCTGTGCCGGCCGACCGCATAACGCTTTCCGCCGCGCGACCCGGTCGCCGGGCCGTGACCGTCACTACGGGCTTTGCCGCGCCGCCCGTGCTCGAGCGTGCCGGGCCACGGCAATGATTTGCCGCCCGGCAACCCACATTTGCCGCATCATTCAGGGATAAAGCCATGCTGCGTACCTTCGCGCTCCTTTCGATTGCAGTTGCGACCCCGCTTGCGGCGGCGCCGACATTTCAGGATACCGCCGCGATTGATCGCGCGGTTGCCGCCTTTGCCGGGCATGCCATCGGCGATGAGGGCGGCGCGCGCACGCCGGTCGACACTCGGCTGAAGCTCGCGTCGTGCCCGATGGTGTCGATGGCGTGGCGTTCCGACGCGCACGATGCCGTCGTCGTCACGTGCACCGGGCCCGAATGGCGGCTGTTCGTGCCGATGCGCATGCCCGTCGTCGCGCCGAAAACGGCCGCGCCTTTGGTGATCGAACCGTCGAACGCGCCTGCGCCGCTCCGCCCGGTCTATGTCATCAAGCGTGGCGATCCCGTGACGATCAGCGCGGGTTCGCCCGGCTTTTCGATCACGCGCGAAGGCGTCGCGGCGGGCGATGCGGTCGCGGGCGGGCGCTTCCTGGTCAAGGTCGAACAGACACGCGCGCCGGTGCAGGCGGTCGCCATCGCCAGCGGTCGCGCGACCCTGCCGGGCTGGACCGAATAATCTTTGGAAGTATTTCTTAAGGTCCGGCGCGTTCGGTCGTTTCTACTTCTGTCAGCGAAACCGACAAGGTGCAGCCATGATAGAGTCGATCGGATCCAAGGCTGGGACAAAGGCTGTGACACCGCAAGACCGGCTGGTCGTGCCCGTCACGCCGACATCGCAAACCGCGCATGCAGCGGCCCAGCCGAGCGAAGCGGCGACCCGACAGCTCGAATTGTCGGCGCTCGCCTTCGAATTCGGCAAGGCCCCACCGGTCGATGAAAAGCGCGTCGAAGAGGTGAAGCGTGCGGTGCGCAACGGCACCTACCCGATTACGCCCGAGACGATCGCCGACCGGATGCTGGCGCTGAAACTCTATTGGAGCCCCGAGAAATGACGCCCAATATGACGGCTGCGGGCACCACCCGGCGCGACGCGCTGATCGGCGTGATCGAGGCGCTCCATGCCGAAATCGCCGCGCTGAAGGTCAACGATGTTGCGGGGCTGGAGACGGCAACGCGCGAAAAGCTGATCGCGATCGAGGCGGTGGCGGCGTTTGGTACGGCACCCGTCGGCGACGAGCTGCGTGGCCTTGCCGAGGAAGCCCAGCGGTTGAACGAGACGTGCCGCATCTATGTGAATTTGATGGCGGCAAATGTCCGCCGCCGCCTGCAAACCTTGACCGGTGCGGCAGGGGTCGCGGTGGGCAGCGCGCCGGGGTCGGTGTATCGGCCGGGCATGGGGATGGCGGCATACGCCTAAATCCTCCCCTCCCTGGAAGGGAGGGGATTGAGGGGTGGGTTGCTCTCAGTGGCACCGCCACGCCCGCTCCACACCGACCCACCCCCAGCCCCTCCCTGCCAGGGAGGGGAGAAGATGAGAAAAATGGCACGGCTCTTGCTTATGTTCGCCTGAACATAGGCGACGCAGCCGGGGACCGATGCCTTTCAATCCACTCACGATCCTGAACGGGGCAGTCAACGAGGCGAAAAGCCTTGGCGGCGGTGCGGTTCGGAATGCCATCGCCAATGCCAGTCAGAAGACCGGGATCGACTTCAACTATCTGCTCGGCCAGGCCAAGCTTGAAAGCGGCTTACGCGCCGATGCGCGGGCCGGCACGTCGAGCGCGCGCGGCCTCTATCAATTTATCGAACAGAGCTGGCTGCGCGTCGTCAAGGCGCATGGCGCGGAGCACGGCCTTGGCTGGGCGGCGGATGCGATCTCGACCAATGCCGCCGGTCGCGCGACGGTGGCCGATCCGGCGATGCGCAAGGCGATCCTTGATCTGCGCAAGGACCCGAACGCCGCTTCGCTGATGGCGGCGGAACATGCCAGCGACAATAAGAACGCGCTTGAAACCGCGACCGGGCGCACCGCGACCGGCACCGATCTGTATATGGCGCATTTCCTTGGGCTTGGCGGCGCACGGTCGTTCCTCAGCGCGATGCAGGCGTCGCCCGATCGCAGCGGCGCGGCGATGTTCCCAGCGGCGGCGCAGGCCAATCGCAGCGTGTTCTTCGATGCGAACGGCGGCGCGCGCTCGCTCTCCGAAATCTACAGCCGCTTTGGCGCTAAGCTCGAGCAGAGCGTCGGCGGCGCGAGCCTGCCGACGGCCAGCCCCGCGCTGATCGCGACACGGCTTGGTCAATGGGGCGCGGATGTCATCCCCGGCAATGGGGAGGGTTCGACCGCCGATGCGGCGGTGTGGGCGCAATCGACGCTCGAACGGCTGAACGGCACGGCGGGACATGCAGGCCGGATCGAGAGCGCGAGCCTGTTCCGCCCGACCCCGAGCACCGCGCGGCTGGCGTACATGATGCTGGCGAGCCTGGGAGCGTAACGCGTGGCGATTGCTTTGAATTCTGCTGCTCTCAAATCCGGCGGCATCTTGCCGCTGCTCCGCTCGGCCGCTTTGCCGGTCGCGATCCTGCTGCTGGTCGTGTTGATGGTCGTGCCGATCCCGGCGGCGATGCTCGATGTGTTTTTCATCATGAACATCACGATCAGCCTTGCGGTGTTGATGGTCAGCCTCAACGCGCAGAAGCCGCTCGATTTTTCCGCCTTCCCGACCGTGTTGCTGTTCGCGACGCTGTTCCGGCTCTCGCTCAACGTCGCTTCGACCCGTGTCGTGCTGGTGCACGGGCATGAAGGTGAGGGGGCTGCTGGCCATGTGATCGAGGCGTTCGGCACCTTCCTGATCGGCGGCGACTATGTCGTCGGTCTGTTCGTCTTTGCGATTCTGGTGATCATCAACATGATCGTGGTGACCAAGGGCGCGGGCCGCGTGTCCGAAGTTTCCGCGCGCTTCACGCTCGATGCGTTGCCGGGCAAGCAAATGGCGATCGACGCCGATTTGAACGCTGGCCTGATCACGCCCGAGGAAGCCAAGGCACGCCGGATCGAAGTCGCGACCGAAGCCGATTTTTACGGGTCGATGGACGGTTCGTCCAAATTCGTGAAGGGCGATGCGGTCGCGGGCCTGTTGATCCTGTTCGCCAATATCATCGGCGGGCTGATCCTGGGTCCGGTCAGCCACGGCATGACGATTGCCGATGCGGCGCATAATTATGTGCTGCTCGCGATCGGCGATGCGCTGGTTGCGCAGATCCCATCGCTGATGCTGTCGATCGCGGCGGCGGCGATCGTGACGCGCGTTACCTCGAGCATGGATTTGGCGGGCCAGATCGGCAGCCAGTTCGGATCGGCGCGGACGTGGACGCCGGTTGCGATCATCCTGGCTTTGCTCGGCGTGATGCCGGGGATGCCGCATCTGGTGATCCTGCCCGCCGCCGCTTTGGCCGGGTTCGCTGCGTGGCGGATGCGGCAGGCGGCGCTGCGCCCGCCGCCGGTCATCGCCGTACCGGCCGAACCGATCGATTATGCGAAGATCGGCTGGGACGAAGTCGCCGATACGATGCAGGTCAATCTCGACATTGGATACGGTCTGGTGCCGCTGGTCGATGAACGTCGCGGCGCGCCGCTGATGGGGCGGATTACCGGCGTGCGGCGGCAGCTGTCGAAGGACATGGGCTTCGTCATCCCGCAAGTGCGGGTGCGCGACGATATCAATTTGCCGCCCTTCGCTTACCGTATTCTGGTCGGCGGCGTCGTCGTCGGCGAGGACAGCGTGTCGCCCGATGAAATGCTCGCGCTTGACACCGGGCAAGCCGTTGGCGGGCTGATGGGCAAGCGCGCCAAGGACCCGACCTTCGGGCTCGACGCGGTGTGGATTGCCGCTGGCGATGCCGATGCCGCGACGGGGGCGGGCTATCTCGTGGTCGATCCGGGCACGGTGGTCGCGACGCACCTCAACCATCAATTGGGCGTGCATGCATCCGAACTGCTCGGCGCGGATGATGTGCAGGCGCTGCTCGATGGCCTCAAGGAGCGCAATCCGCAGCTCGTCGCTTCGCTCTCGCCCAACCCGCTGCCGCTGACGACGCTGACGCAAGTGCTGCGCGGGCTGCTGGCGGAGAATATCCCGCTCAAGGAATTCCGCCGGATCGCCGCTGCCATCGCGGTCGCCGCGCAAAAGTCGCTTGATGCCGAGGATATTATCGAGGCGATCCGCCCCGATCTCGGCGGGCTGATCATCGGCAAGCTTTGCGGCGTGCGCGAGCCGCTGCGCGTGATGACGCTGGAGGGGCAGCTCGAAGGGTTGCTCGGCCAGGCGCTGCGCAACGATCCGTCGCGCCGCCATACGATCGAACCCGATCTCGGCCGCCGCATCGTCGATGCGCTGCAACGCGCCGCCCAGCCTTTGGTCGACGAGGCCAAGCCGTTCGCGTTGGTCGTGCAGCCAGCGATCCGCCTCGCGATCCGCAAGCTGGTCAAATCTTGCCTGCCCGATCTGCCGGTGATGAGCTTCTTCGAAGTGCCCGAGGACAAATCGGTCGAAGTCGTCGCCGTGATCGGCGCGCCCACCGCGACGCAAGTCGGATTCGCTTCGGGAGCACTCCCCGCATGACCGCCCAGCCCAATCCCGCCGCCTTCGCAGATGCGATGCCGCTGACCTATGGCCGGACCGCCGCGCCTGATCTCAACGTGCTGGCGAAGAAGCATCTGCCGCTGGTGCGCCGGATCGCGTGGCATGTGCATGGGAGCATGTCGTCGGCGGTCGAGGTCGAGGATCTGGTGCAGATCGGGCTGGTCGCGTTGGTCGAGTCGGCGAACAGCTTCGAGGAACGCGGGCAAGTGACGTTCGAGCAATATCTGGTGACGCGCGTGCGCGGGTCGATGATCGACGCGTTGCGGCGTTCGGCGACGCTGACGCGCGGTGCGATGCAGCGCAAGCGGGTCTATGCGCAGACTATTGCGGCGCTGGCGGCGGAACTCGGCCATGCCCCCGATGAGGCGCAGGTCGCAGCGCGGATCGGCGTCAGCCGCGAGAAATTGCGGCTGGACTATGCCAATGCCCAGCCGATGCGCTTCGAGCCGATCGATGAGGTCTATTCCGACGAAGGCCCGTGGTTTGCGAGCGACGAGCCCGACGCGTTTGCGCAATTATCCGAAGGCGAGGAACGCGACACGCTGATCGCGGCGATTGCGTCCTTGCCTGAGCGCGAGGCGCTGGTGATTCAGCTGTATTATGTCGAGGAGTTCAACCTCGAGGAGATTGGCGAAGTGATCGGCGTAGGGGCGGCGCGGATCTGCCAGATCAAGGCATCGGCGCATGCGCGGTTGAAGAAGGCGATGTTGCGGCGGGGGTAGGGGTGCGGAAAGCTGCCATCAGCCGTAGAGCGATATCGCGCCCATTAGCACACCACCCGCGGTTGCGATGGCCGTTAGGATACGGAGTGTACCGACCGACCGCTCCAGATATTGCCTCGTCGCAGTACGACTCACTGAAATAGTCACCCACAGCGATGGCCACCGTGTTAGCGCCGCCGTCAGTAAAGCGCAGCAACCGAAGAATACGGCTCCGATAACGTCGGGGTGTCGATCCATCCTGTGCTTCTACGTCAAAACGTTAGGGTCGGCTATTGGACGAGTGCCGACCGTCCCCAATCGTCACCCCGGCCTTGAGCCGGGGCCCATCCATCCGCGAGCGCGTCGATTGTATTTGGAGCGTTGCGCTTGCTGCACCATGGGCCCCGACTCAAGGCCGGGGTGACGGGGGGAGTGCGCGATCCCCTCTCCGTTCGTTTCGAGCGTAGTCGAGAAACGGGCACCATATGCTGCGCGGGGTTTCTCGACTTCGCTCGAAACGAACGGTGGCGGGAGAGACCTCCGATCGTCAGCCGATCAACAACCCCGCCAGCGCCGCCGACATCAAATTCGCCAGAGACCCCGCCGCCAGTGCCTTCAGCCCGAGCTTGGCGATCATCGGGCGCTGGTTGGGGGCAAGGCTCCCGGTCACCGCCATCTGGATCGCGATCGAGGAGAAATTGGCGAAACCGCACAAAGCAAACGTCACCACCGCGATCGTATGCTGGCTCAGCCCAGTCTGCGTACCGAGGCTGATGTACGCGACGAACTCGTTGAGCACGATCTTCTGCCCGAACAGCCCGCCGGCGATCTGCGCTTCGTTCCACGGGATGTTGAGCAGGAACATGATCGGCGCGAACACCGTGCCGAGCAGCCCCTGAAAGCTGAGCGCGGGATAGCCGAACCAATTGCCGATCCCGCCGAGCATGCCGTTGGCGAGCGCGACCAAGGCGACGAAGGCCAGCACCATTGCGCCGACCGCGACCGCGAGCTTCACGCCGGTCTGCGCACCTTGCGCCGCCGCCATGATGATGTTGGCGGGCTTTTCCTCGTCGTGGCTCGCTTGCGGCATCGGTTCGCCGGGGGTGCCTTCCGGCAGGAGCGCTGCCGGGCCCTGCCCGCTGATCCGTGTTTCGGCCAGCTTGATATTCTCCTCGGGATGATCGCCGAGCGGGAGCTCACCTTGGGGCACCGGCTCGTCGGGCATCATGATCTTGGCCATCAGGATCCCGGCCGGGGCCGCCATGAAGCTTGCCGCGAGCAGATATTCGATGCGGATCCCCATCGACGCATAGGCCGCGAGGATCGTCCCCGCGACGCCCGCCATGCCGCTGGTCATCACGGTGAACAATTGCGCGGGGGTCAGCCCGGCGAGATAGGGCCGGATGACGAGCGGCGATTCGCTTTGGCCGACGAAGATGTTGGCGGCGGCGCACAAAGCCTCGACCTTCGACACGCCGATCACCAACTCGATCGCGCCGCCGAGCCAGCGGACGATCAACTGCATGATGCCGAGATAATAGAGGATCGAGACGAGGCTGGCGAAGAAGATGATCACCGGGAGCGCGGCGATCGCGAAGCTGTTGCCGCCGATTTCGGGCCGGGCGAGCGGGCCGAACAGGAAATCGACGCCGTTATGCGCATAGCCGAGCAAATTCGACACGCCGCCCGACAGGAATTGCAGGGCAGCAACCCCGGCGGGGATTTTCAGCACCAGCACCGCGATGCCGATCTGCAGCGCGAACGCCGCGCCGACAACGCGGAGGCGGATCGCGCGGCGGTTGCTCGACAGCAGGAGCGCGATGCCGAGGATGACGGCAATGCCAAGGAGGCCGATCGGAAAGGAACCCATGAACTGCATCACTCGCGTTTGAAATCGCCCACGCGGCCCCCCGCGCGAAAGCGGGTACCATACAGCGTGCGACGTGCGCGGCTAGTGCGAACGCAGGGGCACCCGCGCCTGCGCGTTTGACGCGCGGCGGAAACCGGCTAGCGTTGCGGCGATGGAAACACCTGCTCACACCGCGACCAGCGGCATCCCGCGCTCGCTCTTCGCCTTTTCGATCTTTTATGGCGGCATGGTCTGCATTGCCGGAGTGCTCGGCAACAAGCAGGTGACGCTGGGACCGATTTCCGCACTCGGGCCGCTGCTCGGTCTGCCGCCGCTCGCGATCGAGGCGGGGATTTTCGCGTTCCTGCTCCTCGTCATCACATCGAGTGCCGTTGCCGAATTGCACGGGCGGAAGGTGGCGAACTTTCTGGTGTTGGTCGGGTTCGTTCCCCTGCTCACCTCGATGCTGCTGACGCTTGCGATTTTGCAATTGCCCGCGGCGCCGGAAATGGCGCCCGACCGGCTTGCGGCGTTCAACACGATGATGATGGCGACGCCGTGGATTTGGCTCGGCGGGATTATTTCCTACGGCATTTCGCAAACGCTCAACGTCACGATCTTTTCGTGGTTGAAGGGGCGCGAAGGCGCGTCGCTTTTGTGGTTCCGCGCGGCGGTGGCGAGTGTGCTGAGCCAGATCGTCGACACGGTATTGTTTATCACGATCGCCTTTGGCGTCGGCGCGATCGGCTGGCTGATGGCGGGGCAGATGCTGGTCAAGGTGTTGCTCTCGATTCTGCTCGTGCCCTTGCTGATTACCGCGATGGTCGCCTTCGGGCGGTGGCTGGATCGATCTCCTGCATAAATTTGTCTTTCCCGCGAAAGCGGGAACCCATCTCGGGCCGTGGGAGATGGGTCCCCGCTTTCGCGGGGATGACAAGATGGCTACAGCGCACCGATGACCGACCACGCCCCCGCCCCTGAACTCCTCGCCAAGGCCGAAACGCTCGTCGAGGCGCTGCCCTATATGCAGCGTTACGCCGGCAAGACCTTCGTCGTGAAATATGGCGGGCATGCGATGGGCGATCCCGAACTCGCGCGCGATTTCGCCGAGGATGTCGTGCTGATGAAGGCGGTCGGCATCAATCCGGTGGTGGTGCATGGCGGCGGGCCGCAAATCGGCGCGATGTTGAAGCGATTGGGGGTCGAATCGCGCTTCGTCGATGGCTTGCGCGTCACCGATGCCGAGACCGCGCAGATCGCCGAAATGGTGCTGGCCGGGAGTATCAACAAGGAAATCGTCGGCTGGATCGGGCAGGCGGGCGGGCGCGCGGTCGGCATTTCGGGGAAGGATGCAAACCTCGTGGTTGCTGAGAAAGTCGGCACCCGCCGCGAACCCGACCGTAATTCGGGGATCGAGCGCCATGTCGATCTGGGCTTCGTCGGCGATCCGGTCGCGGTCGATCCGGCGATCCTGATCAACCTGGCGCGCGACGGCTTCATCCCGGTGGTGGCACCCGTGGGCTTGGGGGCGGACGGCGCGACCTATAACATCAACGCCGACACGATGGCGGGGGCGATTGCGGCGGCGCTGGGCGCGGAGCGGCTGTTCATGTTGACCGACGTGGTCGGCGTGCTCGACAAGAGCGGCGCGCTGCTGACCGACCTTGTCCCGGCCGATGTGACGCGGTTGCGCGCCGACGGCACGATCAGCGGCGGGATGATCCCCAAGCTCGAAACCTGCGTCCATGCGGTCGAGGGCGGGGTCGATGCTGCGGTCATCCTCGACGGGCGCGTACCGCACGCGATGCTGCTGGAAATCTTTACCCGGCGCGGTGCGGGGACGTTGGTGCGGAAGTAGGGGGTGCGACGCTAGGGGTGTTCGCACCTTCGGTATCGCGCTAAGATCGCCGCACTAGCGGGAGATGACGATTGCTCACCATTGTTACCATGTTGCAGGTTTTAATAGACGCAGTGTGTTTCGTTGTAGTCGTACAGGTGATTTTATCGCTGCTCGTATCTTTCAACGTCATTAACACCTACAACGAAACAGTTCGGACAATTTACACGGGACTCAATCGCGGGACGGAGCCGCTCTATCGCCCAATCCGACGGATTTTGCCCGATTTTGGTGCGATCGATTTGGCACCTTTCGCTTTTTTAGTTCTAATGAAGCTGCTGAGCATTGGCCTTAATGGACTCGTTGGCGCTTAATTTGGCAGCCAAATTTTTCACTCTGAAAGCAAAGACGTGACCGCCAGCATCATCGACGGCAAAGCCTTTGCCGCTGGCTTGCGCGGGCGGGTGGGGACGCGCGTTGCGGCGTTCACCGCCCAGACGGGACGCGCGCCGGGGCTCGCAGTCGTGTTGGTCGGCGAGGATCCGGCGTCGGCGGTCTATGTCCGCAACAAGGGGCGGGCGACGCGTGAGGCGGGGATGGTGAGCGTCGAACACCGCTTGCCCGCCGATGTGCCGCAGGACGCGCTGATCGATCTGATCGATGCGCTCAACGCCGACCCCGCGATCGATGGGATTCTCGTTCAATTGCCGCTGCCCGATCACATCGACGAGCGCGTCGTCACGACGCGGATTGACCCGGACAAGGATGTCGACGGCTTCCACCCGGTCAATGCCGGGCGGCTGGCGACGGGGTTGGCTGGGTTCGTGCCATGTACGCCGCTTGGCTGTCTGATGCTGCTCAAGGATCAGCTAGGGGATTTGAGCGGGCTCGATGCGGTGGTGATCGGGCGCTCGAACATCGTTGGCAAGCCGATGGCAGGGTTGCTGATCGCGGAGAGCTGCACCGTTACGGTCGCGCATTCGCGGACGCGCGATCTGCCTGCCGTGGTGAAGCGCGCCGACATCGTCGTTGCGGCGGTCGGGCGGGCGCAGATGGTGAAGGGTGAGTGGCTGAAACCCGGAGCGACGGTGATCGATGTCGGCATTAACCGCACGCCCGAGGGACTGGTAGGCGATGTGGATTATGCGGGCGCGATGAGTGTGGCGCGCGCGGTGACGCCGGTGCCGGGCGGAGTCGGCCCGATGACGATCGCGTGCTTGCTGCGCAATACGCTGATTTCGGCGGAGCGGCGCGAAGGTGTTGTTGGCGAGGGGGATTTGTGATGCTGGCTTTGCTGATACTTGCCACCGCTTCCCTAACCTCCGTTCGGGCTGAGCTTGTCGAAGCCCCCTTGGTGGCGCGCGCGGAGAGCGGCCCTTCGACAGGCTCAGGGCGAACGGAAGAAGGCAAGGGCTCCGCACTCGACGCCGAACGCGCCTTTGCCGCCGATGCGCAGACGCTCGGGCAATGGACCGCGTTCCGCAAATGGGCGTCGAGTGACGCGACGATGTTCGTGCCGCAGCCGATCAACGCGCAAAGCTGGCTGAAGGACCGCAAGGACCCGGCCAAGGCGATCGATTGGTGGCCGACTGCGAGCTATGTGTCGTGCGACGGGTCGCTCGCGGTCAATACCGGCGGGTGGAAGCGGCCCGACGGCGCGGTCGGCTATTTCTCGACCGTCTGGCAGCGGCAGCCGGATGGCGGCTGGAAATGGATCGTCGATGGCGGGGACACGCTCGCCACGCCGCGTGCGCAGTTTCCAATGGTCCGTGAGCGCATCGCGTCGTGCGACAAGAAGCCCCAGAACCCGAGGATCGAGCTTTCCAGTCCCAGGACCTCCGGTCAGGGCCATGCTCCCGATGGGACCCTGTCGTGGTACTGGACCGTGAAGCCCAACGGCGAACGGCGATTCCTGGCGCTAATCTGGACCGGTACGACGTTCGAGTCGGTCGTGGCGGACGACATCGCCGCGCCCCCGGTGGCCAAATGATCGAACTCTACATCTCCTCGCTCATCACCTTTTTCGTGGTGATCGATCCGCCGGGCTGCGCGCCGATCTTTGCCGGGCTGACCGGCGGCGCGAGCGTGTCGCATCGCCGGGCGATGGCACTGCGCGCGGTGCTGGTGGCGGCGGCGATCCTGTTCGTGTTCGCGTTGTTCGGCGAGGATCTGCTGCGCGGGCTCGGCATCAGCCTGTCGTCGTTCCGGATTGCGGGCGGGATCATGCTGTTCCTGATCGCGCTGGAGATGGTCTTCGAAAAGCGCACCGAGCGGCGTGAAGATCGCGCCGCCAAGGTTGCCGCGACGCCCGAGGTCGAAGACGTGTCGATCTTCCCGATGGCGATGCCGATGATCGCCGGGCCGGGGTCGATTGCCTCGGTCATGCTGCTGATGAGCCGCAACGACGGGCTCGAGCGATCGGTCGTGATCCTCGGCGCGCTGGCGACGATCCTGCTGCTGACGCTGATCGCCTTGCTCGCGGCGGGGCCGATCATGCGCGTGCTGGGGGCGAAGATCGAGGCGGTGATCACGCGGCTGCTCGGCGTATTGCTCGCGGCGCTGGCGGTGCAGTTCGTGATCGACGGGGTCAAGATCAGCCTGCTCTAAGCCGACCGCAGGTCAGTCTTTTTCTCTACTTCTTCGTGGCTTTGCGTCTTTGTGTGATCAAAGAAGATTGCCTCACACAAAGACGCAAAGCCACGAAGAAAGAAATGGGACGATTGCGCTACGCGCTTATTTGATCCGCCACAGGCGTAGCGGTGATTTGCGCGGCATCGGCAGCGGTTCGAGCCAGTCGAATTCCTTGCGATGCGCGAGCTGGTCGTAGAAGCCGCCGGGCGCGCGGGCGCGGTAGATGGTCGATTCGGCCATGTTCGGGCAGACCAATAATAGCGTCGCACCATGGCGCTTGGCGATCGCGCGGAAATTCTCGGGGCTCCCCGAAAACGCATGCTGCACATCGAGGATCGCGTCGCCATTGCGGTGATACGGCCCCGCCACGGCATTGTGGTGCGTGATCGTGATGATCCGTGGTCCCAGATCGACGAAGCTGAAGATCGTCTCCGCAGGGTAGCGGTTGAGCGGGCTGAGCGCGCTCATCGTCGGGCAATTGCCGCTGGCGCGGTCGACGATCTGCGAGCGTTTGTCCGGCGGGTCGATCGGCAGGAAGCGGATCGCAACCCCCGCGAACAGGCCCGATCCAATCAGCAGGATCACTGCGACGGTGCCGAATACGCGGACCAACGCCGAGTTACTCCCCTGGAAGCGCGGGATCAGCATCCACCCGAGCGCCACCGCGCCGGGCACCGCGAGCATTTGCGCCGCCGGCCCGGCGCGCGCCTGCCACAGCAGCAACAAGGCCGCGCCGGTCACGAACAGCAACACCGTTCCCCAAGCGAGACCAAGTGCCGTCCCGCGTGCGCGCCACGTTGCGACCGCCGCCCCGATTACGCCGACAATCGGCATCACTGCGACCGGAACGGCAATGCGGAACGGGTGGACGTAAATCGGCCGCGCCTCGCGGATCATGTTGAGCCAGTTCTTCTGCAATTCGGGCGAGGCCTGTTCGGGGCGGCCGAGGCATTGCGGGAAGATGAGCGCGAAACCGATGACGATGACCGCCCCCGCCGCGACCGCAAGCGCGAGCCGCGCCCAGCGATTCTGCGGGTTCATCCAGGCCAGCGCGAACAGGAGCGCGCCTGCCATCACCATCACGCTCAGCCACACCGGCGTCAGCGCATCGCAGCGCGGCACGGCATTGGCATAGGACGCGAACAGCGCGTAGCCGAGCGCACTCCCCGCACCGAGCGTCAGCGCATAGATTGTCAGACGCGGTGCCTCGGCCCGGTCCCACACCCAGCGCAACGTCAGGATCGCGCCCGCAATTGCGGCATAAGGCAGCATTTCGAGCCCGATCGCGAGCGACACCGCGCCCGCCAGACCGACGATCGCGCCGCCGCGGATGGGCTTCGGGTCGCACAGTCCGGCGACGGTCAAGCTCAGCATCGCGAGCTGCCAGCCGTGATGGTCGATCCGCTCGGGCATATACATCATCATCGTCGCCGAGCAGCACAGCAGCAGCACGATGCCGAGCGGCCAGGCATAGACGCTGACCAGGCGCCGCACCGTCGCGCCGATGCCGAGCATCACGATGCCGAGCGGCAGCAACGGTGCTATGCCGCAGGCGAGCATCTCGGCCTCGCGCGGCCCCACGAACGGGCGCAGCAGCACGATCAGCCCGGCGAGCGGCAGATCGACCAGCCGGCTCCAATGCATGTCGAAGCCGAGCGGCGGATTGAGCCGGT
>JBBQLB010000024.1:0-40996 GCA_038327465.1 Sphingomonadales bacterium | reverse complement strand
GCGAAAAGCTGCCGCACGACACGATCGTCGCTTTGGTCGACGGCACGATCAAAGCCGACACGCCGCTCCTGAAGGACATGGCCGCGCTCAACGCCGCGCTCGCGACCAATGGCGAGATCGATGGCCTGATGCTCGCACTGTCGGGCCGCTACATCCGGCCCGTGACCGGCGGCGATTTGCTGCGCAGCCCTGAGATCCTGCCGACCGGGCGCAATATCCACGGCTTCGACCCCTTCCGCATCCCGTCGGCTTATGCCGTCAAGGATGGCGCGCAGCAGGCACAGCGGCTGATCGACCGCAACCTCGCCGACTCGGGTCATTTGCCCGAAACGGTGGCGATGGTGTTGTGGGGCACCGACAATTTGAAGAGCGAAGGCGCGCAGATCGCCCAGGCGATGGCGCTGATGGGCGCACGGCCGCGTTTCGACAGCTATAACCGGCTGGCGGGCGCAGAGCTGGTCAGCCTTGAGGAACTAGGTCGCCCGCGGATCGATGTCGTCGTCACGCTGTCGGGCGTGTTCCGCGATTTGCTGCCGCTGCAGACGCGGATGCTGGCGCAGGCCGCCTTGCTGGCGGCGCAGGCCGACGAGCCGATCGAACAGAACTTCATCCGCCGCCACGCTTTGTCGCACAGCGCCGAACAGGGCTGCGACATCGAAACCGCCGCTTTGCGCGTCTTCTCCAATGCCGAGGGCGCTTACGGCGCCAACGTCAATCTAATGATCGACACCGGCGCGTGGACCGATCCCGACGAACTCGCCGACAGTTTCGAGCGGCAAAAGGGTTTTGCTTACGGCGTGAAGGGGGCACCGGTCCGCCAGGCTGCGGTGCTCGCCGCTGCGCTGAAGACGGTCGATTGCGCGTATCAGAATCTCGAAAGCGTCGAGCTCGGCATCACCAGCATCGACCAATATGTCGATACGCTCGGCGGAATCAGCCGCGCCGTCACCCGGGCAAAAGGAACGGCCGCGCCGGTCTATATCGGCGACCAGACGCAGGGCGTCAGCAAGGTCCGCTCGCTACAAGAACAAGTCGCGCTCGAAACGCGCACGCGCATCCTCAATCCCGTGTGGACCGAAGGCCTGCTCCGCCATGGTTACGAAGGCGTGCGCCAAATTGAAGGCAGCGTCACCACGACGATGGGCTGGTCGGCGACGACCGGCGAAGTCGACCCCTGGGTCTATCAGCGGATCGGCGAAACCTATGTGCTCGACGCCGCAATGCGCGAGCGCATCGCCGCGCTCAACCCAAAGGCAGCGGCACGCGTTGCCAACCGGCTGATCGAAGCGTCCGAACGCAAATACTGGTCCCCCGACGCGGCGACGCTCGCCGCACTCCATGCCGCCAGTGACGAACTCGAGGATCGCCTCGAGGGTATCGTCGCGGTCGCGGCATAAAGGAAACACGACATGGCATTACTCGACCCACCAGTCCGCGGCCTCGACGGCGAAGGTTCGCTTCAGGTCGGCCTCGACCCCAATGACCGGATCGGCAACGCCAAGGTGTTCGCGGTGTACGGCAAGGGCGGGATCGGCAAATCGACCACCTCGTCCAATCTTTCTGCCGCTTTCTCGCTGCTGGGAAAACGCGTGCTGCAGATCGGCTGCGACCCGAAGCATGACAGCACCTTCACGCTCACCAAGAAATTGATGCCGACCGTGATCGACGTGCTCGAAACGGTCGAATTCCATGCTGAGGAATTGCGGCCCGAAGATTATATGTTCGAAGGCTATAACGGCGTGATGTGCGTCGAGGCGGGCGGTCCTCCGGCCGGAACAGGCTGCGGCGGCTATGTCGTCGGGCAGACCGTCAAATTGCTCAAGCAACACCATTTGCTCGAAGAAACCGACGTCGTGATCTTCGACGTGCTGGGCGACGTGGTGTGCGGCGGATTTGCCGCACCCCTGCAACATGCCGAGCGCGCCGTGGTCGTCGCCGCGAACGATTTCGACAGCATCTTCGCGATGAATCGCATCGTCGCGGCAATCAAGGCCAAGTCGAAGAATTACGACGTACGGATGGCGGGCGTGATCGCCAACCGTTCGGCCGCGACCGACGAGATCGACCGTTTCAACGAAGCGACTGGCCTCAAGCGGCTCGCCCACTTCCCCGATCTCGACGAGATCCGTCGCTCGCGTCTTAAGAAGTGCACCTTGTTCGAGATGCCATCCTCGCCCGCGGTCGACGCTGCCTGCCTCGAATACAAACGCCTCGCCGCACAAATGTGGGCGGGATGCGAGCCGCTCGATGCACAGCCGATGAAGGACCGCGAAATCTTCGAGTTCCTGGGGTTCGAGTGAGATGACGACGCAGACCTACGACCGGTTCCGCGGGAACCTCGAAACCTATTTCGACAAGACCGCGAGCAAGGCCTGGGAACAATTGACCTCGGACGCGCCGGTCAGCGGCGTCCGCGCGACGGTCCGCAAGGGCCGGACCGAAATGCGCGACACATTGTTGTCGTGGCTACCCGCCGACATGACCGGCTTGCGCTTGCTCGATGCCGGTTGCGGAACGGGCGCTCTGGCCGTTGAAGCCGCAGAGCGCGGGGCCGAGGTCGTCGCGATCGATGTCGCGGGTAGCCTGGTCGATATTGCCCGCAAGCGCGCGCCCAAAGGCCTCTCGATCGATTGGCGGGTTGGCGACCTGCTCGATCCCGCACTTGGTCGGTTCGACCATGTCGTAGCGATGGATTCACTGATTCATTACAAAGCCTTCGATATCGTCGCGGTGCTGCGCGGCCTGTCCGACCGGACGAGCGGATCAATGCTGTTCACCTTCGCGCCGCAGACGCCGCTGCTGATGGTGGCGCTCGGCATGGGTCGGCTTTTTCCGAGCAGTGATCGCTCGCCCGCGATCATCCCGGTGCGCGAGCGCTTGATCCGCACACTCATCCGAAATGCGATGCCGACGGCGCGGCTGGGCCGCGATCGCAAGGTATCAGGCGGCTTTTATACGAGCCATGCGCTGGAGGTATTGACCGCGTGAATTGCGCTGCCGACCGCGCCCTCTATTTGGCCTCGATGAAGGCCTCGCTTGCCGCGCCTGCGAAGCGCGCGCCCGTGGTCGCGCACGGCCAGACTGCGGCGCTGAAGAACGGCGCGTTCTGGAATCAACTCGGCACCAAATTCCTGCCCTTCGCCGATGTCGCGACGAAGGAATTGCCGCTCAGCCGATTGTTGCGGCTATCGCTGTTCCAGGTATCGGTCGGCATGGCCGCGGTCTTGCTGACCGGCACGCTCAACCGCGTGATGATCGTCGAACTCGGCATGTCGGCGTCGGTCGTCGCCGCGATGGTCTCGCTCCCCTTATTGTTCGCGCCGCTGCGCGCATTGGTCGGGTTCAAGTCCGATCATCACAATTCGCTGCTCGGCTGGAAGCGTGTTCCCTATATCTGGTTCGGCACAATGCTGCAGTTCGGCGGCTTTGCTATCCTGCCCTTTGCTTTGCTCGTCATGTCCGGCGGCGGTCAGGGGTCGCCGGTCTACGGCCAGATCGCCGCCGCGCTCGGCTTCCTGTTCATCGGGGCGGGTATGCACACGACGCAGACGGCCGGCCTCGCGCTCGCGACCGATCTTGCGACCGAGGAGAACCGGCCCCGTGTTGTCGCGTTGCTGTATGTCATGCTGCTGCTCGGGATGATGATCAGCGCGCTGATCATCGGTCAGCTACTGACGCATTTTTCGCCGACCCGGCTGGTGCAGATCGTCTCGACCGTCGCGATCATGACGGTGATCCTAAACGTGACCGCCTTGTGGAAGCAGGAAGCGCGCAACCGCAGTGCGATGACGCCGCGCGACGCACGACCGTCCTTCCGCGAGACCTGGGCGCACTTCATCGCCCAGCCCAAGACGTTACGGCTGCTGGTGGCGGTCGGACTCGGCTCGGCTGCGTTCAGCATGCAGGACGTGCTGCTCGAACCCTATGGTGGCCAGATCCTCGGCCTTTCGGTTGGCGCGACGACGTCGCTGACCGCTTTGTGGGCGATGGGCATGCTGTGCGGCTTCGGGCTGGCCGCGCGGGCGCTGGGCCGCGGCGGCGAACCCAACCGGCTGGCAGGCTTTGGCGCGACGGCGGGGATTGGCGCGTTCCTCTGTGTGCTCTTTGCCGGGCCGATCGGGTCGGCGCCGTTGTTGGCGGTGGGCGCGATCATCATCGGTTTTGGCGGCGGGCTGTTCTCGGTCGGCACGCTGACGGCGGCGATGGGCATTTCGGACGAGGGCCGGACCGGTCTCGCGCTCGGCGCATGGGGTGCGGTGCAGGCGAGTTGTGGCGGCATCGCCATCGCGATCGGCGCCTTCGCGCGCGACCTGATCTCGGCCGCAGCGGTCGCGCAGGATTTGGGGAGGACGCTCGCTGTCCCGACCACTGGATATGCCTTTGTGTACTGCGTAGAAATCGTGTTGTTGTTGGCGACGCTGGTGGCACTCGGGCCATTGGTTCGCGTTCGAGAAAGCAAACCCGCCCTGCGTTTCGGCCTTACCGAATTTCCCATTTGACGGCCCATTTGATGGAATGTGAAGGATAGTCTCATGCACTTGCAACTCACTCACGGGATCGACGTCGCGCTGATCGTGCTGAACGCCTTTTTCCTCTTCTTCCTCGGGCTGGTCGTCTATTTGCGACGCGAGGATCGCCGCGAGGGCTATCCGCTCGAGCATGAGCTGACCGGTCGGCTCGAGGGTGAGGGCGGTCTGCTCCTCACCGCGCCGACCAAATTCTTCAAATTGCCCTTCGGTCATGGGACCGTCAGCGCCCCGACCAAGGGTCGCGAGCCGCTCGACGTGCCTGGCGCGCGCAAGGCCGACTGGTTCGCCGGCGCACCGATCGAACCGACCGGCAATCCGCTGGTCGATGGGGTCGGCCCCGCCGCTTGGGCCGAACGCGCCAAGCGCCCCGATCTCGATTGGGAAGGCCATGCCCGGATCGTGCCGCTGAGCGCCGCCGAGGGCTTCTTCGTCGCACGCGAGGACGCCGACCCGCGCGGCTTCACCGTGCTCGGCTATGACGGCGCGGTCGCCGGCACCGTCAGCGAGGTCTGGATCGATAAGGCTGATCGCTTGATCCGCTATCTCGAGGTTGAGATTGCAGGCGGGCGCCACGTGCTCGCGCCGATGACGATGGCGACGATCGCCCGTCGGGAAAGAACAATTACGGTCGACGCCGTCACCGCCGCGCAATTCGCCGACGCACCGGCAATCGAGGGCAATGGCGTGATCACCTTGTATGAGGAAGAACGCGTCCAGGCCTATTTCGGTGGCGGCTATCTCTATGCCACGCCAGCCCGTTCGGAGCCGCTGATATGAGAACGGAATATGAATCGGAGCCGATCCCGGGCCTGCCCGGTCTGCTCCCCAAAGGCGAAAACATCATCTGGCAGGCTTCGCCAAACTGGCAGGTGCTGGCGCGCACCGCATTTCACACGCGGCTGGTCGCAGGCTATTTCGCCGCGCTGACGGTGTTCGCGGTGGGAAATGCGCTCTGGCACGGTGTCACCGGCCTCGCCGATCTCTCGGGCGTGGGGATCACGCTGGCCGGTGGCGTGATCGGTGTTGCGCTGCTGCATTTGCTCGCCTGGGCCACGGCGCGCTCGACGATTTACACGCTGACCGATCGTCGCATCGTGCTGCGGATCGGGATTGCGCTGCCCAAATGCATCAATCTGCCGCTCGGCATTATCGGCAATGTCGATCTGCGCCCACGCATGGCAGGCACGGGCGATCTGGCGATCAAGCTGACCAGCGAACAGCGGCTTGGCTATGCCGCCTTGTGGCCGCATGCCCGCCCTTGGCAATATAGCAACCCGCAGCCGATGCTGCGCGCCCTCCCCGATGTCTCGGCAGTGGCGACATTGCTGGCACGCGCGTGCCTGTCGATCCAGACCGACGGCCGGGTCGTACCGATCGAAGCAGCCACGCGCATGAATGTGGCGACCGAACAGGCAGTGGCAGCATGAACACGACTCACAGCGATCATGTCGATGTGCCCCGCGGCGCGCTGATCATGGCGGGCGCGCTGGTCGTGATGGCGATTACGGCGACAAGCATCATGCGTATCGCCCAGGTTCCGCCGACCGCCTCGCCCGCACTGGTGCGCGCGGCCGACAAGGCCCAGATCATCAAGACGCGCAATCTGCGCTTCAGCGATCGCCCCGATGGCGCGGTCGTGATCGAGGATGTCGGGACCGGCCAGACCGCGCTGATGTTAGAGCGCGGGAGCAATAGCGGGTTTATTCGCGGGGTCATGCGCGGGCTCGCGCGCGAGCGGCGGATGCATGGGGTCGGGGCGGCCGCGCCCTTCACGCTGACCTTGTGGACCGATCGGCAATTGTCGCTGACCGACACGGTCACGGGCCGCTCGATCGAGCTGAACGCGTTCGGCTCGACCAATCGCGCGACCTTTCTGGATTTGCTGATGCGGCCCGAAGCGCCGCAGACAGCGCCGATCGCAGCATCACCTGCAGCCACGGCGGCGCGCTCCTGATGCTAAGCCTCGCCCGCACCCGCTTCGACACGCCCTGCCGAATCGAGGTGGAGCATAGCGACGAGCATTTCCACGCGCATGTCGAGCTGGCCGACGGGGTGCCGATCTACCCAGGGGACAAGGTCCGCGTCCATGGCGAGCCGATTGTTGTTGGCTTTGGCGAAAGCGCAGTGTTCAATCGCACGGCAACGATCGAACGGGCCACCGCAGTCGAGCGGCTCTGGACGAAATTTGCCGGTCACTTCGAAATGACCGAATTGTACGAAGTCAGCTTTACGCCCCGGAGGACCGCATGAACGCCGTCACGAAGATCAAGGCAGCGCCCGACACGATGGCGATCGCGCGCGAAAATACCGTCCTTTCGCCGCGCTTCTACACCACCGATTTCGTTGCGATGGACAAGATCGACGTCACCGCGGTGCGCGCCGAATGGGACAAATTGATCGCCGAAATGGTGGCCGACCCGAACAAGCTGCATTTCAAGCGCACCAACCAGTTCGACGGCGTGATCGAAAGCCTCCCCGACGGCCTGCGCGAGGAATTCATCGACTTTCTGGTAAGTTCGCTGACCGCCGAATTTTCGGGCTGCATCCTCTATGCCGAGATCCAGAAGCGCGCGAAGAACCCCGACATCAAGCAGCTGTTCCGCCTGATGAGCCGCGACGAAAGCCGCCATGCCGGCTTTATCAACGATACGCTCAAGGATGCCGATATCGGCGTCGATCTGAGCTTTTTGACCAAGACCAAGAAATATACCTATTTCCGGCCGAAATTCATTTTCTACGCGACCTATCTGTCCGAGAAGATCGGCTATGCGCGCTACATCACGATCTACCGGCACCTCGCGCGCCACCCCGAGCTGCGCTTCCACCCGATCTTCAACTGGTTCGAGGAATGGTGCAACGACGAGTTCCGCCACGGCGAGGCGTTCGCGCTGCTGATGCGCAATGACCCCAAATTGCTCAGCGGCCATAATAAATTGTGGGTCCGCTTCTTCCTGGTGGCGGTCTATGCGACGATGTACGTCCGCGATCACAATCGCCCGCAATTCCACAAGGCGCTTGGGATCGATCCGAAGGATTATGATTTCCAGGTCTTCCGCGTCTGTTCGGAAATCACCAAGCAAGTCTTCCCGATGACGCTCGATACCGATAGCCCCGCGTTCCGCGCCGGGCTTGAGCGGATGCGCAAAACAGCACTCGCGATCGACGCCGCCAAGGCGCAGGGCGGCGTGATCGGAGCGATCAAGAAGATCGGGCTGATCGCCGCAGCCGGGGTAAACTTCGCGCGGCTCTATTTCCACCCGGTGGTGCGCAACGAACTGCCAGCAAATGTACGGCTGGCGCCTGTCTGGTGACCGTTCCACCGCTCATCTTTGCATTGGTGATGTGGTTTGTCGGGACGGCGGCGGTCGTCTGGCTCGACAGTCGCCCGCGCCACACCTTTGCGACCAGCTTCCGGCTGGCCGCCGTGGCCGCACTCGTCGCGCTCGTTGCCGTCTGGCAGTGCGCTGATGATACGACCTGGGTCGGATCGTATATCGGCTTCAGCGCTGCCATCGTGATGTGGGGATGGCATGAGATGGGCTTTTTGATGGGCTTTGTCGCGGGCCCCAACAAGGCCCCCTGCCCGCCCGACGCGGTTGGCTGGACGCGCCTGAAGCTCGCGACCAATACCGTGATCCATCACGAAATCTCGATTGCGATCAATGCGCTGGTGCTCTTTGCAATATGCTGGGGCCAGGCCAATCAGGCGGCGCCGCTGACCTTTCTGCTGCTGTTCGTGTTGCGGCTGAGCGCCAAGTTCAACCTGTATCTGGGCGTACCCAATCTCAGCGACGAAGTGTTCCCGGAACACCTCGCCTATCTGAAAAGCTATTTTCGCGTCCGCTGGATGAACCCGCTTTTCCCCTTCGCGGTTGCGGGTTGGGTCGCCATCACGATCTGGTCGTGGCTCGCCGCCGAAGCATCGCCCGTCAATAGTGGTGCTGCGGCGACTGCAACCTTGCTCGCCGGGCTCGCGGCGCTCGGCGTGGTCGAACATTTGTTCCTTGTGTTGCCCATGCGCGATGCCAAGATGTGGACGTGGGCGTCATCCACCAAAAAGACTCAGGCGCAGCCGGTAAAGCCGGTCGCCGTCGAATAGAATATCGGGGAGGGTAGAGTAATGGACTATCAGGCATTCTTTCAGGCCGAGCTCACCACGCTCAAGGACGATGGCCGTTACCGGATCTTCGCCGAGCTCGAGCGTCGCGCCGGTGCCTTCCCGCGCGCACGCCACCATGTCGACGGCGACATCAACGAAGTGACCGTGTGGTGTTCGAACGACTATCTCGGCATGGGGCAACATCCCGCGGTTCTTGCGGCGATGCACGAAACGCTCGATTCGTGCGGCGCCGGTGCCGGCGGCACGCGCAACATTTCGGGCACGACGCACCAGCACGTCCAGCTTGAGGCCGAACTCGCCGATCTGCACGGCAAGGAAGCGGCCTTGCTGTTCACCTCGGGCTATGTGTCGAACTGGGCCGCGCTTGGAACGCTGGCCGCGCGGATGCCGAATTGCGTCGTGCTGTCGGACGCGCTCAACCACGCCTCGATGATTGAGGGCATTCGCCACAGCCGTGCAGAGTGCTTGCGTTTCAAACATAATGATCCGGCGGATCTCGACCGGCTGCTCGCCACGATCGAACCGGGCCGCCCCAAGCTCGTCGCGTTCGAAAGCGTCTATTCGATGGATGGCGATATTGCCCCGATCGCGGAGATTCTCGACGTCTGCGAAAAGCACGGCGCGCTCTCCTATATCGATGAAGTTCACGGCGTCGGCCTGTACGGCCCGCGTGGCGGTGGTGTCGCCGAGCGCGAAGGGCTGATGGACCGGATCGATGTGATCGAAGGCACGCTCGGCAAGGCGTTTGGCGTGATGGGCGGGTACATCGCTGCCTCGTCCGCTTTGTGTGATTTCGTGCGCAGCTTCGCCAGCGGCTTCATCTTCTCGACCGCTTTGCCGCCCGCGATCGCCGCTGGTGCGTGCGCCAGCATCCAGCATTTGAAGGTTAGCAACGTCGAACGGACCCAGCACCAGGAGCGCGTGGCGCACGTGCGGCGGCGGCTCGATGCAATGGGCATCCCGACGCTCGACAATCCCAGCCACATCATCCCGATCATGGTCGGCGATGCGCACAAGTGCAAAATGATCAGCGACTGGCTGCTCGAGCATCACGGCATCTACGTTCAGCCGATCAATTATCCCACCGTACCGATGGGGACCGAACGGCTGCGCATCACGCCGTCGCCGGTCCACACCGACGGCGATGTCGACCGGCTGGTCACCGCGCTGTCCGAAATCTGGTCGCAATGCGCGCTCGCACGGCGCGCGATGGCGGCCTGATCGACCGGGTCGGGTCGGCCACCGACGCGCTGATCGATGCGGCGGCCAGGATACCTTCCGTATCTGCCGCAGTCGGAGCCGGTTCCGGTCGCCGAAGATCTGTGGGTCGTCGATGGCCCGGAGATTGGCTACCGTTTTGCTGGCCTCACGCTCCCGTGCCCGACACGGATGACGGTGGTGCGAATCGGCACCGCCTTATGGCTCCACTCGCCGACCCACTATTCGCCCGAACTGGGTGGGCGGATTGCCGCGCTCGGCGATGTCACGTGGATCGTGGCGCCCAATAGCTTCCACTATAGCCATATCGCCGCCTGGGCCGCCGCTTTTCCTTCCGCAGAGGTTCACGTCTCGCCGGATATCGTGACGAAGCTCCCGCACGCGCTCGATCGACCGATCCCGCTTGGCGCGGCGGCGCCCGCCGATTGGCGCGCGCATCTGGAGCAATTGCATGTCGATCTCGGCCGCTTTGTTGAGACGCTCTTCTTCCACCGTGCGAGCGCCACGCTGATCGCAACCGATCTGGTGCAGAATTTCGAGGCGGAGCGGATCCCCAATCCGATCCTGCGCACGCTGCTCCGCGTCGGCGGCTCGGCCGGCCCGGGCGGGCAGACCTCGATCGATGTCCGCGTCGCCGCACGCGGCCACCACGGCCGGGCGCGCGATGCACTACGCCATATGCTGGGGTGGGCACCACAGCGCATTATCGTGTCGCATGGCAAAGGCTATGACCGCGACATCGCCGCCGAGTTACACCGCGCCTTTCGCTGGGCGGCTTAGCCGATCGGCGTGACCCGGCCACTCGCGCTCGCCTTGCGCGCTTTCAGTGTGAACATGAGAATCAGGGCGACCCCGACCGTGCTCGGGATCGCCCAGATCACGGGATTGAAGACATGATCGGGCACCAGGCGGATCAACCCGACCGACAGGAACGCGGTGTAGGCCGAGATCCCCATGCCCAGTAACGAGCGGAAATGCTCGGCGACGTGTGCGCCGCGCGGCACGCTCGGTCGCCAAATGTAGAACATCTGCGTGGCGACCGCGACCAGCCCGATCGACGCGACCAACGCCATCAGTGGCTCTCCCGTACTTAGCCCGTAAACCCCGCAATTGAGCGCCGATATGATCACGGCGGCAAAGAGCATTTGGTGCCGCGCCGTGCGCAGTCCTGTCCGATTGGCGCGATGCCGAACGACCGACAGGCCGTAATCCGCAAAGCTGATCGTCAAAATGCCGAGATAGAGCATCATCCAGCCGAACAGCCCGCGAAACAGGACACGATCGGTGATCATCGGGAGTCGCTGTTCGTTGCCATAGAGCGACAGCAACGCCATCGCGACTGCGAGCGACCCCGCCGCCATAAAGGCAAGGCTGGCGACGCGTCCCCATTTCCGATGCGAAACGCCGCCCTTGCGGGCGGCGATCGGGATCCAGAAGCAAATTAATCCGGTGCCCCCGGCCAGGACGTGGAGGACAACGATGATCTCAAACGCTTTCATCGTGCCTCAACGGCCTGACCGGTACACCGAGTGACGCGTCGGTCAGTTTCCGCCAGCTGCGCCTGCTGTCGTGGCGGTCGGCGCAAGCGCTGCCGTCGTCGTAGCCGCCGCTGCCGGAGCCGCCGGGACTGCCGGTACAACCGCCGGCGCGACCGTAGGCTTCGCCAGATACGGATAGTCCTTCAGCATGCTCACACCACCCAGCGGCTTGTTGAGCCCCTGATGGCACGTCGTGCAATTGACCTTGTAGACGTCGCCATGCGGGCCCTTGCGGTTCGCCGGGAAGACCGATGTCAGCGAGGTGAGATAGGCTTCGTTGACGTTGCGGACCATCCGAATGCCGTACCACGCGGTGACGCGCTGCGGACGACTGTTCGACCAGCTACCGAAGGAGTCGGTATTGTGGCAGAAGGTGCAATTGACGTTGAGCGCCGACGACATGTGGACCATCAGCCCATAGGTCTTTTCGGTGCGCGCAATCGAAGCACCCGCTGGCTTTGTCCGAAGCGGCGTTTTGCCCGCCACGCGAATATTGCCGTTCGCGCCGAGATAAGAGGAGAAGCTGTCATAGGGCAGCGAGGCATAGCCTGTCGTCGCGACCGGCGTGTTCTGCCCGTGCTTGTTCCCCATGATCCGCGTCGAGCCTTCGGGCGCATCCGCCCGCGCCCAGACATTGCGCGGCACGGCATAGCCGCGATGGCAAGTATAACAGGTGACGCCGGTTGCCTTGACGTGCGACGACCAGTTCGCATTGATGTTGAGCGTCATCTGCAACATCCGCCGCGCGACGACCTTGGTATATTTTTCGTCCGACGCCATATTCTCGGGGTTGTGGCAGTAATTGCAGCCGACTTTGGTCGCGTCGCCGGTCTTTGGTGCAACCCATTCGTTCATTGACGCCATAAGATGGTTGAAACGCTCGGCGCTCATCGCGCCCGCGACCTTGACGTTCTGATAGGTCTGGGCGGCCGTCGGCCCTCCATCGGCCGGCAAGGCATAGGCCGGCGCCGGGATCGGCTGGGCAACAAGCCGCGCCTCTGCGGCAAGCTGAACCCCGCCGGTTCCCCGATAGCCCGTTTGCTCGATCTTCTTCGGGCCGATTTCACATCCGGCCAAAGCAATCAGCAGGACGCCTGAGACAATCGAGCTGGTGATGGTGGCGACGCGGATCATTGCGGTGCTCCCGGCAGAGTGGCTGGATCGACGACCCCAGTATCTGGATACGCCGGCGCATAACCGTGCTGCTGTGCCCAGAGATACCAGTTATCGACAACGGTGCCCGTCAGAAGGATGCCGATCCCGCCGGTGAGCGTGGTCAGCACCGCGAACCACCAGGCCCAGCGATGGATCGATTCCATGGTCGCGTTGAACCCCATCGTCCAGCGCCAGAACAAGGCTGCGCGTTCGGATGCGGTACCGCGATCGGTAATTTGCTCGATTTCGCGCTCGCCGCCATAGCGACCGACCGCGAGAATGGTTGCACCATGCATCGCGAAGAGCAACGTCGAGCCGTAGAGGAACGCGATCGAAAGCGCGTGGAACGGGTTGTAGAAGAGGTTGCCGTAGCGGATCGAAAACGCCGCCGTCCAATCAAGATGCGGGAAGATCCCGTAAGGCACCGCCTCCGACCAGCTGCCCATCAGCATCGGCCGGATAAAGCCGAGGACCATCATCAACCAGATCGCGCTCAGGAACGCCCAGGAAACGTGCGTTCCCATGCCGAGCGCGACCGCGCGACGATACGTGCGCAGCCACCACAGCAGGACCGATGCGCTGAAAAACATGCCGGTGAGGATAAACCAGCCGCCATCGGCCAGCGGCACGAACGGCGAGAAGCCATATTTGGGTGCCGGCGGCTCAAGCGACAGCCAGAAGAGCTGCCGGACGAACTGGATCGGGCTCCAATTGACCGAGGCGAGCATGTTGAGACCAATGATCTCGAACGCGATCAACCCGAAGACCAGCGAGAAGACGCCGAGCCAGCCGAGATAGATTGGGCCGATCTGCGCATTGCCGATCTTGCCGAGCAGGTAAAAGAACCCGCCTGGGTTGGTCCGATCGAAATTGCCGGGCGCCATCGGCGGCCCCATCTCGGGGGCAGCGCGGAGCTGAACTTGGGTGAAGATATTCTGATAGCTTGCCATTGTTCGCGATCCTCTCAAGCCCAGATCGGCAGATTGAGCCACCAGCTCCACCATTCAGGCCAGCCGCGCGTCCAGAGCGGGCCGCTGATGATGATGCAAATGGCGCTCCAGAAGCCCGCCGAAAGCGCGAGGAACAGACCGACACGGTGGATGCCGAGGGTTCCGACCGAATAGCCGATCGTGTCGCGGAAAAAGGCGTCTTCATATTCGGGAGATTTCACGTCCTCACCCGCCTGCGGATTGACCGCCGAGAGCACCAAGCCGCCGTGCAAAGCCAGCGCAAGCGTTGTCGTGAAGAAGAAACTGACGGCGATCATATGCGCCGGGTTGTAGTGAAAGTGCAGATATTGGTAGCCGGTATTCGACACCCAATCGAGGTGGCTGAAGATGCCGTATGGGAAACCGAAGCCCCAGGCGCCGAGCAGCATCGGCCGGATCACCACCAGGCTGACATAGGCGAAGATCGCGACGCTGAAGGCGATCGGCACGTGATAGCCCATGCCGAGCTTGCGGCAGATTTCCACCTCGCGCAGCGCCCAGGAGCTAAACGCCCCGACCGCGCAGATGGTGATGATTTGCCACAGCCCACCCGCCTTGAGCGGCGCTAAGCCCAGCCCATAGCTGATATCGGGGGGCGCGATGCTGATCAGCCACGGGTTCCACGTTGGCCCGAGCGACGCGCCGTAAAAGATCAGCGCCGTGCCAAGCCCCGCGAAGAACGCGGTCGTTACCCCGAAAAAACCAACATAGAACGGGCCGATCCAGAAATCGAACAGATCGCCGCCCACGAGCGTCCCGCCCCTTACCCGGTATTTCCGTTCAAAGCTCAAGAGTGCCATGGACCCGCTCCTTCCCCCTCACCGGTCTGCGGCGAGATGGACAAAATTCGAAAAGGTGGAGGACTGGACGGACCTGGGCACACTTGGCGCCAATCAGGTCACGTCCGCCTCGTCGTTACGCATTAAGACATCGACTGTCGGTCGAGTTCGGTCAGGGTGCCGGCGTCGCCGGTGCCGCGACCGCAGCCGCAGCCGCGCCTGGGTTCGGAGCCTCAAGCCAGTTATACCGGTTGGTGCTCAACAGGATGAAGTGAATCAGGATCGCCAGCGTGAACAAGAACACAGCGAGCGCAGTGAGGACCCGGCGGGGGTCGAAAGTTACCCACATTCTCCACATGATACTATCTCCTAATTAGCCTTTGGCCGGGGTTGTGGCCGGGGCCGAAATTGCCGACGTGGCCTGATAACCAGGCGTACCCGGGAACCACGGACGCCATTGCCAGACGAGGACATGGGCAATGATCGCGACGATCGTGAAAAAGCCCATGCTCACTACGAAGAGTTTGTGAAACTCCTTCGCTTCATCGGGCGTCAGGTAGGTGCCCGGTCCCATTCTTTCGTCACTCATTTCGCTCGCTCCTTCTGTGTCGTTCGAACCGGCGAGATAAGGCGCGCGGCACGCGTCCCCCGACGGCATCCACGCAGCGCAGAGCACCGCGAAGATCGGCTGGTCCGCACAATTGTGCGGATATGGCTGGCACGGGCGGTCACCCGCCACGGCTTTCGGTAATGGCGCCGGCAAGCCGCTCCGCCGTAACGCGGGTTTCGCCAGCGCGCCGGGCGCCGCGTTCGGCGGCATCGCGGATACGCTTGGCGGCAGAAATGCGCACCAACACTGGCTCGCGCTCGACCACTTCGTCGAGCGCCGCCTTCGCGGCATCGTCCCACGCCACTTCGCGTTCCATTCGCGCCGGAGTCGGCTCGACCTTGTCGAGCTGTCCGGCGAGCGGGATGATGTGGAAAAGCGCATCGAAAAGCGCGTTGCACACTTCCTGGATCAGATAGGTCGCCCCGGCATAGCCCATGAACGGCGTGCCGGTGTGGCGACGGATCACCGCGCCGGGGAAACTCGCCGGGATATACACACCGCGCGCGCCGACTTCGGCCATGTACATCCGCTCGTTGAAGCTGCCGAACATGATCAGTGGCGGATTGGTTTTCAGCGCATCGATCACCGCCTGATTGTCAGGCTTGATCCCGGCGGAACGGTGGAATGAGAAGGTGCAGGGCAGCCCCATGTCGTTTTCGAGGAAATTGCGAATACCGCGCGCATAGGTTTCGGTCGCGACGATGCCGAAGCTTGCCGTCGCGAAGAAATCCTGCGTGACCGAGCGCCACAAATCCCACAATGGCTTGATCGTCGTGTGCTTCTCGCGCTCGATGAACGGCTCGGGGTCCAACCCGGTCAGCTCGCCCAATTTGCGCAGGAACAGCGTCGTGCTCTCCAACCCGATCGGCGCCTGCAGATACGGCCGCTCGAGCGCCTCGCACAATCCGCGCCCGAATTCGCGGTACATGCAGACGTTGACCGCCGCATCGGCCAGCTTGCGCACATCGGCGAGATGGCTGCCGAGCGGGAAAACCATGCCGACGTCAGCGCCAATGCCCTCGATCAGGCGGCGGATCTCGGCCAGATCGGAGGGCATGTTGAAGCTGCCATACATCGGCCCGATGATATTGACCTTGGGCTTCTCGCCATCTTTCGGCGGACGCAGCGCCGGGACCTTCTTCGGCCCGAACTGAGTCCATAACCAGGTGAGCGCGCGGTCGCCCGATTGCCACTGATCCTCGTCGATCGTGCGCGGCAGAAAGCGCTGAATATTGGTGCCCTCGGGCGTTACGCCACCGCCGATCATCTCGGCGATCGAGCCCGTCACGACGACGGCGGGCAGATCGGGGTCGAGCGTCGCCCAGGCGCGCTTCATCGCGCCTTCGGTGCCATCGCGACCGAGTTCCTGTTCGCCCAAGCCCGTCACGACAATCGGCAGCTCGTGCGGCGGCAGACCGTCGGTGTAGTGCAACACCGACGTGACCGGCAGATTCTCGCAACCGACCGGGCCATCGATGATGACCTGCAATCCCTTGATCGCGGTGAACGCATAGACCGCGCCCCAATAGCCGCCGGCCCGATCATGATCGAGGATGAGCGTCATGTGCCGATATGCTCCTCGGCCTTGGCGGCCGCGATTCGCTTGGCGGCGTATTTCGCCTTGAATTCGGGGCGATCGACCGGGGTGTTTTCCCAAACGCCCGCAGTCGGGCCAGTGCCGACGCCCTCAAAGAACGCCTTCATCGTGTCGAAGCGGTGCTGGTTGGCGAGCGCTGCGTTCACCACCATCGCGAGGCTTCCCGCCCCCGCCGGACCCATCAGTGGCCGCGCCGAGATGAGGTTGGTGAAATAGAGCGCCGGGATTGCCTTTTGCTTGGCATATTGGACGACCGGCGTCGTGCCGATCGCGAGATCGGGACCATATTCCTCGACCGCCGCGATATCCTGCTCCAGGCTCGCGCGATATTGCACGCGGCAGCCATGCGCCTCGAGCCATTCGCGATCGGGATCGGACCACACCGTGCGCGGGCACGCGGTGCCGACATAGGGCACATCCGCGCCGCTTTCGATCAGCAGCCGCGCGACCAGCAATTCGGAGCCTTCATAGCCCGAGACAGTGATGCGCCCCTTGATCGGTTTGGCGGCAAGCGCGCCCGCGATGGCGGGAAGGAACTTGTTCTTCGACGCGTCAATCTTGTCCTGCGCGATGCCACATGCCGCGCCGATCGCGTCGAGCCATGCCGCCGTGCCATCGCGCCCGACCGGGGCCGATCCGACGACGGTGCGCCCGGCGGCTTCGAATTCGCGGACGCTGGCTGTGTAGAACGGATGGATCGCGGCCACCGCAGCGCAATCGAGCGCCGAATAGAGCTCGCGCCATTCGCGCGTCGGGACGACCGGCCCCGCCGCAAGGCCGAGCGGTTCAAGCATCAACCCGATCCCGGGCGGGTCCGCGGGGAACATCTCGCCAAGCAACGTGATCGTCGGGCGGTCGGGGCGTTCCTTGGGGGCGGCGACCGGGCCTTGCTCGGCTTCTTTCCGCGCATAGCTCAGCATCGCGCCGGCGAGCACATCCTTGGCTTCGGCATGCGTCGGAACCCCGAAACCCGGCACATCGATCCCGATGATGCGGACGCCGTTGATTTCCTTGGGCAGCAATTGCAGCGGCACGCCCGACGCCGTCGGCACGCACAAATTGGTGATAATGACGGTGTCGTACAGCGCCAGATCGGCGATCTGATAGACCGCCTCGCGAATGTCCTCGAACAATTTGCCGGTGACCAGCGTCTCCGAGGAGAAGGGGACATAGCCGACCGTTCGCTTCGCCCCGTAGAAATGCGAGGTGAAGGTCAGCCCGTAAACGCAGCACGCCGAGCCCGACAGGATCGTTGCGGTGCGGCGCATCCGCAAGCCGACGCGCAAGCTGCCGAATGCCGGGCACATCGATTGCGGCTGATCGTGCGGGCCCTTGGGATAATCCGCGTCATAGCGTGCCAGAACTTCGGACTTGCCGGCCAATTCGGCCGCTTCACGCAGCGTCGATCCGCTTGCGCAGCCGCCAGCGTCCGCCGCACCGGCGGGCGGCGTCAGGTCGATCCGGTCGCGATCGCGGCCCAGAGTTGGAAGGGGGGTTTCCACCTCCACGATCAAACCGCGTCGTACACGACTTCGAGGGTCGGCTTGGGCACGTATGCGACACCGCGCATATCGGCCTGGCTTGCGGGCTTGAGCGAATAATCGGCGCCCGTCACATCGGCCGAGAACAGACCGAGCAGCCCATCCTGATCGAGCGGCGCGGGGCGCAGCGGCGGGGCCTCGGCGACATTGACCGCCAGCTCCTCAAACAACGACGCCCATTCGCCACCGGGCTTGCCGATAATCTGATAATTCGCGCTCTTCTTGCGGATATCCTCATTCGCCGGAATTGCGCACAGCACCGGAATGCCAACTGCCTCGGCAAAGGCATTCGCCTCGCCCGTGCCGTCATCCTTGTTGAGGATCATGCCTGCGACCCCGACATTCCCGCCCATCTTGCGGAAATATTCGACTGCCTTGCAGACGTTGTTCGCAACGTAGAGCGACTGGAGGTCGTTCGAGGCGACGACGATCACCTTCTGGCACATGTCGCGCGCGATCGGCAGGCCGAAGCCGCCGCACACCACGTCGCCCAGGAAATCGAGCAAGACGTAATCGAAGCCCCATTCGTGGAAGCCCAGCTTCTCTAGCGTTTCAAACCCGTGGATGATCCCGCGTCCACCACAGCCGCGCCCGACTTCGGGACCGCCCAATTCCATCGCGAACACACCATCACGCTGGAAGCAGACGTCCTCAATGCCGATCTCTTCGCCCGCCAGCTTCTTCTTGCTCGACGTTTCGATGATCGTCGGGGTCGATTTGCCGCCGAACAACAGCGACGTGGTGTCGCTCTTAGGGTCGCACCCGATCAGCAGCACGCGCTTGCCCTGTTGCGCCATCATGTAACTGAGATTGGCCAGCGCGAAGGATTTGCCGCTGCCGCCCTTGCCGTAGATCGCGATGATCTGCGTTTCCTTGGTGATCGGGCCGGTGTGGACGGGATCGGGCTCTTGATGCGCTTCATCGCGCAGCGAGCCGAGATCTAACATCGTCATACATGACTCCAATCAAGCACCATTTTCAGGCAGGTCGGGTCGCCGAACGCGGCGGGATAGGCGTCGGCCGCTTCGCTCGCGGGGCGGACATGGCTGATCAGGCGATCGAGCCGCAGCGCGCCCGATGCGACCAACGCATTGGTCGCGGTCACATCGGCGGGGGTGAATTCCGCCGAAATGCGCATCCGCGCTTCGCGCATGAAGGCCGGCGGAAAGGCGAAGCTCAGCCGGTCATAGAAACCCGCCAGCACGATCTCGCCGCCCTTGCTGAGCCGGGGCACGAGCATATCGAGAATGTCGGGCGCGCCGCTCGCGTCGCAGATCGTTGCATAATCGCGACGCTCGTCGACCGAAGGATCGATCACCGCATAGCCATCGGCATCATGACGGTCAGGATTGGTTTCCCACACCGTCGGCGCTGGTGCGCCCATCGCGACGACGATCCGTGCAACCAGCCGTCCGACGATACCGTGCCCGATCACCAGATCGGGCGCCTTGCCGCCCACCACCGCATGATACGCGGTCGCGGCGAGCGCGGTCAGAATGCCATCGCGCCCGAGCGATTCGGCAACCGGAAGCGCGCGCGCCGAGGGCATGACCACCCGCTGCGCCGTTCCACCGAACAGGCCGCGCGCGCCTTCATAGCAATTCGCGCCGGGGACAAAGACCCACTCGCCGATCCGCCCGCGTACTTCGGCACCGGCATCGACAACCCGACCGACCGATTCGTACCCCGGCACCAGCGGATAGCCCATGCCTGGGAATGCGGGCATCTTGCCCGACCAGAGCAGTTTCTCGGTGCCCGAACTGATGCCGCTGTGCGCGACGTGGATCAGCACGTCGGCGGGGCCGAGCGCGGTGAGCGAGAGCGCGCGGAGCGCCAGCCGCTCTGGAGCCTCCAACACTACCGCCAGTGTTTCCACCGAGCTTCCCCTACCGCGTCCGCCCGCTCATCGGGCTTGCTTGAGTGTCACTTTATCTTGACACTTTGCATTGTCAACTCGCGTTGACGGCTTTTGCTCAGCGGGTCGCGACGATAATCCGGACCGTGAGCGGTAACGCCGTCGATACCGTCCGCGACGACGCAAACCCGGCGATGCGCAGCATCTCCCGGATTTCGGCTGCGGAGCGCGGGCGGCCCGACCCCATCGCCCACAGATACAGGCCAAAATAGGCATCGCCGGACGGCTCCGCGCCACGCGTCTCCGCCATTGGTTCGGCGATCAGGAGCGTGCCGCCGGGCGGCAAGGCGGCATGGATCGCCCGAAGCAAAGTAAGCGCCGGCGCATCGTCATGATCGTGCAGGACACGCACCAGCGTGATCAAATCATGCCCCTGCGGCAGCGGATCTTCGAGGAAATTGCCGCCGAAAATCTCGACGCGGTCATCGATTCGGCTCGCCACGAGCGCCGCCTTGGCCCGCGCGCCGACGGCGGGAAGATCGAACATCGACAAGGCGATTCGCGGCACCCGCGCCGCCACCGCGCTGACGAAACGCGCCTCGCCGCCGCCGACATCGAGCATGCGGCGGTGCCGGGCAAAGCCGTAACTGTCGATGATATGCTGCGCGACCAAAGGCTGCGATGCCGCCATCAGGCGCGAATAGGCGGCGACATCATCACCGTCGCCTTCGCCGGCGCGTTCGGCATAGGTCCAATAGTGCGCGAGCTGCCCGCCGCCGCCGCCGCGCCGGAGCAAGCCGACCGGATCCGCCAGATCGGCGTAGAGCAGCCGGTGGTGCGCGACCATCTCGACGATGCCTTTATTGCCGCGCAACGCGGCGCCATCCGCCCCCAGCGCCCAGCGCGTCGCATCGAGCCGTTCGGTCAGGTTGAGCGCAGCCGCCGCGCGCAACAAGCGCTCAGTCCCGACCACCGGCACGTCCAGTCGCGCGGCGATCTCCTCCAACGACAATGGCCCCGCGGCCAACACCTCAAGCAGACCCAGCTCGACACACGCCGCAATCGTCTGCGAATAGGTGAAACCCGCGACCAGATCGAACATCGCGCGGGCCCGCGACCGCACGATCCCGCGAGTCGGTGGAAAGCGCACGGCGAAGCGCTGGAAGCCCGGATCGGCAAGGATTCGATTGCGCCAACCGATCCAGCGTTCCCGCCAATTTCTGTTGTCTTTGGTTCTGGGCGGCTTCATATGTCCAAACAATTGGACGCATGCACGATAAGCGTCAACTTGCAGTTAGGGGTAGAATGCAGCGCGACACGGCCATCGTTATCGGCGCAGGGGTTGGCGGGCTTACCAGCGCCGCTCTGCTCGCCGCGCGAGGGCTCGACGTTACGGTGATCGAAGCGGCAAGCGCACCCGGCGGGAAGATGCGGCAAGTGGCGGCGGGGACAGCACAGATCGACGGCGGCCCGACCGTGTTCACGATGCGTGACGTGTTCGACGGGATTTTCGACGCCTGCGGCGCCTCGCTCGATGATTATGTGACCCTGCATCCGAGCGAGCGACTCGCCCGCCATGCCTGGGGCGATGCGCGACTCGATCTCTTTGCCGACCGCGACGAAAGCGCCGATGCGATCGGGGATTTTGCCGGGGCCGAAGAAGCGCGCGGTTATCGCGCGTTTTGCGCCGAGGCACAGCAAGTGTTCACCGGGCTCGACCGGCCCTTCATGCGCAGTCAGCGCCGCACGCCGATGGGGCTTGCCTGGCAAATGGGTCTCGCCAACCCGCGCGACCTGATCACCAAACGCCCGTTCGAAACGTTGTGGAAGGCGCTCGGCGATCATTTTCGCGATCCGCGCCTGCGCCAGCTGTTCGGCCGCTATGCCACCTATTGCGGCTCCTCGCCGTTCAAATGCCCGGCCACTTTGATGCTGATCGCACATGTCGAGGCAAGCGGCGTGTGGCTGCTCGACGGCGGCATGCACGCACTCGCGCGCGCACTCGAGGCGTTGGCGGTACGCGGTGGCGCGCGGTTCCGCTACGGCGAGCCGGTTCGCGAGATTGTGGTCGAACAGGGCCGCGCCACAGGCGTCGTGCTGGCAAGTGGCGAGCGGCTCAGCGCTGGGTCGATCATCTGCAACGCCGATCCGGCCGCGATCGCCGATGGCCGGTTCGGTGCGGCGGCGGCGTCCGCTGTCCCGCAGGCCGATCGCGCGGCGCGTTCGCTCGGGGCGATGGTATGGACCGCGCAAGCGCAAACCGGCGGTTTTCCGTTGCTCCATCATAATGTTATTTTCTCCGACGATTATACGGCTGAGTTCGAGCAGCTCGCCGCCAATCGCCTGCCCGAGACGCCGACCGTCTATGTCTGCGCGCAGGACCGCGATGGCGCTGGCAACGGCCCCGCTGGGCCGGAGCGGTTACAGATTCTCGTCAATGCCCCGCCGATCGGCGACGGCCCCGGATTCACCCAAGCGGAGATCGAAACATGCCAAGCCCGGATGCTGGAGAGTTTGGCGCGGGCCGGGCTATCGGTGGCGCTCTCGCCGGCGGCAACGACGCTTACGACGCCGATGGGGTTCGAAACGCTGTTTCCCTCGACGGGTGGAGCCCTTTATGGACGGGCCTCGCACGGATGGGCGGCGTCCTTCCGCCGGCCCGGCGCCCGGACACGGATCCCTGGTCTTTATTGCGCGGGCGGGAGCACGCACCCGGGCGCCGGCGTCCCGATGGCGGCGCTCAGCGGCGGCCTAGCCGTCGATATTCTGCTCAAGGACCTCGGTTCGACGTCCAGGTCGACGCGAACGGCTACGCCTGGTGGTATATCGACGCCTTTAGTGACGCCACGGGACCCGATGGCGGGCGTTACGGGCTCACGATCATCGCCTTTATCGGCAGCGTCTTCTCACCCTATTACAAGCTGAGCGGGCGGCATTCGCCGGAAAATCACTGCGCGATCAACGTGTCGATGACGGGCCCGCGCGGCAAGGCGTGGGCGATGACCGAACGCCCGAGCATCAGCGTCAGCCGCGATGCCGATCATCTCGCGATCGGCCCCAGTTCGCTGCATTGGGACGGTGAAGTGCTGGTGATCGATATCGCCGAGACCTCCGCCCCGCTCCCTTATCCGGTGCGCGGGCAAGTCCGCGTCTATCCCGAAATGATCGGCACCACCGGTTTCTACCTCGATCCCGCGGGCAAGCATCGCTGGCATCCGGTCGCACCCCGCGCGCGCGTCGAAGTCGAGATGAGTCATCCAGGCGTAAGCTGGTCGGGCGGTGGCTATTTCGATTCGAATTTCGGCGAGGAGCCACTCGAAGCCGGGTTCGACGATTGGCACTGGTCGCGTGCGCATCTCAAGAACGACGTGGCGGTGCTCTATGAGGGGCGGCGCGTCGATGGCACGCCGTTCGATCTGGCGCTGCGGATGGACCGGCAGGGCAATTGGACCGACGTCGCGCCGCCGCCGACCGCACCACTCGCGCGCACCGGCTGGCTGATCGACCGCGTCACCCGCGCCGATCCCGGTTTTCAGCCCAAGGTCGTCAAAACGTGGGTCGATGCGCCATTTTATGCGCGCTCGGCGATCGATACGCGGCTGTTCGGCGAAGACGTCCGCGCGGTGCACGAAAGCCTGTCGCTCGGGCGCTTCCGCTCACCGATCGTCCAGTCGATGCTCACCATGCGGATGCCCCGCGTCTCGCGCTGAGGCGTCACGCTCGCGCTTGCCGCGGGCGATGTCGCGCGTCATCGCGACATATTGATACAAGCAAAAACCGAGCACGAGCACGCCCGTCAGCGCCATCTCGATGATACCGAGATTATTGCCGATCATCTCCCGACTCCTTCACTGCTGCTGCCCGCGCAAAATCACCGATCAGGCGCGCGAGCTCCTCCGGCCGTTCCTCATGCGCGAGATGGCCGAGGTCGGGCAGCAACTCGACTCGGCTGCCCGGGATCAGGGCCGCCGCCTCGTTCACCGATGTCAGCGGGATCGCCGCGTCGCTGCTGCCATGTACGAACAAAGCTGGCACGCGGATGCGCGGCAAATCGCGCGACAGCGTTTCGAGATCCCACGCCGCCATCATCGTCAGCGCGCCCGCGCAATGGTCGGACGTCGCGAACAGCCGCCGGTAAAAATCGACCCCCGCCGCATCGAGTCGCGATCCCGTGCTGCGTTCTAGGAACGCTCCCGCCTCGCCCGGCCCGCGCGCCATCGCGGCGAAGAGGTGCGGCGCGAACGGATTGACGAACAGCATCCGGGCAAGCGTCGGGAAGAGCTTGGCGGCAAGACCGGGGAACGGCATCAACGCCGGGTTGAGGCCGATCACCGCTTTGGGCGCGGCCACTCCGTCGAGCACCATGCGCAGCGCGATCGCTGCCCCAGCGGAATGCCCGACAACCACATCGGGCGCGAGCTCGAGCTTGGCCATCACCTCGCCGACCGCGCGCGCCATCCCGACCATCGACAGCCCGCCAGAAGGACGTCCGGTGGTAAAACCATGCCCCGGCAGATCGGGCGCGACGACGGTGAAATGCGCCGCCAGCAGCGGCAGCAGATCGCGCCAGCTATGCGTCGCGGCCCCCGTGCCGTGAAGCATCAGCAACACCGGGCCGCTTCCCGCCATCTGCACATGCCAGCGCATCCGCCCGGTATCGACGAAACGGCTGGTGGCGCGGTTGGGCCAGTCGCGGCCCTCGACGCTCCAGTCGGGCTTGCTCACGCCGCCTGCACCGCGGCGACCGCCCGGTGCATCGTCGCCGCATCGGCGCGCGGCAGCGGCAGATAGCGTGCCCCCATCGCCAGCGCGAGCCGCGCACCCTCGGGCCGGGGCCGCGCGGACGTATCGACGAACGCCGCGCCAATCCCGGCCTGACCGATCGCGCGGGCGGCTTGCTCGGCATCCTGCTCGGCGCGCTCACGCACCGTGCTGCCATCGGCGGCGATATTGGCGCGGCCATCGGTCAGCACGACGATGAACGGGGTGCGCCCGCGCGCGCGTGCCGCTTCGGCCAAGTCCCGCGCCGCATCTAGCCCGATCGACAGCGGCGTACCCCCGCCCCCCGGCAATTCGGCGAGGGCACGGCGCGCGCGCGTCAGCGAGCGGGTCGGCGGCAGCAGGATCTCGGCAGTGGTCCCGCGAAACGCGACGAGCGCGACTTGCGCGCGCTTCACATAGGCCTCGGCCAGCAACAGTTCGACCGCGCCCTTCGCCTCAGCGAGGCGCGCCGCCGCCGCCGATCCCGAAGCATCGACCGCGAAAATCGTCAGCGTTTCTGCGCGCGTTTCGAAGCGGCGGATGCGCAGATCGTCGCGCCGGATGCGGATCGGGCCGTCGCCCCGGTCGCGCAGGCCCTGCCACGGTGCCGCCGCGCGCAGCGTATCGATCAGGCTGAGGCGCAAGCCCCCGCGCGGCACCCCGGCGCGCGCGCTCATCGGGCGTCCGCGCTGCATCGATTTGCGCCGCTCGCCTTTCCCCCGCGCAGCACCCGCCCGCCGCCGACCACGCCCTGCCGCGAGCTTTTCGAGCACATCGCGCGGCAGCGAGGCGAGCGCTGCTTCGAGCACGACATCCTCGGGCGGCTTCGGTTCGCCTTGCTCCTCCTCGCCCGAGTCGTTTTCGGGCGGCGGTGGTGGGGGCGGTGCGTCCTCCGACATTTCCTGCTCCGCCTCGGGCGGTGCGGGGAAACGTGTCGCGCGCGGGCCGAGGACCAGCCGCACCGCGAGAATTACATCTTCCTCGACAATTTCCTCGCGCCCGGCCAGCGCGGCGGAGGCGCGCGCCGTGCGCAGCGCAAACAGCGGCGCGCGCGCCGAATCGATCCCAAGCGCGAGCGACGCGGCGGCGAGGGTTGCGAGGACTTCATCGTCCTCTTGCACCTTCCCCGGCGAAGGCCGGGGCCCAGCCGGACAGGTTTTGGAAGGCGAGCGCAACGCCTGATTATCCAAGTCGCGCAACTGGACCCCGGCCTCCGCCGGGGAAGGCACATAATTCGACAAATCAATCCGAAACGCCAGCCGCTCGACCAGCGCGTGCGGCGGCTCCTCCTCCTCGACCCCGTCATCGAGCGCGACCACGCTCACGCGAACCGGTGCACCCGCCACCGACCCGGCATCGAGCACTGACGCAATTCGCGCCGCCGTCGCATCGCTCATCCGCTCGGCCATCGGCAACACGATCAGTCCGCCATCGGCCGCCGCCAGCACGCCGGCTTGCCGCACCGGCCGCCCGAGCGCGAGCGTCGCGCCAAGATCGAGCCCGCCGAGCAGCGCATCATCATCGACATGCGCAGGAATCCGCCGCACCGGCGCACCCTCCGGCAATCCGTCGCGCAACGCCGCGACGACCGCGTCGCGCACCTCGCCACCGCCGCGTAAAATCATGCCGCCCAGCCCAACCGGATCGAACGCACATAACCGCGCCGCCAGCATCGCATCGTCGAGTGCGGTATTCGCAGCGGTCACGCCGCCGCCAGTTCGTCCAACGCGCGCTCGATTCGGACGGTCGACCCGGTTTCGTCGAGCACCCCGCGCCGCAAGCGGTGCCGCAAAGCAAGCGGGGCGACGCGCGCGATATGGGCGGGCGTCACCTCGGTCTTGCCGTCGAGCGCCGCCAGCGCCCGCGCCGCGCGCATCAGCGTCAATTCGCCGCGCAGGCCATCGGCCCCGACCGCCATGCACAGGCCCGATGCCCGCGCGAGCATCGCATCGGACACCACGACTTTGCCGAGTCCCGCCCGCCCGCGCGCGATTTGCTTGAGCGTTTTCTTCTCGGCCGCGCGCCACACTTCGGCAAAGTCCGCAGGCGTCCGCTCGAACGCGTCGCAGCGTTTCAGAATTTCGACGCGGCTCGCCAGATCCTGCGGCGTGCGCACTTCAACCGACAGTCCGAAGCGATCGAGCAATTGCGGGCGGAGTTCGCCTTCTTCCGGATTGCCGCTGCCGACCAGCACGAAGCGCGCCGGATGCCGCACCGACAGACCCTCGCGCTCGACCACATTCTCGCCCGATGCCGCCACGTCGAGCAGCAAATCGACGATATGGTCCTCAAGCAGATTGACCTCGTCGATATAGAGAAACCCGCCATTGGCGCGCGCCAGCAAGCCCGGCTCGAACGCCTTGACCCCCGCCCCCAGCGCGCGTTCAAGGTCGAGCGCGCCAACCACGCGGTCCTCGGTCGCGCCGAGCGGCAAATCGACGAACGGCACCGGCACCGTGGCCTTGGGCGAAGGCGGCGGCGCTCCTTCGGCATGGAAGCCGGCAAGCGCGGCGGGCACCGGCGGCAACAACGCCGCCAGCGCACGCACCGCCGTCGATTTGCCCGTGCCACGATCGCCGAACACCATCACTCCGCCGATCCGCGCGTCGACTGCGGCAAGCAACAGGGCCAGTTTCATCTCGTCTTGGCCGACGATGGCGGAGAAGGGGAAAGACACGCGCATCCTCTCCGTGTATCATGCGTTGGACACACGACAAGTGGACATGCCCCAAATATCGGGCCGCACGACGATAGGAATTCGATGAACCCGCTTTACGTCGCCGGTGGCTGCGCGGCCGTGCTGCTGCTGGCTGGTGGCTTGGCGAGTCCGATCGGTGCCTGGTACAACGCCTTGCGCAAACCGAGCTGGCAACCGCCCGGCTGGGCGTTCGGGCCAGCGTGGACCGTCATTCTCGGGCTCGCCGCCTGGTCCGCCGCAATCGCCTGGACCGCCGCGCCCGATTCCGCCACCCGCACCTCGATCATCATCCTGTTCGCGGTCAATGCGGTCTTCCATTTCCTGTGGAGCCCGTTGTTCTTCGCGCTCCGGCGGCCCGATTGGGCGCTCGGCGAAGTGGTGTTCCTTTGGGCGTCGCTGGTCGCCTTGCTCATCGGGCTGTGGCCGATCTCGCAATTCGCGGCGTTGCTGATCGTGCCCTATCTCTTGTGGGTCAGCTTCGCAGCGTTTCTCAACTGGACGATCGTGCGGCTGAACGCCCCGTTTGCCTGAGCTTGCCGTTACGGAACGAGAGGCGTAGCGTGGCAACAGAATAAGAAAGAGGGACGACCGAAACAGCCGAGAGGACACTCCGATGACCACGCTCGATGCAACCGCCACATCCATACCGACCGAACTCCCCGGAGTCCGGCGGATCGGTATGAGCGATCTGAACTGGGCGCTGGCGCAAGGGTGGCAGGATTTCCAGGCGAAACGCGGCGATCTGATCTTCCTCGGGCTGATTTACCCGATCATTTGCGGCGTCGCGGTTGCGCTCGCCTTCAACGCGCCGCTGCTCCCTTTGTTCTTCCCGCTCGTCGCAGGGCTTTCGATCGCTGGCCCTGCCGTCGCCTCGGGCTTTTACGAATTAGCACGGCGGCGCGAGGAAGGTCGCGATTCGAGCTGGTGGCATTTCGTCGATCCGCTGAATGGGCGGAGCCGCTGGCCACTCGCCGCGCTGACAATGGGGTTGGCGGTACTGTTCGTAGCATGGCTCGGCGTCGCTTACGCCATTTACGGCGCGACCTTCGGGGCGAACGCGCCGATGCAGGTCGGCGATTTCTTCGGGCGCTTGTTTACGACGGGCGAGGGATGGCAGTTGATCGTGCTCGGCAATCTGGCGGGGGGCGCGTTTGCGGTCGTCACGCTGGTGGTGGCGGTCGTGTCCTTCCCAATGGTGGTCGATCAGCCGGTCGATGCGGGAACGGCGCTACGGACTTCGATCAAGGCGGTGCGCGAAAATCCACGCGAAATGTTCGGCTGGGGCGTGCGCGTCGCCGGACTGTTGCTGCTCGGGCTGATTCCGGCGGGGGTCGGGCTGGCGGTCGTGCTGCCGTGGCTCGGTTATGCGACCTGGCACCTGTATACGCGGCTGGTCGTCCGATAAATCAGGGCGCGACCCCGGCGGCACGCTGCGCGGCGGACATCCTTAGGAACTGATCGACCGCGGCGAGCCGGTCGGCAATGTCGCCGCGATACGGCGCATCCTTGGGCGTCGCCGCCAGCGCATAAGCCCAGGCCGGGCGCGCCGCCGCGAAATCGCCCGAATCGACATAGGCCATGCCGAGGAAGAAGGTCGGGCCCGGTGTCCCCGGCGCGAGCGTCACGGCGCGGCGGAAGGCGAATTTGGCGGACGGCGACACCGCGCCATCATGCAGCGCGAGCACATAGCCAAGGCCGCTCCACAGCACCGCATTGCCCGGCCGCAGCGCGATTGCGGCGCGCAGACCCTCGGCAGCCGCATGCGCATCGCCCGATTGCAGCCGCGCATCCGCAGTGGCGAGCGCCAGACTGTCCTCGCGCGACGGCGCGAAGACCAGCTCGCGAAACGCGACCATGCCGGGATCAACCGTGATCGGCGTGACATCGGCCGCAGTCGGTTTGCCCGGCTGGTGCGCCTGGCTTTGCAGCGCAAAGCCCGCCGCGCCGAGCATCAGCGCCGCCCCCGCGATCGTCCACAAGCGCCGCGATACGCCGAGCGCCCACAGGCCGACCGCCGCGACGATGCCCACGGCCAGCAGGATCAGCAAATTCATGAGGTTCGCCGCCGCCGCTTGAAACTCGCCCGCGCGAGCCAGGCGCCGATCGCCAGCAAAGCAAGCGGCGCGATCCACAACGGCGCGGTCGTCGCGCTGAGCGGCGGATCATAGCTGACATAATCGCCATAGCGCGCGATCAGCCAGTCGCGGATCGCCTGCGGGCTTTCTCCGGCCGCGATCCGCGTGCGGACGAGCGAACGCATGTCGCCCGCCATTTCGGCATTGCTGTCGGCGATCGACTGCCCCTGACACACGACGCAGCGCAGCGTGAGCATCAGCGCTTGCGCCTGCGCTTCCTTGGCCGGGTCCTTCAACTGCACGTTGGCGAGCGGCGCGGGCGGCTGGTTGCTGTCGGCTAGCGCCGGGGTTGCTAGCGCTAGCGCTAGCAACGCTATCCCTATCGTCACCCCGGCCTTGTGCCGGGGCCCACCGTGCGGCGGGCGCAACGCCACGCCGCAGAGTGCCGCGCCAAGCTCTGAAGTGGACTCCGGCACAAGGCCGGGGTGACGGGATGTTCCGACCTTCACCGCGCGTTCCTCACCGCTGCGATCAAGCCTGGCACTTCGTCGGCGCGGATGTCACCGACATGCTGCTGAACGATCCGCCCCTGCCCGTCGATCACGAAGGTTTCCGGCACGCCCGACGATCCGAGCGCAAGCTGGACCGTGCTCGCCCGGTCGTCGCCGATCGAGCTGTAGGGATCGCCATTGCGCGCGAGGAAATCGGCGATGGCGGCGGGCGTATCGCGAATCGCGACCGCGTCAATCTCAACCCCGGCCTGCTGCAATTTCAACAATTGCGGGGCCTCGGCGATGCACGGGATGCACCAGCTCGCGAACACGTTGAGCAAGCGCGGCTTGCCGGTGGCGAACGCCGCCGTCGACAGGCCCGGCTTGCCCGGAACGATCGGCGGCAACACGAATTTCGGGAGCGGTTGCCCGACCAATGCCGAATGCACGACACGGTCCGCGGGCTTGTACAGCCCCCACGCGATCACCGCGAACAAGGCGAGCGCGCCGAGGAACGGCACCCAGATCAGCGGGCGCTTCATGCGTAGCCCTCACGCAGCTTGCTTTGTCGTGCGCGCAGCAAGCGCCCGAGCAGCGACAGCGCGCCACCGACCGCCACCAAAGCGCCGCCGAACCAGATCAGTGTCACGAACGGCTTCCACCACAGCCGCAATTGCCAGCGCCCGGTTCCGTCGGGTTCGCCGAGCACGGTATAGAGCTGCCCATCCCACCGCGTCGCGATTGCCGATTCGCTCGTCACCGTGACCGGATTGGCGAAGAAGCGCGATTGCGGGCGCATGTAGAAAATGCTGCTGCCCTCACCACGCTGCACGCTGAGCCGCGCTTCCAGCGCCGACCAGTTCGGCCCGACCACGGGCTTGATCCCGTCGAGCGTCACGCTGAACGGCCCGACGCGCTGCGGCTCGCCGACGCGCGCGGCGACCAAGGTCGCTTGCGTGAAGGCGGTGTCGCACGCCATCCCGGCGAGACTCACTGCGATACCGAGATGCGCAATTACCATGCCGTAAGTGAACAGTGGCGTGCGGCGGAGGTTACGCTTCCACAGAGGCGCGATACTCGCCACCGCCAGCCCCGCCGCCAGTGCCAGCCCGAGCAGCGGTAGCAGCGCAACGTTCCCGAACGCGACCAGCAGGATCAGCACGATCCCGGTCGCCAACACCGGCACCGTCATCCGCTTGAGCACCGCCTCCGCGCTATCGCGCCGCCAGCGCAGCATTGGCCCCGCCGCCATTACCGCGACCAACGCCAGCGCGACCGGCCCTGCCGCTTTGTCGAAGAAGGGCGGCCCGACCGACAATTGCGTGCCAAACCCGGCCGCTACAATCGGATAGAGCGTGCCGATCAGCACGATCCCGAGGATCACCGTCAGCAACAGATTGTTGGCGATCAGCGCGCCCTCGCGGCTGACGAAATCGAAGGTATTGCCTTGCTTCACCGTGCCGACGCGGAGCGCGAACAGCAGGAGCGCGCCGCCGATATAGATCGCCAGAAGCGCAAGGATGAAGGAGCCACGCGTCGGATCGACCGCAAAGGCATGAACGCTCGTCAAAATCCCCGAGCGCACGAGGAACGTGCCGAGCATCGACATCGAGAAGGCCACCACCGCCAGCATCAACGTCCAGGCGCGCAGACCATCGCGCGTCGCCAATACCGTCACCGAATGGAGCAAAGCGGTCGCCGCCAGCCACGGCATCAGCGAGGCATTCTCGACTGGATCCCAGAACCACCAGCCGCCCCAGCCGAGCTCATAATAGGCCCAATAGGAACCTGCCGTGATGCCGAGCGTCAGGAAAATCCACGCGCCCAGCACCCACGGCCGCATCGCGCGCGCAAAAGCCGGGCCGACATCGCGCGTAATCATCGCGCCAACCGCGAACGAAAACGCGATCGAGATACCGACATAGCCGATATACAAAGTCGGCGGATGGAACGCCAAGCCGGGATCCTGCAACAACGGGTTGAGGCCATTGCCGTCGGCCGGTGCCGGGTTGATCCGCGCAAACGGGTTCGAGGAGAAGAGCAGGAATGCGTAGAATCCGAGCGCGATCGCCGCTTGTGCGCCGAGCGTGGCGATCAGCGTCGGCTTGGCGAGGCTGCGTTCGAGCAAGGCGACGGCGGCACCGGCGACGCCGAGGATCGTCACCCAGAGCAGCATCGAGCCTTCGTGGTTACCCCACGCGCCCGCCACCTTGTACAGCATCGGCTTGTCCGAATGGCTGTTCTGCGCGACCAGCAGCACCGACATGTCGCTGCGCGCGAACACCCAGATCAAGAGCAACATCGCGGCAAGCGCGAGGATCCCCTGCACCACCGCGACCGGGCGGACGGCGGCCATGATCTCTTCGGTGAGGCTATCCTCTTCTTCCGTTCGGGCTGAGCCTGTCGAAGCCCCGCTTGCGACCCGCGACCCCGTGCTCGCGGAAAGCTGCCCTTCGACAAGCTCAGGGCGAACGGCGGAGGAACGCCACACGCCCAGCCCCGCCAGCACCAATTGGAGCAAGGCCAAGGCCGCGGCGAACCACAAGGCGGCAAGACCGGCTTCTGCTAACATCGTGCGCCGATCATTGTTTCAGGGATTTCGTCTCGTGCATCTTGCCCGCCATTTCAGGCGGCATGTATTTTTCGTCATGCTTGGCCAGCAAATTGGTCGCGGTGAAGCTGCCGTCGGGGTTGAACGATCCTTCCGCCACGACGCCCGATTTCTCGCGGAACAGATCGGGGGCGATGCCGCGGAACGCCACGGGAACCGTGGCTATGCCATCGGTTACGACGAAGCGCATCGAAACCCCATCGGCTTGCCGCTGAATCGAGCGGTCCGCGACCATGCCGCCAAGCCGGACCTGCTGACCGGCCTTGGGCGGGTTTTTCTTCGCGTCGCCCGGCGCATAGAAAAACGCCGCTTGGTCCTTGAGGCCGGAGAGCGCCAGCACGCTCGCCCCGCCGACCGCCGCAACCGCGAGCAGGCCGAGTGTCAAACGTTGATGCTTGGCCTTCACTTCTTCTCAGCCTTCCGCATCGCGAGGTAGCTCCACACGGCCAGCCCGACCGACGCGACACCCGTCAGCACATAGGCAGCGGTGACGAACGGCCAGGGGTTCACGCCATCGCCTCCGTGACAGTCGCCATCCGCCGCATCCGTGCCTCGGCCTTGGTCCGCGCGAGAATCGTACGCATCCGCATCAGCACCACACCTGCAAAGAACAATGTAAATCCCGAGAGCGTGAACCAGAGCGGCCACAGGATCGTCGGGTCGATGCTCGATTTGGTGATGCCGATGCTCTGCCCCTGGTGCAGCGTGTTCCACCACACCACCGAATAGCGGATGATCGGCAGCAGGACAGAGCCAGCAATCCCGTAAATCGCCGGGATGCGCCCGTCCCCGGCGCGATCGTCATCGGCGCGGACCAGTGCCATGAAACCAAGATAGACAAAAAACAGCAGCAGCATCGAGGTCAGCCGCCCGTCCCATTGCCACCACGTGCCCCAGGTCGGCCGGCCCCAGATCGATCCGGTGGCCAGACACAGTGCCGCGAACACCGCGCCGGGGAGCGCGATCGCGCGCGCGGCAATCATCGCGAGCGGATGCCGCCAGATGAGAAACACCAGCGACGACACCGCAATCCCGCTCCACCCCGACATGCCGAGCCACGCGGTCGGCACATGGATGTAGAGGATTCGTACCGTCTCGCCCTGCAGATAATCTGCCGGGGTCTGCGTCAGACCACCCCACACGCCATACATCAACAGCAGCACACCCGCCCAGAACAGCAAGGGCGTCAGCGGCCTGGCGATTTTCAGGAAGCGCGCCGGATTGGCGAGGGCATGGAGGCTGGGCACGGATCACTCGATACGCAAGATTTTCGCGGGAATCTACTGGCGGATTGTTTCCCGTTGTTTCTTGGCACGCTTATTCGGCGGCGCGCAATTCGGTGTCGCCATAATCGACATCCTCGGGCAACGCCCAGAGCAGGTCATGCTTGGTCAGCACCCGCCCGTCGTGCGCGCGCACGTCGATCGGGCCGATCGGTCGCATATCGCGCGCATCGACCAGCACCGGGGTCGCCGGAAAGCCCGTTTCCCAGCGCTCGCCCCATTGCCGGAGCGCGAGCATGGTCGGCAGCAGGGCCGAGCCCTTATCGGTCAGTTGATAGTGAATCTTGCGTCGGTCCGCAGGCATTGCGGTGCGCGTCAGGATGCCGTGATTGACCAGCCGCCCGAGCCGATTGGCGAGAATATTGCGCGCAATCCCGAGTTCGGACTGAAATTCTTCGAAATGGTGCAGGCCGTTAAAGGCCGCGCGCAAGATCATGAAACTCCAGCGCTCCCCCATCGCCTCAAGCGCAGCAGGGAGGCTGCAGCTCGCCAGTTCCCGCAGGGGCTCCCGGAGTTTCCCGTCCATAATCTGTCACCTTATCGCATTTTTGCGCGTCATGGGAATGAAATATACGTTTTCACTTGCAACTCGCATGTGCAGCATTTAAGTAGTGATTCGCAACTGAATAAAAAGGAGCCTCCCCATGATCCGTCTGCTCTCCCTCGCTGCCGCCGCTTTGGTCTCGACCGCTTTGCTCAGCCCGATCGCCGCTAACGCCGCCGACGCACCCTATTATGCCGCGACTCCGGTTGCCGCCCCCGCCAAGACAATGCTGATCACCAGCGGCACCGTGTGGAAGTGGAACGCCACCGCCTTCACCGCCAACAAGGCGACGCAGCGCGACGTGATCATGTGCGAACTCGTCGTAAAGGGTACCGGCAAGCTGGCGTCCTTCACCGCGGGCGGCCAGGCGTTCGACGCCCCCGCGCTCGAAAAGTGCAACGCGCGCGCCAAGTAAGGATCTCCTCCCCGAGAGACCTACGCCCCTTCCGCGCCCCGCGCGGGAGGGGCTTTTTCTTGGGCAAATGCGCAAATATGTTGCAAAGCAGCGCTCCGCGACGCCATCTTGGACGCGACATGCTGCGCCAGTACGAACTCGTCGATCGCGTCCTTGATTACGATCCCGACGCCAATGAGGCTTTGCTCAACCGCGCATACGTCTTTTCGATGCAGGCGCACGGCAGCCAGAAGCGCGCCAATGGCGATCCCTATTTCAGCCACCCGATTGAAGTCGCCGGCATCCTGACCGATCTGCATCTCGACGACGAAACGATTGCGACCGCGATCCTGCACGATACGATCGAGGATACCGTTGCCACGCCCGAGGAGATTGCGCGGCTGTTCGGCGCGTCGGTCGCGCGGCTGGTCGACGGCGTGACCAAATTGTCCAAGATCGAGGCGCAGACCGAAAACGAGCGCGCGGCCGAGAATCTGCGTAAATTCCTGCTGGCGATGTCCGACGACATCCGCGTGCTGCTGGTCAAGCTCGCCGACCGGCTGCACAATATGCGCACGCTGCATTTCATCAAATCGGAGGACAAGCGCCGCCGCATCGCGCGGGAAACAATGGATATCTACGCGCCGCTCGCCGAGCGGATCGGCATGTACGAGTTCATGAAGGAGATGCAGACGCTCGCCTTCGCGCAGCTCGAACCCGAAGCGTATGAGTCGATCACCAAACGCCTCGCGCAGCTCAAGGAAGGCGGCGGGGACCGCATCGCCAAGATCGGCTCGGGGCTGAAACTCCTGCTCTCCCGCGCCGGGATTGAAGCCGACATTTCGGGCCGCGAAAAGCACCCCTATTCGATCTGGCGCAAAATGGCCGAGCGGCATATCAGCTTCGAACAGCTCTCCGACATCATGGCGTTCCGCGCGATCGTGCCGAGCGAAGAGGCGTGTTACGCGGCACTCGGCACGATCCATCGCCGCTGGCCGATGGTGCCGGGGCGCTTCAAGGATTATATCTCCACCCCCAAGCGAAACGGCTATCGCTCGCTGCACACCTCGGTGATCCACGCCGACAACACCCGCGTCGAAATCCAGATCCGCACCGCAGCAATGCATGAGGAGGCCGAACTCGGTCTCGCCGCGCATTGGGCGTATAAGCAGAACAAGGTCCGGCCCGACACCCAGCATAGCTGGATCACCGATCTGGTCGAAATTCTCGACACCGCCGAGTCCCCGGAGGAACTGCTCGAACATACCAAGATGGCGATGTACCAGGATCGCATCTTCGCCTTCACCCCCAAAGGCGAACTGCACCAATTACCCAAGGGCGCGTCGCCGATCGACTTCGCCTATGCCGTCCATACCGATCTCGGCGATCAGGCGGTTGGTGCCAAGATCAACGGGCGTGTCGTTCCCTTACGCACCGTCATCGAAAATGGCGATCAGGTGCAGATCCTACGGTCGAAGGCGCAGGAGCCGCAGCCGGGCTGGATGAATTTCGCGATCACCGGCAAGGCGCGCGCCGCGATCCGGCGGCATTTGCGCCACAAGGAACGCGTCGAGACGCAATCGCTCGGGCGCAAAATGTATGACGAACTCGTCTCGCGCTTGCCCGCCCCGCTCGCGGCGAACGCGCAGGCGCTGGCAATGCAACGACTGAAAGTGCCCGACGAACCCGCCTTGCTCGAAGCAATCGCGCGGCGGCGCTTCCCCGACCGGGCGGTGATGGAGGCGCTGATGCCGGGATCGGCCGGCGCCGACGCTTTGCGCGACCTGCCGCCGCAATCCTCCGCCATTTCGATCCGCGGGCTGACTGCAGGCGTCGCGCTCGATCTCGCCGAATGCTGCCACCCTGTTCCCGGCGACCGGATCGTCGGCCTGCGTCGCCCCGATGCGGGGATCGAGGTGCATACGATCGATTGCCCGGTGCTCGCCTCCGCCGACGATGCCGATTGGGTCGATCTCTCATGGGGCGACAAGACCGAGGGCGGGACCGCGCGCATCTCGGTCGAGGTTAAGAACGAACCCGGCGCACTGGGCACGATCGCGACGATCATCGGCGCGCAAAAGGCCAATATCGTCAACCTCCGCCTCGACAATCGCGACACCGGCTTTCACACCAACACGATCGACGTCGAGGTCCATGATGTGCAGCATTTGATGCATGTCATCGGCGCCTTGCGCGCGGCCGATGCGGTCAATGGTGTGACGCGGGTCTAGGCTACCAGAGGCGGTTTACGCCGAAGCCGTCGAACAAAGCCTCGTTCGATACCAATTGCGCCTTCTCGACCTGCGCCTGCGCGATGAGCATGCGGTCGAACGGGTCGCGGTGGGGAATGTCGAGATTACCCGCGATTTCTGCGTGTTGCGGCGTTAACGACAAGGTGTCGAAGCGCTGCCCTCGCAAATACCCGTCCAAATTGCCCAGCAAATCGGCAATCTCCGGCCACTTGCCCAGCCGATATTTGAGCGTCATTTCGAAGATTGAGACCGCGCTGACCAACACGAGAGTATCGCCCTCGGAAATTGCTGCATGGGCTGCTCGTCCAAGTTTCGAGCTATCTTCGAACCACCACGCGACCGCATGCGTGTCGAGCAATAGTCTCATCGCCCCTCCCAGAGCGCTAGATCTTCCTCCGACATCGGTTCGAAAAAGCTGTCGGGAACGGAAATTTTGCCCTTGAGCAGACCCGGAACGCGTTTGGGCTTGATCGCCGGTTCGACGACGACCAACCGCACCATCGGCGTATCACCGCGTGCGATCACGATATCCTCACCCGCCACGGCGCGCGCGACCAAGCTCGATAAATGCGTTTTGGCTTCGTGCATCTTAACTGTCGTAGCCATGGCCGTCTCCTTAGCTAAGCTAGTTAGTCTACCGTCGCCCAAAATGCAACTTCATCATGACGTGCGCGAAGTGATTCGCTATGCCCGCGCCATGACCCGCCCAGCCCTCTCCGTCGTCATCCCCTGTTACAATGAGGCCGCCTGCCTCGATCTGCTGCACGGCCGCGTCTCGGCCGCGGCGCGGGCGGCGGTCGGCGAGGATTATGAAATCTTGCTCATCAACGACGGATCGAAGGATGAGAGCTGGCCGGTGATGCAGCGCCTCGCCGCCGCCGACCCGCGGCTGGTGGTGATCAACCTGTCGCGCAACCACGGCCACCAATTGGCGCTGACCGCCGGGCTCGATCTTTGTTCGGGCGCGCAAATCCTGATCATCGATGCCGATTTGCAGGATCCGCCCGAATTATTGGGCGACATGCGCGCAGCGATGACCGCGAGCCAAGCCGACGTGATCTATGCAGTCCGCCGATCCCGCGAGGGCGAGACCTTGTTCAAGAAAGCGACCGCTGCCGCTTTCTATCGCTTGCTCGATCGTGTCACCGATACCGCCATCCCGCTCGACACGGGCGATTTCCGGCTGATGAGCAGGCGTGCGCTCGATGCGTTTCTGGCAATGCCCGAACAGGCGCGCTTCATCCGCGGGATGGTCGCCTGGGTCGGCTTCAAGCAAGTCCCCTTCCCCTATGACCGCGCGGAGCGCCATGCCGGCGAGACCAATTATCCGCTCGCCAAGATGATCCGGCTCGCGCTTGACGCCGTCACCGGCTTTTCGACCGCACCCTTGCGCTTTGCCAGCCATCTCGGCCTCGCGCTGACGGCGGCGTCGCTCTTGCTGTTCCTCTATATCGCGGTCGGCTTCTTCAGCGGCAGCGCGGTGGCTGGTTGGACATCGACGATGCTGGTCGTCGTGCTGCTCGGCGCGTTCCAGATGTTCGTGCTCGGGATGATCGGCGAATATCTCGGACGACTCTATGTCGAATCGAAGCGCCGCCCGCTCTATCTGGTGGCGGACGTGGTCGGCCCGGTGCAGGGCCATGCGACGCTCGGTTACTGCGCGGAGCCGCCAACCGAAGGACCGGCCGAAGCCAGCGTCACGATCGACACACCGGGCGACAGCGGCACCCTGCCGACCAGGTGACGCTCCAACCGGAAAACCGCCTCGAACAGCGCGTTGAGCGCGGGTGGCGGGGGGGAATCGTCGCTATCGTCCTTGCCGGTCAACCGCCCCGCGATGCGCGAAACCGCCGCCAGCGGGAAGAGCAAGGAGTTGAACCAGCGCAAGCCGTTATGCGTCAGTCCCGCCTTGCCAATCGCGGCGGCGAGCGTCGCCTTCGAGTAGCGCCGATGGTGATGATTGACGACGTCGTGCGCGCTCCACAGCCATTGGTGCGCGGGCACCGCGATCAAAATCTTGCCGCCCGGTTTCAAGCATTCGCCCATCGCCTTCAAAGCGGCGACATCGTCTTCGATATGTTCGACCACATCGAGCACCGCGATCAGATCATAGGCCCCGCGCTCGACCCCGGTCAGCTCGGGCAGCGGCGCATCGCCGACCGGCGCGCCCAACCGCTCGCTGGCGATCGCACGCGCCGCCGGATCGATCTCGATCGCCTCGACCGTCCCGAAAGCGCTGAGCATCGGCAGATTGTGCCCGGTGCCGCAGCCGATCTCGAGGATGCGCGCGCCTTTAGGCAGGCCACCCTCGCGCGTCAGATAATCGGCCAGAATGTCGCGCCGCGCGCGGTACCACCAATGCGTCGAATCATGCGCCGCCATACGATCGTAAACGATGCGGTCCATCAGGAGCGATCCATCAGATTTGGGGCCATTATTTGAAAACCAGCTGGCGGTTGAGGAAATAGGTGAAGATCGTTGCGCAGGCGATGGCGGGGAGCAGCGGCACCATCGGCGAATAGCCGAGCTTTGCCGTCCCGATCCAGGTGATCAGCCCGTTGAGCATGATGCCCGAAGCCTGCACGCCGACAAATTTGACATGCCGCAGCGGGTCGGCGTCGCGCGTTTCATGCCCCGCGAAGCTCCAGCGGCTGTGCAGAAAAAAGCCCACCGTCACGGCGACGGCGAAGGCGAACGGGACCGCATAGACAGCATGCCGCTGCTCGAACACGAAGCGCGTCAGCGGCCAATAGACCGCAATATAAATCAGCGTCGTGAGCACGCCCGAAATGCCAAAGCGGATCACCTCGCCGAGCATCCCGCTCGCCCGAAGCTGTTCGATATGTCGCCGGATTGCAGTCACGTTCGCTTGCCCTTTACGAATGCGGCAGTAGAGCGCGATGATGGTCGAGGGAAGCAATTTGCACGGGCACAGCCGGTTCACGCGCGCGCTGGAGCGCGACTGGGTCTCGCTCAGCTTGCTCGCCTGGTTCGGCGTCGCGGTCTATTTCGTCGCGCAGCGCTGGACCGGGATCCATTTCCTGCAATTGGGCGATACCGACGACAATATGCGCCTCATGCAAGTCCGCGCCTGGCTTGGCGGGCAGGGTTGGTACGATCTGCGTCAGTACCGGCTGAACCCGCCGGGCGGGTTCGACATGCATTGGAGCCGGATCGTCGATTTGCCGATCGCTGGCCTCATCCTGCTGCTGCGCCCGTTCGTGGGATCACGCGAGGCCGAGATGCTGGCGTGCGGCATCGCGCCGCTGCTCCCCTTGAGCATCACCTTTCTCGGCATCGGCGCGACGGTGCGGCGGTTGGTCAGCCCTTATGCCTGGCCGCTCGCGATCCTCCTGTTGCTGTGCTGCACCGCGACGCTGCTGATGTATATGCCCGAGCGGATCGACCATCACGGTTGGCAGCTCGCGATGCTGAGCCTGACCGTTGCAGGCCTGTCCGACCCCAAGGGGATGCGTGGCGGCGCGATCGTCGGGCTGGCCAGCGCGGTGTCGCTTTCGATCGGCCTCGAAATGCTGCCCTACGCCGCGATCGCAGGCGTGATCCTGAGCTTACGCTGGGTATGGGACCGGGCCGAGGCGCCGCGCCTGACGCTCTACGCCCTGACGCTCGGCGCCGGCAGCGCGCTTGGCTACGCGCTGTTCGCGTCCTACGCCAATGCGGTCCTGCGCTGTGACGCGCTGACGCCGGTGTGGCTGAGCGTGATGGTCGTGGCGGGGGCGCTGCTCTTCGCGCTGGCCTGGGCAAACCCGCAGAATCGCTGGGTCCGGCTCGCGCTCGCGGTCGCGGCGGGGGCGGTGATCGTGATCGGCTTTGCGCTCGTCTTCCCGCAATGCCTCGGCCGCCCCGAACAGGCCTCGCCTGAATTGCAGAAGAACTGGCTCAACATGATCCGCGAGGCGCGGCCGATCTACGCGCATCCGTTCCGCGTCGCTTTC